>CAYOAL010000013.1:0-119775 GCA_964401935.1 uncultured Polyangiaceae bacterium
GCAGGGCGGCTACGAGCAGCAGGGGTACGCGCAGCCGGGCTACGAGCAGCAGCCGGGCTACGGGCCACAGGGCTACGAGCAGCAGGGCTACGAACAGCAGCCGGGTAACGAGCAGCAGGGCTACGCGCAGCCGGGCTACGCGCAGCAGGGCTACGAGCAACAGGGGTACGAGCAACCGCCGGGCTACGAGCAACAGGGGTACGAGCAGCCGCCGGGCTACGAGCAGCCGGGCTACGCGCAACCGGGCTACGAGCAGCCGCCGGGCTACGAGCAGCCGGGCTACGCGCAGCAGGGCTACGCGCAGCAGGGCTACGCGCAGCCGGGCTACGAGCAGCCGGGCGGGAACGACGCGCAGGCGCCGTCGAGTTACCCCCAGGCGGGCCAGAGCGCACCTGCCCACGCCTACGCCCAGCAGCCGCCCAGCGACGCGGCGGGCCCGGTCCCACCGGGCTACGTCCCTGCTCCCACCACCGATCCAGGGGTCGAGGACGCGATCGAGCTCGACGGCACCGACGCGGTGGAGCTCATCGAGGACGACGGTGGCTCGAGCGGTGGACCCAGCCCTGGCACGTGATTGACGTTGCGCGCGATTGGCTGCGGCCAGCGCCCCTCCGCCCCGGCGCGCGGGTGTGGGCGATCGCTCCAGCGGGGCCCTTCGAAGCGCGCTTGGTGTGGCGGGCGCTGGGCTGGCTGCGCGAGCGCTACGAGGTGTGCTTCACGCGGCGGATCTTCGACCGCAGCGGCTACCTGGCCGGCGACGACGGCGCCCGCGCCCGCGAGCTCCGGACCGCGCTCGAGGAGCCCGACGTGGCCGCGATCTTCTGTGCGCGAGGCGGCTACGGGGTGAGCCGCTTCGCCCACCAGCTCGACTGGTCGCGCTTGCGTGCGTCTCCGCGCTGGATCGTGGGCTTCTCCGACATCACCGCCCTCCACGTGGAGGCGATGCACGTGGGCGTGGCGAGCGTGCACGGTCCCAACCTGACCGGCCTCGGTCGCGGGGACGAGCGGGCACGCCGCCAGCTGATCGATGTGCTCGAAGGCGCCACGCCCCAGCGGTTCGACGCGCTCGAGGTGCTTCGAGGCGGCGCCGCCGAGGGGATCTTGTGTGGCGGCAACCTCACGCTCTTGCACAGCTGCGCCGCGGCCGGACGGCTCGCGCTCCCGCGGGGTGCGGCGCTCCTGCTCGAAGACGTGGGGGAGCGCCCCTATCGCATCGATCGTATGCTCACCACGCTCGTCGTGGGGGGGCATCTCGACGGCGTGTGCGCCGTGGTCATCGGCGAGCTCGACCGTTGTGGGGCGGGAGACGACGGGGTGTCGGCGCTCGACGCGATGCTGAGCTGTCTCGCCCCGCTCGGCGTGCCCATCGTGGCGGGCCTCCCGCTCGGGCATGGTGTGCGCAACGACGCGGTCGTCCTCGGCACCGAGGTGCGCCTCGACGCGAGCGGCGCCGCCGCGACTCTCACCTTCGGGTGAAGAGAAGCCGAGCTACCAGAAGATGCCGCGGCGCTGGCTGAGGCCCTCGTCGAGCATCGTTCGGATGCGATCCCTCACCTCGTCCACCTTCGTCTGGATGACGCCATCCTCGTCGTCGGGATCCCCGTCGAACGACAGCGGGGCGCCGAAGGTGATGCGGTACTTCGTGGGGAGGGGGAGCTGCCCTCCGGGCACGAACCACTGGGGGATGACCGGGAAGACCGGCATGTTGAGGAGCTTGGCCATGCGCCTCGAGTTGCCGAGGTTGATGTACTGCTCTTCGGCGCCCACGACGGCGATGGGTACGATGGGGGTGTCGGTCTCGAGGGCGAGCCGCATGAAGCCCAGGCCGAACGGGGTGAGCTCGTAGCGCCGCGAGAACGGCTTGCTCACCCCCGCCGAGCCCTCGGGGAACACGAGCACCGCCTCGCCCTGCTCGAGCAGGCGCCGCGCGTTCTCGGGCACGCCGACGACCTGTCCTACCCGCTGGAAGAACGTGCCCACGAAGGGGAGCGTCTGCGTCCATTTCTCCACCATGCTCCGGATGAAGCGGGGGGGCTCGGCGTCGAAGAACATGGCGGCGCCGATGAGCATGCCGTCGATCGGCAGCTGGCCCGAGTGGTTGGCCACCAGGAGCACGCGCCCGTGCGGTACACGCTCGATCCCGCGCACCTCGGTGCGAAAGTAGACACGGTGAAAGAAGGCCACGCTCGCCACGGCATACTTGGCGGTCTCGAGGTCGAAGCCGAACGGATCCGTCTTCCCGTGGCGCAGGTTCATGGGCACGCGCCGGAGGCGCTCCTCGAAGTCGCGACCGAGGAGCTTGAACGTCAAGTCGTCGGCCGAGCGGCGGGCGCGGCTCTTGATGCGGTTGAAGAGCGGGAGCGCGTCGTCGCTGGCGAGGCGAGTGATCCGTGCGAGCGCCTTCTCCATCGCGACAACGCTACACCAAGTGGAATGTCCCCGGCGATCGTGTGATGCTACCCGACCTGTCCACCGCGTGGGGGACCCAGAGGAAGGCGGGACCGAAGTGAGCGATCGACCGGTGCTGATCACGGGCATCTGCGGGCGTCTAGGGCGCCGCTTGGCCCGCGTCCTGCATCGAGAGCGTCGGGTGGTGGGGGTCGACCGACGCCCATTCCACGGGTGCCCCAAGGACATCACCCATCACCAGGTGGACATCCGCCGCAAGAAGGCGAAGGACATCTTTCGCTTGGAGCGCCCGGCGGCGGTGGTTCACCTCGGCGTGATGCACGACCCACGGGCCAGCCAGCACGAGCTCACCACTTGGAACGTTGCGGGCTTCCAGCGCATGCTGGAGTACGTCGCACAGTACGACGTCCCGAAGCTCATCGTGCTCTCCAGCGCGAACACCTACGGGCCTCGACCCGACAATCCGCAGTTCCTCCACGAGGACGCTCCGCTGCTCGGTGCCTCCACGTTCAGCAACGTGCGCGACCTGATCGAGGTGGACATGATGGCGCAGTCGTTCTTCTGGAAGTGCCCGAGCATCGAGACGGTGATCCTGCGCCCGGTCCACATCTTGGGCTCGGTGCGCAACGCGCCCTCGAACTACTTGCGGCAGAAGGTGGTGCCCACCCTCCTGGGCTACGATCCGATGGTGCAGGTGATCCACCAAGACGACGTGATCGGGGCCATCCTCCTCGCGCTCACGAGCTCGGCGCGTGGGGTCTTCAACGTGGCTGGCCCGCCGCCGGCGCCGGTGTCGCGCATCATCGATCTCGCGGGGAGAGCGCGTCTTCCCGTTCCTCACTTCGTGTTTCGAGCGGCGCTCACGCGCATGTTCGAGGTGCGCGCCTCGAGCTTCCCCGCCGCCGAGCTCGACTTCATCCGCTTCGTCTGCATGGTGGACGACGCACGTGCCCGCACCGAGCTGGGCTACGCACCGCATCACGACCTCAGCGACACGGTGCGAGCCATCGACGACTTCGGCTGACGCCGCGCGCGTGATGGTGACGGGCCGGGGGCAGGGCTCGGGTGGCGGTGATCACCGTTTTCCACCCCCGCCGCCAGTGGTAACAAGGGTGGATCGTGGCTGAAACCCCGTACGCGTCCCGAGAGTTCCTCCATCAGCTCCTCAGCAAGGCCGTCGCCGCGGATGCGAGCGACATCCACCTGAAGGTGGGTCAGCCCCCCGGGGTGCGGGTGGGGGGAGAGATCGTCTACTTCAAGGTGGACAAGCTCGGTCCGGAGGACACCCACGCGTTGGCACAACAGATCCTCGGCAAGAAGGGGACCGACGCGTTCATGGAGGAGATGCACGAGCACGACACGTCGTACGCCGTCGGCGGCCTCGGGCGCTTCCGCGTCAACGTGTACAAGCAGCGCGGCACCTTCGCGATCGTCATGCGCAGCATCCCGGTGAAGGTGCCGGATCTAGAGTCGCTCGGCCAGCCGCACGCCATCCACGATCTGGCCATGCAGGAGCGGGGCTTCGTGTTGGTGGTGGGTGCCACCGGGTCCGGCAAGACCACCACGCTCGCGGCGATGATCAACCACATCAACGCGAATCGGCCGCGCAACATCGTCACCATCGAAGACCCGATCGAGTTCCTCCACCCCGACAAGCGCTCGTGCGTGAGCCAGCGCGAGGTAGGCCTCGACACCAAGGCCTTCGCGCCGGCCCTGCGGGCCGCGCTCCGCCAAGATCCCGACGTCATCCTGGTGGGCGAGATCCGCGACAGCGAGACCATGGAGATCGCGGTGCAGGCGGCGGAGACGGGGCACCTCGTGTTCTCGACGATGCACACGCCCGACGTGGGCCGCACCGTCAACCGCCTGCTCGCATTGGCCGACAATCCGCTCGAGCTCCGCGAGCGCATCGGCGACTGCCTCTGCGGGTTGGTGGCTCAGCGGCTGGTGCCCAAGGTGAGCGGAGGCTTGGCCCTGTGTCAGGAGATCTTGGTGGGCACGGGGACGGTGCGTGAGGCGATCAAGCGGCCGGAGGTGAACCCGCCGCTGAAGGAGCTCATGGAGCGCGGGGTGACGCCCTACGGGATGCAGACCTTCCAGATGGCGCTGAAGAGGCTCGTGAAGCAAGGGGTCGTCACCAAAGAGATCGCGCAGTCGTACCTGGCCTCGTGAGGTGACCGGGGCCCGTGGGCGGTGCGGGGGCTCGAGCCGTCGAGGGTGTGCGGGCGCGGGCGCTGGCGATCGCGCGGCGGCTCGGTTAGGAAGCCGGCATGCCCGAGACGCTCCCCCGGCACGACTGGACCCTCGAACAAGCGCGTGCCCTCCACGATCTGCCCCTGTTCGCGCTGATCGACCGCGCCCGCGCCGTCCACCTCGCCTGCCACCCTGCCGACGAGGTGCAGCTCTGCACGCTCTTGAGCGTGAAGACGGGCGGTTGTCCGGAGGACTGCGCCTACTGTCCGCAGTCGGCGCACTACGACACGGGCGTGGAGCGCGAGCGGCTGCTCGACGTGGACGAGGTGGTGGCGGCCGCGAGGCGGGCGCGCGCTGCCGGCTCGACGCGCTTCTGCATGGGCGCGGCGTGGCGTGAGGTGCGAGACGGTGAGGAGCTCGATCGACTGCTCGCGATGGTGCGGGCCGTCAAAGGTCTGGGTCTCGAGGCGTGCTGCACCGCGGGGATGCTCACCCGCGAACAGGCGCAGCGCCTCAAGGAGGCCGGGCTCGACGCGTACAACCACAACCTCGACACCTCGCGCGCGCACTACCGCTCCATCATCACCACCCGTGGCTTCGAGGAGCGGCTCGCCACGCTCCGCAACGTGCGCGAGGCGGGGATCACCGTGTGCTCGGGGGGGATCATCGGCATGGGGGAGAGCGTCGACGACCGCTGCGGGATGCTCGTGGAGCTCGCGCGGCTCGAGCCCCACCCGGAGAGCGTGCCCATCAACGCCCTGGTGCGCGTGGCGGGGACGCCGCTCGCGTCGCTGCCGCCGGTGCAGCCCACCGAGCTCGTGCGAATGATCGCGACGGCGCGGCTGATGATGCCCGCGTCGAGGGTGCGGCTTTCGGCAGGGCGCACCGACATGCCCCACGAAGCGCAGCTCCTTTGCCTGTACGCCGGGGCCAACTCGATCTTCTACGGCGATCGACTGCTCACCACCCCGAACCCCGAGGCCGACGACGACGAGCGCCTCATCGCCGCGGCGGGGCTCACCAAGCAGGCGCCCCAGGTCGCCGGCTGACGGGGCTCGGCGCTCAGCGGCGGCTGAGCTCCAGCCAGGTGCCGAGATAGCGATCGATCCGTGCGTCGCCGAGGCCGGCCACCGCGCTCAGGCCCTCCAAGAGCGCGTCCGGCTCGCCCTCGTGGGCGGCCAGGACGGCGGCGACGTCGCCCATCGCGTGGCCGGGGACCACCACCTGAAGGGTGACACCGCGTTCTTGCGCCTCCTTCTTGCGCCACTCGGTGAGCACGCTCTTCATGCGCTTGAGACGCACGACTGCGTCACCGGAGAGGGGCTCGACGGCGGGCGCCGCCGCCGCCGCCACGGCGCCTGCTGGGGCCGCGAGCCCTCGCTCCACCGCGGCGAGCCACGCGTCGGCGTGGCGGGAGGCGACATGGCGTCGGCAGATCCGCTCCACGCTGGCGCGATCGCGCGGCAAGCGACGCGCCATCTCCAAGAGCAGGCCGTTGGGAGCGGCACGGAAGGGTGGCACGTTCGCCGCGGCGGCGAGTCGCTCGCGCTCGACGGTGAGCGCCTCGAGCACGGCCCGTGACCGCGCGCCCAGCTCGCGGAAGCCTTTGATGCGCTCATGGGGCGGACGTTGGTCGCGCGGCGGCTCGAAGGCGGTGCGGAGCTTGTAGTGGCACTCGATCTCCACCTCGGCCTCGATGCCTTGCTCGCGCACGCGGTGGCTCAGCTGGTCGTCGAGCTCGAGGAGGTATCGCACGTCTTCCGCGAGGTAGGCGAGCTCCCCGTCGTTGAACGGCCGGCGGGCCCAGTCGTGGTCCTGAAGGCCCTTCTCGAGGCGAACGTCGAAGAAGCGCTCGAGCAAGCTCTGGAGGCCCGACTTAGGCTCTCCCGAGAGCTGCGCCATCACCGACGTGTCGTGCACGTTGCCGAGCGTGAGCCCGCGCTCGAACAACAGCCGCGCGTCGAACGTGAGGTCGTGGAGCACCTTCACCGGACCGCGCTCGCCGACGAGCTCGCCGAGCGGGGAGAGATCGAGGCCGAGGGGATCGATGATGGCGATCTCGGTGGCGCCGGCGGGCGTGACCCACGCCACCTGCACCACGCAGAGCTGCGCCCGATAGACGTAGAGGCCATTGCCCTCAATGTCGAGGCCGATGCGCGGCGCCGCCTTCATCGCCTCGAGCAAGCCCTCGAGCTCGGTCGGGGTGCTGACGAGGATCATCGTCGGCGGCGCCAGCGGATGCGCGAAGCGCCGAGAGCCAACACGCTCAGCGCGAGCCAGCTCGCGTCGGTTCGCGACTCGCTCGGCCCCACCCGACAGCCCTCCTCTTCGAGGGGCCCCTCGCCGCAGGTCGGCTTGAACCCGTGGCGGGGCGTGGCGTCGCAGCTCTCGAGATCGGGCGGCGGATAGGCGGCGCAGATGGCGGCCATGTCGTCGGGATGGAGGCTGCGCAGCTCGAGATCGCCCGGTTCGTACTCGATCTTCATGGTCGCGTTCGGGTCCGCCGAGTGAGCGACGCCGAGCATGTGGCCGGCCTCATGGGTGAGGATGGAGAGGAGGTCGTACTGGACGTCGTCGTCCCCGGTGGTGAGGCGGATGGGGGCCGAGGAGTTTACCTCGAGATCGGCGTCGAAGATCTCGCCGGTGTCGAGGTTGTAGGTGACGGTGGTGAGGGCGAGCGTGTTGCCCGCGCCCTGATAGGGCCAGCCGGCATCGCGGAAGATGACGACGTTGACGTTGCCGCCGCGCTGGTTGTACTCCTGCTCGTCGCACGGCACCGGCTCGAACAGCTCCACGTGGACGGCGGGCCGCTCCCCGTTGCCGCAGTCGGCGTTCTCCCACGCGGCGAAGGCCGCTGCTACCAGCGCCTCCGCGCTGGCGAGACCTACCTGCGACGAGGCGTCGCGCTGAACGGCCACCCCGAGACAGGCTGGGCTCCAGTAGAGCGGCATGCCACAGTCGTTCGGCAGCGCCGGCTCGCACAGCTGCCCGGGGATGTCTCCCGGGCAGGCGGAGGTGCGGCAGTAGGCCTCGGCGCGCGCCGGCGCGAACAGCACGCTCAGCGCGGCGAGCGCGCACGTCCCGAGCGCGAGGCGCGACCCGACGTGGCGAAGGGCGGTCGAGAGGGTGGGGCGTGGCTCACGCCGGCGCTGGCTATTGGGCATCCACACGGGCCTTGGCAGACTTCACCTTCGAGACACCCTTGTGGAGCTCCACGCCACCGAGCGCCTCCTGGACGGTCTCCTTGGCCCCCTTCTTCTTGATGATGGTGCCTCGGTTGGGGCTGAGCGACAGCTTGCGGGTGCCGCCGTCCTCGCCCTCGACGACCACCGGGAAGTGGCCCTGCGCCGCTCCCGACACGACGAACGTCCCATCGGGGGTCTTGGTGAGGAACACCAGCGACTCGCTGCCCAGCGTGAACTGAGCCTCGCCGGCCACCTGCTGTCCGATGCGGCCCACCGCGCCCCCGAGGGTGCGCACCCACAGCGTCTTGGGTGCTGCGCCGTACACGCGCTCCACGCGCTCGAGCTTGGTGTAGGTGACGATGCGTTTGCTGCCGGCGACCTTCTCCCACACGCTGTGGCGCTCGACGGCTCTTACGAGGGCAACGTCGGGAGATTTTTCGACGAGCTCGTCCAGGGTGTAGGCGATCGAGAGCGCGGCCTGCGCCTCGGCGGGCCCGTCGACGAACCAATCTGCGACGAGGGCCGCGGGAGCCGCTAGCGCGAAGACGCCGGCCAAGCTCAACGTGCGGAGATGTCTACGCATGCGGGGAGCATAGCATGGGCCGGCGGCAGCGAGCGCGAGCGCGCAAGGGCGGGATTGTGCTAACGATCCGTTCCCCATGAGCGAACATAGCGCTGCCCACGAAGAGCCCGCGGACCCGGCGGCCGAGGAGCCGGAGCGGCCGCGGCTGTTGATCCAGTCGGTGTGCGAGTGTCAGGCCTCGCTCCAGGCCGAGCTCGGAGACGACCACCTCGTGTTGCGCGGCTGGGCGAGCCGTCGCGGGCTCACCGAGTCGGCGCCGGCCAACACCATCGGCAAGCCCGGCGAGCGCTTCGACGTCGCGTGGCACTGCCCGATGTGCGGCCGCAACACCCTGCGCACCTTCCACGAAGGGGCGATTCAGAAGGCGGGATGATGCTGCGGCTGGGGGCGCGGGGAAGCACGGGGCGAGGCGTGGGCGTTCGTTCGGGCGTGCGCACACATCGCCTCGACCGCTCGTCGCCGCCGCTCGCCAACGGCCCCTCCGCGGGGGCCGCCTCCGGAGGGGATCCAGCCAGCGGTCGGCGCGCGCGGTCGGCGCTCGTCCTCGCGTGGTGCGCGGTCGCCGCCGCGGCCTGCTCGTTGGCGACCGCGACCGAGCCCCCGGGGCAGTTCGAGTCGGTGTCGCTCGCCCTCGCGCCGGCGGCGCCGCTCGCGTGGATGCCGTCGCTCGACGAAGAGACCTACGGCCCCGAGCCGGCCCCCCCACCGTGCCCGCCGGGGATGGTGCACATCGGGCGCTACTGCATCGATCGGTTCGAGGCCCACCTCGTGGTGCCGGCCGGCGACGGCACGTTTCGGCGCCACCCCTACTTCGAGCGCCCCCCGGACGGGGTGGCCTTCGAAGCAAGGAGCGAGGAGGGCGCCTACCCACAGGCGTACATCAGCCGCAAGGAGTCGGAGGCGGCGTGCGAGCGCGCGGGCAAGCGCCTCTGCAGCTGGCTCGAGTGGCGACGCGCCTGCCAAGGCCCCGGCTGGCGCCGCTATCCCTACGCGGGGGGCAAGCGCCGCGGCGCGTGCAACCAGGCCAAGAAGCACCTCCTCCACGAGCTCTTCGGCAAGGAGGGGGACGTCCGCACCTGGGAGTACGACAAGCACTTCAACAGCCCCAAGCTCAGCCAGGAGCCGGGATACCTGTCCAAGGGGGGGGAACACGCAGACTGCGTGTCGGCGGATGGCGTCTACGACATGGTCGGCAACCTACACGAGTGGGTGAGCTCGATGGTGACCGAGGAGTTCGTGGAGCGCATGGAGGAGGAAGACGTCCCGCGGATCGATCAGCCATGGCGGGTGGGCAACGGCATGTTCCTCGGCGGCTTCTACAGCACCGACGGCCAGCACGGCCCGGGCTGTTTCTACACCACCATCGCCCACGAGCCGCGTTACCACGACTACTCCACCGGCTTTCGCTGCTGCGCCGACGCCCTCCGCCCGAAGAAACCCGACAAGCCCAAGCAGCCCGCGAAGCCGGACAAAAAATCAAAGGGCCGCTGAGCCTTCGGCTTCGCGACCCTTTCAGAGCGGGATACGAGACTTGAACCCGCGACCCTCAGCTTGGGAAGCTGATGCTCTACCAACTGAGCTAATCCCGCGCGAGGGGAAGGTGTACCGAAACCGGATGGCGCTGGCAAGCGGCTTGGCGCGGAGGGAGGGGCAGCCTGCGCTCGTCGCGCGACCGGTGCTCGCGACCAGCAGGGCGACCGAGGCGGCGAGCAGCGGGGCGGTCCGCGGGCGGTTCGTGCGCGGCTTGGGTGGGCGGCTCTTTGTTGCTGTGGGGTGGACAGAGGGAGGTCGCGGCGCCATCCTCTCCTTGTGCGGCGTAGGTGTTCGGCGGTGGCTTGTCTCGCGGCGCTCGGGGGGCTCGCGCTTGGTTGCAGCGATGAGCCGCTCGAGCCCCAGCGTCTGATCGCCTCCGGCCAGGTGATGGCCGCCGATGGGGTGACGCCGCTCGCTGGGTTCGACGTGAACCGCTACGAGCTGACGTTCGTGGTGGCGAGCGAGCGCGGTGAGTTCGAGGTGGCCCGCGGGTTCGCCAAGAGCTCGAGCGGCGCCGACATCGTCACCGACGAGGCGGGGCGGTTCGAGATCGAGTCCGACGATCTGGCGCTGGCCTACACGTGGGAAGAAGACGAGCTCGTCTGCGGCGACGTCTGCGCCCGGTGGGAGACGGTCTGCGACGTGATCACCGAGGAGATCTGCCTCGACTCGTGCTGGGGGGAAGACTGCTGGGACGAGTGTTGGGACGAGTGCACGACCGAGTGCTGGGACGAGACGGTCTGCGACGACGAGGGCTGCTGGATCGAGACGGTCTGCGAAGACTCGTGTTACGAGGTCTGCGACACCGTCTGTCAGGAGGTGGCCTACCCTTGCAACTGCTACACGGACAGCTACGAGGTGTGCGGTGACGAGTGCGTGGCGGTGGTGGAGGAGTGCAACTGGGTGACGCGCACCTATTCGGCGCCGGCCTCGCTCGACGAGGTGCGTTCCACCCACGCCGACATCTGGGTGGCCGATCTGGCTGGGGCAGAGCACGTGATCGGAGGCGACCTGCTCGAAGCGTTCCAGCACCAGCGCTGTGACGCGGAGCGGCGCTGCGAGAACACGTCGCTCTGGATTCAGAAGGATCGCTTCACGATCCCCTTCGCCCGCTGAGACGACTCCCCGCTGAGACGACTCCCCGCTGAGGCAGCTCGCCTGCCGAGAAGACGCGCCTGCGGAGAAGAGACGCGCCCACAGAGGCAGCCGACCCCTGGGCAGACAACCGTGGCGTGGATCCGTGGCTCGCGGTACACGCGGTCCATGGGTCTCGAGCGGTCTTCATGGGAGCGAGCGCGGGCGGTGGGCGCCGCGCTGCTCATGGGTGTGTTCATGGGTGTGTGCGTGGCGTGTGGGGGGCCCAGCTGGCAACCTGCTCCTGGTGTGAGCTTCGCGCCTCCCGCCGATCCGTCGGCCATCGACGCGGAGGGGTTCTTCGACGAGGAAGGCTCCCCGAAGCGGAGCGCTCCCGCCGCGAAGGAGACGAGGATAGGCGCGGCGACGCTCCGCGGGACGCCCACGGTGCCGGCGTCGCTCTCCGAGAAGATGTCGCAGTACGTGGACGCGCGCTACGCGAGCGTGGGCGACGTGGCGAGCGACGGGAGCGGGCTCTTGGTGACGACCCGCTTCGGTCAGACCGCCCAGCTGCACCTCGTCGCAAGCCCTCTCGCCGCGCGGCATCAGGTCACCTTCGCGGCGGAGCCGGTGCGCGAGCCGCGCTTCGTCCCCGGCAGCGAGGGGGCGCTTACCTTCATGCGCGACGTGGGCGGCAACGAGCAGTATCAGATCTGGCGTCGTCGCCCGAACGGAGAGGTCGTGTTGCTCACCGACGGGAAGAGTCGCCACGGGGGGTATTCGTGGTCGCCCGACGGCCAGCGTCTGGCGTTCACGAGCAACGCGCGCAACGGCAAAGACATGGACGTGTACGTCTCGGATGGCGTCTCGCCCGCGAGCGTGGAGAAGCTCCTCGAGCGCGAGGGCACGTGGTGGGTGGGGGACTGGTCTCACGACGGTAGGCTCCTCCTGCTCGGCGAGTATGTGTCGATCAACGACTCGCGGCTCTTTGTGCTCGAGGTGGCGAGCGGGGTGGTTCGCCCCGTGACACCGCCGAGCCCGCGGGCCTCGTATCGGCAGGCGCGCTTCTCCGCCGACGACCAACGTTTGTTCGTGACCACCGATCGGGAGGGGGAGTTCGTGGAGCTGTTCGAGGTGGCGTGGGCGAAGGGCACCGAGCCCACCGCCTACAAGCCTCTCTCGCGGCACCTCGCCCACAACGTGGAGGAGATCGCGCTCTCCCCGGACGGTCGCACGTTGGCGATGACGGTGAACGAGGGAGGGTTCGGCACGCTGCACCTCTGCGACGTGAAGAGTGGCAAGGTGACCCCGGCGCCCAACGTCCCGAGCGGGATCGTGTCGGATCTCCGGTTTGCGCGCGGGGCACCGGTGCTCGGGCTCAGTCTCCAGGGGGCGACCCGTACCGGCGACGCGTACACCTACGATCTGCGGCAGAAGAAGCTCACGCGTTGGACCCAGAGCGAGCTCGGCGGGCTGGATCCGTCGCGCTGGGTGGAGCCCGAGCTCGTCGCCTACGACACCTTCGATGGCCGCAAGATCCCTGCCTTCGTGTACCGGCCGAAGACCCCCGGGCCTCACCCGGTGCTCGTCAGCATCCACGGGGGACCGGAGGCGCAGGCCCGCCCCTTCTTCAGCCCGCTCACCCAGTACCTGGTCGCGGAGAGCGGGATCGCGGTGGTCGTGCCCAACGTCCGCGGCTCGGACGGCTACGGGAAGTCGTATCTGTTGCTCGACAATGGTCTGTTGCGCGAGGACTCGGTGAAGGACATCGGGGCGCTGCTCGACTTCATCGCCGCCGATCCGGCCCTCGATGGCCAGCGCGTGGGGGTGATGGGAGGGTCGTACGGCGGCTACATGGTGCTCGCGTCGCTGATCCACTACGGCGAGCGAATCAAGGCCGGGATCGACTACGTCGGGATCTCGAACTTCGTCACCTTCTTGAAGAACACGCAGGCCTACCGTCGCGACCTCCGACGCGCCGAGTACGGTGACGAGCGGGTGCCGGAGATGCTCGCTCACCTCACCAAGATCAGCCCCACCGAGAACGCCGACCGCATCCGGAGCGCGCTGTTCGTGGCCCACGGCAGAAACGATCCACGCGTCCCCGTGTCGGAGACGGATCAGATCGTCGAGGCCGTGACGAGCGCCGGGCGACCGGTCTGGTACATGGTGGCCGACAACGAGGGTCACGGGTTTCGCAAGCAAGACAATCGGAGGCTCTTCTATGAGCTCTCGGTGCTGTTCCTCGAGCAGCACCTCGCCGCCACCCGCCCGTCCGGTATGGAGTGAGGCGCGCTCGCCCAGGCGTCGGGCCAGGTAGCGAGGCGCTTGAGGACGCGCTTATCGAAGCGTATCGTGTTGACAATGGTTCCAACCATGCGTGAGCAGATCATGTGGCGCGTTGTCGACCACGTCTCCTTCGTCGATCACGCCGTGGTCGAGGCCTACCACACGACCAAGCCCGATGTTCGTGAGCACCTCGTCGAGGAGGCGAAGAACCAGGCTTGTTCGGTGCGTCTGCTCGCTCACCTGGTCGCGGGCTACTTCGGCGAAGACGACGTGTTCACCCAAATCTTGAGGCGCCTCCACGTCGAGCTCAGCGACCTGATCGCGGCCATCGTGCGCGTGCGCGCCTCGATCGACGCCGCGCGTGGCCCGAGCGGCGCAACCGGCTGTTGACGACCTGACGGAATCGACGCTGGGGCCCAACACCCACGCGCGCGTCGCGAGAGGCCGGGTCCTCTTCTGCGGGTCTGAGCCGTCGAGCGTGGTCGCGCGTGTCTGCCGTGGCGGAGCGGCGCTATGCTCGCAGCCATGTTGGCGTTCTGGCCCGATGTGATCCGCCCGCTGCTGACGCTGCAAGAGCCGCGTGTGATCGTCGAGATCGGCTCGGAGAGCGGCAAGACGACGGCGCGGCTGCTCGAGCTCGCGCACGACATCGACGCGACGGTGCACGCGGTCGACCCGGCGCCCGGTTTCGACGCGGAGGCTTGGGAAGAGCGGCACGGGGGCAGGTTCGTGATGCACCGGCAGCCCAGCCTCTCGGCGCTGCCCACCCTCCCCGCGATGGATGCGGTGCTCATCGATGGCGACCACAACTGGTACACGGTGTTCAACGAGCTCACCATGGTGGAGCAGCTCGCGCTCGACCGCGCCGCGCCGCAGCCCCTCGTGCTCTTGCACGACGTGGCCTGGCCCTACGGACGCCGTGACCTCTACTACGCGCCGGAGACCATCCCGGAGGAGCATCGTCAGCCCTTCGCGCGGAAGGGGATCTCCCCCACCTCCTCGGCGCTGGTCGACGGTGGCTACAACGCGCACCTCTGCAACGCCCTCGAGGAGGGGGGAGCAAAGAACGGCGTGCTCACCGCGGTGGAAGACTACCTCGCCTCCACGCGCCACGAGTTCATGGTCGCGCGGATCCCGGCCGTGTTCGGGCTCGCGGTGCTGTTGCCTCGTGAGATGGCAGCCGACAAACCGGCGCTGGGGCACCTGCTCAGCAGCTGGTGCGTGCCCGAAATCGAGCGGTTCATCCACCGCCTCGAGGTGGCGCGGATCGCGATGATCACCGGCGTCCGCGGCTGACGGCGGGGGGCGCGCGCGTGTCCAGCGCCATCGGGACCCGAGGGCATCCGATGATCCAATGGTGCGCAATGGTCCCACATTTGACCACCAAGAACGCGCTTAAGATATTGAAATAATTAACAGTAGTACTGTAGGTCTATGTGGCACATGCGTTGCAAAGTGCGGCCTGATGCGCACGAAGCAACTCTGTGTCTCCGCCCTCTGCCTCGCCCTCGGTGCCTGTGGCGGGGACGACGTCGCCTCGGTGGAGGACTTCAGCCGCGAGAACGACATCCGCGTCACCTACAACGGCGATGTGGCGCTGCTCGGGAGCTACAACGAGCTGTTCGACAAGTCGGGGGACACCGCCTGCGTCGCGTACGAAGACGGCGAGATGCGCGCGCGTGTGAGTGAGCCCACGCGCAACCTGACCATCGAGCTCGTGCAACAGAAGGAAGAGCTCGCGCGCAAGCTGGGGGTCGATCTCAACGTAAAGGCCCGCTACGCGGCCATCGGGGGCAACGCGGCGGTCAACCTCCTCGACGAGTTCTCCAACAGCGAAAACTCGGTGACGTTTCTCCTGTCCGCGAGCGCCGACTACATGGTGCGGGACGTGGCCGGCAACGAGCACTCGTTGGTGCTCACCGACAAGGGCCTCGACGCGCTCGACGGGGGAGCGGCGAGCTTTGCGCGCAAGTGCGGCACCCACTACGTGG
Source organism: uncultured Polyangiaceae bacterium (assembly GCA_964401935.1). GTDB lineage: Bacteria > Myxococcota_A > Polyangia > Polyangiales > Polyangiaceae > JAPYTK01. Next base: position 15,258 of record CAYOAL010000013.1, read on the forward strand.
GCGGGGTGCGCTACGGGGCGCGCTTCTACCTCCTCATCAACTTCAAGGCTCAGGACCACATGGCCAAGACGCAGATGGAGGCGAGCCTCGGCGTGGACGGCTCCATCGCGGGCTCGGGCGACATCAAATCTCGCCTCGAGCAGACCGCGAAGATGGCTGGCGTGCAGGTGACGGTGAAGACCGCGAGCAGCGGCTTCTGGCTGGGCTCGGCTCCTTCCGCCGAGCTCGTGAAGGCGCTCGAGACGCTGAAGGTGGACGCCAGCCTGTTCGGGGCGGCCACCGACCTGTACTTCGGCATGACCAAAGCGGTCGAGAACGAGTACTGCCTCGACAGCGGGAGCGGCGACTGCAACGGAGCGCCGTCGCCAGGCTACTTTGCGCGCACGCGGCGCGACACGTCGGTGACGGGGGTGCAGCTCGCCTCGTACCACGGCCTCGCCAACGCGCCCGTCGAGCACGAGACCTTCGCGCTCTTGAAGGATCGCGTAGACGTCATCAACCGCTTCGTGCGCAACTACTCCGAGATCCACCTCCGGATGGACAGCATCTACCTCGATGAGGTGAAGCCGTTCCTCGACGCGCCGACGCACCTGAAGGCGCTGTACAACGTCGCGCCGCCGGGCAAGGCCCTCGACACGCCCGAGCAGGTGTATCAGGTGGCCAAAGAGCTCGATGAGCTGATTTTTCCGCCTACCGGCGGCGTGATGGGGTGGTTGCGAGAAGACGTCCACGATCGGATCGTCCAGTGTCTGGAGAAGGTGAACGTCGACATCACCGCGTCGTGCACGGCCGGTGACGAGCCGGTCGCGGGGGTGGCGGGCGGCAAGGAGCTCGACGCCGACGAGACCAAGGCATGGAACGAGCTCTACGCGTTCTTCGCGACCTACCACGAACAGAAGCGCATCCTGCCCGTGCAGGTGGCGGTGGGGCAGTGGCCGGTGACGTACGCCAAGGCCCAGGCTCACTGCGATCAGCTCGCCACGAACCTGAACCGCGAGCTCGCCAAGCAAGGGAGCTCCAAGACGGTCGTCTATCGGCTCGCCACCCGGGACGAGGTGCGCTTCCTGGCTCCGTCGCTCAGCCACGCGAACATCAAGTGGACGAACGCGGACGTCCTGAACGCCACCTGGTACAGCCCCGTGGGCGCCAACCCGTGCGGGACCGATCACCCCTACTTCCAGAGTCGCCCCACAGGAACCGCGGCTTACGGCTGCGCGGTCAATGATTGGTGGGATGACGACCTGATCACGCTGTGCGTGCCCTCGAGCGGACCGATGCCGCTGATGGCCCCTCAGTGAGCGCTGCCACGTCCGTGGTGGGCCCATGGCCCCGGGGCGGGCGCTACGGGCTCGTCTTGGTCATCGCGCGCTTTCGCGCCCGCGCGTAGACGCCCAGGAACGCAGTGAGCTCCCCGCCCTGCGGCGCGCCGAGCTGGCCAAAGGTGTCGGCGCCTCCCCCTCGCGCCAAGCAGTGGAACGCTTCGGTCACGTCGTCGAGGGCGGCCTTGGCGGCGCGGTCGCCGCCGCGGCTCACCTCGCGGCCGAGCGTCTCGAGCTTCGGATCGAGGGCACAGGCGAGCGTGGTCGGGGTCTTCAGCGCGGGGGGCGCCTCGCAGCACAAGGCGCGCACGGTGGTGAAGGCGGCGAGGCGGTACCAACCCATGGCGGAGATCTCCGTCATGCCCACGGTGGTGCCCTTGTCGCCGCCGCCTGCTTTGGCGACTTGGAGGTTCAGCTGGGTCGCGCCCTCGATGGGGTTCGATGCTTGGCACAGCCACGCGAAGTCGGGCGTCTTGTCCGCGAAGGTGTCGCGCGTGAAGAGCGACGTCACACAGGCGGCGACGGCGTCGACGTCGGCGGGGCCGCTGACCGGCGCGGCGCTGGCGGTGCCCTGCGTGCCGGTGCCGGCGGAGCCCTGCGCGGTGGAGCCCCGCGCGGTGGAGCCCTGCGCGGCGGCGACATCCTCGTCCGTGGATCCCGCGCCCAGATCGTTCGCGGGGTGGGTCTCGCCGTGAGATGAGCGAAGGCCGAAGACGTAGAACGCGAGGCCACCCCCGAGCACCACGCAGAGGGCTCCGAGACCGAACGTCCAGCGGCCTCGGACGGTGGTTCGGCGATCGATGGACGCGATATGCGGCTGGGACGAAGAGTGATCGCGGATGTCGCCACCGAGCTCCGCGCGCTCGATCGGCACCTTGGGAGGGGAGGGGCGGTGCTGCGCAAAGAAGGCGCGCGGTGTCGCCGCGAGCTCGTCCTCGTCCTCGTCCGGGGCGGCGATCGCGTCGGTGCGTACCGCTCCGGTCTGCGAGGCGGCGCCAACGCGGGGGAGCTCGAGGGGGCGTGCTCCTCTTGCGACGGACTCGACGCTGCGCGCTGGGGCGCCGAGCGCGCTCGGTTCGGCGCGGCCGCGGCTGCCTACCGCGGGTGGATGCGACGCGCTGCGGGAGGCTCGTGGCGCGCGGTCGTCGATGGTCGGTGTCGCGTCGCGCTCCGGGGCGTCGGGCTCCGGCTCGGACGGGCGCGACGCGCGCGGCGGCGTGGAGTCTGCCGGCGCGGGAGCGCTCGGTCGCGGCGGAGGCTTCACGCTGCGAGGGGCGGCGGTCATGTCCTTGAGCGCGCTTGCCCCGACGATGCGCCGCTTCGCCTCCATCACCATCCCGCCCACGTCGCCCTCCTTGAAGTTCCACACCGCGGTGGTCACGACGGCGTCGGCGTCGTCGTCCTCGTCGTGGGTGCCATCGTCGGGGCGGCCGTAGCGGAGAGGGGGGAGCTCGGCGAGGCGCGGGAGCCCTCTCAGGAGGCGCTCGCGGACCACGTCGAGGCGTTGGATGCGGCGCGTGGGATCCTGCGTGAGCACCTCGTCGAGCACCGCTTGAATGTGGTCGTCGCCCACGTCGAAGACCGCGAGGGGAGAGGGCGGGGGCCCTACGAGGAGCGCGCGCATCTGTTCGATGCTCGCGCCGCGGAAGGGGAGCTCGCCGGTGAGCATGCGATAGAGCGCCACGCCCACCGCCCAGGTGTCATCCACGGGAGTGCGACGGCCGCCAGTCAACCGCTCCAGCGAGAAGTAGGCGGGATCGTCCGTCAGGTCGCCGGCATCGAGGAGATAGCCCTCACTCCGACAGGACGGGCCGGCGATCTGGATCGCCTTGGTGGACACACGACCGTGCGCGACCCCGAGGCCGTGGATGGGCTCGAGGGTGCGCGTGAGGCGAACGATCCAACCCACCGCATCCTCGGTGCTGAGGCCGCCTTCCCGGACGACATACGCGGCAAGCTTCTCCACAAGACCCCAATCAACGATCGTCTCACGGGGCCCACCCTCCACGCAAACCATGAAGACTCGTTTTCTTCGTCCCTCCGACCAGCCGGCGAGGCAGCTCAGTTGCTGGAGGGTGCTGCCGCACCCTCCCCCCACGCTGCGCGCGGGGCCGGGCCCCCCCTCCGACCGTGTTGCGCTTGGGGCCCCAACGCCCAGGCGCGCTTCGTGAGAGCCCCGCTCTTTTCCCGTCGGAGCTCAGCGTTCGGGGGCTCGCGCGGGGCGGCCCGCCGCGCCCCGCTCCGCTTTCGCTTGGTCGGCGAGCCACAGGAAGGCGTCGATGACGCGGACGAGGCGCGGTCCGAGCTCGTCGCGCCAGCGCGCGCGACCGACTCGCTGCGCGAGCGGCCCGGGGGAGAAGTCGCCCTCTGCGAGGCGCCCTCGCACACCGCGGCAGAGGGCCGCGAGCTCGTCGATTCGGTCGGTGGTGGCGAGGTGGGCATCGAGGCTCGCGACGAGCAGGCCATCGTAGATCAGCGTGGCCTGGTACGTGAGGTCGTCCTCGAGGTGCCACTTCCACGCCGCGGGGCGCTCGTCCTCGGCGAGGGCGTCGGCGAGCACCGCGAACCACAGCTCCATCAGACCATCTCGCTGGAAGAACGCACGACCGCCGAGCTCTACCGAGCGCACACCGACCGCGTCGAACGAGGGCGCGCTCACAGACGAGCGCTCCGCGCGCGGAGCCGAGCGAGCCGTGGCCGCTCCATCAAATGTCGGGCGGGATGTAGTCGCCCGCCGGCTTGGGCTTGGGCCGCGGGCTCGGGCGCGGAGTCGGCCTCGGGAAGGGCCGTGGCGACACGGGCGCCGGGGTGGGCTGGGCCGCGGTGGGCGCCGGCTCCTCGGTGGGCGCCGGCTCCTCGGTGGGGGCGGGCTCCTCGGTGGGGGCGGGGTCTTCGGTGGGGGCCGGGTCTTCGGTGGGCTCGGGCGCCGGCGCGGGGGCAGGCTCGACGGCCGGTGTGGTGGGCGAGGACGCCGCGGGCGCGGCCGTCCTGGCGGGAGCTCGGGACGAGGTCCCGTCTCCGGTGCCGGGTTCGTCACCGCGGAGCACGACGAAGAGGATGATCGCGAGGACCACCGCGGCGCCGAGCACGATGGGGATGGTGCGGCTCTTGTCCGGCGGTTGCCCGAGGTCGTCGAGCTCGGCGCGCGCCGTCGCGATCACGGGAGGCTGGCTCCGCTTGGATTTCTCCGCGCTCGGCTTGGGCGCGGTGCGCAGCGTCGCGTCGACCTCGGCGTCCGCCTGCACGCCCTTGGCGGCCTTGGCGTCGGCCTTGGCGTCGTCGGCCTTGGCGCCGTCGGCCTTGGCGTCGTCGGCCTTGGCGTCGGTCTTTTCGGCCTTTTCGATCTTTTCGGCCTTTGCGGCGGCGCGCGCACCGAAGGCGTCGGGCCGCGTGGGCTCACCTTCGGGTGCCTCGCTCTGCTCGTCGGCGTCGTCGGACGGCTTCGCGGTCGCGCTCGGGCTGGGCGACCCCAGCGGAGCGTCGGACGCGTCGCTCGTCGCGTCTTGCTTCGCCTCGTCGTCCTCGCACGAGTCGTCGGGCTCGGCCTTCGTAGAGGGCTTGAGCACGACCTTCTGCGACGGGACGCTCTTGGGCTTCACCAGCTCGGGGATCGACGCCGCGGTGAACGCCTTCTGCGCGGCCTCGCCGTTGGAGGCCGCGGTTTGAGCGCCACGTTTCACCTTGGGCTGGGCTTCAACGGCGGCGGCTGCGGGGCTCGCCGCCGGCTCCACGTCCGGCCGCTCCACGTCCGGCCGCTCCACGTCCGGCCGCTCCACGTCCGGCCGCTCCACGTCCGGCGACGCCACGCTCGAGGGCTCCCCGTCCGTCGCGCCGGAGCCGTCGCTCGGCGCGGGCGGCGCCTCCGACGTCCCGACGTCCACGTCGATGTCGTCGTCCTCCCGCGACGCCGCGATGCGCGCCTCCGCGGCGCGGATGGCGTCCGCCTCCGGACCGCTCGCGATCGAAGCGTCGAAGCTCTCCAGATCGGAGATGCTCAGCTCGTCCTCGATGGTGGCTGGCTTCGTCCGAACGGGCGGAGAGGGCTTGCGCTGGAGCGCGCGTCGTGAGCCACCTCGGGGGGGAGGGAGCTTTGGGGCGCCGCCGCCCTTGTCGCCGCCCGCTGGATCACCGGCGCCCACAGCAGGCGCCGGCGGCGGCACGGCGAGCTTGCTGGTGGAGCGCGTGGAGCGCGGCGGGGCGGGGCTCTTGTCGGCGGCCGGGGTAGGCGTCGGGCTCTCCGCTTCGCGGCGCACCGAGGGCGCCGCCGCGCGTTGGGGGCGCTCGGGCGTGATGACGGGCGGCTGCATCCGAGGGACGTTCGTCTTGGCGGGGCCGAGCGCCGGAGGATGAATCGAGCGCTTGGGCGCGAACGCGTCGAGGGTGGTCGCGACCTCGTCGGCCGCCGACGGCTCGGCGAGGGCCTCCTCGACGAGCGCGCACATCTCGAGCGGATCGCTGAATCGCTCGCTCGGATCGCGGGAGAGAGCGCGCGCCACGATGTCGGCGAGCGCGTCGGGGACCTCCTCGTTCTTGGGGCGCTTGCTGGGCCTGGGGATCGGGGCCGCGAGTCGGCGCTTCATGGCCTCGACGTTCGAGCCCGGGAGCATGCGGCGCCCCACGATCAGCTCCCAGAGCATGGCCGCCACCGAGAAGATGTCCGACCGCGCGGTCGCCTCGTCGCCATCGAGCACCTCGGGTGCGTCGTAGCCGAGGCGCTTGGCGTGGGTCGCATAGGCTGGCGTGCGGCTGAGCGCGGCGCCAAGGCCGGGCTCGACGGCACGCGTCACGCCGTCACGGCACAGGATGAAGCTGTCGGGCGACACCCCGCCGAAGGCCGAGCCGCCGGCATCGCGGAACGACTCCGCGTGAGCGTGAGTGGCCGCGAGCGCGTTGAGCATGTCGATCGCCACCCGACCGAGGACGGGGAGGGGGAAGAGCTTGCGCTTGATGGTCGCGGTGAGGAGCAGATCGCGAATCGAGGTCCCGTCGACGGGCCCGCTCAGGATCGCGAGCGTGTCCCCATCGTCGACCACGTCGAGCACGGGGACGCAGGTGCCGTCGTCGACGCCCATCGCCACCTTCATCGCGGCCACGATGGGGGGCCGCTCCGCCGCGCTCACGTCGTCGACGATGCGCAGCGACGCGCTGGGCGTGTCGTCATCGCCTTTCACACACTCCCACAACGTGCCGAAGACGCTGCGAGCCAGCACGTCACGAGGGGAGTGGTCACCGATGGGTTGGGGCCGCGCGCTCATAGCTGGACACTCATCCTAGCCTCGACGCCAGCAGTTTTCGAGACGGGGGAGGGCGCTCTCGCCTTCGCCACGCGCTCGCCCTACACACGCTCGATTGCGTGCCGCGGCCCCGAGCCACCTCCCAGCCTAGCAGGATGGGCGAGATTTCGGGGCCAGAGTGGCATTTCGCGAAGCGCTTCGACAAGCGCGCGAGAGCGGCTCTGTTCGCGCAGTTTGGCGACCGGGAGGATGCAGTGCGTTATCATCGCCCGCGTGAGGCCCCTCCTGCTCGCCGTCGTGCTGTCGCTGGTCGCGGTCCCGAGCGTCGGTGCGGCGGCGGGCAAGCCCGTGGGGGAGGCCACCGAAACGGAAGAGGCGGCGGCGCGGGATGCGTTCGTGAGCGCCAAGGAACACTACGACGCCGGCCGTTTCGAGCCGGCGCTGGCGGGGTTTCTGAAGTCGTACGACATCGTTCGGAGCCCCAACTCGCACTTGATGGTCGCGCGATCGTTGCTGGAGCTCGGGCGCCACGTCGAAGCCTACCACCACATGCGCGCCACGATGCTGGAGGCGGAGGCGGTGACCAAGGATCACCCTGGGCTGGCCGCGAAGTACGAGCAGACGCTGGCCACGGCGAAGGCCCTGACGGCGGAGCTCAGACAGAAGGTGGGCCTGGTCATCGTCGAGCTCGCGGGAGCGACGGCGCTCCCTGCCGACGCGACGTTGCGCGTGCGGGGACGGGCCATCACCGATCTCACGACCCCGGTGGTGGTGGAGCCAGGGTTGGTCGACGTGAGCCTCCGCACCTCGGACGGGGTGCGCGAGGTGACGCGGAGCGTACCCGCCGGCGGCGAGGCTCGCGTGACCCTCGAGCTCCCAGGCAAGAACGCGCCGGCGCCGGTGCTGCCCGACCCCGAAGGGGACACCGAAGTCTCGGTGCCGGCGGGGCTCGCCTACGGTGCTGCCGCCCTCGGTGCCGCGGGTTTCGTTGTGTTCGGCGTGTTCGGGGGGCTCACCTTGTCCACCTTCGGCGAGCTCGAGGACGACTGTCCCAACGGTGTCTGTCCGGCGGACAAGCAGTCCGCGCTCGACGACGGCCGGGCGTTTCAGGTGGTGGCGAACGTGGGCCTGGTGGTGGGAGTCTCGGGCGCGGTGGCGAGCCTCGCGCTGCTCCTCTTCGACATCGCGTCCCCCTCGACGGCGATCTTGCGGCCGACGCCGAACGGCCTCGCCCTCGGAGGAGACTTCTGATGTCGCGCGTCCGTGGGCGACGGGCCGCCTTCCGCGGGCTCGCGGTAGCGCTCGCGACCGGCGTGGCGGCGGCCGGGGTCGCCGCCACGCTCGCGCCGGCGTGCACGCAAGACTTCGATCAGTTCGTGGTGGTGGGGAGCAGCAGCACCACCGGTGGGGGTGTCGCCGCGGGCGGGGCAGACGGCGGCGGTGGGCACGGCGCCGGCGGTCGCGGCGGCAACGGCGGCAGCGGCGGAGTGGGTGGCTCGAGCGTGCCGTGCGGCGAGCGCCCCGAGCCCCCGGGGGGCACGTGCCCCGACGTGTGCGACCGTTGCGAGGAGGGCGTCTGCATCTTCGACTGCGTGGGGGTGAACGCGTGTCTCCTCGACGATCTCGTGTGTCCCTCGGGGTTCGCGTGCCGCGTCACCTGCAGCAGCATCTCGAGCTGCTCGTACGCCACGGTCACCTGCCCCGACGACTACGCTTGCGACACCTCGTGCGGCGCCACCAACGCCTGCGCCGGGCTCGAGCTCCGCTGCGCGTCGGGAAGCTGTTCCATGGAGTGCGACGTCGCCAACGCCTGCACGGGAGCCACGCTCGAGTGCGGCGAAGGCGCCTGCGAAGCGACCTGTGGGGGTGGCTTCCAGGCCCCGTCCGTGGTCTGCGGCGAGGCCTGTTCGTGTTCCCCATGCACGTGACCGCGCGCGGCGGCTGGCCGCGGGCGCCCTACTCGCCGAGCTCGGCGAGGAACGCCTTCACCGACTCCGACTCGGCGTCGGTCATCGCGGCGCGCCGTGCGCAGAGTCGAGCACGCTTGTCGTCGCCGAGTCGCATGGCGATCCGACCCTGACGGACGAGCGCGTCGGCGGGCGCGATGGGGCAGCCGTCGTCGATGGTGGTGATGGTTCGGAGGGTCGCGACGGCGAGATCCCACTGCTCGAGGGCCTCGGCGAGATCGGCGAGCTCTGCGGCGATCATCCCGTTCTTGCGCGCGTGCTGGTGGGCCTTCTTGAGCGCCTCGAGCTGGCCGTGGTGATCCCCCTCGGCGTGGTGCACGTAGGCCTTGCGGTGGTGGAACATGTGCAGGTCGGGTGAGCTCCGGCGGCTCGCCGAGATCGCCTCGTCGAGGAGCGCGTGGGCCTCGGGGAACCGTCCCATCATCACGTTGGCGTCGGCGAGGAGGCAGCGCGCGTTCGTGTCATCGGGCGACATGTCCAGCACCTCGGTGAGCGCCGGCATCGCCGCCTGGATGTCGCCTACCGACAGCAACGCCTCCCCGGCCCAGCGGAGGTGCGCGATCTTCTCCTCGTCGCTCTCGAGCGTGGACGACTCCGCGATGAGGAGCTTGGCGAGCTCACGGCTTTCGCCGATGAGCTCGTAGAGCCGACGGACCTCTGCTTTGACGCGTGAGCTGTCGGGCTGTTGGGCCCACACGCGCTCGAGGAGCTCGCGGGCGTGGTCGGGGGCCCCGAGCTGGACGCAGGCCTCGAGGAACATGCCGGCGGAGGCCGCCTGCTCGTCCCCGGTCTCCACGTCGACGAGCTGGGCGCAGGTGCGCGCCAGGTCTTCCCAGCGCCCTTCGGCGAGCTCGATGTCGCGGAGCTTGGAGAGCGCGCCGAGGTCGTCGGGGGCGCGCCCGGTCCACTCGGTGAGCATGGCGATTGCGCGCTCGCGCTCCTCCGTCTCGAGGAGGATCTCGATCATGCGCATGGTGGCGTCGCGCTCGACCTGCTCCTCGCCGTTCATCGCTGCGCGCATCCTGCGATCTTCGAGCGCGTCGACGAGCTCTTGGCGCACCGTGGGCGCGAGCTCGAACGCGCTCTCGAGATCCGCGATCGCCCCCGCGTCGTCGTCGGCGGCGCGCTTGGCGAGCGCCCGCGCGCGCAAGAGCTCGACGCGGTGCGTGTCGTCCACGCTCTCGAGGGTCTCGGTGAGCATCGCGATCGCCCCTTGGGCATCGCCGCTCATCGTCATGCACGTGGCCATCGTACCCGCGATGGCGGGGTTGTCGGGCTCGAGCTCGCGCGCGAGGGCGAGCAGCTCAACCGCGCGGCTCGCGTCGCCGAGGTCGCGCGCGTACACGTTCGCGGTCTCGCAGTAGAGCGCGACCTTGCGCTTTTCGTCGGTGGCGTTGGCGGCCGCGGTCTCGAGGATCCGCGCCAGCCCTGCGCTGTCGCCCGCCTCGCGGTAGTGCTCCTCGAGCCGCTTGCGGATCCCGGCGTGGGCCGGATCGCGCTCGAGGCCCAACTCGAGCACGCGCAGCTGTCCGCCGCGATCGTCGAGCTCGCCGTAGGTGTCGGCGAGCTCGAGCGCGAGCTCCGCTGCCTCCTCGCCATCGCGCTGCGCGAGCAGGCGCTCGCCGAGCGACGCCCGGTCGTGGGGGTCACCGCCGGGCCCGAGCGTCGAGAGCACCGCGTGGAGGAGGTCGGCGTCGTCACCGAGCGCGAGCGCGTCGCGGTAGATCGCCACCGCGTCATCGCGCTCCATCAGCGGGCCGAGCTTGAGGGCGGTGGTCTTGGCCGCGGCGGCGTCCCCCCGATCTTGCGCGCCGATGAGCTGGTCGCGGAGGAGCTCCACGAGCTCGGCCTGCTTGCCGGCCCGCTCGAGGCTGGCGCTGAGCAAACCGAGGGCCTCGGTGTGCCCGGGCTCGTCGAAGAGCGCGTCGCGGAGCACGCCGATCGCATCCTCGACGCGGCTCTCGCTCTTGAGGAGGGCGCGGGCGAGGCCGATCCGCAGCGCGTTGCGGTCCTCGACCTCCTGGAGGCCGTCCAGGGTCTCTCTCACCACCCGCTCGAGCGCGTCCACGTCGTCGAGCCGCTCGTAGAGCTCCACGAGCGGCTGCCACGCCTCGCGGGCCGTCGGATCACGTTCACGGAGCTTCTCGTAGAGCTTGGCCGCCACCTTGGGGTCACCTTGGCCCTCGGCGCCGGCGATGGCCGCCACCGCTCGGCAGAGCGTGAACAAGGGCTCGGCCTCGGCCACATCGGCCGCCTTCTCGAGCCACTTCACCGCCGCCTCCACGTCGCTCCGCTCTCTGGCGAGCTCGGCGAGGCCGAGCAAGGCCCAGTCGACGGAGTAGAGGCCGGCGCTCGACTCGGCGCCGAGCTCCACGGCGCGCTCCATCAGGCGCTCGGCGCGGGCCGCCTCACCGAGCTCACGGGCCTTGTTCACGGCCTCGCGGACGTGATCGGTGGTGGCGGCCGCATGCGACGCACGGCGCTCCAGATAGTGGAGCAGCATCGCGTCGTCGCCGCTGTCGCGGGCCACCGTCTCGTACGCGTCGAGCAGGCCCTCGTGCGTCGGGTGAAGCTCGGTGGCGCGCATGAGCACCTTGCACGCTCGGGCCGGGCGATGGTGGTCGTCGAGGGCCTTGCGCAGGGTGTCGAGGCCTTGGTCGACCGTCTCGTCGGCGGCGAGCTGCACCTCGGCGATCCGGTAGAGCGCGTCGGCGCGGGTCTCGACCTGATCGCCGCCGAGGTTCGCGAGCTCCTCCAAGATGCGCATCTGCTCGTCTTCGTCGCCGCGGGCACCCGCGATGCGGGCCCGTGCCCTGAGCACGTCCACCTCGCGCACGCCGGTGGCCTCCGCCTGGTTGTACATCTCACTGGCCGCGTCGAAGTCTTCGAGCTCCTTCTCGTGCACCTCACCGAGTCGGAGCATGACCTCGCAGCGGATCATCGCGTCGGTGTCGCGGCGCGACCGCTCGAGGAGCCCCTCGAGGTGCGCCACATACTTGTCGAGCTCACCGATGCTCGAGGCGAGCTCGCGCAGGCCCTCATGAAGCAGGGGAGAGCCGGGGTCGGCGGCGGTCGCCTGGAGGCGCGTCTCGAAGGCCTCGTCGGCGCGTCCGAGCTTGTGGAGCACGTCGGCCCGCTCGCCGAGGATGGCGCCGCGGCGGAACGGGCTGTGCACGTACTCGAGGCGCGCCTCGAGCAGCCGCAAGAGCAGCTCGTGCTCGCCGCGGTCGCGGAGCTTCTGCTGCAGCTGCGGAGCGCGCGCGTCGTTGTCGGCGAGCGACTCGATGGCCGACTCCGCCAGCTCCTCGGCCTGGGCCGCCTGGCCGCGGGCCCGCGCGATGCTGCTGAGCTCGAAGAGCACCTCACTCGCGCCTATCGGCACCTCGGAGGCGCTCGCAGACTGCATCCTGCGCGCGGTGAGCAGCAACGTTCTGAGCGCGGCTTCGGCGCGCTGAAGCTGCCCGATCTCCCGCGCTTGTTCGGCGAGGGTGCGCAGGATCACCACGTTGTCGGCGTCCATCTTGGACGCGGTGTCGAGCTGCTCGAGCGCCGCCTCGTGCTCGCCGAGCGCGTGCAGCACCTGGGCGAGCGAGAGGTGGGCTTCGGCGCGCTCACGCGACCCGCGACGTCCGAAGGCCTCGATGAGCTCTGCCAACAGCGTACGTGCCTCCTCGAGCTCGTTGGCGGCCCGGAGGCCATCGCCGAGCATGCGCTTGAGGAGGCGGTCGTCCGGGGCGAGCGCGACCGCGCGGCGCAACACGGGGACCGCCTTGTCCGACTCGTTCAGCCGGTTGTAATAAATGTCGGCGGCCTCCCGTGCGTAAGCGAGCACGGTGGCGTCATCGGCGGCGTGCTCGACGCTCGTCGCGAGGGCGGCGGCCAACGCCTTGTAGTCTTCGCGCTGGCGCAACAGCGGCAGCAGCTGTTTGCGCACCTCGGCGCTCTGGGGCGCCTCGGTGAAGGCGGTCTGCAGCGTCGCGACCGCTTCCCCTTCTCGGCCGGCCTGCTGGTGGGTGCGCGCGAGCTTGAGCAGGATGGGCACCCGCTCGGCGGCGGCGGCTGCATCGAGGCGGCGCGTCAGCCACTTCGCCGCTTCTCCAGGTTCCCCCTTCTCGAGGTGGAGCCGGGCGAGCGCGTCCAGCGATCGGTTCGCTTGCGTGAGCGACACGACCTGGCGATGCGCGTTCATCGCGCGCTCGAGATCGCTCAGTCTCCGCTCGGCGACCTCGGCGGCTCGGGCCCACAGGCTCGCGCTGCTCTCGGCGTCACCGGCGGCAGCGAGCTTGGTCGCCTGATCCTCGAGCACCTCGGCGAGGCGGTCGTAGTGCCCCCGCTCGGTGAGGATGGCGCTGAGCGCCTCCACCGAAGGCCCGTGTCCGACCTCGTCCTCGAGGTTGCGGAGGAGCGCCTGGACGCGTCCGCTCCGCGTCTCGAGCTCGGCGGCGCGGCGGCTGATCGCGAGCCGCAGCTGCAGTCGCTCGCCGACGTCTTGGGTGAGCTCGAGCTCGCGCTCGCGGAGCGCCACGCTGCCGGTCCTCGCCTCCTCGCGCTCGGAGAGGTCGGCGAGCTTGCGGATGGTCTCGAGATCGTCTCGCTGATCGGCGAGGACACGTCGATAGGCCTCGATGGCCGGCAACGCGCGGTTACACTCCACGAGCTGCTCGGCGGCCCGCCGGTTGAGGTCGGCCCGTCGCTGGGGGGGCAGGGGCAGCTCGCCGGCAGCCAAGAGCAGCCGCGCCGCGCGCTCGCGTTCGCCGCGCGCGATGAGACGATCGGTGAGCTGCTCCACGGCCCACTGGGCGGTGTGCTCGGGCGTGTACGACCCAACGTGCTCCACGTTCGACTGCCACATGGAGGCCGCCTTGCGATACAGCTTCTCGAGGACGACGACCGCGCGCTCGTCGTCGTCGGCGGCCACGTCGGCCGCCTCACGGAGCGCGTCCAGCGACCGCTCATCGCCCACCTTGTCGATGAGCAAGAGGGTGTCGGCGAGCTCGGGGCCGGCGCTCTCGCGCTGAAGGGTCACCAGCCGGGAGAGGGCGGCGGGGTCTTCCGGTGTCAGCGCGACCGCCCGCTGGGCGGCCTGGGTTGCCGCTTCGGGGTCTCTCGCGTGATCGCGATACCACTCGGCCGCGACCCCGTAGATCGCGCTCGCGACCACCGGCGCGAGCGACGCGGACGCCTCGTCGAGCGCCTTCACGACGCCGGAGGCTGCCGCTGCCCAGGCGTCGCCGTCTTTTGCCCCCTCCTCGAGCCAGCGCAAGAGGCGCGCGTCGCTGCGGCCGATGATGCGCGCGTGCGCGACCACGGCGCGCCCGGCCGCGTCCCAGCGCCCGGCGCGTGCGGCGCAGCGCGCGACGTGCCCGAGCTCGATCAGGTCGTCGGGGTCGAGCTCGGTGGCTGCGAGGTGCGCGTCGAGCGCGCGGTCGTAGTCCCCGAGGTGCTTCTCCGCGATCTCGGCCTGGAGCTTGCGCAGCTCGGCGGCGGCGTCCTCCTCGCCGACGAGCGTGGAGGCAGCCTCCGCGAGGGCGGTGGCCGCCGTCTCCCACTCGCCGTGGGCCTCGGCGAGGCGCAGCAACATCGACCGCAGATCGATGCGGTTGGGCGCGAGCGGCACCGCCCGCTTCAGCTCGACGATGGCGGCCTTGCCATCGCCTGCGCGCTTCTCGTGGAGCCGCGCCGCGTCCGCGAAGACCTGGGCGCGAGCGGCGAGGTCTTTCTCCGCGGCCGCCCGCGCGGGAACGAGCTCGAGCAGGCGCTCCCACTCGTCGGTGGCCTCGAACGCACGCCACAGCGCCTCGGCGGCGAGGTGAGCCTCGCCCCCCTCGAGCAGCCGCGCCATCCCCTCCCGAGCCGCCGCGTCGGCGGGGTTGAGCACGAGGGCCTGGCGGTAGAGCTCGGCCGCTCGCTGGTCGTCCCCGAGCGCGGAGGCCGACACGTCAGCGAGTCGCACGATTCGGGTCGCGGTGTCGCCGAGCTCTCGCGCGACGGCGCCGCCCAAGATCTCGGCGAGCTCGTCGGAGCGCCCGGCCTGCGTCAGCAGCTGGTCGAGCTCGCCGACCACCTCACTGTCTTCTCCGCACGTCTCGCGGATCTCGAGCCAGGTCGCGATGGCGGCGGGCACGTCTTCGAGGTGGGTGGCCTGAACCCGGGCCACTCGCACCCAATCGGCGCGACGTTGATGAGGCGACACGGCCGCCGCCGCTCGCCGCCGCAGGCTCGTGACGAGCTCGGCGTGGCGCTCCTGGCGAGCGAGCAGCTCGATGCTCGCGTCGAGGGCCTCGAGGTCGTCGGGGCTCGCCTCCAAGATCTGGCGCCAGCACCCCAGCGCCCGCTCGGCGTCACCGAGCCGCGCCGCGAGCCGCGCCGCCTCGCCGAGCACTTGACGGCGGAACGATGGGCTCTGCTCCAGCGCGGAGAGGCTCTCGAGCACGGCCAAGCGCTCTTCGTGGCGCTCGGCTTCGGCGAGCAGCTGGTCGAGGCGCTGGGCCGCGCGCAGCGCTTCGGTCGGCTCGGCCCCCTCCGACTCGAGCACCTGTTGATAGAGCGCGATGGCCCCGGCCACGTCGCCGAGGGCGCTGTGCTTGAGCGTGGCTGCCTCGAGGAGCAGCGCCACCTGTTGCGTCGGATCGGTGGCATCGGCGGCGGCGGCGAGGAGCGCCTCCGCGTGCAGGTCGCGCCGCTCGCTGCGCTTGGCGAGGTTGCGGAGCTGTCGCTTGGCGTCGGAGTCGCCGGGCGCTTCGCGCAACAGGGTGGCGTATTGCGCCATGGCCTCGGTGTCGCGACCGAGGATGGCGAGGCGGCTCCCCACCTCGCGACGCAGGGCGCGCGCGTCGTCGCCGGACACGAACTCGAGCGCCGTCTCGAGCACGCGGACCACGTCCTCGGGACGCTCGACGATCTCGTAGGTCTTGCGCAGGAGCGACAGCGCCTCGCGGCGCACCTCCGCCGGGGCGGTCTTCAGGCCAAGAATCCGCTCGAGCTGCTCACAGGCCTCGCGATGGCTGGGGTTCTCCTCCACCAGCTCGCGCAGCTCCGCGACGGCGCGCTCCGGTGCGTCGAGCTTTTCGAGGGAGATCTTCGCGATGCGAGCCCGTGCGGCGCGGGCCTCCTCGGTCGGTCGCCGGGGGATTTGATCGCGCCACAGCGCGATGAGCTCGTCCCAGCGCTCGCGCCGCTCGAGCAGGCGCTCGAGGGAGCTCTGGTGTTTCTCGTTGTCCGGATCGAGCTCGAGGAGCTGCTGCAGATAGTCGGCGGCGCGGTCCGGCTGATCTGCGAAGTCTTTGGCGAGATCCGACGCCTCGCCGAGGAGCTTCTGGCGCTTCTTCTCCGCGCGCGTCACGCCGAGCGCCTTGTCGTAGAGCGCCAAGAGCTCGTCCCAGCTCGCGGCCGAGGTGTAGTGCATCACGAGCCGCTCGAAGGCCCAGTCGATCTCCGGATACTTGGCGACGACGACGGATAGAAGGCTCGGCATCGCCTCTGGCGTGTCGATGTACCAGGCCTGGCAGAACTTCACCGCGCGGTCGGCCAGCGCTGGCGCCACCTTGCGGGGGAGGCCCCCTTCCAGCGCTGCGCGGTAGGCGTCGAACACCGGGTCGGGTTGTTGCAGCTCGTCGGCGAGCTGCTCGAGCGCGTCCCACCCCGCCTCGTTCTCAGGGGCCTTCTCGATCGCGGCGATCGCCTTGGCGAGTGCCGGTTCCATCGTGTCCGATGCGTCAGCCACGTTTCCTCCCGCGGGCGCGGACAAGCGCAGCCCGGCCAGCAACTTTCGCGCGGGCCGCGCGTTGGGTCAACGGAACCCGACCGCAGCTCGGCCGTTATCGAAGTGGTTGCATGACCACGGAGGGGGCCCCGGGCGGGGCGGCGCGGACGTTCAGGTTCTTGATCCCGAACCAGAACGACAGCAGCCCGAGGCCGAGCGGCAACAGGCCGAGCACCGCGAACGCGACGACGAAGGCGACGCGCTCGCCCTCCTTCACGCTGCCGCTCGCGAGCACCAGCGTGAGCCCGAGCGTGAGGAGGCCCCCGAGCCCGCCGAGCACGATGCCCACCGCGAGCTGAAGCCAGCCCTTGGCCCGCGAGCTCGTCGGTGCGGGAGCGGCGCGGTGGAGCACCGCGGGCCGGGGGCTCGAGTGGGGCGACACGAGCCCGTAGACCGGCTGTCCCTGCTGCACGAGGGCGGAGAGCTGAGCCTGACGGAGCGAGCTCGCGAGTCGCAGGGCCCAGACCACCTCGAAGACGAACGCGACCAACCAGAACAGCAAGAGGAGCAAGGTGAAGGTCTGGTGAATCCCCGTCGCCTCGATCTCGAGCTCCTCGAACGCCTTGAAGATGAGGAGCGGCGCGTCGTAGAGGCCATGTACCACGATGGGCCAGACGAGCGCGGCGATGAGGAGCTTCCCTCGGCGCGAGGGCTCGAACTTCGCCCGCCCCACGAAGTAGCCCATGATCACCCCGCACGCGGCGTGACCGGGCACCGCGGTGAGCGCACGCAGCACCGCCACCCCCATGCCTCCCGAGCCCACGTAGAGCACGTTCTCGAGCGTCGCGAAGCCGAGGGAGGCGGCCGCGCCGTACACCACGCCATCCATCGGCTCGTCGAACTCGCGGTGGCGGTACGCGTAGCCGAGCACCACCGCGTACTTGAGCAGCTCCTCGGGGATAGCGGCCATGAAGAACGCGTCGAGGGTGCCCTTGAGGTAGGGGTTCTGGAGCTCTTCGATCCCGCTCAACGCGGCCACCGGCCACACCAACAAGAGCACGGCGGGGATGGTGAGCACGCCGAGGCCGAAGCAGGCCCAGAGCACCCGCGGCGGCTCGCGGTGCACGTCGGCCGCGTGGAAGAACCACATCAGCATCAGACCCGGCACGATGGCCGCGGCGGCGAGGGCGAGGAGCATGGGGTGAGGCCGGCGCGGTCGGTGCTGTGGGCTAACCGCGGAAGAACGCGTTGAGCTGCGGATCGTTGTAGCGCGCGAAGTCGATGGGGAAGGGCGTGAAGGTGGTGATGCCGTCGCGGTACTTCACGTCGAGGGCCATCGGCGTGACCTCCCGGTAGCTGCTCTTCTCCGGCAGATCCGAGTTGGTGCGGCCTCCAGCCGAGAACAGCGTCAAGAGTGTGCCGTCGTCGCCGTCGTAGTTGCGCTTGAAGCCCTCGCGCACCCGCTCGTGCCCTCGCACCATGGTCTTGAGCCCGAGCCGCGACATGAACGCGTGAAACTGCTTCCGCCCGAACGGGAAGCGCGCGTTCTCGGCTTGGAGCTCGTCGGGCACGGCGTCGGCGTCGGCGGGGTCGCTCCAGAGCATCTCGAAGCGGATGTCTTTGTGGTTGAGCGAGGCCGCGTCGACGAGCTTGTCGCGGATCGTCTTGTCGCGGGGGATGCCGCCGTGCACAAAGAGGGTGCGGTCGAACACGAGCATCGAGGGGAGCGCCTCGAAGAGGTTCATGTACGCGGCCAAGACCTCGCGCGACGCCTTCTTGCGCAGGCTGTCCATCGCCTCGCTCGGTCGCACCGGAGCGAGCACCTGGCCCTGGATCTCCACGTAGTATTCGTGGTTGCCGCGCAACATGAACACGTGCTCGGGCATGCTGGCGAACAGCTGCATCACCGCCCGCATCGTCCCCGCGTAGCTGAAGCGCCCACGATCGATGTAGTCGCCGAGCAGCACGAGATAGGGCGCAGGGTGCTTGTGCGGGTTGATCTTGTAGTTTTCCACCTTCTGGAAGAAGTCGGCCTGCATCAGCGCTCCCTTGAGGCACGAGTAGCAGCCGTGCAGATCGCCGATGACGAGGAGGTCGACCTCCTTGGCGGGGTTGGCGGGGAGCACGTACACGTGGCCGTCGAGGAACGGCTCGCCGCTCGTGAACGCGGTGACCGAGCCTGCGTCGAGGAGTCGTCCGCCGCCGTGCTGGCGCTGCTCGTCGAGCTTCCTCATCACCCGCGACAAAAGGTCCATGTCGCCGGCGGCTTGGGCGGCGAAGGTGGCGCCGTCCTCGGCGAAGTCCCACTCGGAGGGCTTGAGCAGCGGGTGATCGAGGGATCGGGGGGTGAGCTCGGTGGTCGCTTCGATCTCGATGGTGCCCGCCTCGATGGTGGTGAGCTCGGCGTCGTCGAGGGTGACCTCGGCGTCGAGGAGCTTCAGCACGTCGGCGCGGAACGCCTCCTCGTTGGGGTGGATGACGCCGTCCGCGTGCATCATCACGTCGATGGTCTTCAGGATCTGCGCGCGCCCCCCCTCGTCGAAACCCCGCAGCAGCGTGAAACAGCCGAGCTTGAGCTTGGCGATGACGAAGTCTTGCGAGCTCTCCTCGTCGAAGATCGACTCGGTGAAGTGCGAGAGGATGTCCCGGTCGTACTCGTCGAGCACCTCGCGGTAGTGTTGCCTCCACTTCGCGATCATGTCCGGGCGGGTCGCCGCGTCGTGCGCGCGCGCGCGTTCGGCGACGAGCTTGTCGATGTGGTCGCGGATGAACTCCTTCTCGGCGTGATCGAAGTCGCTGTCGATGTAACCGAAGGCGACGAGACAGAAGATGATGGCCTGCATCTGCCGCTCGGCCACCTCCGGTTTCTGGCTCCACGAGATCATCGGAGCGAGGGTCGGTCCTGGCCGCTTTGTCGTCAAGAGCCAGGTGGGGTCCGATCGCCGCTCGGAGCCCGGGGGCCTCCTACCCCGCGCGCACCCACAGGAGGTGTTCGCGGAGCACCTGCTCGAGGTTCTCGGGGAGCTGGTGCCAGATCTTTCCGGTCGACACGAAGCGCGCCTCCACCCCGCCGCGCAACAGGCGCGCGGTGGCCGCCAGCATCGTCGGGCGGGCGTCGTCGTAGTCGCCGGAGGCGAGGACCACGCGCCGCACGCCGTTGTCTCTCAGTCGCTGCGGGTCGGGGGTGAGGGCGGCGCCGATCAGCACCAGGCCCTTGTAGCGGCCGGGGCGCGCATACGCCACGTCGCGGGCCACGAAGGCGCCTCGCGAGAAACCGACGAGCACGTCGTCGCCGGGAGGTGCCACGAGGGTCGGCCAGCGCTCGCGCATGAGCGCCGCGGTCGCGTCGAGGTGGCGCGCCTTTCGCTCCCCATCGCCTTGCCAGTCGAACTGGTCGCCGCAGCGGACGTTGCCGCTCGGGCACACGAGCCAGCTGTCGTGGCGGCCCGCGGCGCCGAGGGCGTGACAGCCGCCCGCCGGCTCTCCGCACATGCCGTGGAGCATCAGCGAGAGCGGCAAGGGGGCAGGGGAGGTGGCGCTCGCGGCCAGCGACGCGCTCGCCAGCACCGGAGGGAGCGCCCACACCAGCGCGTCGTCGGCGTCGAGCCGCGTGGGGCCATCGGGAAAGGTGGCGAGGAAGGTGGTGGTGGTGGCGATGGGCGTGCGCAGGATTGGACGCTGCATGAACGTGCTCGGTGCCGTGTCGTCGTGCCCGAGGGCGAGCGTCGACAAGAGCAACATGAGCAAGCACGCGGTGCTCTGAGCCAGCCTCTTTGCGATCGTTGTTGCCATGGCTTCCTCCTGGCTCTCTCGTCGCGGAGCCGGCGCCGAGTGTGACGGGGAGGGGGCTCGTTTCCCGGTGTGCCGCGGCGCGTTCGCTGTAACGTGCTCACCCATGCTGGTGCGTGTTCGCGATCTATCGGTCGCCTTGCCGGGCGGCGCGCGCGTGGTGGAGGGCGCCAGTCTCGAGGTGCGCGCGGGAGAGATCGTGGCCCTGCTCGGACCCTCCGGCGGCGGCAAGAGCACGCTGCTCCGCGCGCTGCTCGCGCCGCGCTCGCTGCGGGCCCAGGGCTTCTCCGTCACCTGGAGTGAGCGTGAGGTGCTCGTCGAACCCGCGTTCGTGCCACAACGCGGCGCGCTCCTCGATCATCTCGACACGCGGGGCAACGTGGCCCTCGCCGCGGCCGACGGCGCGAGCGCCGAAGACTGGCTGTCGGCGGTGGAGCTGCCCGTCGAGCTCGGCTCCCGGCCCGTCGCCTCGCTCAGCGGCGGTCAGGCGCAGCGCGTGGCGGTGGCGCGCGCGCTGGCGGCCGGTCGCAAGCTCCTCGTGCTCGACGAACCCTCGGTCGGTCTCGATCCCCTCGGCGTCCGCCGCCTCGCTCAGCTCCTGCTCGCGCAGGCGCGCGAGCACGGAGTGGGGATCCTCGTGATCACCCACGACCTCAGCCTCGCTGCCGGGGCCTCGGATCGCCTCCTCTTCCTCGACCCCACCGGCGAGCGTCTGATCGACGTGGTGCAAGGCTGGGCGGGACCGGTCGAGGAGCGTGTCGCCGAGCGGGGCGCCGCCCTCGTCGAGGTGGAGGCGCGGGTCGAGGCGCTCCTCGGTCAGGCGTCGGCCCGCACCGGTGGGGCGGGGGGGCGTTCGCTCCTCCGAGGGCTCGCCGCGCTCGTGAGAGCGTGGGGTGCGCCCCTCGCCGCGGCGGGGGCCGGCCTGTCCCGCACGTTCGATCCGCGCCTGTTCACGGCGTCGTTGCGCGTGTTCTGGGTCGCGATCGTTCAGAGCTTGCTGCGCCCGCTGCTCTTCTACGCGATCGTGGCCTTGCTGCTCGGGGTCACGGTGCCCTACGTCGTGGTGCACATCAGCGCCGCCATCAAACCCTCGGTCATGCTCTCGATGATCGGGGGCTCGTACATCCTCGCGCTGGCTCCACCGGTGAGCGCGATCGTGTATGCGGCCACGAGCGGCAGCGCGGTGAACGCGTGGCTTGGCGGCCTCGGTCTGGGGGGGCAGGTGGTCGCGCTCGAGGGCCTCGGCATCGAGCCCAAGCGCTACCTCGACGCTCCGGCGTGGATGGCGCTGATGCTCGGCTACCTCGGCAGCGCGGCCGTGTTCGTGGCCTCGATGATCGGCGGCGGCTACCTCTTGTTCACCGAATATCGGGTGCCGAACGCGCTCGCCGTGCTCACCGCCGACTTCCTCGATCCCGCGCCGGAGCGGCTGCCCTACCGCCACCGCGGGCTGTGGCTCATCGTCGCCTACGCCTTTGCCATCGCGTCCATCGTCGTGGCCAAGGGGCGCGAGCCGAAGCACCGCTCGGATCAGGTCACCCAAGCCATGACCACCGGGGTCATGAACGCCACCCTCTTCGTCGTCGTGTTGGAGCTCCTGAGCGTGGCGCTGCTCTACGCCATCACGGGGGAGGGCGACGCCGCGGCGCCATGAGGAGCGCGCTCGACCTGCTCGTGGGCGCGGTGGCCGTGGGCGCGCTCGGGCTGCTCCTTTGGTTGGGGTGGCGGACGCCCGCGGAGGGGCTGGTCGGTGTGCTTCGGGGCGACCAGCCGTACGCGGTGGGGCCGCGGGCACCGGCGCTCGCGGTGGGCCCGCCAGAGCTCGAGGCGCGCCTCGCGACCGACTCGTGGGGCACCGACGCGCTGCGCCTCACCACCTGGCGAGTGAGCTACGGTCAGCGCTGGCATCGGAGCATCACGCTCCCCGAGCTTCGCGGCCCGCTCGCGCCGGAGGGCAGTGACGTGTGCGGCATCGCGGCCCGCATCTCTCCTGGCGTGTTCGATCCGAAGCACTCGGGGGACGGGCTGACCGCCCTCGTGCGGCGCGAGCTCGATCGCGTGCTCCCGATGTCGCTGCCCTGCGGGTTCACCGAGAACGTGCACCTCGCCCGCCCGAAATCGGTCTCGCTCCGCATGACCCCGCGGCGCGGCGCCATCGATCTGGAGGCGGTGGCGACCCTCCCCGACGGGACCTTGGTGGGAGCGGCGTCCACCATCCGACTCGTGGCCGACGCCGAGGGGCGCCTCGTGGTCGATCACGTGGGGCCGGTCGAGCCGCTCTTCGCGGGACCGGCCCGTGCGCGGTGCGAGGGCACCTTGAAGGTGCAGCTCGGCAACCTGTGGTGGCGCTACATCAAGGGTCAGAAGGAGAGCATCGTGCTCGCCACCGCCCGCGCGGAGATGGCTCGCCGCGTGACACCCGCGCTCGACGCCCTCAACCGCTCGTTGTCGCGCCTCCATGAGCCGCTCACGCCGTTCCCCGGTGAGCCCCACGAGATCGCGCTGCGCCTCGCGCGCCCCCCGGAGGTGGGCCCCGACGGCGTCGGCCTGCGCCTCTGCGCCCGACTCGCGCTCGGCGGGCCGCGGATCGACCCCGCCATCACCGGGCCCCCGCTCGTGCGCTCGGAGCCCCCCCCGCTGCCCGCGGCCGCCACCGGCGCGGTGGTGGAGCTGGCCCTCGACAACGACGCGGTCAACCACGTGATCCACGCCATGTGGCAGACCGGGCAGCTCCGGCGCTGGGGCACCTCGACCGAGCTCCTCGATCAGCTCCCCGACGACGTGCGCGGCCTCGCCTTCGAGGTCACCGGCTTCGATCCCCGCCTCCCGCCGATCTTGGTGGGCGACCGCGTGGTGGTGGCCAACGTGGCGGTGGGGCGCTGGGGGGAGCGTGAGGTGATGGGGCACGCCACCGGCGCCATGCGGCTCGCCGGGGGGGCGTCGGGCTCGTCGCGTCTCACGTTGTCGGCGTCGCTCGACGCGCTGGAGGTGAGCTGCGTCGGGCCGCTGCCCGATGGAACGCGCTCGGCGTGGCAGCTGACCCCGTGTCTGTCGGAGCTCTTGCCCCTGGTGAGCGAGCGTATGCGCGCGTCTCCCCCCCGCTTCGGCATCGACACCGCGGCCCTGATCCGGGCCGTCGCCGGACACACCCTCCACGGCCTGCGACTCGAGCTGTCGCCGCCCGAGGTCGGGCTCGCGAAGGGGGTCCTGTCGGCCCGGATGTCAGTCAAGGTAGGAGCCGCTCCGTGAGGCGCCGCTCCGTCACCCACCACATCGCTTCTGGATGCAATTCCCCAGTGGTTTTGGTACTGAGATACCCCTCGCGAGGGGCGCTGTGCCATGATTTGCGCTCCCGAAGAGCGCGGGGCTTTTCTCATGTCTCAATACGAGCTGTCGATCGAGCCGAGATTCGTCGAGGAAGCCGAGCGGTTGGTATCGCTGGAAGGGCGAGTCTTCCCGACCCTCGTGGTGATGTGGGAGTCCACGATGCTGGGCCAGGATTGGCAGACGATCCTGGTGCTGGACTACACCTTCCCCCTGCCGCCCTTGCAACCAGGGGCGAGCTTCAACGAGGTGCGCATCGCGGCCTTCACCGAGGATGTTCCCACGAAGTTCCTGTACTTCGGCACGGAGCTGTCGGCCGACGCGCCGCGCATCGCGCCGGAGATGGAGAACATCATCTCGCCGACGGGCACCTACCAGGAGTATCGGCTCACCTCGGAGTCGTGCAGCCTGCCCTACCTCGACCTGATCCAGTCGACGCCGCGCGTCTACGGCAACGGCCCTCAGGACTACTACAGCCCCCCGATCAAGGTGGAGCGCTTCGACGCTGGCTCGGGGCTCGATTTGATCGCCGACAACTTCCCCACCGTGGTGGCCCAGCTCCCGCCCATCGGCAGCGACGTGCTCACCGATCCGCGCAAGGGCTACTGGCAGGGCAGCCGCTTCGTCGGCACCCGCCGCATCGCGATCCTGCGTCAAGGCAGGGTGGTCGGTCTGCGTCGGCGCGCCAGCGACAAGGAGGTCGTGCCTCCCGAGGTGGTGCGTCGCGACCCGCACCTCGACGTGCAGGAGGCGTGGGTCGCCGTCGACATTGGCATGAGCACCACGGTGGTCGCCGTCGGCGACGGTGACCGCCATGAGTTCATCCGGGTGGGTGCCGCCGACGCGCCGCGGGTGGCCGCCGACTTCGAGATCCCGAGCGCGGTGATGTTCAACCACCTCCCGCGTACCGTGAAGGCTTGGCGCGATCGCGTGATCTTGCCGCTCACGCAGTGGGGGGACGTGTTCGTCGGGAACGCGGTGCAAGAGCGACTCGCGGTGCACGGCAAGGAGCGCGCGCAGCGCATGAAGTCGACCGTGAACGAGCTCGGCGCGCTGCCGGCGCGGCTCGAGCGCGGCGACAAGGTGTCGCTGTGCGGCCGCTCGGATCTCGACGCGACCGCCACCTTGCAGCGCCCCGCGCCGCCGGTCATCGACGAGGAGGGGATCGGCCCCGACGATCCGTTCGATCCGCTCGAGCTCTTCGCCTACTACCTCGGCATCCACGTCAACGAGCGTCGCCGCGGGATCCACATGCGCTACGCCATCGGCATGCCCACCGGCTGGCCGAAGGCGCGGCGCGAGCAGGTGTTGTGCGAGTTCCGGCGCGGTATCCTCCGCAGCTTGCCGGCCGGCATGGTGGAGTACGACGACGTCAACACGTTGCAGGTGGTGGACGCGGGGCCCAACGTGCTGTCGTTCGCCACCTACGCGTTCCGCGTGTTTGGCATCGCCCCCAAGGGGGAGGAGCCTGTCACGTTCGTTTCGGTCGACGCGGGCGCGAGCGAGACCTCGGTGCTCTGCGGTCACTATCGCAACGGCACCCTCGACGAGGCCGCGGCCGGCCACGAGAAGGTGGTGGAGCACGTCGAGCCGACCGTGCTCAGCGACTTCGGCTCGGAGCTGCTCCTGCACCGGCTCGCCTACAAGATCTACGCCGCGAGCGCGACGTCGATGAAGACGCACAACATCCCGTTCGAGCTGCCCCCGGGGGAAGAGCCGCTCGAAGGGGCGGAGCACCGCTTGGTGTCCACCCTCGACGCGCAGACCAACGTGCGCCTCGTCAAAGACGCCATCCGCTCCATCCTCGAGAAGGTGGGACCCATGCCGGTGCCGGATCAGCTGCAGCTCTTCTCGATGGACGGCAACGTGCGCGACGCGCGCATCATGATCGATCGGGCGGCGCTCCACGAGTGGCTCCGGGGGCAGATCTCCGAGGCCGCGGTGAAGATCAAGTCTGCCATCGATCATGGCCTCGGGCAGGTGTGTCGCGGTGACATCCCGTGGGACGAGCTGCGTGTGGTGCTCGGCGGCCGTCTCGGCATGCACCCGTTCCTCCAGGAGCGGCTCGCGGCGGTGATGCCGGAGGGGGTGCGCATCCACCGCTTCCGTGAGCCCGACGAGACGAACGTCGCCGCACCGACCGTGAAGCTTGCCACCTCGCTCGGGATCTTGTCGATGCGATACCAGCCGGTCACGCCAGCGGAGGTGAACGACGATCGGGCTGCGTTCAACTACCGCGTCGGGCGCGCCAAACGAGGCAAGCTCTTCACGGTGCTCGACGCCTCCGTGGGCTACGACGTGTGGCGCGAGATGGGGGCCTGCACCAAGCCGGACGTCACCATCCTCTACGCCGACGTCGACGGCGGTCCGGACATGGACGCCGACGACCAGCGCATGTGTCGCGTGACCTGCAACCTCGGCTACGACGCGGTCGGGTATCGCGTGTACATGCGCGCGGTGGCGGGCAACAAGGTCGAGGTGGCGGTGGGACCGCCGGGCGGGCGTCCTGCCGACGACGCTGTGATCTGGGTGGTCGATCTCGCGGCCGCCTCCGCCGAACCGCTCGCACACTGAAGGTCCGACCGACATGGCCTCGCGGGGCCCTCGAGGCGCGGTCCGGCGAGGCTCGGCAGAGCGGGCGTGGGCGGGCGGTCCCCGAGGTGCTGTCGGGGTCGAGCCACTCTTTCTCGTGAGAGCAGGGCGCCCCAGACGACACCACCGCCTTCCTCCACGCCGCGCTCCGCGCCACCTGAAGCCACCCACCGACCCCGCCACTCCGCCTTTTCCGGTCAGCTCTTGAGTTTCCCGGAGGGTGCTCCGCACCCTCCCCCCACGCTGCGCGCGGGGCACCCCTCCCATCGTGTTGCGCTTCTCGCCCCAACGCCCAAGCGCGCTTCTCGAGAGCGTCGGTCTTTTCCGGTCGGTCCGTCTTCGAGGGGTCGAGGAGCATCGCCCGATTATTGAGCGTACGACGACTCGGTCGGCTAAACTGTCCGAACGCGTTTTGTTCGAGCGATGCCTAAAGACTCAAAAATAGCCAAGAATTCCGGTCGATGGTCGAAGTGGCGGCGCCGGCTGGGGATCGGGCTCGCCGTGCTCACGGTGGCGGTGCTGGGGCTGTGGATCGCGGTGCACCGGGTGCAGTGGCTCGGGCCCGCGATCGCGGATGGAATTCGCGCCGTGCTCGGGCCGGGGGCGGTGGCTTGGATGGAGGACACCGCCTACGGGCTGCAAGACGACATCAACGTTTGGCGCCACGGCGACGACGCCCCCACCACGCTCTGGGACGTCCCCGCGACTCCCGTCGTCCCCGCCCAGGCGCCCGCGCGGAGCGCGGCGCCGCGGTTCTCGCCGGCGCCGTTCAAGCCCCCGTTCGAGAAGGTCGCCGCGCCCGCCGACGGCCAGTGGATCCCGATCCTCGATCCCGCGCGCAAGGACGAGCCGCCGCCGATGTTCAAGGCGATGGTGCACCCCGACGAGCGGCGCCCGTTCGCCGTGCTCGCGGTCGTCGCGATCGACACCGCCGCGCTCGAGCTGCACCTCTTGCCCGGGACCACCGAGCCGCAGACCACCAAGCTCAAGTTTGCCGATCGTCCGGGCATCATCCCCGTCGAGCACCGCGAGCTGTTGGTGGCCGCCTTCAACGGGGGCTTCAAGACCACCCACGGTCAATACGGCATGATGGTGAACGGGGTGGAGCTCTTGCCCCCCCGCGACATCGCCTGCACCTTCGCGCGCTACGAAGACGGCTCCTTCCGCATCGCGACCTGGTCGGAGATGAAGGACGAGGTGGCGAAGATGCGCTTTTATCGCCAGACGCCTCCGTGCCTCGGCGAAAAGGGCGAGCTGCACAAGCTCTTGCAGTACAACGAGTACGCCAAGGGCTGGGGCGCGACGGTGAGCGGCGACACCGTGATCCGGCGGAGCGCGATCGGCCTCTCGGAAGACGGCAAGACGCTCTTGTACGGGCTCGGAGAGGCCATGACCGCCCAGTCGCTCGCCCGCGGCATGATGGCGGCCGGCGCCCACGCGGTGGCGGAGCTCGACGTCAACTTCAGCTACCCGCGCTTCCTGTTCTACGAGAAGGTGCACGAGGGGCTCCCGCCGATGGTCACCTCGACGATCATCCCGCACATCGATCACCTGAAGTACGAGTACGTGTCGCAGTCGTCGACGCGCGACTTCTTCTACCTCACGCGGAGCCCGAACGGCCCCAAGTCGGGCATCAAGCCCGACGACCGCGAGGGCAAGCTCGCCGTCACCCCGTGACCCCCTCTCCCTCGCTCGCGGTCGACCCCAAGCGCTCGCCTCCGGAGGCCGCCGCAGCGCCGCAGCGGGCGCCCCGCACCGGCTCAGCGCGCCACGCGCGGGGTTCGTCGGATTAGCGCCCCCGTCGGAGGGCTGCTATGGGTGAGGGCTCTACCGGGAGGACTACGTGAGCGACGTCGACCTGAGCATCGAAGTCAACGGGATGAAGTTCGAGAACCCTTTCATTCTCGCCTCGGGGCCCCCAGGCACCAACGGGAGGGTGATCGCGAAGAGCTTCGATCTCGGTTGGGGCGGCTGCGTGATCAAGACCATCAGCCTCGACGCGAGCAAGGTGGTGAACACCGCGCCGCGCTACGGCAAGCTGAAGAGCCGCGACACGGGCGAGGTCATCGGCTTCGAGAACATCGAGCTCATCAGCGATCGGCCCTTTGAGGTGTGGCTCGAAGAGCTGGCCGCGCTCAAGAAGAAGTACCCCGGCAAAATGGTGATCGCGTCGATCATGGAGGAGTATCGACGCGAGGCGTGGCACGAGATCGTGGAGCGTACCCAGGCGACCGGCGTGGATGGCTTCGAGCTCAACCTGTCGTGTCCCCATGGGCTCCCCGAGCGTCGCATGGGCATGGCCATGGGCGAGAACCCCGACCTCGTCCAGGAGGTGGTCGGCTGGGCGAAGGAGGTCGCGACCATCCCGGTGTGGGCCAAGATGACGCCCAACGTTGGCAATCCGGCCGAGCCCGCTCTCGCCGCGATCCGAGGCGGCGCCGACGGCATCAGCACCATCAACACCATCCTCTCCATCATCGGCGTGGATCTGAAGACGCTGCGACCCATGCCCACCGTGGAGGGGCACACGGTGGCGGGCGGCTACTCTGGCCAAGCAGTGCGTCCCATCGCGCTGCGGCACGTGATGGAGATCGCGCGGGCCAAGCCCGGCGTGAAGATCTCGGGCATGGGCGGCATCGAGACCGGCGAAGACTGCGTGCAGTTCATGCTGCTCGGAGCCCACACCGTTCAGGTGTGCACCGGGGCGATGCTGCAGGGCTACAAGATGGTGAAGAACCTCGAGCAGGGAGTGACGGCGTTCATGCAGGAGCATGGCTTTTTGCGCCTCACCGACTTCATCGGCAAGAGCCTCGACGCGTTCACCACCCACGCCGATCTCGTGGAGCGCCAACGGCAGGCCAAGGCGGGCAACAAGGGCGAGGGCAACCTCGACGATCGCGCCTGGACCGGCGACATCGAGAAGGACACCGATCAGCTGGCCGCCAACTGAAGCGGTGTCCAGCGGGGCGGCTGCGCGGCGCGAGACGGCGAGCGGCGCGGGTGGCGCCGTTCGGTGTCGTGCCGGGGTGTCGAGACGTGGCGGTCGCTCGGGTCGGTGGCGGCTGGGCGGGCTTCGCGGGCGCGTCGTACCTTGCCGCTCGCGCTCGAAGCGGGCGCGCTTGATGTGCTTGACGCCGACGCGAATCGGGCCGTTGATGCGCCCACGTGTCCGCCTCCCTCGTCGCCATCGAGCTCCTTGAGGTGGAGTTTTCGAGTGATGCGTGCTCGGGTGCGGACGCCTTCGGACCTTACTTCGTGGCCCGGCTCGGACCGCGCTTCGTCGGTCGGAGTGCGCCCCTCGCGGCGGGATCGACGCGGCTCGACTTCCGCGGCGGCGCCGAAGCGGGCCGCTGGGTCTATCGAGGGCGCTACGATGAGTCGGGGGCGGTGCCGGTGCGCCTGGAGCTGTGGGCGGATCGCGACACGGATCCGCCCGACCTGCTCGGCGCGGTGAGCGGCAGCGTCCCCTTCGCAGCGCATCGGCTGGGTGGGTTCCAGCAGACATTCAGCGGTGACGGGATGACGCTCACGGTCGCGTGGACGGTCGAGAGCGACAGGACCGGGCTCGCGGTGGCGCCGCGCAGCGATCCCGATGGGCCGCACACGGCGGTGGTGATCCGGCAGGGCCACGTACCCATCGCGAGGGTGACGATCACCGAGATGGATGGGGTTTGGGAGGCGGTGACGCCCACGCCGTCGGGCAGGGTGGCGGTGCCGCTGGGGACGGTGTGCACGGAGGACTCGGGGCCGATGGAGCCTCTGCGGTTCTCGCGTCACAGGACGACGGGCTACCGGCAGGAGGGGGGGCGTGCGTACCTGAATCGCACGCCGGCCGGAGAGTGGCCCGCGAGGAGCGCCGGCACGCCGGTGCAGTACATCGACGTGCGCACCGAGGTGAAGATGGCACGCCTCAGACTCCCAGCGGACGCCGAGCTCCTGTGGTCGGTGACGGTGCCCGACGATCCGATCGTGGAGGATCCGGGCGTGCGGCGCGAGGTGTTGGGCGAGCTCCGCAAGCCCTCGCGTGATGAAACGTTCACGTCCCGGACGCCGGCGAACGGACCGCGATGGCCTCCTTCGGGCTCGGAAGAGCGGCAGAACCGCGGGCGCTGCTATCCGGCCCAAGCGTGGGAGGCGCTCGGCAATTTCGAGCTGAGCAACGTCACGGAGACGTCGGTCACCACGAAGATTCACGAAGGCGAGAGCCGCGTGCGCATCCACCTGCCGAACGAGGCGGGGGACCGCTTCGTGCTCACGGCCGCGGTCGTGTCGGAGTCCGAGTCTGGCATCATCTCGGTGGACGACGTGACGGGCATGATCACGATGTGGCAGCGGATCGTCGTCGAATATCGACCGCTCGTGGGCTCGCTCAGCTTCGCGGCGGCGCTGCCCAAGGTGGGCGAAGCGTACGCCGCGGCTTGCGTGCAGCTCGACTTCGACGTCTTGTCGGCGCGCCCCGTTCCTAGCTCGAGCTACGCCGAGGAGGCTGGAGGGGCAGCGCCTGCCGACTGGGTTCTCGAGCGCGATCTCGGCTACGACTACGATCAGGCGGGCGACGCGGCGGCGCGGTTCGCCGATGACGCGGCGATGTTCCCGAACCGCGGGAAGCCGGGCTACTTCACGCTGGGCGCGGCGCTGCTCCTCCATCCCGTGGATCTCCTCGGGTACAACCGTGCCTGGCAAGGGACCACGACGCTGCACGTTCGCGGTGGGACTGCGGCCGTTGTCTTGCCGGAGGCGCTGCAGGTCAACATGGGTACGGAGGCGACGGACACGCCGAGCGGAGGGGCGGGCACGAGCTCGTCGCAGTTCTCGGTGTCGCGGGTCAGGCAGATCCTCGTGGCGTTCGGCGAACGCGACGGTGTCCCGAAGTGGCTCAAGTTCCCCGTGCGGAACTCGAGGCGGCGCCGAGCACGCGTCGCGATCACCCTGGGCTTGGACGACATGTACCTAGCGTTCGTCGCCAAAGACGGCGATCTCCGCGCGGTGACGAGGTCGGACTTCGGCGCCGCCGATTACGGGATCGCCGACGGGTCCACGGTCACGCTCTACATCGTAGCGCATGGGCCCACCCTGCTCGGGGTTTCGCCCGCGGTGCCGGACGTGACCACGACCGAGGGCTCGTTTGTCACCGCGGGACGGCTCGTGGTCGGCTCCTGGGACCCGCGGAGCCGCGATCCGAGGACGGGTGCGATCGATAGCTCGTTCGAGCCGAACCTCACGCGAACCATCGTGCACGAGTTCGCGCATGCGTTCGGGGTGCCGCACAAGTGTGCCCAGTGGGGGTATACCCACGGGATGCGGGGGTCGTGTGCGATGAACTACAACTTCCACGCGCTTCGTCGCGACAACCGCTTCCTCCCCGGCACACAGGATTTCGCTGGCGGGTGCTTGTGCGGGCTGCACGTCGCGCAGATTCGTCGGGTGATGTTGCAGGACAATCAGGTGCTCTCGCAGCTCGACTGGTGAGGATGAGCATGGTGGAAGAGGACCTCAGCGACGACGAGCTCTTGGCGAGCATCTTCGCGAACCCGCCGCGGCTCGCACCCTTGCGGGTGGCGTGGCAGCGTGAGCAGGTGCTCGGGATGCCGTGGTACGCGGCGTTGACGATCACGCCCTCATCGCCGGATGACGCCTTCAGCGAGCTCGCGTTGCCCGACGATCACGGAACGCGCGCTCTCTTGGGGCTGCGGCTCGAGCGCGGTCACGAACGCGAGGTGGTGGTCGACGTGCGTCCGCAGGCCTCGTTTCTGGATCACGCTCGTCATCGGTGCTTCGATCTCGACTTCGGAGGGTCGCGCCGAACGCTGGTGGATCTGGGCGAGCTGTTGCCCACGGGGATGAGCCCCGGGGTCTATCAGGCGACGGTGACCTACACGGGAGGACCTGCCGCCGAACAAGAAGCGCAGTCGGATCCGATGGAGGTGTTGCTGTTGGCTCCGAGCACCGAGCAGCTCGCCTGGATTCGCGCCCTCGGACCGCTCGTCGGCGAGCATGAGAGCTGGGCGGCAGCCGCGGAGGCGGTGGCCGCGAGCACCGACGCCAACCTGCCGCACACCGATCCATTGGCGTGGCCGCTGTTTCGTGCGCGAGCGGCGCGCGACCCGGACTTCGCGAGCTGGGACGCCGACGAGTTCGCGCGGTGGCCGGTGGCGATTGAGCCGCACGTGCGCGTGCTCTATCTCCGCTGGCTCCTTGCGAACGGGCGTCGCGGCGAAGCCGAGGTGGAGGCGCAAAACCTGGCCTTTCGCTGCGCGGGCCTCGCTCATGAGATCGTCGCGCTCGGGTTGCCGTCGAGCGCGTGACGCGTGCTGGATTGGGCGGGGGGACGCCCGTCCCCTCCGTCAGCGGCCGTGCACGAGCATCTTCGGGCCTGGCTCGAAGACGACCTGGATCTTGCCGCCGTCCATCAGCTCGGTGACCACGCCGTCACCGAACTTCTTGTGACGGACGAGCTGCCCCACCTGGAACACCCGCGTGATGTTGTACGCGGTGAAGTCGTCCGGGGAGCGGCCCATGATCGCCTTTTCCCACGTCTTCTTGTGGTCGGAGACGCTCGCGCGCCGCGGCGGGCTCGACGACGCGGTGCGCGTGCGGCCCGAGCGGGGCGTGGGCTCGTCGCGCTCCGACATCGGCTTGCGGTAGTTGTGGTGGCCACGACAGGTGAGGCACTCGACGCGGACGATCTTCGGGCCGTCCATCGCGATGATGCGGTGGTTGAGATCCATCTTGCACTTGGTGCAATACGCGTCGACCTCGCTGGCTGCTCGGGTGGGTTTGGTCATGCTCGTTCTCGTTCAGTCTTTGGGCTTGAGCGCTTCCCTGGCCTTCATCACCACTTTGGAGACGACCTGGGGGCGTGGGATGCGGCTCGGGCGCTTGTCGCGCGCGTCGTCCGCGCCGTGACCCGCCCTGGGCTTGTCCCCCCGCTCCCCCTTGTCTGCCCCCGCGGGCTCTCCGTCGTCGTCGCCCTCGTGGCGCTCGTTGGGCACGAAGCGGATCGTCGTGTTCACCTCGAACTGGAGCTTGGTGAGCACCTCCGCGATCTCGTCGGCGAAGTTGATGTGCTCGAGCACGTCGCGGATCTCCTTGGCGACGATGCGGTACACGCCCTTCTTGGTGTCGTCGATCTGGTCGTAGATGTAGCCAGTGGCCTCCTTGGGGAGCTTGAGCTCGTTCACGAGATCGCGGAGGTTCTCGGGGGCTTCGGTGAGCTTCTCCACGCCCGCCTCGAGGGCACGCTCGATCACCCGTCGGAACACCTCGGGGACCGTGCGCTCGAACCGCCGCCGGCGCTCCGGATCCACGTCGTGGTCATCGTCGAAGGCGTCGAAGTCGGCGCTTCGGTCTGGTGCATCGTCGTCGTTCATGGTGGTCACCCCCGGAAGCTCGGCCCCGCTGGTGGTGCCTATCTAGCCTTGCTCGGCGACAGCTGCCAGACTTGAAGCGCGTAGGCCCCTCGTCCCTCGCCCGCTACCCGCACCACGAACGTGGTCTGGTCGAAGGTGCAGAGAGGGCGCTCGCGGTCGACCACGACCCAGCTCTCCCCGACCGCCTCCGCCACCGACGTCCCGGCGCCGTTCTGCACCGTGACCGTGAGCGCGCTCGGGCCGGCGGCGCAGGCGAACACGCGGAAGCAGTCTCCCTTGGCCGCCTCGATGCGGTGCTCGGCGCTCGCGTCGGGCCCCAAGGGGCCGCCCACCGTCGCGCCGAGCTGCTGCATGCCGCTCACGGGCCCGCAGCTGAGCGCGAGGCGCGTGACGTCGCGTTTCGGCACGCCCGACGTCTCGAATCCTCGGTAGCAGCTGGCCCACAGCCCCCCCACTCGGCTCGCTGGTTCCGCCGGGGGCCCGCCGGCGTCGGCCGCCGTCGCGTCGCCGACACTGCCGTCCTCGGCGCCGCCGTCCTCCCCGGCGAGGTCGTCGAAGCCGGCGTCGAGCAGCCAGCCGTCGTGGCGGTCGGAGGGGAGGAACGGCTGCGACTCGTCGAGCACGCCGCCGTCTGCCGGCGCGGCCCAGGGCGGCGGGGCCTCCTCGCAAGCCACGAGGAGGACAACCGCCGCGATCCATGGGAGGGGAGCGCGCGAGGCGCGGGAGCGGGGCGGAGGGCGGGAGGAGCGGAGCATCGTTGGACGCGGTAGCCGGCTCTGCAATGTACCGCTAAGCTGCAAGACCGATGGAGCCGTTTGCGACGCGACGCAACCGAGTACTCGAGCGTATCGAGGGCGTGGCCGTGATCCCGGCCGCCCCGGTGACGATTCGGAACAACGACGTGGAGCACGAGTACCGCCAGGACTCCGACTTCTTCTACTTCACCGGCTTCGACGAGCCGGAGTCGGTGCTGATCCTCACCACGGTGCATCCCGAGCATCGTGCGGTGATGTTCGTTCGCCCCCGCGATCCGGAGCGCGAGGTGTGGGACGGGGCCCGCGCGGGCGTGGAGCAGGCCAAGGAGCGCTGCGGGGTGGACGCGACGTTTCCGATCGCGGAGCTCGACGAGAGGATCGGGCGCTACATCGCCGGCGCGGAGAACCTCTACTTCGAGCTCGGGAAGCGGCCCGACCTCGACGGCAAGCTGCTCGGGGCCATTTCCACCGCGCGCGGTCGCGGGCGCAACGTCAAGCCGTGGCCGAAGAGCATCCA
Source organism: uncultured Polyangiaceae bacterium (assembly GCA_964401935.1). GTDB lineage: Bacteria > Myxococcota_A > Polyangia > Polyangiales > Polyangiaceae > JAPYTK01. The sequence continues at coordinate 49,827 of CAYOAL010000013.1, forward strand.
TCATCCGGAGCCGATCTGGCACGAGATGCGCCTGTTCAAGGACGAGGTGGAGCTCGAGGCCATGAGGAGGGCCTCGGCCATCACCGCCGAGGCCCACGCGGTGGCCATGCGCCTCGCCGAGCCAGGGCGCAACGAGTACGAGGTGGAGGCCTCGATGCGCGAGGTGTTTCGCCGCCACGGCTCGGAGCGGCCGGCCTACACACCGATCATCGGGTCGGGACCGAACGCGACCGTGCTCCACTACCACGCCAACAACCGGCGGCTCGAGGACGGCGATCTGCTCCTGGTCGATGCCGGCTGCGAGTATGGCTACTACGCGGCGGACGTGACGCGCACATTTCCGGTGAACGGAAAGTTCAGCGAGCCCCAGCGGCGGGTGTACGAGGCGGTGCTCGCTGCGCAGCACGCGGCGCTCGAGGCCACGCGCCCCGGCTCCACGATCGAGAAGATCCACGAGGCGTGCCTCCACGCGCTGGTCGACGGCATGATCGCGATCGGGCTGCTCACGGGCACCCGGGAGGAGAACCTCGAGTCGGAGAAGTATCGACGGTTCTTCATGCACCGCACCAGCCACTGGCTGGGCATGGACGTGCACGACGTGGGCGCGTACTTCGTCGACGGCGCGGCGCGTCCGCTCGAGCCGGGCATGGTGCTCACGGTGGAGCCTGGGATCTACGTCGGCAGGGAGGACGACGTGGCGCCCGCCGAGTATCGCGGGATCGGCGTTCGGATCGAAGACGACCTGTTGATCACCGCTCTTGGGCACGAGAACCTCTCGGCCGCGATCCCGAAGGCCGCCGACGACGTCGAGCGCGCGTGCCGAGGCTGACCCAGGGCGTTCGAAGGGCGCGATGACGGCTACGTCCGGGCAAGCCCCGTCGCCCCCGAGGCCGGTGGATCGCGCCGCCGCGGCCCCTTTGGCCTCGCCCAGGTCAGAGAGCGACGGGGCGCTCTCAGGCGCGGGAGCACGGCGCCTCCGCGAGCGCTTGTTGCGGTGGTATCAACGAGACAAGCGCGATTTGCCCTGGCGGCGAACCCGCGATCCGTACGCGATCTGGCTCAGTGAGGTGATGCTCCAGCAGACGCGCGTGGACACGGTGGTGCCGTACTACGCGCGCTTTCTGGCGCGGTTCCCGCGCCTGTGCGACCTCGCGGCGGCCGAGCTCGAGGAGGTGCTCGCGGCGTGGAGCGGGCTCGGTTACTACCGCCGCGCGCGCGCGTTGCACCTCGCTGCCCGCGAGGTGGTGGCGCGCTACGGAGGGGAGCTCCCGCGCGAGAGCGACGCGCTCATGCGCCTCCCTGGGATCGGACGCTACACTGCGGGCGCGATCGCGAGCATCGCCTTCTCGGAGCCCACGCCCGTGGTCGACGGCAACGTCACGCGGGTGCTCGCGCGCGTGTTCGGCATCCACGACGACGTGAGCGCTGGACCGACCCAGCGTCGCTTGTGGGCGCTCGCCGCCGCGCTCGTCCCCGACGACGCGCCGGGCGAGCTGAACCAGGCGCTCATGGAGCTCGGGGCCACGTTGTGCACGCCTCGGGGCCCCCAGTGCCCGCGCTGCCCGCTCGAGAGCGCGTGCCAGGCCCATCGCGACGGCGACCCCGAGGCGCTGCCACGCACGAGACCAAAGCGTGTCGCGCCCTCGGTCGCGCTCGTGGCCGTGGTGGCCACCTGCGTCGACGGGGTGTTGCTCGCGCGGCGCGCCCCGAGCGGTCTGTTCGGCGGCTTGTGGGAGCCCCCGATGGTGGCGGCGGAGGGCGTCGCGTCGGCGCGCGGCGCGCTGGCGGCGCTCGGCGTGTCGCGGCGGGCCAAGCTCGAAGACGCGGGCCTCGTGCGACACGCGCTCACCCACCGCCGGCTCGAGATCTGCGTGCAGCGAGCGAGACCCCGGCGACCGTGGCGGCTCCCCGAGCCGCCCGAAGGGGTCTACGATGGCCTCGCCTTCTGCGCGCCCGACGACGTGCCCCTGTCCACGCTCGCCCGCAAGGTGCTGCGCGCGGGCTCGAAGACGCGAGGAGCGCTGCTCGCGCTCGGCGTGTTGCTCTCGTCGCTGGCCCCGCGTCCCGCGCTCGCCGAGCCCGAGCCCGAGCCGCCGGCCGCGCCGGGCGACGACGGTGTGGATGGGGAGGTGACCGCCGAGGAGCTCGCGACGTACCGCCGCCTCGACCGAGAGGGCGGCGGCTACGGACGGGTCCTGTTTGCCTTGGGGGGAGGGAAGGGGTTTCGCTTCAACAACCCCTTCCGCCTCAGCGATCAGCTCGGCGACGACGCCGAGTCGATCTCGCTCACCGCCGGCTACGTGGATCTGTCGCTCGGCGCCACCTTCGGCGAGCCCGATGGTCTCCAGCACGGTGGGGCGCTCCACTTCTCGATCGCGGCCGAGGGGGTGTCGCAGCAAGCGTTCAGCGTCAGCTACCTCGCGCTCTACCGCGGTCCGTCGGCGTGGATGTTCCATGGTCGCCTGGGGGTGTCGCTGCTCACCGCACCCGACGCCAACGCCGGCGGCGAGCTCGCGCTGGGCGTGTCGTACTTCTTCACGGGCGCGCTGGGCCTCACCTCGGAGCTCGTGGGGAACCTCTTCTACGGCGCCGGAACCTACGAGGCGGAGGTGACGGCGGTGCCGGTGCTGTCGCTCCAGGGGGGGCTCATCGTCGACTTCGAGGTGTTGCCATGAAGCGTCGCGAAGGGGTGCCGATCATCACGCTCTCGCTGTTGGTCCTCGCCGGCCCGACGGTAGGCGACATCGGGAGCTGCGGGCAGGACGTGGTCGAGCTCGATCCGGAGAAGTTCTTCCGCGAGAAGGAGTTCATCGACTGCAACCGCTGCGCGGAGTGCGGTCTGTCGACCGTGCGCTGCGAAGACGCGTGCGACGACGATCTCGAGCAGACGACCTTCGAGGAGCACTGCTTCCCGCTCGTGCACGACGGCGAGGTGTGTCTCAACGCGCTGCGGGCGGCGTCGTGCGGCGACTACGCGGGCTACGTGGACGACGCGGCGCCAACGGTGCCCACCGAGTGCAACTTCTGCCCGGTGGAGGGCCGACCATGAGCGCAGCGATGGCGCGAGGTCTGAGCCTCGTCGTCCTCCTCGTGGCCGCGATCGGGTGCAACGCGAGCCGCACCTTCATCGCGACGAGCGGCGACTACGCCGACTATCGGCGGGTGCGGGTGGCCGAGGACATCGACACCCGCCTGGCCGCGGCCTGGGAGTACCTCGAGAAGCGCCCGGACGGTCAATACGCCGAGCGACTGCGCCGCTACTTCGAGCAGGCCGAGCCCGTGTTCTTCAAGATCCGCAAACGCAGCGCGAAGGGGCTCGAGGCGTATCTGCGCGCCCTCCCCGACGGGCCGCATGCCAAGGAGGCGGTGGAGCTGCTCCTCACCTTGCGCGATGAGAAGCGCCGCGACTCCATCGACGCGCGGCAGGCCCTCGCCACCGGCAGGCGCCTCGACAGCGAGCGCGACAAGCGTGAGAGCGCGGCGCGCCTGCTCACGTGGTGGACGCACGCGTTCCTCGAGCCGGGGGTGTGGTCGCGGCCGCTGTCCGAGGCGCCCAAGGCGCTGGTGACGCGCTTGTTCCTCGGCCTACCCCAGCCGCGCTGCGAGATGGTCCCCGGGCGCCCCGGGCGGCACACCTGCGTCAAGGCGGTCGAGCAGAGCTTTGTCGTGCCGGGGAAGGGCAAGATGGAGAACCGGACGATCGCGTTCCTCCTGGCGGTGGAGCTCGACGAGCGCTGGCGCGTCTCGGGGGTGACGCTCACCGGCTCCGGGATCTTGCTCGCCACCGAGGAGGCGCGGAGCGCGCGCGCGTCGTCGGATGGGGAGGCCCAGATCAGGCGTGCGACGGCGGCGTTCGTGTCGCGGGTCACCGCCCTGGTCTTCGAGCAAGGGCAGACCTGCAACGGAGGGACGGACAACGCCGGTCGCACCGAGCTCGCCTGCGAGGGGCTCCTCTGGGTGCTCGAGCCGGGGCGCGGCGGCGGGGACGACGTCTTGTGGATCCGGCGCCTGGGCGATCCGGACGAGGCTCCGCCGAACGACGATGACGACGATGACGACGATCACGACGAAGACGACGTGAGCCCCGGCGGCGATCGGGACCAGGATCCGGGCGCGGTCCCGCCGCCCACGTCCCCCGCCAACGAGGCCGACGACGAGCCCTACGACTGACGCGTCGTGTCGTGGTGCCGCGGGTGGGTGTACCGATGGCGTGCCCATGCTAAGCCGCGGCCATGGCTACGGATCCGCTGCGTATCGGTGAGCACACCTTCTCGTCGCGCCTCTTCGTCGGTACCGGGAAGTACGCCGATCTGACGCAGACCCGCGAGGCGCTCGAGGCCTCCGGGGCCGAGGTGGTGACGGTGGCGCTGCGTCGCGTGAACCTGAAGGAGCGTGAGGCCGGCTCGATGATGGGCCTGTTGACCGCGAAGGACGCCGAGGGGCGGCCGCGCTGGGTGCTCCTGCCGAACACCGCAGGCTGCTACACGGTCGAGGACGCGGTGCGCACCTGTCGCCTCGCCCGTGAGCTCGGGCTGAGCGATCTCGTGAAGCTCGAGGTGATCGGTGACGAGCGGACGCTCTTTCCGGACAACAACAAGACGATGGAGGCGGCGAAGATCCTCGTCGGCGAGGGGTTCACCGTGCTGCCCTACTGCACCGACGATCCCGTCGTGTGCCGCCAGCTCGAGGAGCTCGGCTGCGCGGCGGTGATGCCGCTCGCGGCGCCCATCGGCTCGGGGCTCGGCATCCGCAACCCGTACAACCTGCGGATCATCATCGAGCAGGCGAAGGTGCCGGTCATCGTCGACGCGGGGGTGGGGACCGCGAGCGACGCGGCGGTGGCCATGGAGCTCGGGTGCGACGGCGTGCTCATGAACACCGCCATCGCCGCCGCCGAGCAGCCGGTGATGATGGCCCGGGCCATGCGGCTCGCGGTCGAGGCGGGGCGGCTGGCGTTTTGCGCCGGCCGCATGCCACGCCGGCTCCACGCGAGCGCGAGCTCTCCGCTCGCGGGCCTGATTTGAGGTGGCCGTCGCTCTGGAATCGCCCCCATCGTGAACACGCGGTACGCTAGGGCCTGGCGCCTGGGCGCGGGTGGATGATGAGCGACGATCTCGGGGTGGAAGCCGGCCAAGTCATCGCCGGCAAGTACCGCTTGGTCAAGCTGCTGGGGCGCGGCGGCATGGGCTCGGTGTGGCGTTGCGACCACCTCTCGCTCTTGTCGACGGTGGCCCTGAAGGTGATCAAGCCCGACGTCGCCAAGAACAAGAACTCGGTGGCGCGCTTCATGCGCGAGGCGAAGGCGGCGGCGATGCTGCGCAGCCCGCACGTGGTGCAGATCCTCGACCACGGTCAGGACGGAGACATCGCCTTCATCGCCATGGAGGTGTTGGAGGGCGAGAGCCTCCATCGCCGGCTGAAGTCGGGTCGAAAGCTCAGCGCCACCGAGACGGCCACCATCATGACCCACGTGGGCCGGGCCATGCAGAAGGCGCACGACGCGGGCATCGTTCATCGCGATCTGAAGCCGGACAACATCTTCTTGGTGCTCAACGACGACGAGATCATCGCCAAGGTGCTCGACTTCGGGATCGCGAAGACCTCGGTGTGGTCGCTCAACACCACCGGCGAGAGCCCGCAGACGCAGACCGGCGCGCTGCTCGGGACGCCGTATTACATGAGCCCAGAGCAGGCGACGGGGCAGAAGGACGTGGATCACCGCTCCGATCTGTGGGCGATGGCGGTCATCACCTTCGAGTGCATCGTGGGCCGGCGGCCCTATCAGAGCGACTCGCTCGGCGATCTGGTGCTGCAGATCTGCTCCCGTCCCCAGCCCATCCCTTCCCACCTCACCCGCGTCCCCCCCGGCTTCGACGCGTGGTTCCACAAGGCGCAGGCCCGCGATCCGGATGAGCGCTTCCAGTCGGCCAAGGAGCTCACGAACGCGCTCCGCCAGGTGCTGACGGGGCGCCTCAGCATGCCGCAGCTGCCGCGGCCGTCGGTGCCCCCGCCGCTGCCGCCACCAGGCCTCTCCACGCGCCCGGCCGGCACCCCCGCGATGCAACCTCCCGCGGCGGCAGAGAGGGCGCCGGCGCCCCAGTCCACCACCCACGAGCCGGCCCACGGTGCGTCGGCCAAGGCCACCCCCTTCGACGACACGCCCCCTGGCGTCGCGCCGCGGGAGGCGAGCGGGCCGGACGCGACCGAGAGCGGCGCAGGCGCCGCGAGCGGGCTCGCCGAGCTCGAGGTGACCGAGATCTCCGGCGCGAACGTCGCCGCACCCCCGATCCCCACCGCGTCGCCCTCGGGGCAGTCGTCGCTCGCGCAGTCGTCCGCCGCGCAGTCGTCCGCCGCGCAGTCGTCCGCCGCGCAGTCGGTCGACGGGCTCGGCCTCGAGACGCTCGATCCGCTCGCCGCCACCACCGCGCCAGGTCGCCGCCGGGTGCTCGTGGGAGGCATCATCGGCGCCGTGTGCCTCGCGGCCGGCGCGGCGGGGGGCCTCTACGTGGCGTCGCGTGACGGCGACGCGCGCGATCCGATGGCGAGCCCGGCCGCGGTCACGAGCGCGCCGCGCGACGCCTCGAGCGCCCCCGCCCCGTCGCCCTCGTCGGCGCCGACGTCCTCCAGAGCGGTGGAGCCGGCGCGCGACCCCAGCGCCAAGCCCAGCGCCGAGGGGAGCGCGGAGGCGTCGCCCCCGCCGCCCCCCCCACGTTCACCGGTCGCCCCGCCCCGACCGCCCCCAGCGCCCCTCCCGCCGCCACCGGTAGCCCGCCCGTCCGTCGCGCCCGTCCCCCCCAAGCCGCCGCCGCCGGCGCCGCCGCCCGATCCGCTGGGGATCTAAGAGCGCCGGTCGCGCCGAGGGGTGCAACGATTTCGAACTCGTGGCTGCATGTACTACGCTTGTGCGGTGGCTCGCTGGGGTGCCTTGGTGATGTTGAGCGCCGCGCTGAGCGGCGCTCCATTCCAGTGCTCGAGCGAGCCGGATCCCAGCCGCGCGATCGAGGAGACGCCGGGGCAGGCCCTCTACGAGCTCGCGGTGGAGTTCAAGAAGAACGGCGACGAGCGGGCTTGGCGCGAGACCTTGCAGTACCTCATCGCCCGTTATCCCTCGAGCCGCTTTGCAGGGACCGCCAGGCGCGATCTCGAAGCGGTGACGCCCGAGCCGCCGCCGCCGGATCCGTCGCGCACCGCCGCCTCGCCCCCTTGAGACGGCTCCGATGACGCCGAATCGAAGGAGCTCCGGGATCGTGGGGGCGCCGCGCCCGCGCCGCGTCCCCCGCCTGCTGCAGATCACCGACGCGGCGCGCGTCCCCTTCGCCGAGCTCGTGGCACGGATCGAGCGAGGGGGGCCCGAGCTCGCGGTGCAGCTGCGCGATCCGGCGCTCGACGCGCGCGCGCTGTTCGCGCTCGGCCAGGCCCTGCGCGAGCGCAGCAGGGCGGCGGGGGCCCTGCTGTTCGTGAACGATCGCCTCGATCTGGCGGCGCTGCTCGGCGCGGACGGCGTGCACCTCGGGCGGCGCTCGGTGAGCATTCGCTGCGCGCGCGCCTTCCTCGGCGAGGTGTTGGTGAGCGTGTCGGCGCACGACGTCGAGGAGGCGGTGGCGCGCGCGGAGCAGGGGGCCGACGCGGTGCTCTTGTCGCCGGTGTTTGCGTCGCCAGGCAAGGGCCGTCCGCTCGGCGCCGCTCGGTTGACCGAGGCGCGCGCGAGGATGAGCGGGCGCTGTGCGCTGCTCGCGCTCGGAGGGGTGGACCGCGAGCGGGCACGGGAGTGCCTCGCGGCAGGGGCGGATGGGGTGGCCGCCGTGCGCGCCGATCTCACGCTCGGCCCCTGAGGGGGTCGGTCGCTCGCTGCGAGCGCCCGCTTCCCCCCGAGGCGGTTCCCGCCGAAACGCTTTCCGCGCTGCTCCCGTGTTGCTAGCTCTCGATGTCCAATGACCAGTGAGCAGGGCAAAGGTGTGTTCAGCGCGGTGCGCCCGGAGCTGAACTTCCCCGCGGACGAGGCGAGGGTGCTCGCGTTCTGGCGGGAGCACGAGGTGTTCCACAAGACGCTCCGGGCCGAGACGCGCGCCACCGGGCCGAGCAAGGGCTCCTTCGTGTTCTACGAGGGGCCCCCGACCGCGAACGGCATGCCCCACAACGGGCACGTGCTCACCCGCGCGGTGAAGGACCTCTTCCCCCGCTACAAGACCATGCAGGGCTACGACGTGCCCCGCAAGGCCGGCTGGGACACCCACGGTCTTCCGGTCGAGGTGGAGGTGGAGAAGGATCTCGGCATCCACGGCAAGGCCGACATCGAGGCCTTCGGCATCAAGCCCTTCATCCAGCGCTGCATCGAGTCGGTGTTTCGCTACACCGAGGCGTGGGAGCGCAACACCGAGCTCACCGGCTACTGGGTGGATCTCGCCGACGCCTACGTCACCTACCACAAGAGCTACGTGGAGAGCGTGTGGTGGGCCCTCGCCGAGCTCCACCAGAAAGGCTTGCTGTTTCGCGGCCACAAGGTGGTGTGGTGGTGGCCCCAAGGCGGCACCGCCCTCTCCTCGGGGGAGGTGGGCGACGGCTACCGCGAGGTGGACGATCCGAGCTGCTACGTCGCCATGGAGCTCTGCGACGCGCCGGGCACGTTCATCTGCGTGTGGACGACCACCCCATGGACCCTCCCCTCGAATGGCTACGCGGCCGTGCGTGGCGACTACGAGTACGTGGAGGTGAGCTGGACCGAGGGGCGCAAGCTGATCCTCGCCGCGGCGCTGCGCGAGGAGATCGCCGACAAGCTCGGCGAGGAGCTCCCGGTGGTGCGTCGGCTCTTGGGCGCCGAGCTCGTGGGGAGGCGCTACCGGCCGTGCTTCGACACCTTCGCCTCCCTCTTCGACCGCACCGCCACGCTGAAAGACGGCGGCGAGCGACCCATCTATTGGCGGGTGATCGACGAGGCCTTCGTCACCCTCAAGAGCGGCACCGGCATCGTGCACATCGCCCCCGCGTTCGGTGAGGACGACAACAACGCGCACAAAGCGCAGCTCCGGGCCTACGAGGCGCCGGACGAAGTGCCTCTGATCTGCGCCGTGCACCCCGACGGCACGATGACCGAGGAGGCGGGGCCTTTCGCCGGCAAATACGTGAAGGACGCCGATCCGCTCATCGTGGCGGACCTGAGGGCACGCGGGGCCCTGGTTCACACCGAGACCTACCGCCACGACTACCCGTTCTGTTGGCGGGCCATGAGCGACCCCCTCATCCAGCTCGCGCGCCCCGCGTGGTACATCCGCACGACCGACCGCATCGAGCGCGCCATCGCCAACAACCAGGCCATCCAGTGGCTGCCCGACCACATCAAGGACGGGCGCTTCGGCGATTTCCTCGCCAACAACGTCGACTGGGCCCTGTCGCGCGAGCGCTTCTGGGGCACGCCGCTCAATGTGTGGGTGTGCGAGGGCTGCGGGGTGGAGGAGGCCCCGAGCAGCGTGGCCGCCATCCTCGCGAGGAACCCGCGGGCCTTCGATCACTTCGAGGCCGCGCGCGCCGAGGATCCGAGCCTCAACGAGCACCTCATCGTACACAAGCCGTGGATCGACGAGACCACCTTCGCCTGTGACGCCTGCGGCGGCACCATGCGGCGGGTACCCGAGGTGATCGACTGCTGGTTCGACTCGGGCTGCATGCCGTTTGCGCAGTTCGGCTTCCCCCACCTCGAGGGCTCCAGGGAGCGCTTCGACGCGGCCTTCCCCGCTCACTTCATCAGCGAGGCGATCGATCAGACGCGCGGGTGGTTCTATTCGCTCCTCATGGTGTCGACGATGGTGTTCGACGAGGACACCTCCGCCCGCTACGGTCTGGCCCCGAGGCCGTTTCCCTTCCCCTACCAGACCTGCGTGGTGCTCGGACACATCTGCGATCGAGAGGGAAAGAAGGAGAGCAAGAGCAAAGGCAACTATACGCCCCCCGACATCATCCTGGAGCGGGTGCGCATGGAGTTCGCCACCGTCGCTCTCGGCGACCACCCCAAGGCCCAGAAGCTCGCGCTCCGCGACGGCGTCGCGTTCATTGCGCGCGAGGACTACGAGGGCCTCGACTTCGACGGCGACCGCACCACGGTGGAGGTGTACCGAGGCGATCGCGAAGGCGACAAGCGGACGATGACCCTCGAGCCGGCCAAGGGGCTCCCTCGGCGGCTGATCGTGATGACCCCGAACGACCTCGACGCGCTCGGGGTGAAGAGCTCGGCCGACGCGGCGTCGCTCAAGCCCTCGGACGTGCCCCGACAAGACGCACAGCACCGCGTCTTCGTCGAAGACCCGACGCGACCGGCCCCAGGGGCCGACGCCTTCCGCTGGTTCTTCTACTCGGCGTCGCCCCCGTGGACGAACACCCGCCACTCGCTCACCAACGTTCGGCTCGCTCAGAAGGACTTCCTGATCAAGCTGCGCAACGTGTTCTCGTTCTTCTGCATCTACGCCAACATCGACGGCTTCTCGCCGGCGACCGGCAACGCCGAGGCGGCCGACGTGCATCCCGCCACGCTCGCCCGTGGCCGCGGCTATCGCCCCGCCAAGGAGCGCTCGCTGCTCGATCGCTGGATCGCCTCGGAGCTCTCGCTCTCGCTCTCGGACGTGACCCAGAAGCTCGACAGCTTCCTCATCTACGACGCGGCTCAGCGCCTGATCGAGCTCGTCGACGCCCTCTCGAACTGGTACGTGCGTCGCAGCCGGAGCCGCTTCTGGGCGTCGATCGACGACCCGATCCTGGGCCAAGACAAGCTCGACGCGAGCTGGACGCTCTACGAGGTGCTGGTCACGCTCAGCAAGATGATCGCGCCCTTCACCCCGTTCTTCGCCGAAGAGATGTACCAGACGCTGGTGCGGGGGCCATGGCCGAGCACGCAGCCGGTGAGCGTCCACCTGTCGTCGTTTCCCACCGTCGACGCGGCGGCCGTCGACGAGACGCTCGCCGCCGACATGCGCACCATCCGCGAGCTCGTGAGCCTCGGCCTGCAGGTGCGCACCGACAACCAGCTCAAGGTGCGCCAGCCGCTCCATCGCGCCGACGTGGTGGTGTCCTCGGCCGGGGACGCGGAGCGCCTCACCGTGTACCAGGACCTCATCGCCGACGAGCTCAACGTCCACGAGGTGCGCTGGCTGCTCCCCGGGCAGGAGGGGGAGGAGGTGTCGTATCAGCTCAAGCCGAACTTCCGCGCCCTCGGGCCGCGCCTCGGCAAGAAGGTGCAGGGGGTGAAGAAGGTGCTCGCCGAGGCGGACGCAGGGGCGCTGCGGCGCGCGCTCGCGACCCACGGCGAGGTGTCTATCGACGTGGACGGAGAAGCGGTCACCCTCACCGACCAAGAGGTGGAGGTGGCGGTGGTCGCGTCCGAAGGCTTCGCTGCGGCCGGGGGCCGCGCGGGGGTGGTGGTGCTCCACACCGCGCTCGACGAGGCGCTCCTCGACGAGGGGCTCGCTCGCGAGGTGCTCTCGTCGCTCCAGAGCCAGCGCAAGAAGCTCGCCCTCGGCTACACCGACCGCATCGACGTGGAGGTTCGCGGCGGAGAGCGGGTGCGCCGCGTGGTGGAGGCCCACCGAGCCCACATCGCGAAGGAGGCCTTGTGCGCCAGCCTCGCGGTGGCCGCGCTCGCAGGCGACGAGGGCGACGGCTTCCTCCGTGCGACCGTGCAGAAGGAGCCGGTCGCGTTGTCGGTGGTGCCCGCGGCGGCCAAGGGCTGAGACCGTGCGCACCAGCGAGGCTCAGGTTCCCCCGGCGGTCGGGGACGCGGTGGAGGTCATCGACGGGGGGCCGACGTCGCCGGTGGTGGTGACCTGCGAGCACGCCGCGCGCCGGCTACCGGAGCGGTGGGGCTGGTCGACGGACGACCACTGGCTCGTCGACACCCACTGGGCCTACGACATCGGCGCCGCCACCCTCGCGCGCGAGGTCGCGACGCTGCTCGCGGCGCCGGTGGTGCTCGCGCGCTTCTCGCGCCTGTTGATCGATCCCAACCGTCCGCTCGGCTCCGAGACGCTCATTCGACAGGAAGCGGAGGGGCGGGGGATTCACCTCAACCTCGCCGTCGACGCGCACGATCACGCGTGGCGGCTCGCGTACTGGGAGGCCTACCACCGGGCGGTGGACCGCGCGGCGGCGGCGCCGGCGGCGGAGGTGATCTTCGCCGTCCACTCCTTCACGCCCCGCTACGAGGGCAGCGCGCGAAACTTCGAGATCGGCGTGTTGTTCGACGAGGACGAGGCCCTCGCCCACGAGCTCGCGGACGCCCTCGGAGCCTTCGCCGACACGCGCCTGAACGAGCCGTATTCGGGGAAGCAGGGGCTCATCTATGCCGCCGATCGGCACGCGCGCGCTCACGGCCGCAAGGCGGTGGAGATCGAGGTTCGACAAGACCGCATCCTCGAGCCCGCGTTTCGCGCACGGATCGCGGCGGCGGTGCGGCGGGTGCTGGGCCGGTGAGGCGCGCCGCCGCTTGTTGGGCGCTCGCCCTCGTCTTTGGGGCCGGCTCGGCCCGAGCCGCGCCGCGCGTGTTCGCGGTGGACGGCGCGGGGGCGGTGATGCCAGCGAGCGGGGCCCGAGCGTCGCTGCAACGCACGCCGCCGTCGCGGGTTCCCGCCGATCCCACGCTGCCCACCGGCGATCCGGACGCGCTCCGGTATCTCGTGGTCGGGCCCGAGCAGGAGATCCCCTCCATCCTCGACGTCGCGAGCGTGACGGAGACAGGCGAGGCGGTGTCGACCTTGCGCGCCGCCGGTCTCTCGGCGATCCCCTGTCCGCCAGGGGTCGCGGCAGAGGGGGGCGAGCTGTGTGCCGTCACCGACCCGATCCGAGTGGTCGCCGATGGCATCGACGCCACCCATCCCCTGGTCATCAGCCGCTCGGTGGAGGGGCAGCTGGGCGGGGGACTGCGCCTCGTCGGCGCCGGGGGCGTCGTCCTCGCCACCGTGAGGATCGCGGGCCCTCGCCACGGCGAGCTGGCGGCGTTCGAGCGCCTCCGTGGCAGGCTCCGCGTCGTCGCGGTGCGTCTCGCTCCCGGGGGCGCGCTGCCGGTGGGAGGGACGGTGGCTGGCGCGAGGCGCGTCGCGGTGGCCGCCGTCGAGCGGGTCAACAGCCTCTGGGGTGCGTGTGGGGTGAGCTTCGGACCGCCCGAGGCGGTGGCCTTCGAGGTCGTCGACCCACCGCCGAGCCACCTGTTGGCGGTGGGCTGCGATCACGGTCTCCCCGCGAGCGGTGGCGAGCTGCGGTTCCGCGTCCTCGCGGGCAAGCGGGGCGGCGCGACGCAGCACGTCGTCGCCGTCGACCGCGGCATGAGCCCCGCCGAGGTGGCGCGGCGGGTCGCCGGGATCCTCCGCCGCACGGGCTGGCGCGTGACCGTCACCGACAACCCCCCCATCAGCGCGGGGGCGGGAGGCACGAGCGATATCTCGGTGCGCAGCGCGAACGGTGAGCTCGCTCGCTTCGAGATGCCGATGGCAGGCAAGCTGTCCACCGATCCGAGCCTCGAGGCCTGCATCGGCGAGGTCAACCTCGAGGACGGGTTGCAACACTTCACCGACGTCGACTCGATGGTCGGCACCGTCGAGGAGCGCAGCCTCATCAAGGCCTATGACGACCACGACCCGACGAGCGTCGATGTGTATCTGGTGGCCGGCTTCGGGCAGGGGGGCCGCATCGGCGAGTCGTTCATCGGCGCCGACGGGGGCAGCCTGCGCAACGTGGTGATCATCGATCGCGCGGGGATCCGCACCAACCGCGCCTCCTTTACGCTGGCCCACGAGCTCGGCCACGTGCTGCTCGACGACCCCGGACACCCCGACGACTACGGGGTCGATCTCCCGACCCGGCTCATGGACGCCGACGCGGCCGACGGGTCCGCGTTCGGCCCACGTCGTCTCTCGCTCGCAGAGTGTGCCCGCGCGCTGCGTCAGAGCGGCCCCGGCGCGCCCATCCCGCTGCTCGAGCCGTGGCCGCTCGGCCCCCTCACCGCGGGGCGCGGCACGGTGAGGCCGCTCTTCGCGCACGAGCCGGAGCCGGCGCCGTGGCTGCGCTCCTTCTTCTGAGCCGCCCTGCGCCGGTGGGGGCGCTCCTCGTGAGTTTCTCAGTGGATTATACTAAAAAGAATCTTCTTAGTATAATGTATAGATTGAGCTCAATTGAGTGTACTCTATTGAGTAGATTGATGCCGGAGCGCGCTACGGGGGCGGTTCCTCTGTCGTCAGCTCGATGAAGTCGCACACGTCGAGCAGATCGCGGGGCCGGAGGCCGTGATCCACACACGCGTCGCGCACACCGCGGACGACGCCGACCGCTTCGCGATAGGCGGCGGAGGTGGGGAAGTCGGGGAGCGAGAGCTCGACGCCGAGCCGTTGGGCTTGCAAGACGAGGGGCTCGGGTCGTACGCACACGTGCTCGCTCGGCGACCAGAGCGCGAGCGGGGCGGTGACCGCCTCCCACGCGGGAGGCCGCTTGAGGTAGACGTTGCAGGCTTGTACCCAGCGGTCGAAGCGGGCGTCGAACGGCTCCTCGTTGTCGTGCAGCACCTCGGTGAGGCGAATCGCGAAGCGTCGCATCTCCGACGCGCTCATCTGCTCGAGCGGGCGTCGCTGCGAGGCATGGACGAGGTTCGTGCTCGCGAGCGTCTCCATGGCCAAGCGGTGGATCTCGTCGTGGCGCTCCTTTACCAGGAGCTGCTCGAGCAGAGGGCCGACCAGTCGCTGGCGCGCGCCGAGCACGGCCGGATCGCGGTGGCGTTTGAGGCGCCGCCCGTTGCCGTGGCCTCGCACCTGCACCTTCCAGCGCGTGCCACCAAATCCGAGGGGGAACTTTGCCTTCATCACCTCGACCTGTCGCCCGATCTCGTGAGGCGCTTCGCGCGCGACCTCGAGGTGCCGCCGCCGCTGCTCGCGAACGTGCTCGAGGGAGGTGAGGTGCTTCTCGAGCAGCTCCACGGCCTCGGCGTGCCGCGGCGTCGCGCGCACGCGTCGCAAGAGCGGGCTCTCGCGCCGAAACTCGCGCACCTGACCGTCCTCGAACTGGTAGCGCGCGTGGGCGCCCCGCACGCTGACCGGCGTGGCGAGGCCCCAGTGCGTCTGGAGGGTGTGTTGAAACAACTCGAGGGTGTGTTCTCGGACCCGCATGGGGGGGCCGCCTTGCAGTTGTCGTGCCGCGCGCTCGACGCCGATTGGAGGTCGCGCGCCACGATCGGAGGGCCGTGGAGCCCCCCTCGCTGTGGCAATGCGCCACACCATGGGGCCGAACGCCCCACGCTGCCCTCGCCCACGAACCCGGGGGCGTCACTTGCCTTGCGCTGCTCGGGATCCTTGGGTAGCTCAGGGCATGCGGCTCGCCGTCAAGCTCACCGTGGCCCTGGTTCTCCTCGTGGTGGCCGGCTTCGGCTTGCAAGCCTTCGTGTCGCTCTCGCGGATCGGCAGCGTGCACGAGCACGCGCTGCGTGACGACGTGCTCATCGCGGCGCGGGCCCTCGCCACTGGAGCGGGCCGGATCTGGGAGCTCGGTGGCGAGGGCGCAGCCAAGCAGTTCGTCGACGACACGGACGAGAAGCGCGAACGCTCGCGGATCGCGCTCACCGCCCCCGATCCCAGCCACGTGGACAGCGCGCCGAGCGCGGAGGCGGTGGAGAGCGACGGCGCCGTGCTCTCGGTGTCGGTGCCGGTGTTCGCGCACTCCGTCCACGTCGCCTCGATCGTGCTCGAGCGGCGTGTCGCCGCCGAACGCGCCGAGCTCGATGACATCGCTCGCGATCACGTGGGCGTGATGCTGGGCCTCACCTTGGGGTGCGTGGTCGTGGCGCTGTGGCTCGGGGTGGCCCTCATCGGCCGACCGACGGAGGCGCTCGTGGCCCACGCCCGTCGCATCGCCAGTGGCGACTACGGCCTCACCCAAGCCACCTCACGGCGCGACGAGCTCGGTGCCCTCGCGCGCGAAATGAACCTCATGGCGGAGCGACTGGCGGCCGCCGACGAGCAGGTGCGCGGCGCGCGCCGCCGAGCCGCCGCGGTGCAGGAGCGGCTGCGCCACGCCGACCGCCTGTCCACGCTGGGGCGCCTCGCCTCCACGATCGCCCACGAGCTCGGGACGCCCCTCAACGTGGTCGCGGGTCGGGCCGGCCTCATCGTGGCGGCCCCGAGCGACGAAGCGAAGGTGACGAAGAACGCGCGGGTTATCGTGGAGCAGGCCAAGTCGATGACTCACATCATCCAGCAGATCCTCGACTACGCCCGTCGTCGCGGGCTCGAGAAGGCGCCCACGAAGCTCGGTGGCGTGATAGAGCAAGCGGTCTCGCTGTTGGAGCCGCTCGCGGAGGAGCGCGCGGTGCGGCTGCTCGAAGAGGGCGACATGAACCTCGTCGCGTGTGTCGACTCGCAGAAGACGCTCCAGGTGCTCACCAATCTCATGATGAACGCGATCCAGGCCATGCCCGATGGAGGCACGATCACGCTGCGCGTGGACGCCGTCGACGTGGCGGAGCCGGCGGACGCACGCTGTGCTCCGGGCGACTACGTGCGCATCGACGTCGAGGATCAAGGGGTGGGCATGAGCGCGGAGCGGATGGCGCGGATCTTCGAGCCATTCTTCACGAGCAAACGTGAGGGGGAGGGCACCGGCCTCGGCTTGAGCGTGTGTCAGGGGATCTTGCGCGAGCATGGCGGGTTCATCGAGGTCGACAGCGAGCCCGGGCGGGGGAGCCGGTTCTCGATGTTTCTCCCCGTGGAGGAGCGATCGTGAAAGGACGCGTGTTGGTCGTCGACGACGACGCGGCGATGTGCGAGCTCATCGTCGACGGGCTCGCTGCGCACGGTCACGAGGCCGCGGCGTTCAGCGACGCGACCTCGGCCCTCGACGCGCTCGACGGGCAAGACTTCGACGTCGTGCTCGCGGATCTCCAGCTCGGGGACGAGAGCGGTCTCGATCTCTGCCGCGCCATCGTGGAGCGTCGCCCGGAGCTGCCGGTGGTGGTCGTGACCGCCTTTGGGAGCTTCGACTCGGCGGTGGCCGCGATCCGTGCCGGGGCGTACGACTTCATCAACAAGCCGTTCGAGCTCGGACCGCTCGCGCTGGTGGTGGCGCGCGCGGTAGGTCATCACCGCCTGCGGCGCGAGCTGCGCAGGCTGCGTGACGTGGCGGCCGGGGCCCGGGAGTTCGAGAAGATGCTCGGCGAGAGCCGGGCCATGGCCAAGGTGTTCGACCTGGTGTCGCGCCTCTCCGACTCGGACGCAGCCGTGCTCGTGCGCGGCGAGAGCGGCACCGGCAAGGAGCTGGTGGCCCGCGCGCTGCACGCCCGCAGTCGCTACGCGGACGGTCCGTTCGTGGCCATCAACTGCGCGGCGGTGCCGGCGAGCCTCCTCGAGAGCACGCTGTTCGGCCACGTGCGCGGCGCGTTCACCGACGCCAAGACCGACCGCACCGGGCTGTTCGTGGACGCGGACGGGGGGACCCTGTTCCTCGACGAGATCGGCGAGATGCCGCTCTCGATGCAGGCGAAGTTGTTGCGCGTGCTGCAGGAGAAGAAGGTCCGGCCGGTGGGAGGGAGCGACGAGGTGTCGTTCGATACCAGGATCGTGTCGGCCACCAACCGCGACCTCGAGGAGGACGTCACCACGAAGCGCTTTCGCGAGGACCTCTTCTATCGCGTGGCGGTGGTCACCATCGAGGTCCCGCCGCTCCGTTCGCGGGGCAAGGACGTCTTGTTGCTCGCACAGCACTTCCTCGCCGAGGAAGGCGCTCGGGCCGGCAAGGAGGTGTCGGGCATCACGCCCGAGGCGGCGCGCAAGCTCGTCGACTACGACTGGCCTGGCAACGTGCGACAGCTCCGCAACGTGCTCGAGCGGGCGGTGGCCCTGACGCGCTTCGACCAGATCACGGTGGACGATCTCCCCGACAAGATCGTGAGCCACCGCGGGACCCAGCTGTTGCTCGACGAGGAGGATCCGGAGACGATGCCCACGCTCGAGGAGCTCGAGCGGCGCTACATCGAGCGGGTGTTGAAGGCGACCTCGGGCAACAAGACCATGGCCGCGAAGATCCTCGGAGTGGATCGGCGCACCCTCTACCGCAAGCTCGAGCGGTTCGGAGAGGAGTGAGCGGCGCGGCGGTCGCGTGCCGCGTTCTCGCGAGCGGAACGCCGATTGCAAGACGAGCCCCCGGCCACCGGCCAAGAGGTACCGGCACAGAGCCACGGCCAAGCGCTCTCGGTCACGAGAAACCGGCCATGAGCCACCAGCGACGGCCGCCCATTCCCCGCCGCGCGCGCGTCGCGCCCCCCCAAAACCCATGACCGTCTTGAACGCCCTCTCCGCTCGACCCGCGACGATCCTCGTCGCCGACGATGACGTCGCCATGTGCGCCCTGCTCGAGGAGCTGTGCGCGGCCACCGGCAGCGTCGTGACCGCGCCCTCGGGCGACGCGCTCCGTTGCTACCTCGAAGAGGCGCGGAGGGGGTGCGTTCCGTGCCCCGACGTTCTCGTGAGCGACGTGCGGATGCCCACCTTCGGGGGCTTGCAGGCGCTGCGCTTCATCGCTCGCGAGAAGCTCCCCATCCAGGTCATCTTGGTCACGGCGTTTGGCGATGAGGTAACGCACAAGCGCGCGCGCGCGCTCGGTGCGCAGTGTGTCATCGACAAGCCGTTCGATGGCGAGCGGCTGCTCGTGGCGGTGCGGGGCGCGCTGAGCGCGCCCCGCTGAACCCGCGACGAGGGGCGCAAAATTCCCCGACCGTGGCGTTACGCCACGGTCACGTGCGCTTGGCGGTGCTCTTGCCCCTGGGGGAGGTCTTGCCCTTGGGGCCCGCCTTGCCCTTGGGATCGGGCTCCGCGTTGGAGGAGGTCTTGCCCTTGGGGCCTGTCTTGCCCTTGGGGCCTGTCTTGCCCTTGGGGCCTGTGTGGCCTGTGTTGCCCTTGTGGCCCGTGGGGGCGGTCTTGCTCGGTGGGGCGGTCTTGCTCGGTGGGGCGGTCTTGCCCTTGCGGCGCTCCTCGTTGTGGGTGGACGCGCTCGCGAGGAAGCCGAGGCGCTCGGCGAGGAACGTCCCCGTCGCCGAGCCCTCACACTGGGCGACCTCCTCGGGCGTGCCCTCGACGACCACACGGCCCCCACGATCCCCACCCTCCGGCCCGAGATCGATCACCCAGTCACAACAGGCGATGACGTCGATGTTGTGCTCGATGATGAGCACCGTGTTGCCGGCGTCGCGAAGCGAGCTCACCGCGAGCATCAACATCTCGATGTCGGAGAAGTGGAGCCCGGTCGTCGGCTCGTCGAGCACGTAGAGCGTGCTCCCGGTGGCGCGCTTGGCCAGCTCGCGAGCGAGCTTCACGCGTTGGGCCTCGCCGCCGGAGAGGGTGGTGGCGGGCTGGCCGAGGTGGAGGTACCCGAGGCCCACCTGGGACAGGGCATCCAGTCGGTCGCGGAGCTTGCCGATGTTCTCGAACTGAGCTCGCGCCTCCTCTACCGTCAGCTCGAGCACGTCGGCGATGGACAGCCCCCGATAGCGCACCTCGAGCGTCTCGCGATTGTAGCGCTGGCCATCACACTCCTCGCAGCGCACGAACACGTCGGGAAGAAAGTGCATCTCGATGCGTCGCACGCCGTCGCCCTGGCAAGCCTCGCAGCGCCCTCCCTTCACGTTGAAGGAGAAGCGGCCGGCACGATAACCGCGGGCGCGCGCGTCGGGGAGCGCGGCGAACAGATCGCGGAGGGCTCCGAACAGGCCGGTGTAGGTGGCGGGGTTGCTCCGCGGGGTGCGTCCGATCGGCGCCTGATCGATGGAGATGACCTTGTCGATCTGTTCGAGTCCGTCCACGCCGTCGCAGGCCCCCACCGGGCCCGACGCGCGATAGAGCGCGGCCCGCGCGGCGGCGAGGAGGGTGTCGATGATGAGGGTGCTCTTTCCAGAGCCGCTCACGCCGGTGACGGCCACCATGAGCCCGAGCGGAACGGCGACGTCGACCCCGGTGAGGTTGTTGGCGCGGGCGTTGAGCACGGAGATCTTCCGCTTGCCCGGCTTCTTGCGCTTTCTGGGGATCTCGATGCTGCGCGCGCCGGTGAGGTACGGGCCGGTGATCGAGCTCGGGTTGGCCATGATGGCGGCGGGCGTGCCTTCGGCCACCACCTGTCCGCCGCGGAGCCCGGCCAGGGGTCCCATGTCGACCACGTAGTCGGCGGCGAGGATGGCGTCGCGGTCGTGCTCGACGACGAGCACGCTGTTGCCGAGATCGACGAGGCGTCGCAGCGCCTCGAGGAGGCGATCGTTGTCGCGCGCGTGCAGCCCCACGCTCGGCTCGTCGAGCACGTAGAGCACCCCCACGAGCGCCGAGCCGATCTGGGTGGCGAGGCGGATGCGCTGCCCCTCGCCGCCGCTCAGGGTGTGGGCCGCGCGGTCGAGTGAGAGATAGTCGAGGCCCACGTCGATGAGGAAGCCGAGCCGGTCGACGACGGCGCGCACGAGCGGCTCCATGATGGCGCGGTCCGCGTCCGACACCGGATGATCGACCTGCCCGCGATCGAGCCGCCTCAGCTCCTCGCGCACCTGGCTGAGGGGGAGGGCGCCGAGCTCGGCGATGTTGCGCCCCGCGAGGCGCACCGCGCGCGCCTCGCGGCGGAGTCGTTGCCCGCCGCAGTCGTCACAGATCTGGGTGATGACGAAGCGCCCGAGCTCGAGCTCGCCGAGCTCGTCGACGTCCTCGTCGTCGAGGTCGAGCGAGGTGGCGTCGGTGTCGAGCATGCGCTCGAGTCGCGGGATGATCCCGTCATAGGGCTTCTTCCCGCGCGACTTGGTGCGGACGCCGAACAACAGGGCAGTCTTCTGTGCCTCACTCAGCGCGCTGAACGGGCGATCTGGATCCACGCCGAGCATCTTCACCGCGCGGTCGGTCTCGGTCGCGAGCGCCACCGAGCCGCGCCGCCCCCAGGCGAGGATGGCCCCCTCCCGGAGCGTGCGCCGCGGATCCGGCACCACGCGCCCGGCGTCGATGCGCGACCGTACCCCGAGGCCGCCGCAGCCAGGGCAGGCGCCATGAGGGCCGTTGAAGGAGAACATCCGCGGCTCGATGGGAGGCAAGGAGATGCCGCAGGTCACGCAGGCGAAGCGCTCGCTCATCCAGAGCGGCTCGTGCTCGGGGGTGTCGACGAGCAGCGTGCCCTCGCCGAGCTCGAGCGCGAGCTCCACCGAGTCGGTGATCCGGGACCGCGCGGCCTCTTTGACCACGATGCGGTCGACCACCACGTCGAGATCGTGAGCCTTGGTTCGATCGAGCACGATGTGATCGCCGAGATCGAGGCGCTCTCCGTCGATGCGCACGCGGACGAAGCCCTCGCGACGGAGGCGCTCGAGCTCCAGCTTCAGCTCACCGCGGCGGCCACGGCAGATCGGGGCGAGGAGCGACGCGCGCTGCCCCTCGCCGAGGGCCATGATGCGCTCGACGATCTGCTGCGGCGTCTGCGCTTCGATGGGGCGCCCGCACTGAGGGCAGTGAGGGGAGCCGACGCGGGCGTAGAGCAGCCGCAGGTAGTCGCTGATTTCGGTGACGGTGCCCACCGTCGATCGCGGGTTCTTGGCGAGCGGGCGCTGCTCGATGGCGATGGCTGGGCTCAGGCCCTCGATCGAGTCGACGTTGGGCTTGGCCAGCTGCTCGAGGAACTGGCGGGCGTAGGCCGACAGCGACTCCACATAGCGGCGCTGTCCTTCGGCGTAGATGGTGTCGAACGCGAGCGACGACTTGCCGGAGCCGCTCGGGCCGGTGATGCCCACCAGCGCGTTTCGCGGCAGCGACAGGTCGAGGTTCTTGAGGTTGTGCTGCCGCGCGCCGCGTATCCACAGCCTGTCCATCTCAGCTCCGCCTCCGACCGTGGCCCCACCCGACCCGTCGAACGTTGTCACCGATGCCTGGAGGCCGCACGAGGAGTGACCATATGCCACCGCGGGGCGCGGGTGTTAGTCATAAGGGCGGACCCCCGCATGAGCCCCCTACGACGCGGAGCCTACCCACCCTTGTTCGCCGCCGTGCTCTTGGCGCTCGGGCTCTCGGCGCTGCTCGTTTGGCCGAGGCTCGCGGAGGTCGTGCGGCCAGCGCCGCGTCCCCTGGACGAGGACGCGAGCGACGGTGCGCGAGACGCCGCGCCCCCCGCCGACGCGGTGCCAGGCTCGCCCGCGTCCGCTCCCCCGCCCCCCCGCGGGCTCCCCCCTCCGTTCACCTCGGAGGACGGCTTGTGCCCGGCCGACATGCGCTACGTGGAGGGGATCTTCTGCCCCTTCGTGTCGCATCGCTGCGACACCTATCTGGGCCCTCCCAAGGCGGAGCGTCGCGCGTCGGTGGATCGCTGCGAGCGGTATCGCGACGTTCGCTTGTGCGACGGGCGCCCTCACGAGCTGAAGTTTTGCATCGATCGCTTCGAGTACCCCAACCTCGAGGGGATGAAGCCGGCGGTGATGGTGTCGTACCTCGAGGCGGAGCGGGCCTGCGCGGTGGAGGGCAAGCGGCTGTGTCGCGCGATGGAGTGGATCTACGCCTGCGAGGGCAAGCGCACGCTGCCCTACGCCACCGGCCTCGTGCGCGACCCGGCGGCGTGCAACATCGATCGCCGCCCGCTCACACCGAACCGTCAAGCGCTCGCCCGGCCGTTCGATCGCGCGGTCGAGCTCGAGCGGCTCGATCAGCGGATGCCGGCGGGCGCGCTCACCAGCTGCGCGAGCGCGTTCGGCGTGCACGACATGACCGGCAACGTGGCGGAGTGGGTGATCAACACCGATGGGCACGCTCACCGTCCGCCCTTCAAGAGCGCGCTCGCGGGGGGACACGCCGAGCGCGCGGTGGCGACGTGCCGGCAGCTCGACGCCGAGCACGATCGCCGGTACCGGAGCCACCTCGCCGGCTTTCGGTGCTGCGCGGACGCGCTCGATGGTCGACCCCGGCGCCGCCTCATGCCCTCGGAATTTCGCTTGCCGAAGAGGCGGCCCATCTTGGAAAAGGAAGGTTGAGCATGGCCCGAACAACCCCTTCCAAAGCGCGGCGGCTTGAGCTAGCTTGCGCACAGTGGTGGGACCGCCACAGCTTTCGTACCTGCTTCTCGACCCCGATGTGGCGCCGCGCGTGAGCGTCGTCATGCGAGCGCGAGGCGCAGAGGCGAAACGTCGCACCCGTCGTGCGGGTAGCCGTCGTTCGGGTACCCGGAAACGACCAAGAGCGGCTGCCTCATCGGCTATGTTGGGCGTGGTCGTCGTCGCGACGGCGGCCGGCAGGTGTTGCCGCGACCGGGCCCATAGCTCAATCGGTCAGAGCCCCCGGCTCATAACCGGGTTGTTGCAGGTTCGAACCCTGCTGGGCCCACCACGGGTTCTCGTCGGGGGAGAGAAGAAGGAGCGCACGTCGTGACCATCGACCAGCAGATCGAGACGCTCGAACGTCTCGCCGCCGTCGACGCGGAAATCAAGAAGCTCTCGGAGGGCAAGAGCGTCCGTCAGCAGGAGCTCGACGGTGTCAGGCAGGAGCTGGCCCAGCTCGAGGCACGTCTGCACACCGACCGTGAGAGCATCGCGGAAATGGACCGCACCAAAGGCGACCTCGTCCAGGAGATGCGGAACGTCAGCGGTCAGATCGATCGCTCGCGGGAGCGGCTTCAGCGTGCGCGCAACGAGCGCGAGTCGAACGCGGCCGAGCGCGAGCTCGACGAGCTGCGCAAGATCCAGCGCGACCGCGACGAGGAGGTGCGAAAGCTCCAAGAGCTGAGCGCGGCGGCGAGGGAGTCGATCGTGCTGAGCGAGGCTCGGCGCGAGGAGCTTCAGGCGCAGCTCGACGGCTCCCTCGAGGGCACGATGTCCACGATCGACGGCATCGAGGCCGAGCTGGACGCGAAGCGCAAGGAGCGTGAGGCGGTGGTGAAGGGGCTGCCGAACATGGTCGCGCGCCGCTACGACCGACACCACCACCGCGGGAAGGTGCCCATCGCGAAGACGCACGACGGGACGTGTCAGGGCTGCTTCGTGAAGCTCCCGCCGATGATGTTCCACAACATGCTCTCGCGCACCACGCTCGAGGAGTGTCCGCAGTGTCACCGGATCATCTACTACGTGCCACCCCCGGAGCCCGGCTCCGAAGCCACCTCCGAGGCCGATGCGTCCGACGATGAGCAGGTGGCGAGCGACGCGCCGAGCTGACGGGGTGGGGGCGCTTTGAAGTGCTGTCCGTCCTGTCACCGCCTCTACGACGCCAGCGATGCGGGCTTCTGCCCCATTGACGGCGCCGCGCTCGGCACCACGGACGGCACGCCTCCCCCCCACGATCCCGACGATCGCCGCATCGGCTCCACGATCTGTGGGGGGCGGTACCAAATCTGGCGCAAGGTCGCCGACGGCGGCATGGGGCGGGTGTATCAAGCCCTCGATCTCGAGCTCACGCGCAACGTCGCCCTGAAGGTGCTGCACCCCGAGGTGTCGGTCGACGCGGTCGCCCTCGAGCGCTTCAAGCGCGAGTACGCGCTGTCGTCGGAGCTGCCGCACGCCCATATCGTCGAGGTGCGCGACTTCGTGAACACCGGCGACGACAGCTACGCGCTGGTGATGGAGTACCTCGAAGGCGAGGAGCTGCGCGAGTTCCTCAAGCGGGAGAAGGTGATGCCCGCCGCGCGGCTCGTGCGCATCCTCTCGCAGCTCGCGATCGGCCTCAAGGAGCCGCACCAGATGCAGCTGGTGCATCGCGACATCAAGCCCGACAACGTGTTCCTCTGCCACACCGAAGAGGGTCCCGTGGTGAAGCTGCTCGACTTCGGCAGCGTGCGGGACAACACCGAAGGAGCGAAGAAGCTCACGGTGATCGGCACCACGATAGGCTCGCCGTTCTACATGTCGCCCGAGCAAGCGCAGGGCCTGCCGGAGCTCGATCACCGCGCCGACGTGTGGTCGCTCGCCGCCATCGCCTACGAGTGCCTCACCGGCACGGTGCCCTTCGCGGGCAAGACCGGCCCGCAGATCCTCTTGGCGATCCTCGGCCACGAGCCGCAGCCGGTGAGCATCGCGGGCGCCGAGCGAGGGGTTCCGGCCACCTTGGACGACGTCTTCGACGACGCGCTGTCCAAAGACCCGGCCACGCGCTCGAGCACGGTCGCGGTGCTCGCGGATCGCTTCGGTCAAGCGTACGGGCTCGAGGGCAGCCACCTCGACTGGGCCTACATGCCAGAGGCCGACCTCGAGGCGCAGATCCAAGCCCGGCTCCCGGCGCTGCTCGCCCAGCACCGGGCGGAGGGGTCGCTCGCGAAGGCGGGAGGCGCAGAGACGTTCGCAGACGACGACTTCGTCATGGGCGTCCCCGCGAAGTCTCCCACAGGTCTCTACATCGGTCTCGGTGTAGGTGCGGCGGTGCTCATCACCACCGTGATTGTGGCGCTGGTTTTGCTTTGAAATAAAACGATGGCGATGTTCGACGGATTCGTTAACGTCGAAGACGCTCGATCGTCTGTTCGATCGTCGCCGTCGCGGCACCTCTCGACCGCTTCAGTTGGGTCCGCAACCGTCCCCCTTCCACAGGAGTAACGAAAATCATGGGTCTTTTTCATCGCGCAGCCTCGGTACTCGGAATCGCAGCGATCGGCGGGCTCGCCGTCTCGGCTTCGGCCGCAAACGCACCGATGGACAACGACGCTGATGGTTTTTCGATCCAGGCCGAAGAGCTCAGCAACTTCAACCTGAGCGTGAGCAACGCCTCCGCCAAGGTTGGGAAGCAGGCGACGATCACCGTGACCGTCACCGCCGCCGGCGGCTTCAAGGCGAACACGAAGTACCCGCACAAGATCAAGGACATCTCCGGAAGCAACGTCGACGCGCCGAGCACGGTCAACGGATCGGTCAACGGCAACTCCGTGTCGTTCACCATCCCGGCCACGCCGACCGCCGCCGGCAGCCACGCGGTGAGCGGCGAGATTCGCTTCAGCGTGTGCAACGACGAAGAGTGTCAGATGAAGAAGGTGCCGCTGACGGCGAAGGTGACCGGCACCTGAGCTCGGCCACCGTGTGACGAGCGCTCGAGCGCACGGCGCGGCGCGGCGACGAGCTACGACAGCGCGACGCGGGCAGCTCGAGGGGGGGAGCTCGACAAGGGGAGCTCGACGGGGCGGCTCCACGGGCAGCCCGACGGGGGGACGGCGCTCCAAGCCTTGAACCAGCGCTAAAGTGTGGCGGCACGATGCGCTTGTGCCTAGCGTAGGCCCGTGAGTGGAAACGACCTCGAGGAGCCGCCGGTCGATTCGGTCGCGGGCAAGCAGGTGCCACCTGGAGAGGAGCGACGCCGGAAGACGGCGCTCGAAGGGCTGAGCGAGATCACCAAGAAGGTCGAGCAGGCGTTTCAGCTCGGCAACCGGGTGCTCTCCTTCGGCGAGTACCTCGAGCTCTTCGCGGCGCACCCGGCGCGCTATGGGCGTGGGGCTCCGCAGTACGTGCGGGACATGTTCTCGTACTTCGGCACCACCGAGGTGGCGCGGCCGTGGGGCAAGCTCACACGCTTCAACCTCTTCGATGCGCCGTGGGTGGATCCCGGCGTGAGCTCGCGGGAGCCGATGCTCCTCGGCCACGAGCGCCTGCAACAGAACGTGTTCCGGGTGCTCTCCAACTTCGCGCGCGAAGGTCACGCCAACCGCCTCGTGCTCATGCATGGGCCCAACGGGTCGGCCAAGAGCACCGCCGCCGGCTGCATCCTCCGCGCCCTCGAGGTGTACTCGCAGCGCGATGAAGGGGCGCTCTACCGCTTCCACTGGATCTTCCCCACCCGCAAGACGAGCCGCGGCTCGATCGGGTTCGGCGGGGCGAAGTCGGCCGAGGAGCTCGACAGCTACGCGCACCTCGACGACGAGGACATCGACGCACGGCTGGTGATCGAGCTGCGCGATCACCCGCTCTTCCTGTTGCCGCTCGCGTCACGGCGAGCCCTCATCGATCGCCTCTGGGAGGAGGCGGAGGCCCCGGGGCGCCCGTCGGAGTGGCTTTACCACGGCGAGCTGTCTCACAAGAACAAGCAGATCTTCGAGGCGCTGCTCAGCGACTACGAGGGCTCGCTCACCGACGTGCTCCGTCACGTGCAAGTGGAGCGGTTCTTCATCTCGCGCCGCTACCGGATCGGCGCGGTGACGCTCGGTCCCGAGATGAGCGTCGACGCGGGCGTGCGGCAGGTGACCGCAGATCGCTCGCTCGCCGCGCTGCCTACGTCGCTGCAGGCGACCACCTTGTTCGAAGCTCACGGCGAGATCGTAGACGCGGCGGGGGGAGTGCTCGAGTTCAGCGATCTGTTGAAGCGGCCCATCGACGCGTTTCGCTACCTTCAGCTCACGCTCGAGACGGGCGAGGTGGCGCTCGCCCAGCAGACGGTGTTCACCAACGTGGTGATGATCGGCAGCGCGAACGAGGTGCACATGGACGCGTTCCGCGAGCACCCCGAGTACCCGAGCTTTCGCGGCCGCATCGAGCTCATCCGGGTGCCCTATCTGTTGAGCTACCTCGACGAGGAGCAGATCTACGAGACGCAGATCATGCCCAGCATGCGGCGCCACGTGGCTCCTCACACCGCCAAGGTCGCGGCGGAGTTCGCGGTCCTCACGCGGCTGAGGCGTCCCGACCCAAGCCGCTACGACAAAGACCTCAAGGACATCGTCGACTCGCTGACGGTGGTGGAGAAGCTCGAGCTGTACGCTACCGGCGCCACGCCCAAGCGGCTCAAGTCGGAGGAGCGCAAGCGGCTCAAGTCGAACGTCGCCGCGATCTACGAAGAGACGAACGATCAGCCCGACTACGAGGGGCGCTTCGGCGTGTCTCCCCGCACGATGCGCACCCTGCTGCTCGATGCGGCCCAGAGCCCGGAGTACGGCTGCGTGTCGCCCTTCGCCCTGCTTCGCGGCATCGAAGCCTTGTGCAAGCGCACCGCGGAGTTCGAGTGGCTGAAGCTCAAGCCGCTCGCTGGTGGGTACCACGACTATGGCCATTTTCGGGTGGAGGTGCGGGCGCGGCTGCTCGATCGGATCGAGGCAGATCTGCGCACCGCCAGCGGCTTCATCGAGGAGGGGCAATACGCGGGCCTGTTCCGCCGCTACATCACCCACGTGAGCGCCTTTGTGAAAGGGGAGAAGCTCCGCAACAAGGTGACGGGCAAGGACGAAGACCCGGACGAGAAGCTGATGGCCGAGGTGGAGTCTTTGCTCGAGGTTCGGGGCGAGAGCCGCGAGCATCGGGACACGGTGATCTCGATGATCGCGGCGTGGGCGATCGACAATCCAGGTCGAGAGCCCCTCGTCGATGAGATTTTCCCGGTGCACGTGAAGCGCCTGGAGCAGTCGGCCTTCGAGAAGCTCCGCAAGCCCTTCGCCCAGCTCCTCCAGAACATCGTGGCGCTGTTGCGGCACGACGCGACGGGACTCGAGCCAACGCCCAAGCGCGAGGCGACCGAGACCGTCGAGCGGCTCATCTCCCTCGGCTACGATCGCCACAGCGCGGCGGACGCGGCGAGCGCGCTGCTCCGCGATCGCTACGCCGATCTGGTGGCGTGAGCCAAGCCTCTCGAACCCTCGAGCGCTCGCGATGTTGATCGACTCACACTGCCACCTCGACGCCGAGTACTTCCCCGAAGGACATGAGGTGGTCCTCGAGCGGGGGCGCGAGGCCGGCGTGAGCCACTTCGTGGTGATCGGGGTGGGGGAGACCGCCCTACCGGCTCGGCTCGCGACGCGCCTGGGTCGCGAGCGCGCGGACGTGAGCGCCACGGTGGGGATGCACCCCCACGACGCGGCCAAGCTCACCCCAGAGCTCTACGACGAGCTGGCGGCGCTCGCGGAGCAGGAGGGGGTGGTGGCGATCGGTGAGATCGGTCTCGACCACCACTACATGCGGTCGCCGGCGGCGGTGCAGGACGAGGTGTTTCGCCGGATGATCGCGCTCGCCCGCGAGCGGCGCTTGCCGATCGTCGTGCACACGCGCTCGGCCCCCGAGGCGACGCTGGCGATCCTCGAAGAGGAGGGAGCTCGGGAGGTGGGGGGCATCATTCACTGCTTCTCCGAGGACCGGCCGTTCGCGCGGAGGGCGCTCGATCTCGACTTCGATCTGTCGTTCTCGGGGATCGTCACGTTCAAGAGCGCGCTCGCCATCCAAGACGTCGCGCGCTGGGCGCCAGCCGACCGCATCCTGGTGGAGACCGACAGCCCCTACCTCGCCCCCATCCCGCGGCGCGGCAGACGGAACGAGCCGATGAACCTCGTCCACACCGCGCGCTTCGTCGCCGAGCTGCGCGGCGAGTCGTTCGATGAGCTCGCCGAGCGGACCTCCCGGGTCGCCATCGCGCGGCTCCGGCTCGCGCTGGCGGAGGGCGCGTGAACCCAGCCTCGCGCCTCGCGGCCGCGGCGGCGGTCGCGTGCCTCGCGCTCCCGGTGGCGGGGTGGGCGCAGACGACACAGAAGCCCGCGGTGCCCGCACCCACGACGGCGCCCAAGCCCGCGGCGCCCAAGCCCGCGGCGCCCAAGCCCGCGGCGCCCACACCCACGGCGCGCCAGCCGACGGGGCCCGCACCCGCCCCGGCCGCACCCACGCCGTCCCCCGACGCGCCCGCGCCGAGCGCCGACGCGCCCGCGCCGAGCGCCGAGCCCGCGCCGAGCTCAGCACCTCCGTCGGCGTCCGAGGGGGCGACGCCGGAGCCGCCCGCCGACGAGCACGTGATGACGGAGCACACCCGGCCGATGTGGTTCAGCGTGGGCTTCGGTCCCAGCGTCGGCATCGTGGGCTGCGTGCGACGCCTGTGCAACACCGAGCAGTCGTACACCCAGTTCAAGGTGAGCGAAGACTTTGGGTTTCACGTGTCGGGGAGCGATGGTTTCGCGATCGGGGCGAACCTCCAACAGGCGTTCGGCAACGACGTCTACCGCTTCTCTGGGGCGTTCAAGATGTGGTGGGACGCCCCGCTCACCGACGACCTCGCCCTGTTCCTCACGCCGACGGTCCACGCCGGCTACTCGCTCCTCTACTTCGACTTCGGCGACCTCGGCACCATCGTCGATCATGCCTTCAACGCCCAGGCCGGCCTCGGGCTGCGCATGGTGCTCTTGGATCGGGTCCTGCTCTATGTGCGCCCGATCACGGCCGACGTGCTCATCGGCGAAGACGGCGTCGCGCTGTTCTACGACATCGCGGTGGGTGGAGGCGTGACGTTCTGACCTCCGGCCCGCCGCTGTCGCCAGCCGCTTCCGCTCCGTGGGCTCCCGAGGCGTCATCGCTGCCGCCGCCTGGTGTTCGCTGCCCACCGGCTTCTCGCTCGGTGTGTGCTATTCCAGAGGGAGCGAGCGATGGAGCCGATGCGCGCTGGAGAGGGTGCGGCGACGTATCACGCGATCATGGCGTGGTCGGCGAGCGTGCTCGTCCATGCCGCGCTCGCCTCGGCAGGGGCCGCGCTGGCCGCCTCTCGGCCACCCCCACCGAGCTCGTTTTGGGTGTCGTCGCTGCGCGCGCCGGCCCCCCGTGAGCTCGTGCTCGAGCTGCCGGTGCTGCTCGCCCCCGAAGCGGTGGACCCGAGCGGGGCCCCGCCGCCCACGCCCGAGCCCCTGCAACGCGGAGGGGCGGCGGAGGCGCGGCCCGACGGCGAGCGGGCGGGTCGGGGAGGCGAGGCCACGTCGCGCTCCCCTGCGATCAACCTCGCGGCGCGCGACGATGGCGCGCACTCGACGCCGTTGCTCTCGTCGCACGAGGTGTGGTCACAGCACGCTCGCCACCGCCAGGGGCACGGCCGCCGCTCCCCCGAGGACGACACGGTCACGGATCAGCCGATGATGCTCACCCTCTTTCTGGACGGCGACGGACTGCGCGCCGAGCAGCGTCCCGCCGCCCCGATCGATCCGGGCCACGGGGGCCCGTTCGGGGGCGCGCTCGCTCGTCGCGGCGGTCCGCCGGTCACACGCTGGGAGCCCGCGCACTGGGAGCCCGGTGTGGGCTTGTCGGCACCTCGCCTCGAGCACGACGGCAACGCCACCTACGACGGCCTCGCCGGCGGCGTGTTCGACAGCTGGTGGAACGCGTCGAGCGGCCTCTCCGCGCACGTGATGCACGCCCGCCCGATGGGCCTCGAGGGGCGCTTCGCCGCCACCGCCAACCGCCGCGGCCCCTACGCCGACGACGTGAACGCCGAGCAACACGACGTGTCCACCGAGCAGGAGCTGCTGCACGCGAGCGGGGCGGGCGGCCCGCTCGGCGCCGGCATCGGGGGAGAGCCGGGGCCTCATCCCCAAGGGTCGGGCGGCGTGAGCGGGCCCGGTTCGCGCGCACGGCCGCTCGGCGTCGGGCACGGCGATGGGGTCGATCCGGTCGACGCGCGTCGTCAGCTGTATCGGCGGTTGGTGTTCGCGCGGGTGCAGGCGCGCTGGAGCGCGAGCGACTTTCCCAAGGAGGCGGTGCTCGAGGGCAAGAACGGCTTCACCCAGGTGCGCTTCGTGATCCATCAGGATGGCTCGGTCTCGGGCATCGCGACCGTCCGGCGCAGCGGCTACCCCACGTTCGACGCGAAGATGCGCGCAGCCGTCCAGCGCGCCGCGCCGTTCCCTCTGCTGCCCAAGGAGCTCGGCACCACGGAGGTGTTCGTTCACCCGTTCCGCGTCGACAACCCGGCGGTGCGCTGATCTCCTGGAGGTGCTCCGCGCCCTCCCCCCATCCTGCGCACGCTGCGCGCGGGGCCCCCTGTGCTCCTTCGTCCCACGGACGGTGGGCGTCACCTGGATGACCCCACCTTGCGCACGCTGCCGCGGCGCCCCCTCTACCGTTCAGCGAGCCTGCTGCGGTAGGCCTTCCGCGGAGGTTGGGCACACCGTGTTGCGCTTGGAGCCCTGCAACGAAAATGCGCCGCGCGGGAGCCCGGGTCTTCTTCGGTCAGCGTGAAGACCTGCCCGACCTACGACGCAGCGCCCGCCGCCATCGGGGGGTCTTGCCGCTTTGGTGCATCACTTCGGCGCGTGGGGTGGGGGATGGCTGGGGCATGCCTTGGTGGGCGCGCTGGTTTGAGGCGTGGCGTGGGGGATGTCAGGGCTTGGGGCGCTCTGCGACGACCAGGTACCCGTGCCTGACAACCCAGGTGCCCCGTGCCTGACGACCAGGTGCCCCGTGCCTGCCACAAAGTGAAAAGGGCCTCGCGAGGAGGCCCAAGGGGTGCCGAGGGGCAGATTTGAACTGCCGACCCGGCGCGTATGAAACGCCTGCTCTAGCCAACTGAGCTACCTCGGCGGGTCGAACGGGTCGCACTCTAGACGGTGGCGGGTAGGAGTCAAGTCCCCGAGAACATGCCGCCGCGCTGGCCGACCGACGGGTCCCGCGCTCACTTGTGGACGTAGACGATGGTGTTGTCGCTCGCGTCTTCGTCGATCTGAATGCTGTGCCAGCCGTCGGGCAGCTCGGGATCGGTGAAGTGCCACAGCCAGTGCGCGTCGACGCTCGAGAGCGCGACGTTGTGGAAGCTCCGAGCCTCGCCAAAATAGGGCCGCCAGTAGCAGCCGGTGATGGAGAAGCCTTCGGCGAACTCGAGCACCCACGGGACGTCGTCGAGAGAGAAGGCCTGCTGGACCTCGCGATCGTCGACGGGGGCGGTGATGTGCTTGCTGCGCAGGCGGAAGACGCCCTGGACGGTGGACGGTCCGCTCTGGGGATCGCCGAGCCGATCCTCGCCCGAAGAGATGAGCGTCGCGAGGAGAGGCTTGTGGCCCTGGTAGGCCACCATCGTCTGGTTGGCGAGAGAGATGTCGAGCCACTTTTGCCCGGCGGTGGCCCAGTCGGGCCACTGGTTGCGGGGGTAGATGACGATGAGATCCTTGTGACGCACCCAGAAGCCGTCGTTCGTCTCGAAGAATTTGACGCTGTTGACGGTGCGGAAGCGGCCGGACAAGTTGACCGGCTCGCCCGGCTCGAGCTCGTCGTCGGTCTGCGTGGCCTTGCTCGTCTTGTCGAGCGACCAGCCGCGGACGCCCCGGCGCAAGGCGAAGGCCACCGGCAGATCGAGCTCGGCCCGGTTGAAGCCAAACCAGGTGGAGCCGACGTCGGGCTCGAGGCGGTCGATCGGGATGAAGCGACCGTTCGGCGTGACGCCGAAGTCGCGGGCGGCGTCGCCCTCGCCGCCGGTGACCACCCCGAGCAGGGCGAGGCCACTGCGCCGCTTGAGCACGCGCGTCGGTTGGGAGTTGGGATCGCCAGTGATGATCGCGGTCGCGTCGGTGACGCTCGGGTGGGAGCCGAACTGGAACCAGCTCTCGGTCGTGCGGTAGCCGTCGGCGCCCACCCCTTCGCCGTCGGGCATGACGACGGGCACGCCGGTGGGCCGCAGATCGTCGTCTTGCGGTACGTCGTTGCTGCCGGCGCCGACGCGCTCGGGGGGACGCTTCTTGAGGCTGCCGAGCTTGGGCTCCGCGGCCAGCTGCTCCTCGCGCGACGGGATGCTGCCGTAGGTGACCGCGGCCCCGTCGAGCACGCGCGCGTATCGGTAGGGCATCGGCTCTCCCAGGTTGGGTCCTTGCCCAACGAGCTTCACGGCCTCTGCGTCGACGTCGGTGAGCGCCTCCACGCCCGCGCAGACGAAGCCCCGCGGGCGCACCGCGTACCACCCTCCGGGGCAGCCGTCGGTGGTCACCGCCTCCGCCGACCGCGGCACCCGCGCTCCCACCCCCAGCGTCCCGAGCGGTTTCCCTGCGGCGCTCGGGGTGTCGCGTACAATCACCCCGGTGCGCAGCGCGACCAGCGGCGGGCCATCCGCCGGGGGGACGGGGACGTTGGCGGGATCGACCTGGGTGGGCTCGGACTCGGGCGTCTCGGAGCTGCTGCACGCGCTGGTGCTCGCCGCTGCCATGGCGGCCACGGTGAGGGCAGCGAAGGCAGCGCGGTCGCGGACGCGCCGCGGCGTGCTCGCTGCGAGGGAGGGACGGTGGCGTGTCATCGCGTCCACCCATGCCGAAACAGAGGAGTGTTGGCCAAGTTTCTGTGTTAGGAACCTGGGCTCCGCAACTCGCACTAAGTTACTGATTTTTCGAGAGGCGATGACGCGCTCGACGACCAAGCGATGACCAAGCAAGCCTTCGGTTCCATGCTCTTTGGGGTAGGCTTGCTCGCGGCCGCGCTCGTGCTCTGGGAGCTCCTGTCGTTCCGGTTGTGCGCCGCCGGGATCGGGTATCACGCGGGGGTGTTCGGCGCGCTCGTCGGGCCCGCGCTCGGCGGCGCGGTGGCGGTGATCATTGCGACACGGCAGCCCGCCGCGACCCCCGCCGCCCTCGCCCGCCGCGCCGCCCACCTCGCCACCCTCGGCGGCGCGTTCGTGCTCGCGGGCTCGATCGGGATCACCTGGGCGAGCCAGCAGATCGCGGTCGCCGAGGGGACGGGCACGATGACGCACGCGCTGGTGGGGCTCGCGTCGCTCTTGCCCGGTCCGGTGCTCTGCACCGCGGCGCTCGCGGTGGCGCTGCGTCCCCTCGGCGCGGGCGCAGGGCGCGCCTGGTTCGCGGTGGGGCTCGGCGGCGCGGTCGGTTGCCTCGCCATTCCGTTGGTGATGAACACGCTTGGTGCACCCCGCGGCACCATCGCGGTGGGGCTGGTGGTCGCGGCGGGGGCGGCCGTGCTCGCGCGCGTGGGCGATCGCCCGCGCTGGTCGCTCATCGCCACGCTCCCGCTGGTGGTGGTGGCGCTCGTCGCCGGCGACTACGGCGAGCCGTGGATGAAGGTGCGCACCGACACCGGCCGCCGCACCCACGTGGACGCCGAGGTGTGGACGTCGCAGGGCGTCGTCTCCGTGTCGAGCGTGTCCCGCAACAAGGCCAAGCTCAGCGTCGATCGGCGTGCCTCGGTGGTGATGGGGCAGCGCTTCGAGCCTCCCAAGAAACCGCAGCTTGGCTTGGCCGATCTCGAGCTCGAGCTGAACTCTTCGCGAGACCCGCGCGGTCCGGTGCTGGTGATCGGCTCCGGTGCCGGCC
This sequence comes from uncultured Polyangiaceae bacterium, assembly GCA_964401935.1. Classification (GTDB taxonomy): domain Bacteria; phylum Myxococcota_A; class Polyangia; order Polyangiales; family Polyangiaceae; genus JAPYTK01. The sequence goes on from CAYOAL010000013.1 coordinate 84,780, forward strand.
GTCAGGTGGCGAGCGCGCTCGCGGAAGAGCACCCGCGCGTGGACGTCGTGGAGGAAGACGGGCGACCGCTGAAGGCGTTCATGCTCGACCGCTACCTCGACGTGACGGAGGGCCTGTACACCGATCCCCGGGTGCGACTTCACATTGGCGTCGGGCGCTCCGTGATTCGTGACTTGCCACGCGATTATGAGCACATCGTCGTGCTCGAGCAGACGCGTTTCCACCAGGCCCCGCCGCGCCTGCTCGCGCTGCACGATCGCCCCTTCACCGAGGAGGCGGTGCGCAGCTACGTGAGCCACCTGCGGCCGGGGGGCTCGCTGCTGCTCGAGGTGCCCGTCGACATGCTCCTTCGGGCCACCAAGGTGGTGGCGGCGACGCTGCCCGATCCGGCGGCGGCCTCCGAGCAGGTGCTCGCCTGCGCCCATAAAGATGTGGGGGTGGTGCTGTTGATCAACGAGGCGGTGGCCGTCCCTGCGCTCCAGAAGCTCAAGAAGCGCTGCAAGCGCGTGAGCTCGACGGTGGAGTTTCCGTTCGACGAGCCGCGCTCAGGCGCCCGTGGGCAGGACGAGCTCGGGCCGGCCCTGATCGCGAAGCAGGAACACTTCGACGCGCTCGGCTCGGTGGTCGACGATCGTCCGTTCCTTGCGGGAGGGGGGGGCCTCGGCGGGCTCGTGCCGTCGGCGCTGCGGGGCCTGCGAGGGATCGCGCCCACCCCCGAGTCGGAGCCGCCGGCGGCGAAGGGGGAGCCGAGCGCGGCTCCCGAGGTGGTGCGCACCGTCGACGTCGCCGCCGCCGCGCTCCTCCTCGCGCTCGTGTTCTTCGCGCTCGCGTTGCTCTGGCCGAGCGGCGGGGGCGGCGGCGCCCCGACCTTGCTCCTCCGGGCGGTGTTCCCCCTGTTTGGCTTTTCGCTGGCGGTCGCGATGTTCGTGCTCACCGACGGGCTGGTGCAGGTGCTCGGTCAGACGGTGGGCGCGTGGAGCCTGGTGGTGCCGCTCGGTCTCTTGGGGGTGGGGAGCGGCCAGCTGTGGGTCGACACGCTGCCGCCGCGGCGAGCTCCGCTCGTGCGCGCGGCACGCTTCGGCCTGCCCCTCGCGCTCGCTTGGCTCGGCGTGATGTTCGTGGTTCAGGCGGAGTGGACGAGCCTCGCACGCGGCGACCTCTGGGCGCGGGCGGGCCTCACGCTCTTGTTCTCGTTGGTGACCGGCGGGTTGCTCGGCTTCCCGCTGGGGATCGGGCTCCGCCTCATGCAGCTGCCTCGGGCCGAAGCCGCGCGGTCGGCCGCTCCATCACCGGCTCCGCCTGCCGTCGGGTGGGCGTGGGCGCTGCACGTCTGTGGCTGGGGCGTCGGGGGCGCGCTGGCCGCGGTCTTCGCCGAACACGTCGGGCTGCGCCTCCTGTGGCTCGTGGCCGGCGCGGGCTTGGTGGCCGGGACCACGCTGCTGTGGGCCTCGGTGCGCGGCCCCAAAGCGGAGGCCGAGGCCGAGCTCGGCCGCGCGCCGTCGGTGCCTTCGGTCTGAGCGCCCGCCGCCGGGCACCGTCAGCGGCGACGGAGGACGCTCCGCACGTCGAGGAGCTTGAGCGCGGTCGCTCCGGCGAGGAAACCGACGCCGGCCAAGGCGAGCACGAGCAGCGAGCCCCAGGCCGTCGCGCTGTGCTCGCCGAGCAGGAGCTTCACGCCCCACGGAGGGCCGCAGGTGACCATGGCCACGCCCACCATGCGCGCGAGCGGTAGCTGTTGGAGACCCAGTCCCCCGATGCGCCGCGCGAGGTGCCAGCCGAGGAGCGCCGCTTCTACCCACGCCGCGATCACCGCGCCCAGCACTACGCCCACCACCCCGAACGGGCGCATCAACACGAGCGAGAGCGCGGTCGAGGCCACGACGCGCACCACCGCGTAGCGCGCGGGGAGGCGGGTGTCGCCGAGCGCGAAGAACGTGGTCGCGAACAGCCGCACCGAGGCGTTGCCCACGAGGGCGACGCCGTAGATCCTCAGCACCTCCGCCACGCGCCGGGTCGAGTCTTCGTCGAACTCCCCGGTGCGGAGGAGCAGCGAGATGAGCTCGACGCCGAACAGCATCAACACCGCCATCGCCCCGATGCTCAGCACACTCACCCGCGTCAGGGTGGCTCCGAGGCGCGCGCGGAGCCGCTCGTTGCGCGTCTCCTCGTTGGCCTCCGCGGTGTCCCGCGCCATCTCGGGCAGCGACACCGCCGCCTCGCCCGTGCCGAGGAGGCTCATCGGCAAGAGGTAGAGCATCTGGGCGTACACGAAGGTCGCGGCCGCGCCCGTGCCGAGGAAGCTCACCAAGAGGGTGTCGATGAGGCCCGAGATCTGGATCACGCCACGACCGATGAGCACGCTGGGGAGGCGCACCGCCGCTTCGCGCACGTGAGGGTCGCCGAGGTCGAACGATGGCTTCAGGCGGCCGAGGAGCGGCCGCGTGCGCGACAACAGGGCGACGAGCTCGAGGAGGGCGCCGCCGAGCGCCCCGACGGCGAGCACGCGGGCCAGCGGCTCGCTCGACAGACCGAGCCAGGAGCCGCCGATGGCGAGGGCGGCGATCTGGGCCGCGCTCCAGATGGTGGGTGCCACGTAGGGGAGGAAGAACCTCCGGTGCGCGTTGAGCACGCCGAGAGCCCAGGCGCAGAGGACGAGGATCCCGGTGGTGGGGAACACGATGCGGATGAGGCGCGTGGTCATCGCGAGCTTGTCCTCGTCGAAGCCGCCCGCGACGAGCAACGACAACCACGGGGCGAGCGCCACCCCGAGCCCCGAGACCACCACCACCAGCGCGAAGAGGAGCCCGAGCGCGGCGCGCGCGAAGGCGACCGCTTCGGCGTCGCGACCCTCGGCTCGGAGCTTCGCGTACACCGGGATGAACGACGCGCTCAGCGTGCCCTCACCGAGGAGGTTCTGGGCGAGGTTGCCGGCCCGGAACGCGGCGGCGACCACGTCGCCGAGCGCGGACAGACCGAAGAAGTGCGCGATCACCCGCTGGCGGACGAGGCCGACCAGCTTGCTCAGCAGGATCGCGATGGCGACGGCGGCGGCCGAACGCGCTTCTCTGTGCTCGGGACGCTCGGGCACCCGTGTATCAACCTCGAACGCCGGTCGCGGGACAAGTAATCCTGGCGCCGACGGCCCCCAAGGCGGTCGGCCAGGGCGGGGTGGGCGCTGCGCTTCGGGGGCCCCGCGTCGCCCGGCTCTCTCGCCACCCTGGTTGAGGTAGGATGGGCCTCATGTGGAGGACGACGGTGCTGTGGCCGGCGGTGGCGACCGTGGCCGTGCTCGGGGCGTGCGGTGGGGAGGCGGACACGGTGAGCTCGGGCCAGGGAGGCGCGGGCGGCTTCATCACCGGCGTCGGCACGACCGCGTCGGTGGGGGGGGCCACCGCCACCGCGAGCAGCGTCGCGAGCACCACCAGCACCGCCTCGGCCGGGGGGGCTGCGAGCGGAGGCGCGTCGGCGGGCGGCGCGGGCGGGGGCAGCGGCACGCCGGACTGCACCGACGCGACGCAGACCGAGCCCAACGACAGCGCCGGCACCGCCTGGAAGCTCGCGCGCCGCAAGCTCGACGACTGCGACACCGACAGCGTCCCGGCCACCGTGAGCGGCGTCATCTCCGGAGCGGACGACGTGGATTGGTATTGGTACGAGGGGGATGACGGCCTCGGGCCCTGTGTGGATCCCGGGCGCTCGCTCACGCAGAGCGAGAGCGGGATTCGGATCTGCAAGTTCCTCGAGTGCAAGGTGGGGAACACCGAGTTCGACTGTCCTCCGGGCACGAGCACCGCTCAACACGACGGCCGTGACGGCTGCTGCGGCACGACCGACTTCGATCTGGCGGATCTCAACTGCACCGGCACGCTCGACGACTCCGCCAACGTGTACATCCGCCTCGATCAGCCGGGGGCCACCGACGCCACCTGCAACGCGTACACGCTCTCCGTCGACTTCTGAGGCGCGAGCGCGCGGCCCTGCGGGGTGAGGGGCGCTCGCGCCCGCGGAGATCGACCCAGTTCCGGACGGTTGCGGAGGGCAGCGACGCGCGTTTCCGGTCGGCTTCAATAACTGATTTGCGCCCCTCTGGATCTCGTTTAACCGCGGTGCATGTCGCGCCAGATCGACGCCAAGCTGCTCGAAGAGTCCGTCAAGACCATCCAGATGCTCGCCGTGGACGCGGTGGAGAAGGCGGCGTCCGGCCATCCGGGCGCCCCGATGGGGCTGGCCGACATCACCTTCGAGCTGTTCATGGGCCACCTCCGCTACGATCCCAAGCATCCTGGGTGGGACGATCGCGACCGCTTCGTCCTGTCGTGCGGCCACGCCTCGATGCTGCTCTACGGCGTGCTGCACCTCGCCGGCTACGACGTGTCGATGGACGATCTGAAGAGCTTCCGCCAGTGGGGGAGCATCACCCCCGGCCACCCCGAGGTGCACGTGACCCCAGGCGTCGAGACCACCACCGGACCGCTCGGGCAGGGGATCTCGAACGCGGTGGGGATGGCCACCGCGCTCAAGATGCGGGCGGCGCGCTTCGCGAAGGACGCCCCCGAGCTGTGCACGGCGCGGGTCTTCTGCATCGCGTCCGACGGTGACCTGATGGAGGGCGTGAGCGCCGAGGCCTCGAGCCTCGCCGGGCACCTCGGCCTCGACAACCTGATCTGCATCTACGACGACAACGGCATCACCATCGACGGCCAGACGAGCCTCGCGTTCACCGAGGACGTGGGCAAGCGCTACGAGGCCTACGGTTGGTTCGTGCAGCGCGTGGCCGACGGACACGATCACCAGGCCATTCGGGCCGCGCTCGACGCCGCCGTGGCCGAGACCGAGCGCCCGTCGCTCATCGTGGCCAAGACCCACATCGGCAAGGGCTCACCCAACAGACAGGACTCGGCGTCGGTGCATGGGTCGAAGCTCGGCGCGGACGAGGTGAAGCTCACCAAGCAGGCCATCGGCTGGCCGCTCGAGCCCACGTTCCTCGTGCCCGACGCGGTGCGGGCGCTCTTCGCCGAGCGCGCGAAGGAGGGCGCGGCGCTCCGCGCGGCGTGGGAGGCCAAGCGCGACGCCTTCCTCGCCAAGGGGGGACCGGCGGCCGCCCTGTGGCACGCGCTCTCGACGCGTCACGTGCCCGACGATCTCCTCGAGCAGCTCGCGGCGGCGCTGCCCGCAAAGAGCAGCGCCACCCGCAACCTGTCTGGCGACGTGCAGCAGCAGGTGGCGGCGCTCGTGCCGTCGCTGGTGGGGGGCTCGGCCGATCTCACCGGCTCCACCAAGACGTGGATCAAGGACGCCGGTGCAATCCAGAAGAACGACTTCGGTGGTCGCAACTTCTACTTCGGCGTGCGTGAGCACGGGATGGGGGCCTTCATGAACGGGATGGCCCTCACCGGCGGGTTCATCCCCTACGGCGCCACCTTCCTCGTGTTCAGCGACTACGTGCGTCCTTCCATCCGGCTCGCCGCGCTCAGCCACCTCCAGTCGATCTTCGTGTTCACGCACGACAGCCTGTATCTCGGTGAAGACGGCCCCACCCACCAGGCGGTGGAGCACTACTGGGCCCTGCGGTGCATCCCCAACCTCGATTTCGTGCGGCCGGCAGACGCCCTCGAGTGCGCGGCCGCGTGGACCCACGCCGTCAACCGGAAGGACGGGCCCACCGCCTTCGCGCTCACGCGCCAAGACGTGCCCGCGCTCACGCGGGCGCCGGGCTTCGATCCGCGGGTGATCCTGCGCGGGGCCTACGTGCTCGACGAGGCGGAGGGCGCGCCGGAGGCGGTGATGGTGGCCACCGGCTCGGAGGTGCACGTGGCGGCGGCGGCCAAGGCGTTGCTCGGCGACGCCGGCCGGCGGCTGCGCGTCGTGTCGGCGCCGTGCCTCGAGGCCTTCGCGCGCCAAGACGCGGCTTACCAGGACGAGGTGTTGCCCCCCAAGGTTCGGCGCGCGAGCTTCGAGCTCGGCGTCACTTTCCCTTGGCGCGGCATCGTGGGCGACGGTGGCCTCACCATCGGCCACGACGGCTTCGGCGTCTCCGCCCCCGACACCGTCATCCAGGAGAAGCTCGGCTTCACGCCGGCGGCGGTGGCGGAGCGCCTGCGCCGCTGGCTGAGCTGACGGCTCTCGCCCGAGACAGACGCCACGAGCAAGGCGCCGCGCTCAGCCCCAGTCTTGCAGCGCGGCCTGGGCCGCGTTGCGCCCACACGCGCCGTGAACGCCGGCCCCGGGGTGGGCGTAGGAGCTCCCGAGGTAGAGCCGCTTGACGGGGGTGCGATAGCGAAAATAGGGGAACACCGGTCGCATGAACAATTGGTGCTGTATTTGGGCGGAGCCACCTCCCAGATCGCCCCCCACCAGGTTCTCGTTCATGCGCTCGAGATCGGGGGGGGCGTGGATCCGCCGGGCCAGGATCCGCTGTCCGAAGCCTGGGGCGAGGGCCTCGATGCGGGCGTCGATGCGGTCGGCGTACGCGTCTCCGTGGGCTGACCAGCCCCCCTCCACCTGCGACGGCACGCGCGAGTAGGCCCACAGGGTGTGGCTCCCCGCGGGGGCGCGGGTGGGATCGAGCAGCGACTGTTGCCCGATCACGAGGTAGGGCAGCTCGGGGAGCTCCCCGTTTCGCACCGCGGCGGTGAAGCGCGCCAGATCGTCGACGCTCTCGCCGGTGTGGACCACGGCGGCGCTGGCGGCGTCGGGGTGCAGCCAAGGCACCGGGCCGCTCAGCGCCCAGTCGACCTTGAAGGTGCCGAAGCCGTGCCGGAAGCGCTTCATGGCCCGCACCACGCGGAACGGCACCTCGCTCGGCTGCAACAGCTCGAGGTACAGGGCGGGGGCGGCGGTGTCGGCGATGATCGCGCGGCGCGCCTCGAGCTCGCCGGCGTCGGTGCGCACGCCCACCGCCTCGCCGTTCCGGACGAGGACGCGCTCGACGCGCCGCCCGAGCAACACCTCGCCGCCCGCCGCCTCGAGCCGCGCGAGGAGCGCGCCCGTGATCGCGCTCGTTCCTCCCTCGGGGACGCAGAAGCCGCTGCTCGACGCGAGCATCCCCAGCACGAAGCCCACCGCTGCGCCGCACGGATCGTCCGGTCCCACGTCGGTGTGGAGCGAGAGGGCCGGGAGCACGCGTCGCGCCGCCTCGCTTCGAAACCGTCTGGCGAAGCCGCGCCCCGAGCTGAGTCCCACCTCGGCGAGCAAGGCGAGGTTGTGCGGCCCGAACTTCAGCGCAGCGAGCACCGGGGGCAGGGGGCCGAGCAGCATCGCGAGCATGGCGTCGCGGGTTCGTGCGTGCCAGGTGGCGAGCTCGGCGAACATTCGGCCGTCTTCCTCGAGGCCTCCGAACCGCTCGACGCTCTGCTCCACGGTCGACGCGATCGAGGCGCAGGTGCCGTCGAGCGCGGGGTGGGCGCTCTCGATCTCGGCCCGCCGCCAGGTGAGGCCCACCTCGTCGAGGGCGAGCTCGAGGAGGGCTGGGCTCGCTTGGCCAAAGGGGAAGAACGCGGCGCCGAGATCGTGGACGAAGCCGGGCAGCGTGAGCTCTGCGCTCCGGCAGGCGCCGCCGGCCGCCCGTTGGCTCTCCACCACCGTGACCGACCAGCCCGCGCGCGCGAGGGCGCAGGCGGCCACGAGACCATTGGGACCCGCGCCGATGACGATGGCGTCGCTCATGACGAGCGGCGGTGCGGGGCTAGAAGCCCCCCGCGGCGATGCCCAGCATGGCGGCCATGGCGTAGCAGCAACAGCAGATGAGCACCGGCGAGAGCCACGCGAGAAACGCCTTGCCCCCGCCGCACTGGTGCACCTCGTCGTAGGCGTTCACGTGGTTGATGATGCTGAAGATGAGCGAGACGAACCCACCGACGATGGGGATGGGGATCCACAGGAGCGACGCGGCTTGGGCGTAGGCGTGGGCGCGCACCGTGTCGCCGTAGCCGCGCCCCGCGCCGACGCCCCCAAACAGCATCAGACCGAGGTGGTGCAGACCCCCGCCGATCCACGGCGCGATGAACCCGATGATGGCGTACACCACCGTGAGGACCACGAGGTAGACCGCGAAGATGATCAGGCCCACGCCGGCCAAGCCGGCGGTGAGCCGTCCGCCCCCTGGGATTCCCCCCAGCGCGGCGAAGAACGCGGCGCCGATGATCGCGTAGAGGGTGAAGATCAGCAAGAGCGCGATGAACATGAAGATGGCCATCGTGGTCATGCTGAACAGACACGCCGGCAGCGGGTCGTTGCTCTGCGCGGCGGCGGCGAAGAACGGGCGGCCGCGGAAGTTCACCGCCGTGACAGTCTCCCACCAGCGGCCGAGGAAGCCCCCGTGGCTCGACTCCCAGGGCACCCCGCCTTCGAGGGCGCTGCCGCCACCGGGGCGGTAGCCGGGAGGCATCCCCGGCGGTGGCGCCTGGTATCCCTGCCCCGGCGGTTGATAGGGGCTCGGGCCGCCGCCACCGGGGGGCGCGCCAAAGCCGCCGCCGGGAGGGGGCCCGTAGCCGCCGCCGCCAGGGGGGCCCCAGCCACCGCCCGGAGGTTGACCACCCGGAGGCTGACCCCAGCCGCCACCGCCACCTCCACCGGGAGGTTGTCCCCATCCGCCCTGAGCCATGTGCGACCCGAACCTTGCCACATCCCCCCTCCCGGCGCACCTCCAACGGGCGACACCGGGTGGGTTCGCGCGCCGTCTAGAAGTGCACCACCGGGCTGACGGTCGGGGCGAGCACGAAGCCGAAGGTGGGCACCATGAACATCATCTTCAGCTCCGCCGAGATGCCCACGTTCTTGTGGAAGCTGAAGAGGGAGCCGACCCCGAGCGAGGCGAAGCCGAAGCCCGTCACCTGAAACGCCCCGATGTCGTCGCGCTTGGTCGTGTTGGCCGGGCAGCGTCCCTCGCCGGCCTGAGTGATCGGCGTGAAGCCGTCCTCCTCCACGTAGTCGCACACCGCGACGGTGACGCCCGCGTTCACCTGCGCCGCACCACCCCCGATGAACGCGTAGGGCTTCACGACGCCGCCGGCGAAGCCCTCCGGGCCGGGGAAGAAGTAGCCGATGCGCCCCTCGATGTGGACGGGAAAGAAGTCGCCCGCGAGCGGCTCGCGACACGCGTCGCCGTCTTCCTCACACCGCTCGAAGCGATCGGTTGCGTCGCCGATGCCGGGCGAGCCGCCAAAGGCGAAGCCGAGGCGGATGCCGCCGAAGAGCCCCTCGTAGAAGCGGCCGTCGTAGCCGAGCAGGATGCGGGCGCCGGCGAGGGCCATCCCGCCCTCGATCTCGTTGAAGCGACCCTTGGCCGGCTTGCCGAGGAACTCGCCACCGTCCTCGGGGTAGAAGCAGAAGTAGTTCTCGAGCTCCTGCTTGAAGTTGTTGGGTCCCTCGGAGACGCCGCACACGTCCGTGGCCCCGTTGATCAGCAGGAGATCGAGCTGGACGCCGAGGGAGATGTGGTGCCGCGGTGGCTCGTCGTCGTCGTCGTCGTCGTCGTCGTCGTCGTCGTCGCCCTCGCTCTGCTCGCACACGCCCTTCACGCAGCTGAGGCCCTCTCGGCACTCGCTCGACGCGTCGCAGCTCGAGCCCCACCCCTTGTCGCCACCTTTGCCGCCTTTGTTGTCTTCACAACCGGGGAAGTCGGGGGGGCAGGAGCCACCCTGACATTGCTTCGGGGGATCCTCGCCGGGAAACGACGGTTGGTCGTCCTCGATCTGGTTCTTGATGACCACCACGAGCGGGGCCTTGCGCGTGCCCGCGGTGGCGATGGGATCGCCCCCGGAGTCCTTCACGATGATGTACATCTTGAGGTCGCCGGTGGTGTTGAGCTCGCTGCACGGGACGATGCCGCCGAAGCCGCCCTTCATCGCCCGCATCTTCACCTTGAGCCACTTCGAGGCGCCGAACGGGCGGTACCGCAGATCGAGCGCGCTGGCCCCCATGTCGGCGGGGACCTTGACGAAGATGGGGAGCGGCGTGTCGATCAGCGCTTCCTTCGGGGGGCTGTAGTCGAGGTCGCCGGCAGAGTCGTCATCGTCGTCGTCGTCGTCGTCGTCGCCGGCGGAGTCGTCGTCGTCGTCGTCGTCGTCGTCGTCGTCGTCGCCCGCCGTGGCCTCGTCACGCGCCTGCTGCAGGAGCTTGGTGAGGTCGTCGTTCATGTACTCGTCGATGGGCTTGACGTTCGGATCGGTCTCCACCGCGAGCACGAAGTTCTTCTTCGCCGCCGCCTTGTCGTTCTTGGCCGCGCCATGAATGATCCCCAGCCCCATGTAGAGCTTGGCCTTCACCGACTTGCTGCAGCCCTTGTCGCCGCAGGTCTTCAGGCCCTTGTCGAGCTTGCTGATGGCCGCGTCGATCTCGACGTTGAGGTAGTCCTCATCCATCGCCTGCCGGTACAGCTTCTCTGCAGCGGCATCCTTCGGGGCGGCGTGGGCGTCGGCCGGAGCCAAGACGAGGGCGGTGAGACTGAAGAAAGCGAGCAGAAGCCACAGCCTCGGACGATGGCAGTGCAAGGTTCGGTACCTCCGTGACATGCGCAGTGGGGGTCGTGGGCCGAGCGAGACACACCTTGCCTCACCTCGTCCCATCGGGCGGGGTTCTTATAACAGAGACGGCGCCACCGCGAGTGATTTTCGCAACTTCAGCGTCGCAGGCGGAGGCTGCTCGGCGGCGGCGCCTTCACTCTTTCTCGGTGCGTACGAACTGCACCCGGCGGTTGAGCGCTCGGTTGCGCGCGCTGTCGTTCGGAACGAGCGGCTGCTCCATTCCGTAACCCTTCGACACGAGGCGAGCGCCGGCGATCCCCTTGGTCATCAGGTAGCGGCGCACGGAGTCGGCCCGCTGCTGGCTCAACGTCTTGTTGAACTGCTTGTTGCCGACGTTGTCGGTGTGGCCCTGCACCTCGATCTTGATCTTCGGGTTGCTCTTCAGCACGTCGACCACCGCGTCGAGCACCGGGTAGCTGATGGGCCGGATGTCCGCCTTGCCGAACGCAAAGTGGATCTGCTGCGTGATCTTGATCTCCTTGGCGGTGACCACGACCAGGGTCGGCTTCTTCGGGCAGCCCTTGTTGTCGGCCGGACCGGGGATGAGCGGGCAGTCGTCGTCGAGATCGGCCACCTTGTCGTCGTCGTTGTCCGGATCGGGACAGCCGTCGTCGTCCTCGAACCCGTCGGGATCTTCGGGGTCGTTCTTGCAGCTTCCGCCGGGCCCATCCTTGTCGTCGGGGACGCCGTCGAGATCGTTGTCGACGTCGGGACAGCCGTCGTCGTCGAGGTAGCCATCCTTGTCCTCGGCGAGCAGCTCGCAGAGATCCCTCGAGTCGGGGATGCCATCGCCGTCGGTGTCGGGATCGTCCGGGCAGCCGTCTTCGTCCTGGTAGCCCTGGAAGTTCTCGGGCTTGTCGGGGCAGTCGTCCTTGTCGTCGGGGAAGCCGTCGCCGTCCCTGTCGCCCGGCTCCGGCTTCGGCGGGGGATCGGGCACCGGCTCCATCACGAAGCGGCGCTCCGAGCACTTGCTCGGCGGCGACAAGTCGTAGGCCGCCTGGGCGTTGGCGCGCGCGATGATCATGTGGTCCTCGGCGCGGAACAGATCGGCCTGATCGATCTCGATGGTGGCGAAGCGGGTGTGCGCCTCGGCGAGCGCGAGCTCGCGGGGAGCACAGCGCTTGGCGCCGTTGCGCGCGGCCTGCTCGAGGAGCTTCTCGAGGCCCGCGATCTCCCCCCGCATCACGGGCACCGTCGAGCACGCGGTGAGCGCGAGCGCCAAGGAGGCCAACGTGAGCAGCGCCCACCGCGTCATCGTCCAGCCCCTGCGTGCGCGTCCCGCGCGAGCTCGATCGCCTTCTCGGCATACTCCTCCGAGATGTCGGCGAGCTCGATGGCGTCGCCGTAGGACGCGGTGGAGGCCTCCTCCTGCGCTTTGAGGAGCATCTCGTGGGCGTAGTAGTACTCGTACTCGGCGAGCTCGTCGGCGTTCAAGGTCTTGGCCTGCTCGAGCTTCGACGCCGCCGAGTTGGCTTTCACCGCATAGACGATCCCCACGCACCCGCTGCTCGAGAGGCCGAGCAAGGCCGCGACGGCGACGCCGATTCCGCGCGCTTTCTTCATGGTCCTCATAACGGCCCGGATGGACCTCACGCTGACGCTATCAAGGCCCGCGTCGGGGCGTCAACGGCGCGAGACGCGGTTCGGACACGGCGCCACGCGGCTCGCGGCGACGAGGGCCGCGAGCGAGAGACGTGCGTGCCCTGCTCGCGCGCGCGGTGGGGGGCGGAGGCGGAGGCGCGAGGGGCGTCGCTCACAGCCGCCGGTAGACACCGACCACGATGCCGAGGAGCATCGTCGGCTTGAAGTCGGTGGCGCGCACGAGGATCGGGGCCATCCCACTGTTCTCGGGCTGGAAGCGGATGTAATCCTTCTCGGGATAGTAGCGCTTCACCGTGGCCTCGTCGCCGATGAGCGCGACGACGATGTCGCCACGGTCGGCGGTGGCCTGCTTGCGCACGAAGACGTAGTCGCCGTTGTGGATTCCGGCCTCGATCATGGAGTCGCCCGTGACCCGCAGGCCGAAGATCTCGCCCGAGCGCAGAAGCGACTGGTCGATCCGCACGGTGTCGAGCAAGTGCTCCTCGGCGTAGAGGGGCATCCCCGCTGCGACGCGTCCGAGCACCGGCACCGACACCATCGTCTCTTCGGAGGCCTTGCGCTTCGCGAGGGGGAGCTCGAGGTCTCTGGGGCGCAGCGCGCGCGACTTCATGTCCTCGCGGGTGAGGTAGCCCTTCCGCTCCAACGCTCGCAGGTGATCGTTGACGCCGTTGGTCGACTTGATGCCCATGTGCGCGCCAATCTCACGAAGCGTCGGCGGGTAGCCGCGATCGTGGATGGACTGGCGGATGAACCGCAGCACTTGCTCCTGGCGCGCAGTCAAGCCTTGCATGGTACGAACGACGCTACTGAACATGCGGGGGGTTGTCAAACCTCTGACAACTGTCTTGGCGGCCCGCAGCGAGGGGTGACGAGGGCGGGGCGCCGACGGGCGCGTCTCCACAGGCCGTCCCCAGCGCTGTGGAGAAGCGAAAGCACTTCGATTTCACCGCCCAAGCATTTGATCTCTTACGGCTAAGCTCGGGCGCGGGGCACCGCCCTTCCCGATGTTATGCACCGGTCGCTCCCAGGTTTTCCACAGCTTGGGTGGCCAACGGCTGTTCACTGGCAATCTGCGCCCGCTTGCCCACTTGTTCACCGCTGGCGGCGGCGACCACGGCGAGCCACGCGCCCGTCGACGAGGTCGCCCAGCTCGACGCCGACGCGACGACGGGCGGTGACGACGGACAGGCGGCGACGAGGTGCGACGTCGTCGGGTGACGCCACCCCGACGCGCGCACGGGCCGCGGTCAGGGTTCGATCGGGCAGGGCGGCTGCTCTGCGTAGCTGCCGACGTCCATCGGAGTCGTCGACTGCAGGCCGCCGCCGCAGCAGGCGCCCTCGAAGCAGACGCCGGTGCCGCACTCGCCGAACGGATCGGTGTAGTTCGCCACGTTCTTGCAGTTGCCCGCGCCGTCGCAGCGCTGGCACACGCCGCACGACGTCTTGCAGCACACGCCGTCCTCACAGAAGTTCGACGTGCACATCAACGGGCTCGAGCACGTCGCGCCGGCCCCGAGGTCGTCGCGGCACTTGTTCATGGCGCAGTGCTGGTCGCTCCGGCAGTCGGTGTGGCTCACGCACTCGACGCAGCGCCCGGCGCCATCACACACCGTGCCGCCGTCCACCGAGCACGCCGTCCCGGCGCTCGCGGGGGGGTTCGAGGGCGCGCCCATGGTGCACAGATCGAGCGTGCAGGGGTTGCCGTCCACGGGGAGGTCGCCGTTCGAGGGCTCGGTGACCGCCGAGCCCATCTGACAAACGCGCCGCTTGCAGTCGCCCGTGGTCTGGTTCGGGGTGGGCGTGCCATCGGGCACCAAGGCGCTGCCGCACTGGTGCCCGGCGCAGATCGGGGTGAGGCACTCGCCCGGATTGGGACACTGCGTGGGGTTGTTGCAGTCGACGCACGCGCCGCCGCCGTCGCACACGTTGTCGCCCTCGCAGGTGGTGTCGACGGGCCGGGGAGGGTGGAGCGGCGCCCCCGCCGAGCACATGTCGAACGTGCACTCGTTGTTGTCGTTCGGGAGATCGCCGTTGTTGGTCTGGCTCGTGATCCCGCCGTTGCCGTCACACACGAGCTGCTTGCAGTCGCCCTGCACCTGGTTGGGGATCGAGGTGCCCGCGGCGGTGGAGACGAAGCCGCAGCTGCCCGACTCGCAGGTGCGCGTGAGGCAGGCGGTGTCGGCACCGCACTGGGACGGGGTGGCGCAGCCGGTGCACGTGCCGTCGAGGCAGGCGAGCGCGTCGCCTTCTCCGCAGCTGACGCCGTCCTCGGCGTCGGCGACCTCGGGTGTCCCGTTGTTGCACGTGTTGATCGTGCAGTCGTTGCCGTCGTCGGGCACGTCGCTGTCGTCGATCTCGGCGACCAGCTGGCCGGCGCCGTCGCACACGTCGCGCATGCAGTCGCCAGGGAGCTGCTGGGGGTGCACGGTGCCGGCCGCGGTGAAGTCGGCTTGGCACGTCCCGTCCACGCACACCGCGCGCTGGCAGAAGTCGTCTGCGAGCTTGCTCGCGCAGTCGGCGGCGGCGTTGCACTCGCGGCAGGTCCCGCTCCCGTCGCACACCCCCTCCTCGCTCGAGAGCTCGCAGCTCGCGCCCACCACCGCGTGGTCGGGCGGCAAGAGCGCGCCCTCGCTGCAGCGGTAGACCGTGCAGCTCGTGTCGACGGGGCGGTCGTCGTCATCGTTCTGAGTGCTCTCGAAGCCGGTCCCGTCGCAGATGGAGCGCAGGCAGTCGCCGGGCTCCTCGCTGCCGGAGGGGGTGCCAGTCGGCGTGGGGATCGTCCCGCACTCGCCGTTGACGCAGAGGGCGGACACGCAGGTGTCGTCGGGGGACGGACAGTCCTGCGCCGACTCGCAGGGCGACGCCGCACCTCCTCCGCCCTCGCCCCCCAGGCCCTGGGGAGTGCCTCCTTTCAGGCCGTCGAGGTCGACCGTCAACGAGCAGGCGCCCAACACGAGCGCCATCGTCACCACCCCCGCCACCCAACCGCGCGCGCTCAAATCGCCCACAGCTTAGGAGAATGTCATGGTCGGTGCGACGCGCCAACCCACCTCTTGCTCCCGAGGTCGATCGCGGCTTCCAGACACCAAGAAAAACGACGAGCGGGCTCGCGCCGGCTCGTCGGTGGGTGAGCCCGGACGGCGGGCTCCTCACGAGCTCCTCACGAAGCGCAGGGCTCGCCGCCGCCGCGCTCTTTGGACGCCGCTACTCGATGCCCCACACGTCCTTGAAGATGTGAAACTCCATCGTGTCGGTGTGGCAGGTCGCGCAGCCGTGATCCTCGCCGTCGGCGCGGGTCAGCTTCTGCTCGTACTGCTCGGTCATGAACTTGTTCATGGCGTCCTTGTCGCCGCGGGGCAAGAGGTGCTCCTTGCCGTTGTGGCAGCTGTCGCAGAAGAGCGTTCCACCCTTGTCGTCACGCAGGTTGCGCACGTAGTTGTCCCACATGGCGCGCGCCATCTTGATGTTCTTCGTCTCCTTCTTGAAGTCGCCTTCGACGTGACAGCCTTCGCACGACTCCATCCCCAGCGACTTCTGGAAGAGCGGCATGAGCTTCTTCTTCTGGGCCAGCGGGATCTTCTTCAGCTCGGGGACCTTCTTGAGATCGATGCCGATCTTCTTCAGATCGGCGAGCATCTGGCTCGGAGACACCGGCACCGGCTCGTGGGTCTTGGCTTTGGGCTCGGCGGGGGCAGGGGTCGGCGCCGGCGCGCCGCCGCCGGCGGAGGGGTCGTCCGAACCGGTGCCGTCGGGCGCGGCGGTGCTCGTGGGTGCCGTGCCGGTCGCCGTCGGATCGCCGGCCGGTGGGGTGCTCGGACCGCAGGCCATCGCGGCGCCAGTCGCGACCGCGACCGCAAGGAGGAGGAGACTCGTGCGTGCTGACATGCTCAAACGTTCCCTTTCGCTGGGCGGCGTATAAACCGGCCGCCGCGAGATGTCAGCCTTACGTCGAACGGGGCGCCCGATCCGGCTCAGCCGCGTTCGCGTGGCTCAGAACTTCGAGCTCACCGACAAGAACGTGAGCTTGTCGGTGGTCTCACGGAGGCGCGAGCTGAGGATCCGCACCATGCTCCACAGCACCTCGTAGGCCAGATCCTTGTTCAAGAACAAGAGGTCCTCGAAGGCCTCGCGGCTGATGACGAGCAAGCGGCAGCGCTCATGCACCCGCGCGTCGGCGGAGCGAGGGGTGTCGTCGAGCAGCGCCATCTCGCCGAAGATGGCCCCCGGGTTGAGCACCGCGAGCGCCTCCTCGCCCATCCCCGGCACGTTGCGGCTGATGCGCACCCGACCCTCGAGGATGATGTACAGTTTGTCGCCCACGTCGCCGTGCTCGAAGATGCACGTGGCGAGCGCGTGCGTCTCTTCGGTCGCGACCCCCGCCACGAGCTGCAGCGCAGCGGGCGTCAGCCCCGAGAACAGCGGCACCTTGCCGAGCAGCTCGATGGCGTCCTTCTTGTCCACGCTCTCCTCGATTCGCTTCCCGGTGTTCCCAAGGCTGACGGTCGCGCCGATCGCGCGCGCCGGGCCTGCTCCGTGAGGCCGCGCGCGAGCTTAGCACCAGACCCGACGCGCCCGCACGTTTGCGGATCTATTGCCTGGTGAAGCGCACGCGGACCGGGATCGTCTGCGCGATCTTGTTGCCACGTTTGTCGAGGGCGGGGGTGTAGCGCTTGCTCATCGCGCAGCGCTGCGCCTGCGCGCCGAAGCCGTAGCCGGGATCGCTCACCACGCTCGCGCTGGTGGGGCGGCCGTCGGCGGCCACCGTGACGCTGATGGTGGCCACGGCCCGGTCGACCTGGTTGAGATCGGCCTGGGCGGGGAAGGGGCAGTTCCAGGCGCCACCCACCGGTCGCGCTTGTCGCGACATGTCCTTCTCGGGGGCGCGGGGGGGAGGCGGCGCGGGCTTCGCGGGACCGGCGCCCGTGCCACCCGGCTTGCCGTCGGGACGGGCCCGGGAATCGGAGACGTGACGTCGATCGGTGCCCTTGGTGCTCGAGTAGCCGGTGGCGCGGCTCGTGGAGCCGTCGTTGTCCACGATGCTCCAGCCGTCGGTCATGTTCACCGTGTCGGAGTCGGTGGTGAGGGTGTCCTGGGCCTCCGCGGCGGCGGCGGCCGGCGGCTGATAGGGCTCGTCGGGGTAGGGGCTGTCGTTCTGGGGGTCCGTCGCGGCGGGCTCGGGCGGCGGGAGCTGCGCGAGGTCGTTGGGCTCCGGCTCGGCTGGCTCGGGCTCGGGGGCCTGGACCTGCACCTGCTCCTCGGGCTTGTCTTCTGGCTTGGGCTCGTCTTCTTCGATCACCTCGACCTCCTCGGTGCGGTCGAAGTACGCCTTCAGCTCGCGGTTCATCTTCACCACGAACACGTGCGTCATCCAGAGCGTGTACTCGGGGCTCGACACGGCGAAGGTGTGGCTGAGCAGCGCGATGATGAGGCCCACGTACATGCCGTCGCGCGCCGTCCGTCGCCCGAGCCGCTGCACGGCCAGGAGCGGGAGCTCGGCGATGGCGGCAGGAACCGCTGGGTAAGCGGCGTTCGGCGCGGCGGCGGGATGGTTCATGGCGTCCTCTGGTTCCCCCCTCGTGAGTGCTGGTCGTCGGTGTGTTGGGTTATTCCTCGGGGGATTTGGCGGGAGCCGGTGCCGGCGCGGGAGCGGGGCCTGGTTGCGGCGCCACCGCACCTGGCTCGGCGGCGATGGGCGTGACACCGAACGCGATCTTGGCGACCCCTGCCTGCTTCAACAGATCCAGTATGGTGATGATGCGGCCGTGCTGCACGGTCTTGTCGGCGCGAATCACCGCCCGCATGTTCTTGTCTTTGTTGAGGGCGTCTTTCGCGAGCTGCATCACCTTCTTGTCGTCGTCGACCCCTTCGCCGTCGACCTGGATGGTGCCGTTGGCGAAGAGCTCCACGCCGAACACCATCTGCACCTCCTCGCCTTGGGCCGCCTGGGGCAAATCGAGCGGGAGCGAGGTGGACACGATGATCTTCGCGGTGACCATCATGATGATGAGGAGCACGAGCGTGATGTCGACGAGGGGGGTGACGTTGATGCCCGAGACCATCCCGTCGTCGTCGTCGGCGGCGCCACCTGCCATCAGTCGTCTCCGTCCTTCCGGGCCCGCTTGGCCTTCGCGGAGTCGCCCTTGGCGGCTGCGGACGGGGCCGCTGCGGACGGGGCGGCGGCGTGGGGCTTGGCCTTCATGTGGGCGAGCAGCACCATGGAGAGGGCCTCGGTGTTGGCGAGGATGCGCTTGGTCATGCGCTGGAACAAGTTGTTGGCGGCGACGGCGGGGATGGCGATGGCGATGCCGATCGCGGTCGCGACGAGCGCCTCGGAGATCGAGCCCATGACCTGCGCGGGCGCGAGCGACGCGGCGGCGGCCGCGGCGGCGCCGTCTACGGCTCTCTCCTGGTTCTCACCGAGGGCCTTGAACGCGCCGATGACGCCGATGACGGTGCCGAACAGGCCAATGAACGGGGCGTTGTTGCCGAGCGTCGCGAGGTAGGCGAGCCGCTTCTCGAGCTTCATGCGCTGCAGCGCCTTGGCGCCCTCCATCGCCAGGCCTGCCGACTCGGGACCCTTGTCGTAGGTCGCGAGCCCGGCCATGACCACCGCGGCCTCTGCCGAAGGCGAGCTGCTCATGCGCTTGCGGGCCGCCTCGAGGCCGTCGTCGAGGGCCGCCTTGAGGTCGCGGGCGAGCACGTTGAGGTCGTCGCGGAGCGAGTTGAAGAACCAAGCGCGCTCGAGGATGATCGCCACGGAGATCACGCTGAGTCCGAGCATCAGCCACATGACCCAGCCGGCGCCGAAGCCGACCATGATCTGTTCGAGCCAAACAACGAGATCCATTGAAGTGATACGCCTTTCCGGTGGGTCGCTACACGGTGGGGTTGGGGGTCGTGTGTGCGAGGAGTCGATGCCTGCCCGGCTGAAGTACCGTCATGACGATGAGAGCTAATGATGTTGAAAGTTGATTTCAACTCTAGCAGCCAGGTATCCCGGCTGGCTACAACGACTCCACGCCGACGTCATCTTTCGGCTCGGGGATGCAGGAGCGGGCGGGAAGCCACGGAGAAGGTACGCCTTGGCGCACCGTGGGTTACGGCCGGTTTGGTGGACGGGGCAGGGGTTAGCGAGGGGGGGCGGGGGCACGGGTGACGAGGGTGCAGGCGCGGGCCAAGACGGTGGTCGCGTAGCCCCCTTTGGGTAGCACGAAAGAAACGACGAGCACGTCCGGCGTGGCCCCCGGGCTCACCTGCATGTCGCCGAGCAGAAGACGCAGGGGCCGGCGCGCACCCTGCGCGAGCCGGGCCACCGGCGCCAGCACCTCGAGCCCGCCGAGCTCGCGGGTGAGGATCTCGTGCTCGATGGCCGCCGGCGCGTGGGTCGGCCAAGGCATCTTCGGTCCGAACATCGGCCCGGTGGGCGAGAGCGCGCCGCGGCGCGCGCGGGCGGCGGCGTCCTCGAGCGCGTCCTCGTCCACCACGAACAGGCCGCCGCTGTCGTGCTTCTCCGCCAGGTCGCCGAGGAGCACGCGGTCCCAGCTGTCGTCGGCCTCGCGCACCGCCAGCACCGCGTTGAACAGCCGCGACTGGAGCGCCGACACGTAGAAGCGCTGCTCCTTGGCACCCCGCGGGGGCCGCCGCTCGCCGCGAAGCCAGGCGATGGCCTGCTCGGCGTTGTCGCCGTCGCGGCCGAAGCGCTGGTCGCCGAAGGCGTTGGGCACCCCGCGCCGCCCTGCCTCCTCGAGCGCGTCCCGCACCGCGTCGACGGTGCCCGGCTCGAGATCGCGGAGCGTGATGGTGAACCGGTTGCCGCGGAGGTGCCCGGTCTTGAGCTTGTTGCGATGCCGGCGCGCCTCGAGGAGCTCCACCCCCGGGAGCGTGATGGCCGACGCCTCCTCCGGCGACCGCGTCCCCGGAAACGGGAACGACAGCCACTGGGTGGTCACGGCGTGGCGATCTTTCATGCCCGCAGAGCCCGCTTGCTTGGGGTCTACCGCGAGCGCGTGCGCGAGCTGTCGCATCACGTCGAGCGTGTTGAGCCCCGTCTTCCGCACCAGGAGGTAGAGGTGCTCGCCCTCTCCGGAGGGGAGATAGGCGGGGATCTCCTCCACCCGGAAGTCGTCGGGCTTCGCCTTGATGGTCGCCGGCGGTCGCATCGGGGCGGGCGCTCAGAGCTCGTGGTGCATCAGGTTGTGGGGGGAACGAAAGTATTGGTGGGGCGAGTACGGCAACAGGTTGTAGGCCCGCGACGTGTACACGCAGGCGTACTCGTTCACCTGGTGGCCGAACAGCGAGAGCTCGTTGGCTTCCTTGAGGAGCGAGCCCCAGTAGGGATGGAAGCGGCGATCGATGTGACGCTTCACCATGGTGGCCTCCCGATCGAGCGCGCGGAGCTGGCGGCGGATGGTGGCGAGGATCTGCTTCTTGTGGTGCAGCTCCGCCGCGGCGCCGTTGGCCTTTACCTTGGCCCGCTTCTCGAGCTCCTTGATCTGGCTCTGGTGGTCGCGAAGCCGTTCCTCGAGCTCGTAGCGGCGGTTGTAGAGCGAGGTGGCGCGGGCGTTGTCCTCCTTGCAGGTGGCGTGGGCCTCCACCTCCGCCTCGAGCTCGGGGATGACCATGGCGGTGCGCCAGGCCGAGTCTTTCTTGCTGCGCACCATGTCCCCGTAGACGTGGTCGCCCACGTAGAGCACGTGGTTGCCGGTGACGCCGAGCGCCCGCTGGAGGTCGCGCAGGTTGCCCCCCTCGTAGATGGCGCCACGCTCGAAGAACCCCTTGGCGAGGGTGAGCTTGCCGTTCTCGTGCTTCATCAACGGGTTCTTGTCCTCGAAGAAGCTCGGCTTCTTGGCAAACACGATGATGGCGTCGAAGTAGTGGCGGAACGAGGGGTAGTCGGGGAGGGCGCCGTCGAGCAAGTGGCCGAGGATGTGCTCGGTGTAGGCCCGTCGCGAGTTGGTGAGCACGAACAAACGCTTCCCCGCCGAGCGCAGCTTGTGGAGCATGCGGGGGAGCTCGTCGGAGCGCTCGATGAAGCGCGACGGATCCGCCATCACCGGATCGAGGATCGAGCCGTCGCGGTGGGCCTCGTCGATGCACTCGCGGATGTCGTTGAAGAGGCGCCCGAACTTCACGGTCATGCCCCGCCGCTCGAAGGCGTCGATGATGGTGGCGTACATCGCCGCTTCGCTGAGGGCGTAGAGCGTGTCGATCCAGTGGTAGCGGGTGGACTTGTGCCGCAGCTTCCGCTCGTAATAGAGCGCGCGGAGGTCGTTGCGGCTGAGCTCGCGGAGGCCATGGAACCCCTTCCGCACGATCTTGAAGCGGTTCATCTTCAAGACGTTGCCGAGGTGCTTGTCGATGAGCAGCCCTCGGATCGGGAAGTCGAGAGGGTAGGGGAGCGTCGGGAGCCACGTGGGGTAGCCGCGGGCCACGAGCTTGTCGGTGGTGGCCGCGATGCTCAACCGGTCCATCTCCTCTTGGTGGTAGATGGCGAGCGTGTAGTCCATGTCGAACCCCACCCAGTCGACCCTCGACATCTTGAGGTCGCGGTTGACGTACACGCGCCGCGTCGGCCGCACCGGGCGGTTCGGAGGGGGCGCCTCGATGAGTGGGAGCTCGAGCTGCACTCCCGAGGACAGTAGCATCGAAATGACGGCGAACAGAAACTCCGCGGCGGTGGGAACCTGCCCGAGCTATGCGTTCGTTCGGGATTTGAGCTATATCGTGGCGCGATGACCTCGACCGCGCCTTCTGTATCCTCGGCGAGCCCGTCGACCGCGACCGCCACCGCGCGATCGCGCCGTCGACCCGCCACCCATCGGCCGACCTCGTGGTGGTTGAGCAAGCTCAAGAGCCGCGCCGAGAGCATGTACGAGGAGAAGCTCGATCTGTCCGAGCCGATCGTGTTCTCGTCGGAGGCCGAGCGAGACGCGGCGATCCGCTTCTTCAACGCCGCGTACCGCGCCGAGGAGTCGGGGCTGCGCCAGGCCCACGAGCTCGCCGACGAGGTGGCGGCGCTCGATCCCGAGCTCGCCGAGGCGCTCCGCCTCTACGGCGACGAGGAGGGGTGGCACCGCGAGCTCTTGGTGGAGTTCCTCGACTACATCGGCGGCGAGGTGCGGCCGATGGGAACCGTCACCGGCACGTTCTACCGGCTCTACGAGCGCGCTCACCGCATGGAGACCATCATGCTCACGAACTTGATGTTCGAGACCATCGGCTCCACCACCTACCGCATGACCCTCCGCCGCGCCAAGCACCCGAGCGTGCGCCACATGCTGGCCATCCTCACCCGCGACGAGGCGTTCCACGTGCCCCTCAACGTGCACTTCATCCGCGAGATCCTGCGCCGAAAGAAGGTGTCGCGGGTGCGCATGCGCGTGATCTATAACCTCCTGTTCGTGGCCCTCGTGGCATCCACCATCGCGAGCCGGCGGCGCGCGCAGAAGTTCGACAACATCCCCCTCCGCGATCTCTCTCGCGCCTACGCCGAGCAGCTCGCCGGGCTCTTCCTCAACGAAGAAGATCTCGACCTCAAGCCTCCCACCTGGCTGCTCCGGGTGGTGGGGATCACCCCCGACGAGCTCGACGGGATCACGGATCGGGTGGCGGTGAGCGTGGCCGCCGCAGAAGCCGCCGCCGACCGCGAGAAGGTCGTGGTCACGGCGCTCTAGCGCCGGCTCCTCCGCATGGCCGACCTCATCGTCGAGGCACGGGATCTCCGCAAGCGCTACGGGAAAGGGGAGGGCGTGCGCGCGGCTCTGGATGGCGTCTCGATCTCCGTCGAGCGCGGGGAGTTCGCGTGCGTGCTCGGCCACTCGGGGAGCGGCAAGAGCACGCTCTTGGGGATCCTCGGGTGCCTCGATCAGAGCTACGAAGGGAGGCTCGAGCTCTTCGGCCAAGACGTGCGCAAGCTCTCCGATCGGGAGCGGGCGCGGCTGCGCGGACAGAAGATCGGTTTCGTGTTCCAGGCGTTCCATTTGCTCGACCACTTGTCGGTGCGGGACAACGTGCTCGCCCCCACGCTCTTCAGCCCGAGCGACGGGGCCGTGGCGCGGCGGGCCGATGAGCTGCTCGCCGACGTGGGATTGTTGGATCGCGCAGACGACACGCCGGCGAAGCTCTCCGGCGGGGAGCGGCAACGGGTGGCCATCGCGCGCTCGCTCTTGATGAACCCGGAGCTGCTCTTGTGCGACGAGCCCACCGGCAACCTCGACAGCGAGACGGGGCGCCAGATCGTGGGGATCTTCAAGCGCCTGCATCGCGACAGCGGCATCACGGTGGTGGCCGTGACCCACGAGGACCACCTCGCCGAGATGGCGGATCGGGTGGTCCGCCTGCGGGCGGGGAAGATCGATGTCGACGGGGAGAACCAGGAGGAGAAGCGGTGACGCTCCGTTCGCTGTGGGTGCTCATTGGCCGCGATCTGGTGCGGGCGCGCGGCGCGCTCGTGACGAGCGGCTTCGGCATCGCCGCCGGCACCGCCACGCTGGTGTTCTTCCTCGCGCTCGGGCTCGGCGTCCGCGCCGTGCTCCTCGGCGACGTGTTCCCCATCGATCAGGTGGAGCTCGAGCCGCCCAAGGGCTCCGACCCGGGCCTCATCGCCGGCGCGCTCGGCTTCGGCGCCGATCCCCCGGGCATTCCCCCCGCGAAGGTGGAGCGGCTGCGCGCTTCGCCGCTCGTCGACGAGGTGTTTCCCAAGCTCCGCCTCTCGTTCCCCGCGAGCGGACACGGTGAGCTGATGGGCATGCGCCTCGGAGCGCCGGAGATCATCGGGGATGGCATCGAGCCGTCCCTCGTGGAGGATGAGCTCGGTGGTCGCGGCACCTTCGATGACCCGTTCATCCGCCCTGGACCGAAGTGCAAGGTCACCGCCGAGCTCGATCAGTGCAAGGCGCCGCAGTACTGCGAAGGGCCCGCCGACGGCGAGGGCGTGTGCGTCGATCCGGTGCCGGTGCTCGTGAGCCTGTATTTGGTGGAGCTCTTCGACAAGACGATCGCTCCCGCGCACGGCAAGCCCCCGATGGGAGAGTCGATCGTGGAGGCGGCGAAGGGCGCGACGTTCAAGATGTGGCTCGGTCAGTCGATGATCGGCCGCTCGTTCAAGTCGAACAAGAATGCCCCGCGTCACGCTCGCCTGAGGGTTGTGGGCATCAGCAAGAAGGCGATCGACATCGGGATCACGCTCCCGCTCGGCACCGTGAAGCGGTGGAACACGGAGTTCGCGGGGGCGGAGTCGGCCGAGGAGTTCTCCTCCGCGGTGGTGCGCGTGAAGCGGAACGACGACCTCGCGGCGGTGATCGCCCTCGGGGCAGAGATGAACCTCCACCCCAAGGACACGAAGGCGCGCGACGTGAGCGTGCTCCTGACCGGAGTGATGGCCCTGCTCGCGCTCGTGGCCGCCACCATCCTCGTGGTGAGCGCGTCGAACATCGCGTACACGTTCCGCGTGTTGGTGAACGACCGGCGGCGCGAGATCGCGCTCTACCGAGCGATCGGGGCCGCGTCGCTCGACATGGTGAAGTGGATGCTGGGGCTCGCTTTGACGGTGGGGGTGGTGGGGGGCGCGGTGGGCGGCCTCGTGGCGTATCTCGCGTCGCTCCTCGCAGACCACCTGGCCCGCACGCGGCTCCCGGACTTCCCCTTCAAGCCCGACACGTTCTTCGTGTTTCCGGGCTGGGTGATGCTGGGAGCCCTCGGCTTCGCGTCGCTGTTCGCGCTCCTCGGCGCGATCGGGCCCGCGCGCCGCGCCGGCAAGGTGGATCCGGCCGCTGCGCTCGCTGGGCTCTGACGACCCTGCGGTCGCAGCGCGCAGGCCGGACGCCACGACCCGCGGCGCGGGGAAAGCGCGCCCGCTGCGCGACGCCGAAAGGGCTTCGATTTTGACGAGCGCGCTCGCTCGGCCCTGCGGACGGGGCTCACGACGCGTCGACCGAGCACGGGGCTCGTGCGCGTCGCGAGCCCGAAGTCGCGGAGCTTGACCCGGCGCGCGGCGGCGTCAGCGACGCGTGGCCCGAACGGCGAGCGTGAGCTGGAGGAGCGCGAGCTGCTCGCGCTGCAGGTGCGAGCTCGCGGACAGGAGGCGGTTCTCGAGCTCGAGGCTCTCGAGGCGCTCTTCGAGGCTCACGAGGTGAACCCCGAGCGCGTCGAGCGCGCGGCGCAGCGCGTCGAGCTCGGCGAGGGTCGCCGCCGCCTCGCCGTCCGACGTGGCCACCGCGTCGGGCTCCACGGAGCCGAGCGCTTCATCCTCTTCGGACATGTCCACGTCGTCGAGGGGCGCCGCGTTTTCGAGCTCGAGGACATCGTCGAGGATGGCCACCTCGTCTGCTGGCTCGGACGTGTTGGGCACCTCCGGACTTGGGGACGATCGATCGGACCCGGCGTCGGGACCCGTCCAGCCGTGCTGCAGCACGTCGCGCCACCGCTGGGTGAGCGCGTCTTGCTCGGCGGCCCGGGCTGCCGCCGCCTCGCGGAAGGCGAGCTCGACCGCGGCGAGGCGGGAGAGGAGCTGCACCGTCGGCTCCGCCCGCGAGAGCGGGGGCACGGCGGGGGGCTCGCAGCTAGCGCTCGCGAGCGCGAGGAGCAGGAGCGAGAAAGCTGTGGCCGTGGTTGGGTTCATGAGGGCACCGCGTCAACGCCTGCGAGGCGTGTGTTGGGTCGTCATCAGGTGAGCCACCGCGAGGACGGCGAGAGCGCCCACGCCGCAGCCGAGGAACGCGAGGCCCGAGAGGTGGAGCGACGCGGAGCTCTGCGCGACGCTGCGGACGCCGGCCCCTCCCGCGACGGCGGCGAGGGCGGAAGCCACCACCACGCGCCACACCCGGTCGCCCCAGCCGGAGAACCGTCCAGGGTGGGCGTACAGGTGCGCTCCGGCGACGACGGCGCCAACGCTTGCCCACACGATGACCTCGAATCCAGGCATCCCGCTCGGGGATTTGCAGGCCGCGTGCCACGCGCGGGAGAGCCTCGGCCGGCGCCCGGTGTCGCTAGCCGCGACTCGAGATCCCGAGGCGTTTACCGTGCCCGTTTCCGCCGAGGCCAGCGCTCCCCCCGAGCTCCGAGCTTCGGCTCCGGCCCTCACGGTACGAGCCGCCCTGGGGTGGTGGTCCGAGGGTCAGACCCTGAGACGACTGTCGGGTGCGGGCGAAGACGCGGCCGCGAGGCTCCTCGACGTTGCGGAGCGCACCCGTCAGCGCCGGGCTCGCTCCTTCGCCCTGCGTGTCGCGGATCACGGCCAGGCCACGGGTGGGGACGCCGAGGGCGTCGAACAGCCAGGTGAAGGACATGTGACCTCGCACCGTGGGGACACGCGGTGTGGAGAAGCCAACCTCGAGATCGGCGCGCCCCCCCGGGTACCGCTGCAGATCGAGGAGCGCGGTCACCACGTGCTCGCGGCTCTCGGCTTCGATCACGTCGAGCAGGGTGAGCGACTCGAGCTCGACCCGCTCGTAGCCCATGAGGCCACAGGCGGAGGCGTTGGCGCGCAAGACGCGCAGCTCGGACGAGCACTCGAGGATGCACGTGCCGGGAGCGTCGAACACCGACCAGTACAGCGCGCCGTGCTCGTTCTGCGCGGTGAGATCGACGACGGTCACGTGGGCGCGCAGCGCGTTCGGGAGCTGGAGGTCGCTCGGATCGGGGCCGACGCTGAGGGCCACCTCGGCGGGGAACTGACGACCGTTGTGGGTGATGAAGGTGAGCTCCCCCGCCAGCCGGCCGCGCGAGGTGAAGGTGCGCTCCAGGAGGTCGTGGAGGAGCGCTTGATCGGCGGGCGCAGCGCGGGAGGTGAGCGGGCTCCCCACGAGGCCTCGCCAGGCGCCGAAGAGCTGCGTCGCGGCGGCGTTGGCAGCGACGATGGTCGCGTCGTCTTCGACGGTGAGGAACGCCACCGGCGCCACCTCGAACAGCTCCGCATAGCCGGCGCACATGCGGAGGAGCGCGTCCTGGCTCGCGCGGAGCGCGTGGATCTGGTGCTTGAGCTCGCCTTGCGCGAGGCGCAGCTCGGAGACGACGCGCACCGCGTCGCCGCTGGGATCGCTGTCCCGCGAGCGCTCCTCTGGGTCGAGCGCGAGGGGAGCGTCGCGGGCGCCGCTATCCGACGGCTCGAGGGGGTGGTGGGTGGCGGTGGGGACGCGGTGATGTCGGGCCATCGTTGTGTGCCTTCGGTGTTGCGAGCGCGGTGGGTCGCGGTGGTTGGGTCGTATCGGCCGGGGAGAGCGCGTGGGAGACGGCGTTCACCCGCATGGTCCCGACTCGCCCCCGATATCGACGAGCATGGCTTCCTGGACGGTGGCTCGCTCGCGTGCGCTGTGGAAGCGCATGGCGCTCGCGAGCCAGCGAAGGGCGACACGTTGAACGGCGACCGGAGCGCGCAGGCGAGCGTAGCGGTGGGCGCGGCGCACGATCCTGCGGAGCTCGTGGTGGTCGCGCCGCAGGTGACGCACCGACGGGATCAAGCGCGGCGTCTCCTGTTCGAGCACGTCGAAGAGTCCGCCCGAGCGCTCCTCGTCGACGAGGTGGTCGTAGACGACCACGCACGCGTGGGCGGCGGCGGGACACAAGAGCTCGATGTCGTCGAGCTTCAAGAGAGGGTCGATGAGCCAGGGCGTCACGAGCGCGTTCGCCTTGACGAAGACCCGTGACTCCGGGCTTTGGTCGGTCGTGGGGGCGTTCGGCGTGGCGAGATCGTCGCGGTCTTCCGTGACGACGGGTGTTCGGTCGGCCATCTGCTGGGACCCTCCAAGGTGTTTGGTCGTGAAGTACCAAGAGCAAGGGCGGGACCAACCCGCAGCGTCGGCCACCTTCATGAAATTCGTAGAGGGAATGCGCACACGTTGCCCGACGACCGCAGGGGTCGCTGTTTCCGCCGCGACCCGAGATGAGACGACAGCGCGCCGTGCCGTGCCGATGGGCGGAGCGCGGCGACCGGCTTGCCTCGGGACGCGCGCGCGGGTGCGACCGAGCTTTGGGTACGGTGGTTGCAACGTGACCCCACATGCCGATGATGCACCTCCCCCAGGTTAGAGATGGCGTGTGGACTCCCGTGCTGGCGCCGACCGACTTCTCGGAGTGCGCGATCGACGCCGTTCAGCTGGCGGGTCGCCTCGTCCGGAGCCAAGGAGGGCGGCTGGTCCTGCTGCACGCCGTCGCGCGTTGCGAGGAGGCCACGCGGCGCTCGGCGCTCGAGCTGTTGGAGGCGATCCACGCGCGCGATCTCCCCGGCGTCGACGTCGAGCCGCGGGTGGTCGTGGGCGAGAGCCCGGCCGAGGTGATCTGCTCCGTCGCCGAGGACATCGACGCGGGGCTGGTGGTGGTTGGGGCGACCGGCCAAGGCGGGGGTCGGCGTGGCTGGACGATGGGGGGCGTGGCGGAGCGGGTCGCGCGGCATGCTCCGCACTGCGTGCTCGTCGTGCCTCCGATGACGGCGCGAGCCCGCTTGCCGCTCCGCGTGCTGGTGGCGACGGACTTCTCCGTGGCGAACGCTCCCCTCGGTGCCGACGTTACCGTTCTGACACGAAGCTTCGATCCGCGGGTTACCGTGTTGCACGTGGAGGCGATGGGTGGCTCGGCCCGCAAGACCGCGTGCGTCGCCGACCTCGAGCGCTGGTGCCGCGACCACGTCCCTGGCGTCGAGGTGCACCCGGAGCTCATCGTCACCGATGTCCCCGTCGCGGACGCCATCCTCGATTATGCCCGGGCTCAGCGCTTCGACCTGATCATGGTCGCCACCCGCGGTGGTACCCAGCGTGCGCGCTTCGCGCTCGGCAGCGTGGCGGAGCGCGTGCTCCGCGGAGCCCACTGCCCGGTGTGGGTGACCCGCACTGGGGCGTCAGCGGCGAGCCTGCGCGCTGCGTTCGCTCCCACGGATTTGGCGTCTGCGGGAGCGGCTGCGAGCGGGGCCGCCCTGCGACCGGTGTGGCTCACAAGTAGGGCATGAGCAGGCGCGCGAGGCCGTCGCGCAAGCGCACGAAGAACGTGCGGCGCTCCACCTCGGCGAGGGAGAGGGCGCGGCTCCGCGCGCGTTTGTCGTCGACGAAGGCGACCACGTCGCTCGCGAGCTGGCGGTCGTAACACTCGACGTTGAGCTCGAAGTTGAGGCGAAGGCTGCGCGGATCCCAGTTGGCCGAGCCGCACAACAGCCAGTGCTCGTCGACCACCATCACCTTGGTGTGGTCGAACGGGGCAGGGGTGAGCCATACCCGGCAGCCGCGCTCGAGGAGCTGCCAGAGCTGCGCCCACGTGGCCCACTGCACCAGGCGGAGGTTGCCGCGCTCGGGGATCAGGATGTCGACCTCGACGCCGCGCAGCGCGGCGACCGCCAAGGCGGTGATGAGGGTGTCGTCGGGGAGGAAGTAGGGGGTGACGACGCGTATCGAGCGCCGCGCGGTGCTCACGGCGCCGAGGATGGTGAGGCGGGCCTTGTCGAGATCGGCGTCGGGGCCGTCGACGATCGCTCGGGCGAGCACATCCCCAGAGGCTTGGAGCTCGGCGTTCCACGCGTCGCCGGTGAGCACCTCGCCGTGGGAGAACGCCCAGTCGTCGGTGAACACCTGGCGGAGCTGCGCCACCACCGGCCCTCGCACCTCGAAGTGGAGATCTTGCACCGGGTGCCGGGGCGCCTCCGCGAGGGCGTGGCCGTGGCGAATGTTCATGCCGCCGGTGAAGGCCCGCTCCCCGTCCACGAGCATGAGCTTGCGGTGATTGCGGAGATTGAAGTAACGCAGGCCGAGCCGAAGCGGCAGAAAGAGCGCGGTGGTCACCCCCGCCTTCCCGAGCAGGCGATGCACCGGAGGCCGGGAGTAACGCACCCCGGCCGCGTCGACCAGCACCCGCACCTCCACGCCGCGCGCCGCGGCGCGGCGGAGGGCGTCCACGAAGCGCAGGCCCACCACGTCGCTGTCGAAGATGTACGTGAGGAGGGCCACCGAGCGCTCGGCGCCGTCGATGGCCTCGAGCATGCGCGCGTAGGCGATGTCGCCCGTTCGCAGCGGGACGACGTCGTTGCCCGCGAGGAGGGGGAGTCCGCCGACGTGCCGCACGAGCCGCGCGAGCGCTGCGAGGTGCGCGTCGTCGGCGCCGAGGCGTGCGGTGAGCGCCTTGTCGGCCACCGGCTCCACCTTCACGTCGAGCTCGACGTGCGGCGCTTGGGCGAGGAGGGCGGCGGCCTGGCGCCTGATACGGTTGACCCCGAGCATCACGTAGAGGGCCGCCCCAACCAGCGGCACCAACCAGATGACGCCCACCCAGCCTACCGCGGCCCGCACGTCACGCTTGTTGAGCACGGCGTGCGCCGACGCCCCCACCGCCGCGAGCAGGGTGAGCGTGAAAGTGACGGCGGACCACGGATCAACGCTCATGGGGCGCTCGGCGAACGAAGATGGCCACGCTCGGGCGACGAACGCAAGGCGAGCGGCTCGGACCGCGACCGCGGCGCTCGGCCTCAGTCGCGGATGGGGGGCGGGGGCCGGCTCGGGGGGGTGATGCCGAGCACGTCGCGCGCTTCGTTCACGGCCCGCGCGAGGGTCTTGGCGTCGGGGTTCACCGGGCTGTGGCGCAGCAGCTTGGTGAGCGCGGTGAGCATGGCTTGGGCGCTGTCGAAGCGCTCGGCGGGGTCGAACGCGAGCGCGCGCTGCACGGTGTCGAGCAGCGCCTGCGGGAGATCCGGGCGCAGCGAGGAGAGCTCCGGCACGTCGGCCTTGCGTGCGGCCATGAACACGGCGGCGTTGCTCGGGCCTTTGAACAGGCGGCGACCGGCGAGGGCCTGCCACATCGTCACACCGAGCGCGTACAGATCCGTCTTCACGGTGGCCTGGTTGCCGTGGGTGAGCTCCGGCGCGAGGTAGGCCATCTTGCCCTTGATCACGTCGGGATCGGTGAGGCGCGAGCGGTCCATCGCCCGCGCGAGACCAAAGTCGCTGAGCTTCACGATGCCGTTCACGCTGATGAGGATGTTGGGGGGCGTCACGTCACGGTGGATGACGGGGGCGTGGTTGCCTTCGTGATCGACGCGCTCGTGGGCGGCGGCGAGCGCCTTCAGCGACTCGATGGCGATGGCGGCGATGATGGGCCAAGGGGCCATCATCTCGCGGTCCTCGTACGACTGCAGGAAGCGGTAGAGGTTGAGCCCCTCCACCCACTCCATCACCAGGAAGTACGTGCCGCGCTCGTAGCCGAAGTCGTAGATCTGGATGATGTTCGGATGCATGAGCTGCGCGCATACCCGCGCCTCCTCGATGAACATCCGCACGAAGGTCTCTTTCGAGGCGAGATGAGGGAGGATCCGCTTGAGGCCCACCGGCCGCGCGAACCCGGCCGCGCCGCGCTGTTCGGCCCGCCACACCTCGGCCATGCCCCCCTTGCCCGCGAGCTCTCGCAGCTCGTATCGATCGGCGAACAGCTTGGGCATGGATTCGGCCATGGGCTCAGGATGATACACCGCCCAGGACGAAGTGTTGCGCCTCATGGTAGGGGCGGATCGACCCCTGCCGCGAGCGGCGGCGGCTCCGCATGAAACTCGCGCAGCGTGCGTCGCACCAGCCAGAGGGCCACGACGCTGATGAGCAGGTTCCCCACCGCCACCCCCGCGAACAGCCCCTGCAGCCCGAACAGCCGTGAGCCCACGAAGGCCAGCGGGACGGCCAACACGAAGAGCCGGATCGCCACCACGATGGACGCCTGCAGCGGGCGACCGAGGGCGATGAACAGCGTGTTGATGAGCATGCCGATCCCCAGCGTGCCGTAGCTCACGGGGATGATCCGGAGATAGCGGACGGTGTCGCGCACGATGTCGGGGTGCTCGTTGAACACCCGCGCGAGGGTGGGGGCGCCCGCGCCGAGGAGCAGCGCCGCCCCCGCCCCCCACGCGAGCGCGGCCTTCACGCAAAAGCGCAGCGCCTCGCGGATCCGACCGTGCTCGTCGGCGCCGAAGTTCTGCCCGACGAAGGGCGTGAGCGCGGTGGAGAGGGCGTTGATCCCGATCATCGCCACCGCCTCGAGGCGCGTTCCGACCCCGAACGCGGCCACCGCGGTGGTGCTGAAGCCAGCGACCAGGCGCGTGAGCACTCCGGTGGAGAGCGGGATGAGCAGGTTGGTCGCCGAGGCGGGGAGGCCCACGTGGAGCACCGCACGCCAGCTCCGCCACAGGTCGCCGAGGCGCGGCACGGCCCAGATGAGGAGTCGTTCGCGCACCGCGAGCAGGAAGATCGCGGCGGTGAAGGTGATCACCCACGACAGCACGGTGGCGATGGCCGCGCCTTGGAGCTCGAGCCGCGGGAAGGGCCCGATGCCGAAGATGAGGAGGGGATCGAGCGCGGCGTTGACGAGGCCGGCGATGGCCATGATCACCGAGGGCGACTTCGTGTCGCCGGTGGCGCGGATAGCGCTGTTGCCCACCATGGGGATGACGAGCAAGCCTACCCCCCACAGCCAGGGGGTCATGTACTCGCGGATGAGCGGCATCACCTCGGGGCCGGCCCCCATGGCGCCGAACAAGAAGTCCATCGACGCGAGGCCCAGCCCCGACACGACCACGACCACGATGGTCGCCAAGAGGAGCGCGTGGGTGGTGAGCCGCCGCACGAGCTCGCGGTCGCCCTCGCCGAGGGCGCGGGCGATGACGCTGGTGGTGCCGATCCCGATCCCCATCGTGACGCTGTAGACCACGTAGTTCACTGGGAAACAGAAGCTCATCGCCGCGAGCGGCTCGGCGCCGAGCTGTCCCACGAAGAACGTGTCGACCACGGTGAACAGGATGAGCGCCGCGATCCCGAGCGCCATCGGCGTCGCGAGGCCGATCAACGTGGAGCCGACGGGGGCGGTGAGTAGCCGCTTGGTGCGCGCGGCCTGTCCTGCCGTGCGAGCCGATGGTGGCGGTGTCGAGGGCATACTAAGCTCTGCCGAACCTTTCGGAACCCCCATGGCCAACAGCTTCTGGCGACCCCCCGAGCTCCCGCCGGTGCAGCGGATGCCCCAGCGGAAGAAGCAGCCTCCGAGCTACGGAGGTCGTGTGTTCGTCGGCCTCGTGGGGCTCCTCCTGCTCATGAGCTGCGCGGTGGGGATCTACCGCTCGGTGAACGACAAGACCGGCGCCGCCAGCCCGTTTGCCGCGCTCGCGGGCCTCTTGCCGGCGATCGTGATGATCCGCTACGCCTTGACCGGCCAGATCAAGCTGAACTAAGCCGGTCCCCGTGATTCTACCTTCGAGTCTCGACGCCAAGGTCATCATCACCGGAGCCAGCGGGTTCGTCGGGGGGCGGCTGCGCGAAGCGCTGTTGGAGGCAGGGAGTGACGTCGTCGCCATCCGGCGGTCGAGCTCCCCAGCACCCGAGCGGGGGCGGTCGGTGGTCGCCGACTACGCGGACGTTGAGGGCTTGCGTGCCGTGATGGCCGACGAGAAGCCAGACTATGTCTTTCACGTAGCTGGCGCCACCAAGGGCGTCTCCTACGACGACTTTCACGCCGCGAACGTGATGCCGACGCGGAACCTCCTCTCGGCGCTCGAGCGGGCACACCCCGAGGTGAAGCGCTTCGTGCTCGTGTCGTCGCTGGCGGCGTTCGGCCCGTCGGCCCCGGATCGACCCCACCGCGAGCAGGACAACCCGAACCCCATCGAGCACTACGGCCAGAGCAAGCTCGAGGCCGAGCAGGTGCTCGCGAGCGAGGCGGAGAGGGTGCGCTACACCATCATTCGGCCAGGCGGCGTCTACGGCCCCGGCGACGTGGACTACTTCAACCTGTTCCGCGAGGTGTCCAAGGGCCGAAACGTGTTCTTCGGCAACCGCGATCGGTGGTTCTCCGCCGTCTACGTCGACGACTGCGTGCGGGCCATCGTGCGCGCGGCCCAGACGGAGGCCGCGGTGGGGAAGGGCTACTTCATCTGTGACGGGAAGCCGGTGACGTGGGGGGAGTTTCAGCAAGCCATCGTCGAGGCCAGCGGTCGCGGTGTGCTCACCGTGAATCTGCCCGAGTTCTTGGTGGACGTGGCCGCGGTGTTCGGCGAGCTCGCGACCAAGCTCGACGACAAGCCCCGGCTGTTCAACCGGCAGAAGGCCAAGATGGGCGCCCAGCCGGCGTGGACCTGCGAGCACCACGCGGCGCGGGCCGACTTCGACTATGCCCCCGAGGTGCCGGTGCGCGAGGGGGTGCGGCGCGCCTTCGACTGGTACCGCGAGCAGGGGTGGCTGTGAGCGTTCGCTTGAGCTGAACGCCGGCTCCGGGGCGGCGACCGCCGAGCCGCGTTGCGCTTGGAGAGGAGCCCCCCGCCTGTTTCGGGTGGCGGTGTTCCCCACCTCCGGGTTCGGCCAGCCGCGTGTCCAACCTGCTGAAATGTGTTCCTAAGTTCGAGGTGGCGAGCGCTCTCGGGCGCTAACTCGGGGCACTATGCAACATTCAACCCAGGCGCTCTCGCGCGCGGCGTTAAGCGCGCACGGTGGGACGAAATGTGTTAGGAGAAGCCCATCAAAGAGACGCTTCGTGCTGTCGTTTCGTGATCCCTTGGGAGGCTGAACACCCGGTCACGTTCGAGATGCGGGTAGCGAGCCACCGAGAACGAACGAACAGCGACGAAATCGAAGCGAAGAGAGAAGAAAGGAGCGAGCGTGCGGGCTCCGAAGGGAGCGCCGCGCGGTCACGGTGAATGGGACGAAAAGGACACCACAGCGCAGCCAAGAGACAACGAGACCGGGCCAAGGAAGAGAAGCAGGCGAAGAAACGCGCGCGACGCGCCAACCGCCCCTCCGACAACACGGTCACCGACGAGCAATGGGCAGCTCCACCCCGAAAAGGTGGCACCGACGACGAGGTGCAAGCGGCCATCGAGCGGGCGATGAATCCCGGCAAACACCACGCCCGCGTGAACCGCGATCAGGGCCGCG
>CAYOAL010000014.1:0-92829 GCA_964401935.1 uncultured Polyangiaceae bacterium
ACCTGAAGCGACCCACCGACCCGCCACTCCGCCTTTTCCGGTCAGGTCTTGAGCCACGTTTGGCGCGCCCGACCCGACGCGTGTTCCCGGTGGGGGGCCGCTCGAACCCTCGCGGGGAAGGCTACAGGAGGACCTGGATGAGCGCGTAGCCGACCGCGACGAAGGCGGCGATCCCCAGCGTGGCGGCGAAGCCGAGGAGGGCAGGCGATCGCTCCTCGGTGGGGAGGGCCACCGGCTCCTCGGGGAAGCTCACCGGCGCGGTAGGAACCTGTGCCTGCGGCGCTTGCCAGGTCGGGGCCGACGCTCCTGGCGCGAACGGCTGGGCCACCATCGGCTGGGCCACCATCGGCTGGGCCACCATCGGCTGGGCCATCGTCGGCTGGGCCGGCTGGGCCATCATCGGCTGGGCCATCGTCGGCACCACCACCGGCTGGAGCGATGAGGGCGCGGGCGCTGACATCGGGGAGGCCGACATCGGGGGGGCCGACATCGGGGGGGCCGACATCGGGGCGGGAGTGAGCGCCTCGGCCGCTTGCACTGCGCCCGGATCGACGATCGGCTGTCCCAACATCGTCTCCTTGCCGAACACCTCCGGCGCGGGCGCCTCGGGTGCGACGCTCTCCGACTTGGGGGCGAAGCTGTCCGGCCACTCGAACTCCGGCTGGCCGACGGGCACCACCGGCACCATCGCCACCGGGGGCGCGAGCTGCTCCTCGAGGCCGCAGGGATCGATCTCCGGCGGGACGATGTGCGTCACCGGGTACCAGGTCTCGGAGCCGGGGCGGGCGATCTGCGCGCTCTCCGGCACGCGGCCGAGGTTGAGACCGCGCACGATGAGCTCGCTCGAGACGGGGCCCACCTGACCGTCTTCGGTGCGCACGATCCACTCGTCGCGGACCTCGCGCTCGCCGCTCGCGGGGCCTCCGTCATCCTCCAAAAG
The DNA here is from genome assembly GCA_964401935.1 of uncultured Polyangiaceae bacterium. Lineage (GTDB taxonomy): Bacteria > Myxococcota_A > Polyangia > Polyangiales > Polyangiaceae > JAPYTK01. The sequence goes on from CAYOAL010000014.1 coordinate 941, forward strand.
ATCGACGGGATCCATGTTCACGGTGACCTTGTTTGGGGTGAATCGGATGGCGTTCATCGTGGGTGACATACGACGGCTCGGCGCCGCTTCTACCTCAAACCCGTCAAAAACTTGCCCACGAAATTCGACTAAACAATTTCAGCTACTTGCGCCGACGAGTGACCGGTACAGCGCGAGGTAAGCCTCGTGCATGGCGCGCAGGGAGTGATGGCGCACCACGCGCTCGCGCCCAAGCAGCCCGAGTCGGGTCCGCTCCGTGGGGTCGTCGCGCAGCGCCCGCAGCGCCCCGCGAAGGGCCTCCTCGTCGCCCCGGTCGCACAAACGCCCCGCCTCCCCAAGGGCGGCGCGGATGCCGCCGACGTCGGTGCTCACCACCGGGAGCCCGCACGCCATGGCCTCGAGCAGCACCAACGGTAACCCCTCGGTGTCCGACGACAGCGCCATCACGTCGAGGGCGGCCAAGACCTCGGCCACGTCGGCCCGGGCCCCCGCGAACACGACCCGATCGGTGATGCCGAGACGCGCGGCCGTGGCCTCGAGGTTCGCTCGCTCTGGCCCGTCGCCCACGAGCACCAGCCGGCACGCTTCGCCGAGGAGGGGGGCCGCCGCTCGCAGCAACAGCGCCTGGTTCTTCACCGCGTTGAGGCGCCCCACGGTGCCGAGCAAGCTCACCGACTCGGGCACCGCGAGGGCCTCGCGGATGGCCCTCCGCGCGTTCGGGTTGGGCCGGAAGCGCTCGGTGTCGACGCCGTTGTCGATGACGTGGAGCCGCTCCTTGGGGGCCTCCCCCGTCCGCTCTGCGTACGCTCGGGTGTCGCTCGACACGCACACGAAGGCGCCGACGAGCCGCGCCGCCCCGCGGAGGAGCATCATCCGGCGGGGCAGATCACGGGCCTCGCCGTGTTTGGTGTGCACCGACGCGATCCGAGCGACCTTCGCCGCCGGCGCTGCATACACCAGACCGGCAGGGTTGTGGCTGTGCACGACGTGGGCGCGCTCGTCGCGGAGCAGCGTGGCGAGGCGGAGGGGGAGGGTGGCGTCGAAGCGCTCGCGACGGTGCATCACGAAACAGGGCACCCTGCGCTCGCGCGCTCGCTCGAGCAGCGGCCCCGGCGCGAAGGCGACCATGAAGGGGTGATGCCCGTCGAGGTGCTGCTGCTCGGCGAGGCGGAGCGCGACGAGCTCGGCGCCGCCGATCTCGAAGCTCGCCAAGAGGTGGACGATACGGAGCGCGCTCATGCGGGAGTGGTTCGCGCGAGGCCTTCGGTGAGCGACAGGCCGGGCTCGAAGCCGATGAGCTCCCGAGCCCGCCGGATATCGGCGCGAGAGTGCTCGATGTCGCCGGCTCGCGCCGGGACGTGCTTCGGCGGCGCGATCGCCCCCAACAACCCGCGGATGGTGTTGGCCAGCTCGAGCACCGTGGTCTGTGCCTCGGCGCCGATGTTGAGGGCGTGGGCGCCTTGGATGTCGGCGGTGGAGGCGAGGAGGTTCGCCCGCACCACGTCGCTCACGTGGATGAAATCGCGCGTCTGCGTGCCGTCTCCGAAGATGCTCGGCGCCTCGCCCGTTGTGTAGGCCGCGAAGAACTTCGGGATGACCGCAGCGTAGGGTCCGTTGGGGTCCTGGCGCCGCCCGTAGACGTTGAAGTAGCGCAAGCCCACCAAGGTGAGGCCGTAGCAGCGCGCGAACACATCGGCGAGCTCCTCGTTCATCCACTTCGACACCGCGTAGGGGCTGAGCGGGGCGCCGCGCCTGTCTTCGCGCGCGGGCACGTCGGCACAGTCGCCGTAGACCGCGCTCGAGGAGGCGTACACGATGCGGCGTACCCCCGCCTTCTGTGCCGCCGCGAACACGTTGGCGGTGCCGGTGACGTTGATCGCGATGGCCCCTGCGGGGTCGGCCATCGAGGCCGGGACGGACCCGAGCGCGGCGTGATGAAACACGAGCTCCATGCCGCGACACGCCTGCTCGCAGGTCGCGGGGTCGCGGATGTCGCCCTCCACGAGCTCGACGCTACCCGCGTGATGCGCGAGGTTCTCGCGGTGGCCGGTGGAGAGGTCGTCGAGGACGCGCACGGTGGCACCCGCGTCGACGAGGGCGTCGACGAGGTGCGAGCCGATGAAGCCGGCCCCTCCGGTCACGAGCGCCGAGCGGCCCCGAAAGTCCTGAACGTTCCGCATCGGTACGCGACATAGCAGAGGTGCAGAGCCGCGTGCGGCGCATCGGCGCATCGGCGCTCAGGTGGTCGTCGGGCATGCGTCCTCTGGCTTTTCGTGCGATCGTCTGGTTCTCGCCTGGATCGAATCGTGGGGAGCATCGAACGACAGGAGGGGCCCTCGTCCTCGAGTGGTCCCAGCAACTACCTCGAGATCTCTCGTCGCGACGCGGACGCCGTGTGGCTGCACCCGCTCGGCGTCGGTCGGGTGGTGATCGGGCGCGCCGAAGACGCCGAGATCTGTCTCGATCACAGCACCGTTTCCCGCCGCCACGCCGAGCTCGTGCGCGGACCCTACGGCCACTGGTGGGTTCACGATCTGGGAAGCACGAACGGCACCTTCGTGAACGGTGATCGCTGCGGAGAGCGCCTCTTGCGCCCGGGGGATGTGCTCGACGTGGGCAGCTTCTCGTTGGTGCTGCGGATCCCGGCCCGCCCTTCGCGGCGAGGTCTCCCCGACGAAGAGCGCTCCCCCATGAGCGACGACGCGACGATGGTGATGAGCGCGGTGGACATCGTCACCCCCATCGCTGGGACGCCGACCGCGCTCAGCAGCGGTCAGCTCTCCAAGGTGATCGCGCTCGGCCGCACGCTGCTCATGTTTGACGACCCCTTGAAGCGCCTCACCCACGCCTGCGAGTTCATGGTTGGTGAAGACTTCCCCGCCGATCGGGCCGCCGTGATCTCGGTGGTGGCGGGTTCCCCGTCCGAGATCGTGTGTGGCCCGGTGCGACGGGTGGACCACGACAAGCGCCCGCTTCACTACTCGCGCGGCGTGATCAAGACGATGTGGGACATGCGCTCGCCGGTGGTGGGCCACACCGGCGGGTCGGGGGACAAACCGGTGGCGGGGCGTCTGCAGCGCTCGACGGGGATCCCGGTGAAGAAGCTCTCGCACCACCAGTTCTCGCCACCGCTGGCCGTGATGGCGCTGCCGCTCACCTCCTGGGCCGACGAGATGAGCTGCCTCTACCTCGAGCTCTCGCCCGAGCACGCCACTTCGGAGTGGCTGGCCCTCGCGTCGTTCATCGCCGGCTCGTGTGAGCAGGCCGAGGTGGCGTCCGAGATGCGGTACCACGGGCGCATCGCCGCCTTCGTGGAGCGCGAGCTCGACATGGCGCGGCAGATCCAAGATGGCCTCTTGCCCCGGGCGCTGCGCTTCGAGGGCCTCGACACCGCGTTCCGCTACAACCCCTGCCGCTGGGTCGGGGGCGATTTCGTCGACGTGATGTCGCTGCGCGACGGGCGCGTGTTGCTCGCCATCGCCGACGTGTGCGGCAAGGGCCTGCAGGCGGCGCTCGTGGCCTCGAGCCTCCACACGATGGTTCGCTCCACCGCCGACGCGACGGAGGATTTGGCCACGTTGATGACACGATTCAACACCTACTTCTCGAGCTACCTGCCCGATCACAGCTTCGTGACGATGCTCGGACTCATCCTCGATCCGGACACCGGGGCTATCGAGTACGCGAACGCGGGGCACCCCTCGGGCCTCATCGTGAGCACGAGCGGGCAGATCCGTGAGCTGCCTTCGGAGAACCCAGCGCTCGGGATGATGAGCACGACCATCGAGGTGGGTCGTGCGTCCCTCGACGCGGGAGAGGCGCTGGTGCTCTACACCGACGGGTTGATCGAGGCGACGAACGAGGATGGAGTGGCCTACGGTGGCGTACGGCTCGGCGAGGCCCTCGTGGGCGCGCTCGCCAAGGCGCCGCGCGCGAGCGCCGACATGCTGTGCGACGCCATCGGCGACAGCTTCGAGGAGCACCACGAGTCGAACATGGATCTCGACGACCGCGCCTGGGTGGTCGCTCGTCGGGTGGGCGGCTGAGCACACGATGTCGTTCGGAGCGAACAGGAGCGCAGCTTGAGCCGGCCGAAAACACCCAGCCCGTGGAGAGCGCGACCATGATCGGCGACCGAGGCCAACCCGTGGGCAGCGAGCCGTTGGTGACGATCGGCATCCCCTGCCTGAACGAGGAGCGGTACCTCGAGGCGTGCATGCAGTGTGTGCTCGCGCAGGACTACCCCCGCGAGCGCACGGAGATCATCGTCGCCGACGGCGGCAGCACCGACCGCACCCGGCAGATCCTCGAGCGGCTCGCCCGCGAGCACGACAACTTCCGCTGGATCGACAACCCCGGCCGGATTCAGTCGGCGGCCATGAACGAGATCATCCGGGTGGCGCGCGGCGACGTGCTCGTGCGTCTCGACGCCCACGCGGAGTATGCCTCCGACTACGTGCGCAAATGCATCGAGGTGTTGAGCCGAACTGGCGCGGACAACGTGGGGGGGGCCGCCCGGGCACGCGCCAAGGGATGGTTCCAGCGAGCGCTCTCGGCCGCGCTCAAGAGCCCGGCCGGGGTAGGAGGGGCCAAGTTTCGCACCGAGGACGCCGAGGGCTTCGTTGACACGGTGTGGGGGGGCGCCTTCCCGCGCCACGTGTTCGAGACCGTCGGCCTCTACGATCCGGGAGCCATCGTGAACGAGGACGCCGAGCTCAACCAGCGCATCCTCGCCGCCGGGGGGCGGATCTTTCTGAGCCGAGAGATCGAGGCCTACTACTACCCGCGCGACTCCTTCACCAGTCTCGCCACGCAGTACTTCCGCTACGGCAAGGGGCGGGCCCGCACCATGCTCAAGCACGGGGGCCTGGTGACGCTGCGCCCCATCGTTCCGTTCGCGGCGGTGGTATCGGGGGCGCTCTTGCTCGCCACCTCGTCGTTTCACGGGCTCACCGCTCCCGCCTTCGGCGCCTACGCGCTCATCACCGGCCTCGAGGCGGTGCGCGTGGGGCGAGGGGAGGGCGCGTGGGCCATCCCGGTGGTGTGGGGCATCTTCCCGGTCATGCACGCCGCCCACGGGCTCGGCTTCGGCGTGGGGCTCGTGCGCTACCTCGCGCGCCCCGACTGGGAGCCGACCGAGCGCGTCGAGCCGTCGACCGCGTGACGCGGACCCGGCGGCGGCCCGTCACTCGATGGGGTCGCCGTCTTTGTCGCGGTCGCCTTGGTCGACGCGCCGCTTCGGGGTGACGATCGTGGGGAGCTGGTCGCGCGTGGGGAGCGTCCAGGCGACGGTGAGCATCACCTGGTTGGTCGAGAAGTTGGCGATGGCGAAGACGTTCTCGTCGACCCCGAGCTGCGACAGGTGGGAGTAGCGCAGGAGCAGGCTCGGATGGGCAGGGGGAAACCAACCCACACCGACGTCGGCGACGAAGGTGTTGAAGGGGGTCGTGAACGAATCGTCCACCGCGACCTGCGCGTTGGCGGCGATGCCGACCGACGACAGCACGCCCACGAAGTTGTCTCGGGACAGGGGGATCGTTCCCTGTAGCGACCCCGAGTCGCTCCGCGTGGTGAGACCGGTCAAGAGCGACGGGGCGACGCTCCGCTGATAGGAGAGAGAGGCGAGGTAGCCCTCCTCGAGGGTCATGCTGAGGGATGCGCCCCAGATGAGGCCGGCGTAGTTGGTGCCGAGCTCCGGGTCGTAGGCCGTGAGCGCACCGAACTGGGTCGAGATCGACCAGACCTCGTTGAGGTCGCGCCGGAACCCCAAGGTGCTGCTCGCGAGGAGGGGGGTGCGGTCTTGTTGTTGGACGGGGTCGGAGACGTCGCCCGAGCCGGGGAGAAAGGCCGCGGTGAGCACTCCTTGGAGCTCGAGGGCGTTCGAGCCGAAGCGGTACGTGGAGCCGAGGCCGAGGGTGAGGTCCGCGCGCATGGCCTGCTCCGAGTCGATGGGGATGATCGTCGCGACGCCCAGATTCTGGCTTGTGCTCCAGCGGTCGTCGAACGCATGGGACCACTGCTCGGTGACGCCGATGCTGAAGAAGCTCAAGGGCTCGGCGGTGAGCGAGTTGGCCTGCGAGTCTTGGGGCTGGCCGAGGCTCAGCGCGCGCGTCGTCGTGCGGCTGCCGATGAGGCCCAGAAGCAGGGTGTCGGTCTCGGTCAGCGCGATCTGTGCGGCGACCGAGCCGTTGTCGGCAGACACCTCGTTCCCTGGGTTGGTGAGGAAGAACGTGGCCGGTCGGTAGTAGGAGGCGATGAGCTCCACCCGCTCGCTCTCGTGCACGAGCAGGAGGCCGGGGGTCACCGATACGAACGCGTCGCCTACCTTCGGCGGGAGGTTCAGCGTTGGCTCGTCGGGCGCGTTCGCGATGTTGTCGGTGTAGCCGACGCTGGCCGAGCCCGAGCCATGGACGCTGGTCTGCGCGGTCGCGGTTCTTGCGAGCAGCACACCAGCGACGGCCATGAGGGTCGACGACAACCTCACGGGTTGGTGTTAACACAACCTGATCACCCCGCTAACCTTTGCGGAAGGACCGGTCGACCTCATGACACTCGCCGAAGCTCGCCGCAGCGCGCTGTTGTGCGTGGGACGGCGCCTCTTGGCGTCTGGCGCACGAACGCTCGGGTTGGTGCCGGTGAACGACCACGTGTCGGTTCCGCGCTGCGCTCGCATCCTCGCGGAGGTGCTCAACGAGCTCGACGCGACGGAGGTGGTGCTCGTCGACGCGGGTCTCGGAGCGCGCCACTACGACGCCTCCGGGCCCCTTGGGCCTCGACTTCGTGTGCTTCGTCCCGCGGCCACGGCGGAGGTGGTCGATCTGGTGGAGCTGTTCGGGCAGGTCGCGGACGAGCCGGGCCGCTTCCTGATTGATCTCACAGGTTACCGAGACCGCGGGGTGCTCTCCTGGACGTTCGAGCCCGTCGATGGCGTGCTGCTGGTGGCCTCGGCGGGAAAGGTGACCGACCACGAGCTGATGGTGGCCCACCGAGACGCAGCATCCGCGAGATGGGTTGGGGTGGTTCTGTTCTCTACACTACCCGACGTCGCGTCAGATCATCCGGTTGATCAACGGGCGCCAAAGGAATATTGAACGAGACACGCTCGCCCATGCAGTTGTCCAAGACCCACGGTGCGGATGGGACCAAGATCGCCATCGCCGGGGAGCTCGACTCCGTCACTGCGCCGGAGGTGCGTGAGACGTTCGACGAGGTGGCCGAAGGCAAGCCGACGAAGGTGGTGCTCGATCTGACCGCGCTGCGGCTGATCGACAGCTCCGGGGTGGGGGCCATCGTGTCGCTCTTCAAGCGGATCCGAGCGGCCGGTGGGCGCTTCGAGGTGGTGGGGGTCCAGGGGCAGCCACGGTCGATATTTCGCGTGCTCAAGCTCGACAGGGTGTTTGGGTTAGACTGACGTGAGCGAGCGGTCGGGGGGCGAGCGGTTGGAGGGCGAGCGGGCGGAACGCGAGCCGTCGAGCGTGGCTCGATCGGTGATGGAGCATCGGGCCCGAGCGCGCCGACGACAGCGCTCGCTCGGCTCGACCGCGGGGGGCCGCAGCTGGCTCGATGACGAGCCGGGGTGGGGGGACGCCAAGCGCGAGCTCGGCTGCATCGTGGAGAAGGCAGCGCGCCGCTGGTGGCTGTGTTTGCTCATCGCTGCGATCTGCGCCGGCATCGCCGCGACGTGGCGGGCGGAGAAGCCGATGAGCTATCCGGGCACCGTCGTGTTGCGGGTCACGGAGTCGGACGACGATGTCTACGCCGATCGAAACCAATCGACCTCGCTCGCCACCGAGATCGAGGAGATCTCCCTCTCCCGCACCGTGATCCTCGAGGTGATGGAGGAGTTCGATCTCGATCCCAACATGCGCCGGCTCGATCCCACGTTTGCGGCAAACAACATGCGCGACGACGTCGACGTCACGCTCGTGCAGAACTACTTCTCCAAGCAGCGCGACGACAAGGATCCCTTTCGCTCGGCCCGGGTGTCGATCACCTTTGAGCACCCCGATCCGGAGGTGGCGGTGCTGGTGGCGCGGGCCCTGGCCCGCCGCGTCGTGCAGCAGCAGTTGTCCTCGCAAGAGGTCATGGCCGAGCTGATGGTCGACTCGGCGAGCAACGTTGTGGTGCAGCTCAAGCGCGCCATCCAGCGCGCGCGTGAGGAGCAGACGACCACCTACCTGAACGCGCTCACCCTCGACGACGCCGACTCGAGCGGGGAGTTCGTTCGGGTCGCGAGCCTCCGAGCCGAGATCAAGCAGCTCGAGAGTTCGCTCCAGCGCGCGCGCTCGGAATATGCGGGGCTGGATCTCAAACGTGCGTTCACCCTCGAGTCGATGGCCATGCGCTTCGAGGTGATCGACGAGGGCCAGGCGGAGCGGGTGCAGTTCAGTCGCGCCGAGCTGACGACCATCACCGGCATGGTCGGTTTCTTGGCTGCGCTGCTGGTCGCGGTGCTGCTGGTGGGTGCTTTCGATCCGCGGGTGTACGACGCGGCTACGATGAAAAGATTGGATTTGCCGGTCGTCGGCCATATACCGTGAGGTCGCCGGGCGCCCTACTCGGCCACGAACGCGGTGCAACAGCCCCAACTCACCCCTCGCGAGCACCTGACCCGCTGGCTGCGGATCGTGCTCAACATGTTTCGCTATTGGCCGGCGATCGCCGTCGCCGCCACCCTCGCCGTGGTGGCGGCGTGGGCCGCGCCCCAAATCGTGAAGCCCGTGTACGAGTCGTCGGCGGTGCTTCTGCATCGAGAGCTCATCAGCACGAGCAGCGTGCTCGGCGTGCAGGGCTATCAGGCGGAGTCGAACCTGCAGCGGAACACGCGCCTGCGCGAGATGTTGCTCTCGCGCACCACCCTGCAGCAGATCGTCGACGACCTGGGGCTCTACGCCGACGTGGTGAGCTCGCGCGGCTTCATCGACGCGGTGGAGGAGATGCGGATCCACACCGACTGCAAGGTGGGAACGGCCAACACCTTCTCCGTGCGGCACAGCGGCGACGACCCGGAGGTGGTGTATCGCGTCACGCAGCGGCTCAGCGAGACGCTGGTGGCGCAGTCCGCGAGTTACCGACGGGAGCAGGCCGAGTCGACGCGCGACTTCCTCGATGCTCAACACCAGGGCACGCGCAAAGAGCTCGCGACCAGCGAGCAGTCGCTCGCCAAGTTCCTCGCCGAGCACCCCGAGTTCGCCTACGACCTCGGCGCCTCGGGGGCCTACGCGCCGGGTGCCTCGCTCCGCGCGACGCAACCCAAGGCCCTCGCTGTCGGGCCCGACAAGGTGTTTCCCGCCGACGCACCGGAGGACCGGACCACGCTGGCGCTCGAGCGGCAGGCCGAGCGCCTCCGCCGCCAGCTGAAGGCCGATGACGACCAGCGGGCGGGGGGCTCCGCTCCCGCGCCCGCGCCGCTCCTTCGGCCGCGCCCGCCTCCCACGGTCGATCCTGCCAAGCAACAGGCGGTCGACGAGGCACAGCGGGAGCTCACGCGCGCGGAGGGGACGCTCGCGTCGGTGCTCGCCAAGTATACGCCCAAGCATCCCGATGCCATCGCGGCCCAAGCTCGCGTCAACGAGGCTCGCGCGACGCTCAACGCGGCCGTGGCCGCGGCTGCCAAGGCCACCGTGCTACCCGAGCCGGAGCCCGAGGGGCCGACCGGCCCCGCCGCGAGGCTCTTGAGCGACGGCGAGCGCCGAGAGCTCACCCAGCGGCTCGCGCTCGTGAACGAGAAGATCGCCGCCGCGATGAAGGCCGAGGCGAAGGGGGAGCCGGCGCCCATCGTTCAGGACGACATCGGGGAGCGCATCGTGGCCCTCGAGACACAGTGGGCCGCACTCAATCGCGAGATCGATGCGATTCGGGAGCGCGATCAGCGCCTCCAGCGCCAGCTCTTCGAGGCGAGCATCGTGGCCAAGGTGGAGGCGAGCGGAAACGCCTCGCAGATGGTGGTGATCGACGAGCCCTTCAAGCCCGAGCGTCCAGCGCGCCGGGGTCCGAGGCGCACCTCCGCCATCGCCGCGATGCTGGTGCTCGCGCTCGGTTTTGCGTTCGCGTTGTTGCTGTCCATCCTCGACGACCGGCCTCACGACGAGGTGGATCTCCGACGTTTGAACCTTGGCCCGATCGCCCAGACGCTGCCGTTCGAGCGTGGGAAGGCGAAGGCCAAGCCTCGCGAGGCCAGGGCAGCGGCGAGGAGACCCGCCGATGCCTGACGCCGCGCTCGTGGCCGAGGTGGTCGCCACCCACGCCGATCCGCCGGCCGGCGGGCCGTTCCCGCTCCCGCTGTTGCTCGCGCTCGACTCCAAGCTCGCGGCCGCCTACCGCGTGTTGTGCCATCGCATCGTGGAGACCGACGATCCAGCCGTGATCGGCATCACGAGTCCGCACCGGAGCGAAGGAAAAACGACGACCGCGGTGAACCTCGCGCTGGCCTTCGCCACCTACCAACGGAGCCGGGTGTTGCTGGTCGACGCGAGCTTCCGTGCCCCGGGGGTGGCGGTGGCGATGGGGTTTGCGCCGCCCCTTTGTTGGGCGGAGCAGCTCGCGGATCGGGCCGCGGGGGGGCGCGGGACGTGGCAGCTCTGCGCCGCGTTCCACGACAACTTGCATGTGCTGGCGGTGGCGCCGGAGAACGCCGGGAAATATCGGCTCGACGCTCCGAGCTTCCGTGCCGCCATCCAGGAGCTCCTCGACGCCGGCTACCGCCGCATCCTCATCGACTGTCCGGAGGTGCTCGACTCCGCCGACGTCCACATCGTCCAGGACAGCGCCGACGCGCTGCTCCTCACCGCTTGGGCCGGGAAGACCACCGGGCGCGCGCTCGCGGTGGCCGCCGAACGCCTCGCCCCCGCCACCATCCTCGGGGTGGCGATGGTGCGTCCCTGACGTGATGCGTCGCTGACGGACCCAGCCGCCGCGGAATCCGAGCTCAGGGCCTCGGCTCGAAGTACTTGCGCAGGAGGAGCACGTTGGGCTCGCCCGCGTCGTAGCGAACCTCGTCGACGAAGGCCTTCATGATGAACAGGCCCATGCCGCCCTCGGGGAGCTCGCTGAGATCGGGCTCCGGGATGTCGTCTGGATCGAAGCTGTGCCCGCAGTCTTGCACCTCCACCTCCACGCAGTTGGCGTCGAAGCGAAGCACCATCGTGATGGCGCCGGCCTCGGTGCCATCGTAGGCGTGGAGGACGACGTTGTTGAACGCTTCGCCCACCGCCGACACGAGCTCGTGCGTGAAGTCGGGGGGGGCGAGTCGGTTCGTCAGCTCATGCCGCTTCTGGACGGCGACCTTGCAACACTTGGTCACCGCGCGGGTGATGAGGTCGCGATACGTCAGCTCGCCGGGTACGCGCAGATGTATCAATTCCTGGGCTCCCTCGCGAACGATGGGAAGAACGCCGGAGAGCGCCCGTTTGGCGCTCCGCGGGCGGGCGATGATGCCAGATACGTGGGGATCAGCCTCCGTGTGCGCGCTCTTTTTGGCACTTTTTTGCGTGCCGTCCCGCTCACCAGCGTGTGGTTGGGGCTTGTAGAGCGAGCGCGCTTTCATCACTGTTGCAATGAAACTACGGTTCTGTTTCTCAGGCGTCAAATGCGCCACCCAAATCAGTGGGCTCGGCCCTTGCATGGTAGGAACGACTCCGACCTTCAAATTCGAGTTGTACTGGAATAATTGATGCCGTCTCCGTGGGTCACGACAACCAAGAGGCTGTTCGACATCGCCGCTTCGACGCTCGGCATGGTGGCCACCGCGCCGTTGTTCCCGGCCATCGCGCTCGCCATCCGGCTCGACTCGAGGGGACCGATTTTCTACCGCCAGCGCCGGGCGGGGCTGCTCCGTCCGGTAGAGCGCCGCGCCGGGGAGCGGGTGCGGGTCGAGTGCGAAGAGTTCGACATGTTCAAGTTTCGCACCATGGTGGTGGACGCCGAGAAGGGCACGGGGGCGGTGTTGGCCGCTGCCGGCGACCCGCGCGTCACGAAGGTGGGGAAGTTCCTGCGCAAGTCGCGGCTCGACGAGCTGCCTCAGCTCTGGAACGTGCTTCGCGGCGACATGAGCCTCATCGGTCCCCGCCCCGAGCGGCCCGAGCTGGTGCAGGACTTGGTGCTCGCTATCCCGTTCTTCGAGGAGCGCATGCGTGACGTGAAACCCGGCATCACCGGGCTCGCGCAGGTGTCGCTCGGCTACACCGGAGCGATCGATGCGGAGAGTGAGCTGAGAGACTTCTGGGACACGCTCTCGAACCCGTTCGAGCTCGATGAGGCCGAAGGCGCCCTCGCGGACGACCTGCGCGCGAAGCTCTTGTACGATCTGGCCTACAGCGCGGCCCTCGAGTCGTGGAGCACCTTCGTGACCACCGAGCTGAAGGTGTTGGTGCTCACCCCGCTGGTGATGTTGCGCGGCGTGGGTCGCTGACGGGCCTCGTCGGTCGGCGCGATCACCCGCCGAGCTTGTAGATGGCGTAGTAGTAGAGGAAGGCGAGCGCCGTGAGGTAGCCCACGCCGAGCAACATGAGCTCGCGCCCGCCGAACGTGACGCGCCAGCTCGGCTGGTGGCGCCGGACCGCCGAATAGAAGGCGCCGGCCAAGCCCACGTAGATCCACAACACGAAGTGGTACGTGAAGCTCAGGAAGAAGGCGCCGACCAAGAGCCCTGCGAAGCTCGACAGGATGGCCATGGCCCACACGCGGGCCGGCTCCGCCTCGTCGCCCTCGAGCGTGCGCAGCGCGTGGAAGGGGATCTTGGCGCTGACGTAGAGCACCGACGCCCACGTCATCGTGCCCAAGACCCCCAGCTCGGCAGGGGCGAGGATGAAGGAGTTGTGGGCAGTGAGATAGTGGTGATCGGTGAAGCGACCTAGCCCGACCCCTGTGGAAAAATGGTGCCGAAACATCTGAATGCCTTCGTACCAGGCCTCGAGCCGCTCCTCGCTCGAGTGGGCTGCTTCGTCGCCGCCGCGCCCGCCGAACAACAACACGGGCAGCACGAGCACACCGGCGGCGAGGGCTCCGCGTATACCGAACCGTCGAATGAAGTAGGTGGCGAGCACCGCACCGAGCACGAGCACACCTCCCCTCGACTTGGAGAGGATCACGGTGGCGGCGGCGAGGAGCGCCACCACCACCACGAGGAGCAGCCGCGACTTGCTCGCCTTTCGGCGATAAAAGGCGAGCGCGAGGGGGATGCCGATGGCGACCACGAGGGCGGTCTCGTTGGGGTCGAGCAGCACCCCGACGTAGCGCACGCGGCCGGAGATGCTCGTGGTGCCGAACCATCCGGCGTGCTCACAGCGGTAGATGGCTTCGGGCTCTGGAGCGTCGAGGTAACAGGCCGCGGGTTCGTCGCAAGGGCGCCCGTCGGGCGTGCCGCGTGCGGATGACGAGTCTTTGGCTGCGAGCATGATGCACTGGCGCGGCTGCAGGCCCTGGTGGGTGCAGATGACCGACACCCAGAGCGAGCACGCGAGCACGACCGCCGCGAGGGCCTCGATGCCCTTGAGGCTCCGTATGCCATGCGCGAGGAGCAGGAAGAGGGCGAGATCGACGATGACCGTGATGAGCATGCCCGGCTTGATGCCGCCGCTGCTCACGACCATCGTGGTCACCGCCCACGCGACGAAGGTGACCACCCAGGCGAGCTGCGGTGTGCGCTCGAGCTTGGTGAGGGCGAGGCGAACGTCGAGGACGAATCCGAGCACCGCCGCCGCGAAGAAGATGTAAAGAAAAGGCACATTCTTCAGCTCCGGGACGAACTCGAACGGCCGGGCGTAGATGAACACCACGAGACCGATGAGCCCAGGCAAGATGAACATGCGCGGCAGAACCATAGCCCAATCCGCTTCGAAGGGCGGTGGCTACGGCGTCGTCGTCGCGGTGATGGCGCTGCTCTTCGGCGTTGGGTGCGGACCGAAGGTCTACGACTATCCCTATGCGAAGGAGCCCGATCCGCGGATCAGCGAGTATGTGATCGGCGTCTCCGACGAGCTGCACATCAGCGTTTGGAGGAACAGCGAGCTGTCGTCGGGGGTGGTGGTGAGACCCGATGGCACGGTGACGCTGCCGCTCGTGGGAGATCTTCAGGCGGAGGGGCTCACGCCGACGCAGCTGAAGGAGTCGATCAAGAGCAAAGTGACCGACTTCGTGAAGGATGCCACCGTCACCGTGGCGGTGACCGAGGTGAACAGCTACCGCATCACGGTGTCGGGCAAAGTGACGCAGCCGGGGGTCATCGAGTCGAAGCACTATCTCACCGTCACCGACGCCCTCGCGAGCGCGGGTGGCCCCACCCGCTTCGCCGACACCGAGTCGATCGTCGTGGTGCGGCGCGCTGCGGACGGCAAGACGCGGCGGATCCCGATCAACTACCGTGAGCTCGCCGCTGGCCGCGCGCTCGAGCAGAACATCGTGCTCCTCCGCAACGACCAGATCTACGTGCCGTGAGTTTGCTGGAGGGGGGGCCGCACCCTCCCCCCAACGCTGCGGGCGGGTCCCCCTGAACCGTGTCGCGCTCGGGGCCCCAACACCCAAGCGGGCTTCGGCGCGAGCCGGGGTTTCTCCGGTCGGGTCTTGGGTTTCCGCGCGCTCACGCGGTCGCGTCGGTCGGCGGCTCGGGGGCGACGTCGAGGGCGTTGATCGCGTCGCAGACGCGTTCGAGGGCGAGCCAGCCGATGACGAGGTTCGCGACGGGGAGGACCATCGCGGCGAGGAGCAGATCGCGGGAGAGCCGCGGCGCGTTGATCATGTTCCGCGCCAGGTAGTCGTTGTAGTCGGAGGCGAAGCCAGCCACGACGTGGAACGCCCAATAGAGGTTGAACAGGGGCGCGAACAAGAGGGCCACCGCCTTTTGAGGGGTGGTGCGCGCGTGCTCGTCCTCGATGGCGGCCCACATCCAGTAGAGGAGCGATAGCTGTCCGCCTACCGTGGCGAGGAGCGGCACCCAGGCCACCACGAGGAGCGCAGGGTGGGCGAGCCCGGCGGCGACCAAGACCGCGCTCGCCGCCACACCGCCGAAGATCAGCAGCTGGTAGCGGCGCTTGTCGACCCGCACCCGACGCCGCGGTGTGGGTCTGGCGGGGATGGAGCGCGCGGGCGCCGCTCTGGGGAGACGGGAGAGGGCGCCGGCGCCGGTGGGCTCCTCGTCGAGGTGAGCGCGGTCGCGGCGTGGGCGGGGCGGGGGCGTGCTCGCGACCACCGGGGGCGTCGCGGTGTGCGCGGGTGAGGAGGGACTGCGAGGCCGCTCGGAGCTCACGCGGGGAGGATCGGAGCTGACGCGAGGGGGCGCCGAGCCGGCGCGTGGGGGAGCCGAGCCAGCGTGAGGGGGAGCCGAGCCGGCGCGCGGGGGAGCCGAGCCGACGCGGGGGCCGGTGGACGCCCCGAACAGCGGGGGCTCGGACGCCCTTGGAGGGTCGGATCGGTCGCGGAGCCGCGCCTCGATGACGGGGTCGTCACCGCCTCCCGGGTCGTCAGGTCGCTCGGAGAAGGTGGGGATGCGCGGCGGCTTGGGCACCTCGAGGGGAGCGGGGGTGCTGTCGTGGGGCCGCGCCGGCGTCGAGGAGAGCGAGGCGGGGACCGCGCGCGGTTGCAGCGGCGGCAGGGGGGAGCGGGCCCGTGGGTCGGGGATGGGGATCGGCGCCGACGACCGCCGCGTGCTGGGCTCGGCGAGGCGGTCCCGGTCCGCTCGTGGCTCCGGGGGAGGCAGCGGCCGGGGGCCCGACGCCGAGGGGGGGCGCGGGGACGCCGCGGGGTGGGGAGACCGCGTCGCCGGCGAGGGGGACGTAGGCTCGGCCGGTGCTCGCTGGGACGCCCTCGGACCCGCGGGGGCGGAGGGCGCCGAGCCTTGGGCTCGCGACGTCGGCGCGGGCCTGGGCTGGGGGCGGTGCGCTTTGGAGGTCGCCCGCTTGGCGGGCGGTGGAGCGGTGGGGGCCGGCTCCGAGGCGGCCGGCGGGCGGGTGGAGGGGGAGCCGGGGCGGCTCGACTTCCTCCGCCGCGTGGCGATCGACGTGTCGACGAACTTGTAGGAGGTCTCTTGGTCCTCCTCGTCGTCTCGATCGCGGTCGCCGGGCATAGCTTCGCTGCCCATGGCACGAAGGATCGCCTTGGGTGTCAAGTTATCGGTTCGCGGTTGACGACGGCAGCCCTCGATGAAAAGCCGGGCGCGCTACCATGCGGTCTGGCCTCACGCTCCACTCGGAGCGACGTCCGAGTGCGCCTCGAGGCGTCCTCTCGGCGCAGTCGAGAGCGCCATCGTCGTCATCGTCACGGTCCCTAGGGTGAGCAAGCTCGCAGACATCGACGTGCCCAAGCGGCCGCTCTGGCGGCGCGCGCTCCCCTTCGTGGTGGCGACGGCGCTGGTGGCGTTCGTGGTGTTGCGCCTCGACACCGGGGCGTTCCTGGGCGCGCTCGGTCGAGTGAGCCGCGGGGCGTTCTTCGGGGTGACGGCGGGGTTCATCGCGGCGTTGCTCGTCGCCGACACGTTCGGGAGCGTGGTGCTCTATCGGCTCACCGTCGCCCCCATGCGCTACGTCGACTTCTTCCTGCTGCGCGGCGCGTCGTATCTCCCGTCCTTGCTCAACCATCACGTCGGGCAGGCGTTCCTCACGTATTTCCTGTCGCGCGCCTACGGGGTGAGCTTGGTGCGGGTGGCCGGCTCCACCCTCGTGGCTTACGCGGTCTGGGCCGGCTGCATCCTGTCGTTCGGCACGGTGTCGCTCGCGGTGGTGGGCGACCCGACGTGGCTCGTCTTGTTCGTGGCGTCGGGGGTGACGTACCTCGTGATCCTCCGGGTGCGACCGGCGTGGCTCGAGAAGCGGAGCTTGTTCGCTCCGCTCTTCGAGGTGGGTGTGGTGGGGCACCTCGTGGCCCTCGCTGCACGCGTTCCCCACTTCTTCGTGCTCTTCTTCGGGCACTGGGCCTTGTTCGAGGTGTTCGGGATCGACATCCCCTGGCACGACGCAGTGCTGTATCTCCCGGTGTTGATGGTGGTGACCACGCTGCCCATCACGCCGCAGGGCTTCGGCACCCGCGACGCGTTCAGCGCGCTGGTGTTTGCGCGCTACGCGAGCGGGGCGACGGAGGCCGAGCGCTTGGCGCAAGTGGGGGCGGCGACGCTCAGCTGGGGGATCGCGCTGACGTTGTTGCAAGCCGTGGTGGGCCTGGTCTTGATGCGCCTGTCGCTCGCGCGCTTCGGTGGTGACGCCGGCGATGGGCACCCACGCGACACGTCAGCCCTCGTCGCGCGACGGCGGTGAAGGCGGGGACTTCGAGTCGGCCTTGGGTCGGGCCTCGGCGGTTGGCTCCACGGTGTCCACCGTTGGCTCCGCGGTGGGCTCGGCGGTGGGCTCCACGCTGGGCTCGACGGGTGCAGCCTTGTCACGCCTGCGACGGAGCGCCTCGCGACCGAGCCTCACGAGCTGCCGCGCCGAGTTTCCGTCGATGAGGAACACGCCGCCGACGTAGCTCGCCGCTCCGACCAGCACCTCGATGGGGAGGGCCCCGGCGCTCGGGAGGCCGAGCTCTCTCAAGCCGAGGTGCGCGAGCGTGACGGCGCCGAACATCGGCGTGCAGGCGAGGAGCGCGCGCATGACGCCCAGGATGTACGGCGCCACGGGCAAGCCGGTAAGTCTCCCCGTCACGTACACCGAGAGCACGCCGTGCAGGAAGAACGCCACACCGGCCGCGGCACACGCGAGGAGCGGCCCGCCGACGTGGGCGAAGACGGCCACGAGCAACAGGAGGAGCACCGCTCGCGCGAGGCTGAGCATCATGATCGGGCGGGTGTGCTCCTCGGCTTGCAGGTAGGCCGAGGCGGACCACGACATCGGTCGAAACACCGTCATCACGCTCAGGATCGCCAACATCGGCGCCATCCCGGCCCAGCGCGCGTCGAAGAAGGCCGAAACGACGGTGGGGGCCACCGCCCCGAGGCCCACTCCGAGCGGGGCGATGACGATCGCCATCAGGCTCGCGGCGCGGATCACCGCGTCTTGCCGCTCGGCTCGCTCGAGCTTGGCGTACGACGGCATCAGCACGTCGCCGATGTGCTCGGCGACGTAGCTCACGGGCGTCTCGGCGAGGCTGTAGGCCAAGTTGTAACGTCCCATCACTCCCAAGCCGAACATGCGTGAGAGGATGAGGTTGTCCCAGCGGGTCGCCGCGGTGTAGGCGACGGTGCTGACCATGAGGGGCGCGCCGTAGCTGAACAGGGCGCGCACCGTGGCGAGGCGGAGCGGCGTGGGCGCCAGCCACTGCTCCCGGGGGGCGCGCCAGAAGTAAGGCACGACGAGGATCCCGGAGCGGGCGACGCTGCCGGCGACGATGGCGGCGCCTCCCCAGAGGGGCGCGAGGGCGACGGCGGTGACCGTGAAGGTGAGCTCGCCCACGCTGTTCAGGATGGCCACGGTGCGGAACTCGAGATCCCGCACGAGGAGCCGCTGCGGGATGTAACGCAGCCGCTCGAGCATCGAGCCGAGGATGAGGCCGGGGACGAAGCGGCCCATGTCTGGAGCGTCGACGAGGGCTCCGAGCGGGGCGCGGAACAAATACACGACGCTCATCGCCAAGCCACCTACGAGGAGGTGCAGCACCCCGGCTTGAAAGGCCTCGTCGGCGGGCGACTTGCGGGCGATGAGATACTGGCCGAACGCGAAGTAGCTGAGCTGGTGGGCGGCGGAGACGCTGATGACGGCGGCGTAGACCTCGCCGTACTCCGCCGGGGCGATGAAGCGGGTGAGGATGAGCGTGCCGACGAGCTGAAGAATCCGCGCCCCGACCCCGGTGATCAGGTTCCACGCCGCCCCTTGGACGGCCTTGCGCAGAATCGACACTTTCCCAGCTCTAGAGGTGTTGTCATCGGTCGTCCATGGGTTGCTGCAAACGGTCGCCCGCTTTGAGACAATGCGCCACCAGCGGGGGATGCACGCGCTTGCGGTCGGGTTGAGGCCCGAGTGTAATGCTCGACCCGCGTGCCCTCCCCAGCGAACCCCTCCCTCTGATGACCGCCGCGACCCCCACCGCCTCTTCCAGCCCGCCGCCTGCGCTGCGCACGTGGCTTCGTGATGCCGCGCGCCGTCACCCCGAGCGAGCCGCGCTCGAGACACCGGAGGGCACGCTCGACTATGCCGCCCTCGTCCGCGCGGTGGACGCGCTCTCTGACGAGCTGCGGGCCGCGCACGTCGTCGCCGGGGATCGGCTTGCCATCGCCGCGAGTCGCACCGCTTCGACGGTGGTGGCGATCGCGGCTGCGGTCGACGCGGGCGTGGCCTACGTGCCGCTCGACCTGGCCTACCCTGCCGAGCGCCTGAGCGCGATGCTGGAGGACGCGCGGCCTCGCGCGGTGGTGGGCGAAGAAGGGGCGCTCGCCGAGCTCCGTTCGCTGGTGGGCGAGGTGCCCTCCTTGGCGCGGCCGGCGCCGGCCACCGGCGAGGTGCATGCTGCCGCGCCGGATCTCGCCTACGTGCTCTTCACCTCGGGCTCTACCGGCCGACCGAAAGGGGTCGCGATGGGGGCCGCGCCGCTCGACCACCTCACGCGCTGGCACGCGCGCCATCCACGGCTGGGGCTGCCGGCGCGCACCCTGCAATTCGCGCCGTTGTCGTTCGACGTGCACTTTCAGGAGATCTTCTCCACGTGGGCCTGTGGCGGCACGCTCGTGATGCTGCCCGAGCGGGAGCGACGCGATCCGTCGCTCTTGCATGCGGCCCTCGTGAAGCACCGCATCGAGCGGGTGTTCGTGCCCTACGTGGCGCTCTCGCTCATCGCGGAGGCGTGTGGCAGCGCGGTGCCTCCCGCGCTTCGCGACGTGATCAGCGCGGGAGAGCAGCTCCAGGTGACGCCGGCCATCCGCGCCATGTTCGAGCGCCTCGACGGCGCCGAGCTGCACAACCACTACGGCCCGACGGAGAGCCATGTGGTCACCGCCTTCGAGCTGCGTGGCGACCCACGGTCGTGGCCGGAGATCCCCCCCATCGGGGTCGCGTTGCCCCACGTCGAGCTCGCGCTCGTCACGCCGGGTACCCGCACGGTCACCCACGGCGACACCGGGGAGCTCTTGCTGGGCGGCGACACGCTCGCTCACGGTTATCTCGCTCGCCCGGAGCTGAGCGCGGAGCGGTTCGTCTCGGAGGTGGAGGGGCTGCCTGGGCGCTGGTATCTCACCGGCGATCTGGTGCGGCGCGACGGCGCCGGGGTGTGCACCTATCTCGGCCGCGCCGATCAGCAGCTCAAGGTGGATGGCTTCCGCATCGAGCCTGGAGAGATCGAGCTCTGCCTGCTCACCCACGAGGCGGTGCGCGAAGCGGTGGTGACCGCGCCCGAGATCCCCGGTGTCGGGCGTCAGCTGATCGCGCACGTGGTGCTGCGCGCGGCGCTGCCCGAGCTCGGCGCAGCGCTGCGAGGCCACGTTCGCGCGCATCTCCCCGAGTACATGGTGCCGGTGCGCTTCGTCGCGCTCGAGCGCCTCCCCACCACGCCGAGCGGCAAGCTCGATCGCAAAGGCCTTCCGCTGCCAGCGCCGGAGCCGGCGCTGGCGGGCGCCACGCTGGGCGCAGACCCCATCGAGGTGGTGCGCGGGCTGTGGAAGGAGCTGCTCGGTGTGTCCTCGCTCGGCGACGACGACAACGTCTTCGAGCTCGGCGCACGTTCGCTCCTCGTGTTGCGCTTCGTGGCGCGGCTCACCGACCACGCGCTCTCCGGGCTGTCGGTGGCCGACGTGTACGACCGACCGACGGTGGCAGGGATGGCGGCGTCGCTCACCGGCGCGGCGCGGCGCGCGGCGCCGGGGCATGCGCGACGCCGCGAGCGAGGCACGTCGGATCGGATCGCGCTCGTCGGGATGGCCACCCGCACCGCGGGTGCGCGCGACGTCGAGGCCTTCTGGCAGTCGCTGCTCGCTGGCCAGGAGGGCATTCGCCACTTCGCGCCTCACGAGCTCGATCCGAGCGTGCCCGAGGGTCTCAAGAGCCACCCCAACTTCGTGGCCGCTCGCGGCGTGCTGGACGACGTCGATCGCTTCGACGCCAAGTTCTTCGAGGTGCCGCCGCGCGAGGCGACGGTGATCGATCCTCAGCAGCGCATGTTCCTCGAGCTGTCGTGGGCTGCGCTCGAGCACGCCGGCATCGATCCGGCGGCGAGCGACGATCGCGTGGGCGTGTATGCGGGCACCGCCAACAACACGTACATCGTCGCGCTGCGCGAGGAGCAGCCCGAGCTCGTGAGGCAGTTCAGCGAGTTTGCGACCATGCTCGCGAGCGAGAAGGACTACGTGGCCACACGGGTGGCCCACCGGCTGAACCTGACGGGGCCTGCGGTGAGCATCCACACCGCTTGCTCCACGGGGCTCACGGCGGTGGGTCACGCCTTTCACGCGCTCGCGAGCGGGCAGTGCGACGTGGCGCTCGCGGGGGGGACCACGGTGATGGTGCCCCAAGAGAGCGGCTACCTGCACGTGGAGGGGGGCATGGAGTCGGCCGACGGGACCTGCCGCCCGTTCGACGCGGACGCGACGGGGACGGTGTTCGCGAGCGCGGGGGCGGTGGTGGTGCTCAAGCGGCTCGAGGACGCGCTCGCGGCAGGAGACACGATCTACGCGGTGCTGTCGGGCGTTGGGCTCAACAACGACGGTGGCAACAAGGCGAGCTTCACCGCGCCGAGCGTGAGCGGGCAAGCGGCGGCGATTCGAATGGCCCTCGACCACGCCGCGATCGACGCGCGCTCGGTGGGCTACGTGGAGGCCCACGGCACCGGGACCGCGCTCGGCGATCCGATCGAGGTGGCCGGTCTGACGCGGGCCTTCGAAGCCGACACCGACGAGCGCGGCTTCGCGTGGCTCGGATCGCTGAAGAGCAACCTCGGCCACACCATCGCCGCGGCCGGCGTGCTCGGCTTGATCAAGGCGGCGCTCGCGCTCCATCACGAGGTGATCCCGGCCACGCTGCACTATCGGCGGCCCAACCCCCAGATCGAGCTGGCGAAGACACCGTTTCGGGTGGTGGCCGAGAACACGCCCTGGCCACGCGGGGCGACGCCTCGCCGCGCCGGGGTGAGCTCGTTCGGTGTAGGCGGCACCAACGTGCACGTGATCGTGGAGGAGGCGCCGGAGGTGGGGCGAGCCCCGGCGACGGAAAATCGGCTGCACCTCCTGCCGCTGTCGGCCAAGACGATCACCGCGACCGAGGCCCGAGCCCGCGACCTCGCCGCGTTTCTCGAGCGCCACCCCGACGTCGCCCTCGGCGATGTGGCCGCGACCCTGATGCGCGGGCGGCGACCGATGGGGTGCCGCGCCGCGGTGGTGGCCAGCGACGTGAACGAGGCGGTGGCCGCGCTGCGGGTGGCCCGCGCCGAGGAGGCGGCCGACAAGCCGCGGGTGGTGTTCTTGTTTCCTGGTCAAGGATCGCAGCACCCAGGGATGGCGCGCGGGTTGTGCGAGCAAGCGCCTGCGTTTCGCGAGGCGTTCGAGCGGTGCCTCGGGGCGATGCCGACCGAGCTCGCCGGCCAACTGCGCGGCTGGCTCGTCGACGCGCCGCCCGACGATGGCGTGGTGGGTGAGCTGCTCGCACAGACGCGTCACGCGCAGCCGGCGCTGTTCTGCATGTCGTTTGCGCTCGCGGCTTGGCTCGAGAGCCTCGGGGTCCGCCCCGACGCGATGATCGGACACAGCATCGGGGAGCTCGCGGCGGCCTGTCGCGCGGGGGTGATGAGCGTGGAGGCGGCGTGCGCGCTCGTAGTGGCTCGCGGCGAGGCGATGTGGGCCGAGCCCCGCGGCTCGATGCTGGCGGTGCGGAGCGGCGCCGAAGCGCTCGCGTCGCGGCTCACGCCGGGGGTGGAGATCGCGGGCCAGAACGCGCCGGAGCTCACAGTGGTCGCCGGCCCTCACGAGGCCGTCGACGCGTTTGCGACCGCGCTCGAGGCGGAGGGCATCGGCGCCACGCGCCTCAAGGTGTCCCACGCGTTCCACAGCGCGGCGATGGAAGGCGCCATGGAGGCGATCACCCGCGCGGCCTCGGCCCTCCCCCGAGCGCCGGCCGCGACACCGGTGTACTCCTGCGTGAGCGGGCTGCCGCTCGCGCCGAGCGAGGCGACCGACGCCGCCTATTGGGCGCGGCAGATGCGGTCGCCGGTGCAGTTCAGCGCCGCGGTGCAGCACGTGCTCGACCAAGGCGACGCGCTGTTCGTCGAGGTGGGCCCGAGCCAGGCGCTGTCGGCGCTGATTCGGCGACACCGCACCGCGCGGGGGCCGGCCCGGGCCATCCCCCTCCTCGGCCGCGCCCAGGAACCCGGCGAACCCATGAAGGCGGCGCTCGAGGGGCTCGGCGCGCTGTTTCGCGCCGGCGTGCGCGTCGCGTGGCCGGTGCCCACCACCGCGCGGCGGGTCGCGCTCCCCACCTATCCGTTCGAGGGGGAGCGGTACTGGTTCTCGCGTCGCGCGCCGGCCTCCACCGCCGACGCGCAGCCCGCCGCGAGCTCGGCGCTCCCGGCGCCCGTGGCCGCGGTGCCGTCCACGCCCTCGTCACCCCTCCCGCCTTCGCTTGCGGTCGCGCCCACCCCCGCGCCGACGTTGCCCAGCCCTGCCGACCAAGGAGCTCGTATGAGCCGTTTGCCCAGCCTACAACGTGAACTGAAGCGCATTCTCTGCGACGTGTCCGGCATCCCCACCGAGGATTTGGGCGCGGACGACTGCTTCGTCGATCAGGGCCTCGACTCGCTGTCGATGACCCAGGCCACGCTCGAGCTCGGGCGCGTGTTCGGCGTGAAGCTGCGCATGCGGCGGCTCATGGAGGATCTCGACTCGGTGGCCAAGCTCGCCGCCTTCCTCGACGCAGAGCTCCCTCCCGACGCCTTCGCCCCCGAGCCCGAGGCGCCGGCCGCCCCCTCCGCCGTGTCTGGGGTTTCGAGCGCGGCGGCCGCCGCCCCGGCGCTGCCGCTCGCGATGGCGCCGGGCCTGCTCGCTTCGCTCGGTGCCGTGCCCGCGCTGCCCGCCGGCGGCGCCGGCGTCGTGTCCCAGCTCATCCAGCAGCAGATGCTCCTCATGCAGCAGCAGCTGGCGCTGCTCGCCGGGCAGCCGCTCGCCGGGATGTCGCTGCCCGTCGCGGCGACGCCCCAGCCGCCGGAGCCGCCCCCCAAGGTGGCCCCCGCCGCCGCGGGCGCGCCCCTCACCGTCGACGCGCCCGCCGATGGCGACAAGGTCGAGGAGCCGTCACGGATGGCGCTCCTCGACAAGCCGTTCGGCGCCTCCGCGCGCATCAACCTCCGCCTGGCCGAGCTGACGCCGGCGCAGGGCCGCTGGCTCGACGACTTCATCCGCCGCTACACGGCGCGCACCCAGCGCTCGAAGACCTTCACCCAGAAGCACCGCAAGCTCATGGCCGATCCCCGGGTGGTGACCGGCTTCAACCCCGAGTGGAAGGATCTGGTCTATCCCATCGTCGCCGACCGCTCGAGCGGCGCGCGAATCTGGGACATCGACGGCAACGAGTACATCGACCTGCTCTCCTGCTTCGGCGCCAACCTGCTCGGGTATCAGCCTCCCGACGTGGTGGCGGCGATGACCGAGCAGCTGCAGGCCGGCATCGAGGTGGGGCCCCAGCACCCGCTCGCCGCCGAGGTGTCGGAGCTCATCTCCGAGCTCACGGGGATGGAGCGCGTGGCGTTCTGCAACACCGGCTCCGAGGCGGTGATGGGGGCGATGCGCATCGCGCGCACGGTCACCGGCCGCAAGACCATCGCCATCTTCACCGACTCGTACCACGGCATCTTCGATGAGGTGATCGTGCGAGGGAACAAGGCGCTGCGCTCGCTGTCAGCGGCGCCCGGCATCCTCGCGAGCGCGGTGCAGAACGTGCTGGTGCTCGACTATGGCAGCGAGGAGTCGCTCCGGGTGCTACGGGAGCGCGGGCCCGAGCTCGCCGCGATCATGATCGAGCCCATTCAGAACAAGCACCCCACGTTCCACCCGCGCGCGTTCGTGAAAGAGCTGCGGAAGATCTGCGACGAGCACGAGGCGGCCCTCATCTTCGACGAGGTGGTCACCGGCTTTCGGGTGGCGCGCGGCGGGGCTCAGGAGTTCTACGATGTGCGCGCCGACATCGCCACCTACGGCAAGGTGATCGGCGGCGGCCTGCCGTTCGCCGCCATCGCCGGCGGCTCCCACTGGCTCGACGCGCTCGACGGGGGCCACTGGCAGTATGGCGATGCGTCGTTCCCGGAGGCAGGGGTCACCTATTTTGCCGGCACGTTCGTGCGTCATCCGCTCGCGCTCGCCGCCGCGAAGGCCTCTCTGCTGCACCTCAAGGCGCGAGGCCGTGAGCTCTATCAGGTGCTCAACGCGCGCACCGAGCGCCTGGCGAATCGTCTGAACGCAGCGTTCGCCGAGCGAGGGGCGCTGGTGCGCGTGGTGCACTGCGCGTCGCTCTGGCGCCTCTCATGGGAAGAGGACAACAAGTTCATCAGCCTCTTTTACTACCTGCTCCGCTACCACGGGCTCCACGTGTACGAGCAGTTCGGCCACTTCGTGACCGACGCGATGGACGACGGGGTGATCGCGCAGATCGGCGACGTCGTCCTTCAGTCCATCGACGAGCTCTTGGAGCTCGGCTTCCTCAACCGTCGCGAAGGCGCGGCGGCGGGCGAAGGGGCCGCGCGCACCACCGGCCTCAAGGAGGCGCCGCTTTCGCCGGGGCAGACCGAGCGCTGGCTCGCTGCCAGCTACGACGCGGCCGCACGACGTGCCCTCAACGAATCTTTCTGCGTGGCGCTCCGTGGCGACGTGAAGCTTCCCGAGCTGCGCGCCGCCGTGTCCGACGTGCTCTCGCGCCACGATGCGTTTCGGGTGCGCTTCTCGGCGGAGGAGCCGCTCCAGCGCTTGGCTCCTCCGGGGGAGATCCCGATCGAGGAGGTAGATCTGCGCCACGAGCCCGACGCAGACGCGGCCCTCGACGCGTTCTCTACCGAGGCGAGCGGACACACCTTCGCGCTCGAGACGGCGCCCCTCGCCCGGGTGTCGCTGCTAGCGCTCGCCGATGGGCGGCTGGTGGTGCACGTGGTGGCGAACCACCTCGTGTTCGATGGCTGGGCGGCGAGCGTGTTCGTAGCCGAGCTCGCCGAGACGCTCCGCGCCCGACAGAAAGGAGTGACTCCGAAGCTCGCGCGGCCGGAGTCGCCGCTCGACTTCGGTGCCGCCGAGGTGGAACGCTTCGAAGGCCCGGAGGGGGAGGAGTCGCTCGCCTATTGGCGCGCGCTGCTCGCCCAACCACCGCCCCCGCTCGCCCTCGGCGATCGCACGCCACCCACGCCCCGCGCCTACGAAGCGGACACCGAGCGCGCGCGTCTGGAGGGCGAGCTGTTCGCGCGCCTGCGCGCACGCGCGCGTCGGTCGGGCGTGACGATGTTTCAGCTCTTGCTGGGCGCTGTGACGATCATGCTGCACCGCGAGAGCGGCCGCGACGAGTTCTTGGTGAGCATCCCCTTCGCCAGCCAGAGCCTCGATCGCCACGGGCCGCTCATGGCCGATGGGGTGCTCGACCTGCCGCTCTTGCTCGTGTGTCGGCCTGGCGACGACGGCGCTCGGGTGGTGCAGCGGGTCCGTTCGCAGCTGATGGACGCCCTCGAGCACCCGCTCGTCACCCAGGGTACCATCGCTCGCGCGCTCGGCCTGCGATCGAGCGGGGATCGCGCCGCGCTCACCGGCGTGTTCTTCAACCTCAACCCCAAGGTGGATCTCTCCGGCTTCGCGCCGCTCGAGGCCACGATGCACGAGGGGCGGAAGCGCGGGACGCTGTCGGAGCTGTTCTTCAACTTCTACGAGCAAGACGACGCGCTCACCCTCGACCTGCACTACGGCACCGAGCACGTGAGCCCCCCACGCGCACGCGCGCTGGTCGACGCGCTCTTCGCGGTGGTGGGCGAGCTCGCCGCATCGCTCGGCGAGCCGGTGGGGGGGGCGTCGGCGCCTGCGACCGAACCACCGCCGACTGGCGTGGCGCCCCCCGCCGTCGACCCACGCCTCACCGGCTGGAACGCGACCGCGACCGCTCTCGCGGCCGAGGCCCGCGTGGAGCGCTGGGTGGATCGGCAGTGCCTCGCGACGCCCGACACGATCGCGGTCGTCGCCGGCGGCACCTCCATGACCTACCGGGAGCTCGCGCGGCGGAAGAACCGCATCGCCAACGTGCTCGCTGCGCGCGGAGTTGGGCCCGGGATGCGGGTGGGCGTGTGCCTCGGACGCGGCCCGGAGCTCCTCCCTGCGCTGCTCGGTGTGCTCGCGACGGGGGCAGCCTACGTGCCGCTCGATCCTGGATTTCCCCGCGAGCGGCTGCACGACATGGTGGAGGACGCGGCGGTTCGGCTGGTGATCACCGAAGGGGCGCACGCCGACATGGCGGGCGTGGGCCGCGACCAGCAGCTCCGCATCGACGACGACGCGGCGGTCATCGCCGGTGCATCCGCCGCACCGCTCGAGCGCGAGCTGTCGGACCCCGACGCCACGATGTATGTGATCTACACGTCGGGCTCCACCGGTCGTCCGAAGGGGGTGGTCTTGCCCCATCGCGCGGTGGTGAACTTCCTCGCGAGCATGCGGAAGGCGCCAGGCCTCACCGCGAACGATCGGCTCCTCGCGGTCACCACGCTGTCGTTCGACATCGCGGTGCTCGAGCTGTTCCTGCCGCTCGTCACGGGGGCGAGGGTGGTGCTCGCGCTGCGCGAAGAGGCGATGGATGGCGAGGCGCTGCGGCGCCTGCTCGACGAGCACGACATCAACGTGATGCAGGCCACGCCGACCACCTGGCACCTGCTCGTCGACGCCGGCTGGCGTCCGAAGCTGCCGTTTCGGGTGCTCTGTGGTGGCGAGGCTTTGCCGCCGTCGCTCGCGGTGTCGCTCTCGGGCTTGGGCGTGGAGCTGTGGAACATGTACGGTCCCACCGAGACCACCGTGTGGTCCACCATCGCGCGCATCGACGATCCGACGCAGCGCATCACCATCGGACGCCCCATCGACAACACCGAGGTGTGGGTGCTCGACGAGGAGCAGAGGCCATGTCCGGTGGGCGCGGAAGGGGAGCTCTGCATCGGTGGGGCGGGGGTGGCGACCGGCTATCACAACCGGCCCGATCTCACCGCCGAGCGCTTCGTTCCCGATCCGTTCTCCGAGAGGCCGGGCGCCCGTCTGTATCGCACCGGCGACCTCGGGCGTTGGCGCGACGACGGCACGCTCGAGCACCTCGGGCGACTCGACTTTCAGGTGAAGATCCGGGGCTATCGCATCGAGCTCGGCGAGATCGAGGCGCGGCTCGCGGCGCTCCCCGGGGTGTCGCGGGCGGTGGTGGTGGCGCGTGAGGACACGCCCTCCGACGTGCGGCTGGTGGGTTACGTCGTGGTCGATCCCGGCGCCCGACACGATGCACGCGAGCTCCGCAAGAACCTCCGCAAGACCCTCCCCGATTACATGCTCCCGGCGCACATCGTGACGCTCGACGCGCTCCCTCTCCTGCCGAACGGCAAGATCGATCGCAAGGCGTTGCCGGCTCCCACGGAGCCGTCGAGCACCCGCGCGCGGGACGGGGTGGAGCCCCCGCGCACCGACGTGGAGCGAGCCATCGCGGTGGCCATGCAGGCGGTGCTGAAGGTGCCCGAGGTGGGTCGCGGCGACGACTTCTTCTCCCTGGGTGGGCACTCTCTGCTCGCGGCGCGGCTCATCGGCATGCTCAATCGCGAGCTCGGGCTCCAGCTCACGCTCCGCGTGCTCTTCGAGGCGCCCACGGTGGAGAAGCTCGGGCAGGCCATCGAGCGCGAGCGCGGCGCGGGTGGCCACGTGCGCGCTCCCATCATCCATCGCGCGGATCAGCGCCACGCACCGCTCACCTTGATGCAGGAGCGCATCCGGTTCATCGAGGAGATGTATCCGAATCGGGTGGTGTACAACGCGCCGTCGGCGCACCGGTTGATCGGGCCGATGAACCTCGTGGCCTTCGAGCGGGCGTTCGTGGAGATGGTGCGACGCCAGGCCTCGCTGCGCACGAGCATCGTGGCCACCGACGGAGGCTACGCGCAGCGTGTGGAGCCCAACGTGACGGTCAGCCTTCTGCCCGCCGAAGACCTCAGCGCGTTGCCGAAGGAGGAGCGGGAGGCGCGGCTCGCCGAGCGCATCCGAGAGCTCACCGCGCACTCGTTCGTGCTCGAAGAGGGCCCGCTCTTTCGTGCCCACCTGTTCGTGCTCGGCGAAGAGGAGCACGTGCTCTTCTTCCTCGTGCACCACGTCGTCTGGGACGGCTGGTCGTTCGACCTGCTCTACAAGGAGATGGCGATCCTGTACGAGGCCTACCGTCGCGGCGAAGAGCCCAAGCTCGCGCCGCTGCCGGTCACCTACGGCGACTTCGCGGCGTGGCACAACGAGTGGCTGACGAGCGACGAGATCCAGGAGCAGGTGCGTTTCTGGAGAGATCAGTACGGGATCGGCGCCCTGCCGCGCGACCCGTTCGCCGACGTGCCACGGCAACGAAGCCTCGCCGGTCGCGGCGGCACGCAGAGGATGCTCATCGACCGCGCCGACGCGGAGCGCTATCGCGAGCTCGCCAAGCAGACGGGCACCACCCTCAGCATCGTGGCGCTGTCGGTGTACGCCGCCATCATGTCGGAGTGGCTCGACGACCCGAGGCCCACGATCGGCGTGCCGGTGCGCGGGCGTCCGTCGCCCGAGCTCGAAGACGTCATGGGCTTCTTCAACAACCTCTTGCCCCTGCGGATCCCGGTCGATACGTCGCTCTCCGGCCTCGACTGGATCAACGCGGTGCGCCAGGTGGTGGTGGACGCCTACGCGCACCAGGACGTTCCGTTCGAGCTCGTGGCGCACGAGCTCGAGGTGAACAGGAGCGGCGCCACCCGCTTCTACCAGGTGATGTTCTCGTTTCAGGACGCGCGGCACCGACCGCGCAACTGGGGGCCGCTCGCTCACCAGCGCGTGCGCGTGGACCAGACGGGCGCGACCGAGGATCTCAACCTGTGGCTGGTGGAGATCCCGGCAGGCATCGAGGCGGGCATGCAGTACAACGCCGACGTGTTCTTGCCTTCGACCGCGGCGGCGCTCCGCGATCGGTTCCTCGCGGTGTTCGAGGCGCTCGTGCGCGAGCCGAGTCGGCCCCTCGCCGAGCTGCTCGCCCCGCGCCCCGCGGAGCGACAGCACCTCGACGCTTGGAACGCGCCGCGCAGCGTGGAGCGGGAGCTCCCGGTGGGGGTGGCCAGCGTCGAGGCGCGGGTCGCCTCCCAGCCCCAACGCGTGGCCCTCCGGGACGGTGACACGGTGGTCACCTACGCCGAGCTCGGCGAACGTATCGCCACCTTCGGCAAGCACCTCGGCGAGCACGTGCGCGCGAACAGCACGGTGGTGCTCTTCGTGGCCGACCCCATCGCGCAGCTCGTGGCCGGGCTCGCTGCGCTGCGGCTCGGGGTGCGCGTGCTCAGCCTCCCCCGCGAGCTGCCGGCGGCTGCCGTGCATCGCTTGGCGCGAGAGGCGCAAGCGGCGGCCGTGGTCAGCGACAGCTCGCTTCCGAGCGATGTGTCGAGCTCGGTCGCATGGCTCGACGCAGCCCAGATCCCAGGGGCGCGCCCACCCGACGGTCGTCCGCGCGAGAGGCGTGCGCTCGACGACGCGATCGGCTTGCCCCACCACGCCGTCGATCGAGAGCTCTGTGAGCACATCCATCGCGCGCTCGCGCTCGACGTGCATCTGCTCGAGGGGGATCGCGTCCTCTGCGTGGATGGGCCGTGGCGTGCGCAGGCGCTCGTGCTCGCCGTCGTCGCGCTCGGGGCGGGGGGGGAGGTGTGCTTCGCACCGCCGTCGGCGCTCGAGGACGGCGCTGCCCTGTTGCGCCGGCTCCGCGACGAGCACATCGCGCTGCTCTACGCGCCGGCCGCCGGCTGGCACCGCGTCCTCGGCGCGCTCGAGGCGGGGGCGTCGCTCTCGCTGGTCGCGCTCGTCGATGTGGCAGAGCACGCTGTAGCGGTGGTGAGCGGCCTGCTCGCCAGAGGGTGCACGGTGGTGTCGATGATGCGTCCGGCAGCGTGGGGTGTGCCGCTCGCGGTCGGCCACGTCGCGAGCGCCGATGAGAGCGCGCTCTTCGGTCGGCCGGTGGTGCCGGCGGGGGTCGTCATCGTCGACGCGCAGGGACGCGAGCTCGCACCCGGCATGGCCGGTGAGCTGCGCTTCCGCGTGGGCGGAGGGGTCGTGGCGACGGAGACGCGGGCCCGCTGGCGTAGCGACGGCACGCTCCAGTACCTGGGAGAGCTGGGCGACACGGTGCACATGCACGGCCTCCGACTCGATCTCGGGGCGATCGCGCGCCACGTGGCGGGCTTCGCGGGGGTGGTCGACGCTGGGGTCGCCGTGGCCGACGATGAAGCGGCGCATCGCCGCATGGTGCTGTGCGTGCAGCCGAAGGCCGCCGCGAGCTTCGACGAGCAGGCTTGTCGACGCGCGCTCGAAGAGGCGCTCCCACCCGGGTTTCCGCCCCTCGAGGTGCTCTCGGTCGAGCGTGTCACCCGACTGTCGAGCGGGGGGGTGGACGCGGCGCTGGTGACCAAGCCGCGCGTGGCGAGGCGCATCGAGGAGGCCGAGGAGACGTTCACCCCCACCGAGCGCGCGCTCGCCGAGGTGTGGGAGGAGCTGCTCAACATCCCGGGGATCCGGCGCGACGACAACTTCTTCGAGCTCGGCGGTACCTCCCTGTCCGCCATGCAAGCGGTGGTGAAGCTCGAGCAGCGCGTCGGCAAGCGCATCTCACCCCGTCGCTACGTGTTCGAGACGCTCGCCCAGCTCGCGGCCGCCTACGACGAGGCGGGGGCACCGCCGCTCGAGGTGCCGGGCAGCTCCGGAGTGCAGAAGCCGGCCCTTGAGCCGCGGGGCGGGATGCTCAGTCGGCTGGTGAAGCTGGTGCGTGGCGCCTGAGCTCCCCATCATGGCCCGTCACCGAGAGCAAGCTGCCCGATGGATCTGAGCATTCGCAGGTTCGGCGGTCCGTCCCGCGAGGTCGTCGGTGTGCTCCAGCGAGCGCGCGCGGGGCTACCGCGACGCGGCGGGTTCCTGTTGTGCCGCCCGCTCGGGCAAGAGGCGGTGCGCACGGCGTCGATGTATCGAGCGCTCGCCGATCGGTTGGCGCGCGAGGGCTGCGATGTGTTGCGCTTCGATTATCACGGCACCGGCGACTCGCCCGGGGAGGAGGGCGATCAGTCGCTCGCCGGTTTCGTCGACGACACGCTCGGCGCTCACGCAGAGCTCGAGGCGGACGGGGCGCCGGTGCTGTGGTTCGGCATGGGGCTCGGGGCCATGATCGCCCTTCGCGCCGCGGCCCGCGCGAAGGTGGCGCCGCGACACGTGGTCTTGTGGGAGCCCGTGCACGACGGGAAGGCCTACCTCCGGACGCTCCTCGACGCTCACCGCGCCGAGCTCGCCCGCGAGTTCAACCAGCCCTGGGAGCAGCTGCTCGCGGCGCGCAAGGTGGACGAGCCGCGCGTCCCCGGCGACGTCCTCGGCTTCGAGATCGGGGCGGTGCTCACCGCCGAGCTCGAGAAGCTCGACGAGCTCCCGGTGGCGGCGGCGCTCCGGCGCGGGGTGCGGGTGACCTGCGCCGTGCACGCCGAAGCCATGCCCCGCTTCGCCGCCCTCGCCGACAACCCGGCGTTCTCGCTCCACGAGGTGGAGACGCGCACCGACTGGATGTCGAGCCAGGCGATGGGCACCGCCATCGTGCCGCGCGACGTGCCGCCCACCCTCCTGCGAGCGCTGGAGGATGGGGCATGAACGAGCAGACGATGATCTTGGGGGCGGATCGGCACCTGGTGGCGACGACCACCGCTGCGCTCGGGGGGACGAACCCGCCCTGTGTGGCGGTGCTCACCAACTCCGGGGTCATCCCTCGGGCTGGGCCTCATCGCATGAACGTGCACCTCGCCCGGCGCTTCGCGAAGATGGGGATCCCGTCGATCCGCTTCGACATGAGCGGCCTCGGCGACAGCCGTCGCGCGAGCGGCACGCTCCCCATCGTGGCCCAGTGGATCGCCGACACCCGCAACGTGATGGACGCCGCCGCGGAGCGGTTTCGCTGCAGCCGGTTCTTCATGATCGGCTTCTGCTCGGGGGCCGAGGTGGCCTATCAAGTGGCGCTCGAGGACGAGCGCATGCGCGCTGCGCTCTTGTGGGATCTCTACGCCTACCCGACGCCCGAGCACGAGCTGCGCAAGCTTGCGTTCCGCCTCCGCCGCGCCGGCTTGGCGGGAGCGCTCGAGAAGGCGGTGGCGCGCGTGCGGCCGCTGCTCGAGCGGGGCCGGGGGGCCGCCGAGCAGGCCTCGGCGGAGGGCGCCTACGCCGACAGCGCCGAAGCGGAGGTGCCCTCGACCGCCCTCCCTCGCGAAGAATATGCGCGCCGCCTCCAGCGCCTCGCCGACCGCCACGTCGAGCTCTGTATCGCGTTTTGTGGCGGCGAGCCGGAGTGGTTCAGTCATCGGAGGCAATTCCGCGACATGTTCAGGGGTTGTGCATTCGTGGATCAAGTCGCCTTCGAGTTCCTCGAGACCTGCGATCACCTGCTCACCCGTCGCGAGGCCCAGCAGATCTTCAGTGACGCCACCGTGCGTTGGCTCGAGCGGCGCGTCTTACCGGCCCTTGGAGCGAGCGCATGAGCGCGCTCGGCGTTCCAACCTCGCTCGCGCCTCGGCGAACCGCGCGCTCGCGACGGCGGATTCCCGCCGCGCCCCACATTTCCGGTTTGCTCGCGACCTGGTCGTGGTCCAATGGACAGGCTCGGAGCAGAAACCGACAGGAGTGACGATGACCCGCGGGTGGCCCACGGTGATGATGTGTGCAGGGCTCTCTCTGGGGCTCGGCGCCGCGAGCTGTCAGCCGGCGAAGATGGCGCCGCCTGGCGTGTCGGGTCGCCCGCTGCCGCGGGAGGCGAGCGCAGGCCTCCGCGCGCCGGAGCCGGAGCCGGTCGACGTCCACCAGCCGGTGGAAGGGCTCCCGCTCCCGTTCGCGAGCAAGAAGCGCCTGGGTCAGGGCCGGCACGGCGAGGGAGAGGAAGGCGTCGACGACGCGTCGGGCGACGGGCCCTCGTTCGAGGGCGACGTCGAGTAGCGTCGCGTGATGCGGGTCCTCGCGGTCACCAAGGTGTTCCCCAGCGCGGCCGCGCCGCTCGACGCGCCGCACATCCGACAGCAATGTCGCGCGCTCGCCAAGCGCTGCGACGTGGAGGTGCTCGCGGCGATCCCCTGGTTTCCGGGGGCCGGCTGGGTGGGTCGCTACTCGGCGGCGGGGCGGGTGGCGGCGGCGCCCGCGGAAGAGGTGATCGACGGCCTGCGCGTGATACATCCGCGCTTCTTCTTCGTCCCCAAGATTGGACTGCCGCTCCAGGGACCGCTCTACGCGGCCTCCCTGGCCCCTTGGGTGCTGCGCCTGCGCGACCGCTTCGACGTGATCCTGGCCACCTGGGCGCATCCCGACGGGGTGGCGGCCACGATGCTCGGCCGCGCCCTCGGCAAGCCGGTGGTGGTGCAGGTGATCGGCTCCGACATCAACGTGCTCGGTCAGCGGGTGGGAGCGCGGCTGCCGATGCGCCTCGCGTTGCCTCACGCGGATCGGCTGATCGCGGTGAGCCGGCAGCTCGCCGCGGGGCTCGAGGAGCTCGGCGTGTCGCGGGAGCGCATCGACGTCATCCCCACCGGCGTAAACGTCGAGCTGTTTCATCCGCGGCCCCGCCAGGCGGCGCGTGACGCCCTGCCGACGCTGCCCCCCTGCCGGCGGCTCGCGGTGTACGTGGGGCGGCTCGAGGTGGAGAAGGGCGTGCTCGATCTGCTGAGCGCGTTCGCGGCGCTGCCTGCGTCGATGGGGCTCGCCATCATCGGAGACGGGGCGGCCCGAGGGGCGGTGGAGGCGCGCGCGCGAGCGCTCGGTTCGCGGGTGGAGGTGCTCGGCAACCGTCCCCTCGAGGAGATCCCGCGCTGGCTCGCCGCCGCCGACGTGCTCGTCTTGCCGAGCTGGGCCGAGGGAACCCCCAACGTCATCCTCGAGGCCCTCGCGTGCGGGCGTCGGGTGGTGGCGACGAACGTGGGGGGCATCCCCGACGTGATCACCGACGACCGGCTCGGCGCGCTCGTGTCTCCCCGCGATGTCGGCGGGCTCCGCGCTGCCCTCGAGACCGCCCTCGACGCCGACTACGACGCGGAGGCGGTGCGCGCGGCGGCGCCCCTCCTCACCTGGGACGAGAGCGCGGCGCGCGTCCACGCCTGCCTCGAGCGGGCGATGGGTTGACGCGTCTCCTTCGGACGAGCGGCGCCGAACACGCTTCAGGCACGGATGCTCCCGGTCTAGCCTTGAGGCTCGGCGGGCAGGCATGGCAGAGAGTCGCTTCGGATCTGCGGTTCGCGAACGCACCAAGCTCTTGGCGGCGCTCTTGCGCACGCCCAACGATGGGTTGCTCTCGTTCGCGCAGGCCAACGAGCTGTCGGAGCGTTTGTCGGTGCAGGAGCTCGAGCGGGCCCGCGCGCTCTTGGACGCCCTCGGTGAGGGGCTGCGGGCCGAGCCGGACGACCCCTTCTGGCGCCGACTCGAAGCGGCGCTCGCGATCCTCGTGGGCGAGGCAGCCCCCGCGCCCGAGGCGCCGCCCCCGGTGCCGCCGCCCCTCCTCGTGCCGCCCCCGCGGGCTCCCACCACGCTCGCGGAGAAGCGGCCCGAGGGGTGGAGGCCGCACGACCCGCGCGTGAGGCGACCCGAGCCCGATCAGGAGGAGACGGCGGTGCTCGAGACGGGGAAGGAGGGCACGTTGAAGATCCTCGCCGCGACCACCGCCGCCACCTGGCCGCTCAAGCGGGTGGTGCGGCTCGAGGCGGCCTACGCGTCGTACTGCGAGCGCGGGGAGCCGCGGATCGCCGACATCTGTCAGTTCTTCGACCTGCCTCACGAGAAGGCCGTGCGTGTGGCGCTCGGCGCCTGGCGTCGACGCTTCGAGGAAGATGAGGAGCTCGCGGCGGAGCGCGACCGGTTGCTCGGGCCACGCAAACGAGACGACGAGGACTGAGACGAGATGGCGAAGATGGCCCCGAGCCCGGTGATGCCGGGCGGCTATGAGCTCTTTATCGAGAACCTGAGCGGGGAGCTGTCGGTGGTGTCGTTCACCGGCAAGGAGGCCCTCACCAAGCTCTTCTCCTTCGAGGTGCGGGTGACCACCACGCTCGACCTGCTCAACCCCACCGGCGACGCCGCGCCCCAGAGCTTCCTCCGCTCACGCGCCCTCCTCAAGCTGCCCGTGGGCCACACGTCACGCTTCGTGCGCGGCATCGTGGCTTCGCTCGTGCCCGCCGGGTTGTCGACGCCGCTCGCCGGGGCCACCCCCGCCCAGTTCTGGACCCTCCGCATCGTGCCGGCGTTCTGGCTCACGAAACACCGTGTGCGGAGCCGCATCTTCCAGAATCGCAGCGTCCCCGAGATCGTCGCCGAGCTCCTCGGCGCGCCCGAGTACGTGCAGCTCGGGCTGCGCTTCGCCTCCGAGCTCCGCCGCGCCTATCCGCCGCGCGCCTATTGCACGCAGTATCAGGAGTCGGACTACGCCTTCATCAAGCGCATCCTCTCCGAGGAGGGCATCTTCTGGTACTTCGATCATGGCACCGAGGAGGAGTCGGTGGACGCGGAGGGCACCCCTCGGCGCTTCCTCCACGATGAGCGCAACCCGGCCGACACGTCGCAGCGGCGGCGCTGGGATCACCCCTCGTACGCGCCGCTCTCCAACGCCGAGCGCATCGTGTTGCTCGACACCGCCGAGTATCCACCGCTCCTGCTCGATCCCGACGACGGAGACGCGGGGCCGGCCACCCTCTCGCTCGTGTCCATCGCGGCGGGGGCGACACCGAGCGACGCGCTCTCGAGCTTCGAGCTCGCCCACGTGGTGAAGCCGAACGCGGTGTTGCTCCGCGACTACGACTACGAGCGGCCGCGCCTCGACATCACCGCGAGCGCGCCGTCGGCGGCGAGGCCGAGCGGGGAGCTCGCCGGCGACAACAACGCGCTGGAGTCGTTTACCTCGTGGGTGAGCAACTCGCGTGGGGCCGCCGTCGAGGGGGCCGACGCCGCTCTCCGGGCCTCGCAGGGCCGCCAAGAGTGGGTGGACACGCTCGATGGGCGCGCCGCCACGCAGCTCCAAGTGGTGGAGCACCACTCGCCTCTCGGGCCGACACGCGTCGACGATACGAGCGCACAGGTGCGGCTCGAGCAGCACGCGCGCCACGCGGTGCGGGCACGAGGCACGGGACACTGCCGCCACATGGCGCCTGGTTATCGCTTTCGGCTGCGCACCGACGTGCACGGGGTGACGGATCTCGAGCAGGACTACGTGGTGACGCGCGTGCGCCACGTCGGCCAGGAGCACGGGAGCGCCGATCGGGTGGTGTATCGTAACGAGTTCGAGTGTGTGCCCGCGAACGTCGCGCACCGACCGCGCCGCAAGGTGAAGAAGCGCCGGGAGATGCTCGAGTCGGCGACGGTCGTCGGGCCGGCTGGACACGACGTGTTCACCGACAAGCTCGGCCGCGTGAAGGTGCAGTTTCACTGGGATCAGAAGGGCGGCATGAACGAACGCAGCTCGTGTTGGGTGCGGGTGCTGCAGCCGTGGACGGGCACGTCGTTCGGAGCGCAGTTCATCCCGCGCGTCGGCACCGAGGTGATGGTGTCGTTTCGCGAAGGCGATCACGACCGCCCCATCGTGCTCGGCGGTGTGTACAACGGGGTGCAGCCTCACCCGTTCTTGCCGCCGGAGGGGCAGCACAAGAGCGGCTTCCGCACCCGGAGCACCCCCGGTGGAGGAGGCTATAGCGAGCTCTCGTTCGACGACACCGCGGGCCACGAGCGCGTGGTGTTGCGCGCCGAGGCCGATCTCGAGCGCTTCGTCGGTCGCGACCAGAAGACCCGCGTGGTTGGCAGCGACGTCTCGCAGGTGAAGGGACGCGTGACCGAGCGCATCGGCGAGGACGTCGACCGCGAGGTGGGCGGCAATGATCGCCTCGCGGTGGAGGGGGCGCGCAGGGTGGCGGTGGCGGGCAAGAGCGAGAGCCGCATCGGCGAAGACCGCGTGGTCGAGGTGGGCGGCGCCGAGCGTCACCGCATCGAGCGCACGGGGTGGCTGCACGTGGGCGACGATCTCACCACCGAGACCGAGGGCAACCACGCCACGGTGGTGGGGCGGCACGACGCGAAGCGCTCGTTCGCGCTGCACGTGGAAGGCACGACGCAGCTCGGGAGCACGGGCATCACCGAGATCGTGTCTCCGAAGGGCCTTCGCCTCCGCTGTGGTCGGAGCGTCATCGAGCTCATGGACGACCAGATCCTCGTGATGGCGGACAAGATCATGCTCCACGCGCCGGAGGCGCAGCTCGAGCTGAACGACGCCGGCGAGCTGTGGTGCTCCGCCGAGGAGAAGGTGGCGCTCAAGGCGGGCAAGGTGGAGCTCGCGGGGGTGGGGGCGATGCTGTCGCTGGCGGAGGAGGCGGAGCTCATGGGTCAACAGATCTCGCTCACCAAGCCGAGCGACGTGCGCGGCCTGAGCCCCGAGGAGCGCGAGCTCACGGTCATCGAGCTCACCGACGAGGAGGGGCTGCCGTGTCCCAACCAGCGCTATGTCCTCGTGTTCGAGGATGGCTCCGAGCAGAGCGGCTTCCTCGACGGAGAGGGGCGGGCGGAGCTGTTCCTCGAGGAGGGGGCGACGGTTCGGTTTCCCGGGCTCACGGACGTGGCGAGGGGGGCCACCGAGTGATCCGCCACACCGAGATCGTCAACTACCGCTGGACGGCGCTCGACGCGACGGCGGCGCAGCTCGGGAGCATCATCGACATTTGGGCCACGCCCTATCGCATCCGCCCTCGCGACCTCGACCGCGGGCGGCGAGGGTTGAAGCTCGGACTCCCCGGTCTGGCGAAGCAAGGCTTTCGCGCTAGCGACGCCGACTTCGGCTTTCGTGTGGGCGAGCTCGTGAGCTTCTCGCTCGCGCTCAGCGTGGATCCGCCGTCGGTCGCGCGCTTCTTTCGTACCGGCTACGAGTGGATCGATCTCCCGGAGGCGATCGATCCGGCGGGCAAGAGCATCCAGGACGTGATGGAGGCTTGCTTCGAGCTCGATCCGGTCCGCTTCGCGCACTTCGATCCGGCGACGGTGTACGCGAGCTTCGCGGCCAGGAACGCCGCCTGCTGGCCAGAGCTCATCCCGAAGTCGCCGTTCCACGTGCCCGCGGTCACCCTCAACCCCTACAACTACCCGTGGGGCGATCTGGCGCTGCTCCACTTCGAATACTGGGAGAACACCGAGCTCCACGCTGCGCTCGTGAATCAGCACGCCAACTTCGACGACCCCGAGGCACCCCAGACGGGCTGGCTCGACGCGCTGAAGGGCTCGGGCGCGGTGGCCCTCTTCCTGTTGAAGGGCGATCCGTGGACGGGGATCTGGGGCGACATCTGGCCGTGGCAGCTCCCCGCCAAGGAGGGGGAGCACACCCTGAAGAAGGTGCTCGCGCGCACGCCGCTCCGCGGCGTGCCCATTCACGCGCTGCCCACTGCGCCGCTGGCCGATGGGAGCTCCGAGCGGCGGGGGAGGGTGGTGACGGTGGTGAGCATGCAGCCCCCACGCATCGAGCTCGACGGCTTCGGACGCCAGACGCTCAGCCCGCTGAGCGATCCGGTGGGGCTCTTGCCGGGACCATTCCGGCGCAAGCTGCGGGCCTCGCGCCTGCGCTTTCGGCTCAGCATCCCGTTCCCCGCCTTCGAGACGCGCGTCGAGATCTACCGCGGCGACTCGCTCTACTACGGCGAGACGCACCAGCTCGGTGAGTATGTGCTGCCGGGCGAGCACGTCTTCACGTGGGACGGCTACGACGACGACGGGGTGTTCGACAGCGCGGCCCTCAAGAGCCGCGATCTGAGCGCTCGCCTCACGGTGACGGACATGAAGGGGCGCACGAGCGTGGCCACCACCTGGCTCGCGAGCGCGCCCGACAAGTACCGCTGGATCGACGTGCGTATCGACAGCGAGGCCAAGCAGATCGACGTGACGGTGTACAACCAGTTCAAGTCGCCGAGCGACATGAAGCCGCTCGAGCTGAAGCTCCCCATCGACAACTTGTCGAGCATGGTCGACGGCGGCCTCGAGTGGCTGGCCGGCAAGGCGGCGCCAGGGGGAGGGGGGGCGGCGATGGGGATGCTGCCGAGCATGCTCGACGCGTGGCCGGCCGACGCCGGCTCGCTCTTCGAGCAGGTCATCGACGCGCTGGTGGGCATGTTCGGCGGGGGCGCGGGGGGCGCTGCGGGTGGCGGAGCAGCGAGCGCGGTGGGTGGGGCCCTCTCGAAGTATGCGGGGCTGGTGCCGGGGATGCTCAACACCGGCGAGATCGAGGTGGGCGCCGAGCTTGGCCAGATCTTGCAAGGGAGCGACCTCGATCAGGGTCGCTTCGAGCGCCTCCGCACCGCCATCCTCGTCGGCATCCGCCGTCACTGGTCGCGCACGGTGCGCATCGAGGGTGCCGATTGGGAGCTCACCGTCAACGCCAAAGAGCGCGGGGTGGACGCTCAGGTCACCTACCTCGCCGGCTCGGGAGGGTGGGTGGGCAAGCTGCGTGGCGACGACGCGGATCGGTCGTTCAACCTCGCGCTCGTGGAGGGCCTGCCGGTGGTCAACATCTGGGACGAGAGCCGCGTCATGCCCCAGAGCCACGTCGATCGCGGCTGGATCACCGACGTCGACGCCCGCTTCGCGGCCACCGGCGCCCACGAGCTCGGGCATCAGGTGTTGATCGAGCGCAAAGACTGGCTCTTCTCCATCACCCACAAGGGCACCAGCACCATCGGACAGGCCTCGCTGCCCGACGCACCGTTTCACGTCGAGGAGGACGACAACGGCAACAGCAACTGGGAGATCGATCTCATGTACTACTTCAACGACGCCTCCAGCCGCCCGCCCGAAAACTGGCAAGAGCGCTACCGCGCCGCCGAAGAAGACGCCTGCGTGTTGATCTCGATGGCCAAGGTGGCCTTCGGTTAGCGTGCGCTCGCCCCGAGCCCCGAGACACCGCCATGAACGATCCCCCCCCTTCGGACGCCGCCGACGACGCTCGGCCCTACGTGATCCAGCCGTGTGACACCGTGCTCACCGTCGCCTTGATGCACGAGGTGGAGGTGCAGGCCCTCCTCGAGCATCCCAAGAACGCGCCGCTCTTCGAGGAGCGCGAGCGCGACCCCCACATGCTCGCGCCGGGTGAGATCCTCTACGTCCCGCTGCCGGAGCCACCCACTCCCACGGTGGCGCCGCAGGCGGTCAATCGCTTCGTGGCCCGCGTCCCCTGGGTGCACCTCCACCTCCACTTCGAGTCGGAGAGCGGCCCCCTCGCCAACGAGCCCTTCGTGGTGGAGGGCCCAGCCGAGCTCCTCGATCGCCGCCGACCCAACCCCAAGGAGCCGCTCGTAGGCACGCTCGACGCGGCAGGCAACCTCAGCCTCCGCGTGCCCGCTCTCACGCCGCGCCTCCTCCTCGAGTTTCCCGACCGCCAGATCGCCCACGACATCCTCGTCGGCGCCCTCGACCCCATCGATCGCCGCACCGGGCTCGGCGCGCGCCTGTTGCACCTCGGCTACCTCCCGCGCGACCAAGAGACACTCGACCCCTACGTGTTCGAGACCGAGACCTCCGAGCGCGAGACGCTCGAGAGCTTCCAGCGCGCCTTCGCCCTGGAGCCCTCGGGCTACGCCGACCCCCCTACAAAGAAGACCCTCACCGACGAACACGGCTCCTAGACGCCGCACCCCCCGCCGAACCGCGGGCACCTTCGTTCGACTGCAGTTCGGCTGGCTCGGGGGAGCTCTCCGTGGCTCCTTGTGCCCGCGGCGTCGACGCGGCGGCCGTGGCTGGCTACCCTGCTCGCGATGTCGGGGTTGAAGCTCTACGCATGGGCCACGCTGTTGTGCGTGGCTGCGACGGGGACGGCTTGCCAGTCCTCGCCCGGTGCAAAGTCCCTCGAGGCGTGCACCAACGCCGAGGCGGAAGCGAAGTTCGCGCAAGCCGCCTCTCACTGTCGGGAGGCGCTGTCGCTCGACCCCGACGGCGATGTCGGCAAGCGAGCTCGGGCCAAGCTCGACGCGATGGCGCCGCATCTTGGCAGCGCGAAGTTGCCAAGGGACGAGGGGAGCGCACCGTCACCGTCGTCTCCAGCGCCCTCCGCAGCAGGCCCCGAGCGGTAGCTCTCGCTTGCCGGGCGAGGTCCTGCTCGGCGAGCACGAGTCGACGAGGGGGAGGCGAGGAGCGTGCACTCCGTCGCGCGGCGCGCCAGACGCTGCGCGCCGAAACCCGGTGCCGCGGTCACAGCGTCTGGGTGCATGCGGCGGTGAAGCCTCTTCGGCACGCCTCCTCGCGCACCTTCTTGGTGTCTTCGGGGTTGAGGGGGAGCGGCTCGTTGCGGCGGATGAGATCGACGCAGGCGAGCAGCGCGCGGCGCTGGCACGCGATCGCCCAGAGGATGTTGGCCGTCGTCTCGTCGGGGGGGCCGCCGCGGCCATGCCGATGGAGCATGGCGGCGAGGCCGCACTGCACGCCGTCGCCGATGTGGCAGCCGTGCTCGAGGAACTCGCGCGCTCGTCGGATCGCCACCTCGTCGCTCCCCTGCATCAGCATGTTGGCCGCCTCGCGGCAGGCGAGGCTGTTGCGCAGCGCGCAGGCCCGGTCTCTGCGGGTGAGCGAGGCGGCGACGTCGCGTGGCACCCCGGGGACACCTTCGAGCATGGCCCCGAGCGCCCCGCAGGCGATGGCGTCGTTGTCGTCGCAAGCGATCACGAGGAGGCCGAGCGCGCGAACTGGATCCTCTTTCAGATCCCGTCCCAGCCAGAGCTCCTGCCCGAGCATGGCGCACGCCCGGGACACCTTCCGCTTGCAGGCATCGGCGAGCATGGTCTCGCCCTTCGCTTTGTCTTGGGTCGTGCCTCTGCCCGCGATGAACAACAACGCCTGCCCGACGCAGCTCGCCTCGGAGCGCGTGCCGACCTTCGGGCAACCCTTCTCGAAGAGGGTGTACGCGTGGGCTGCGTCCACGGTCACGCCGACGCCGTCGAGATAGAGCTGCCCCTGCCGCTCGCACTTGTCGAGATCGCCGGCCTCGCAGGCACGCGCGAAAAGCTCGCGTCCGCGGTCGAACCAGCGCTGGGCGCTCTCTTCGTTGGCGACGCCGATGATGCCCTGCTCGTGCATCCGCCCGAGCGCGATGCAGCCGTCGCCGTCGCCGAGGTTGCACGCCTTCTCGTTGAGCTCGGCGGCGAGGCCGTCCGCATGTTTCACGCCGGCCCCGTCGTGATGGAGCCACGCGAGCTCTCGACAGGCCGCTCCGTGCCCATGATCGCAGGCGAGCTTCTCGTAGTGCGCCTTCTTCGCCAGGTCGAAGGGCACCCCCCGGCCTCGCCCGTGTTTCTCCGCGAGCGCGTGGCAGGACGCCGCGCTCTCCGGCGTGCAGCTGCCCGGCTTGCAGTCGTCGCAGCTCGCCGCTTTGCGCTTGCTCTGCCTCTTCGGGTCCTCTGCGCTCTCGCTGGGGCTATCGGCCTCTCTGGTGGTGTCGCGTGAACGCGTGCACGCACTCGTCCCCACAACGAGCAGCGCGGGCAGCGCGATCAGAGTGAGCAGCAGCCTTCGCATCGCGGCGAGTGTGACGCCCGAGCCCGAGGCTGCCAACGAAGAAATCGATCGGTTCGATAGATCCACACGCTCGAGCCTCCTCGCTCACCCGGCTCACCGGCGGCGGAGTACTGGCGCTCGCGCGCGGTCGTTGTCGCGCGGTGACGGCGTGGGGGGTACGCTGGAGCA
Source organism: uncultured Polyangiaceae bacterium (assembly GCA_964401935.1). Taxonomy (GTDB): domain Bacteria; phylum Myxococcota_A; class Polyangia; order Polyangiales; family Polyangiaceae; genus JAPYTK01. Next base: position 44,778 of record CAYOAL010000014.1, read on the forward strand.
CCACGCCACCGCGCCGCCAGCTCGGCGGGGAAGAGAGGAGCCTGATGACCGTCGATCCCCAAGGAGTCTCCGCTGCCGTCGATGCGCTCGCGCCCACCTTGTCCGACGTCGCGCTGAGGATCCACCAACACCCGGAGCTGCGCTTCGAGGAGCACCGGGCGAGCGCCTGGCTCGCGGAGGCGATAGAGGCCGCCGGCGTCCCCGTCGAGCGAGCGATCGGCGGGTTGCCCACGGCGTTCCGTGCGCGCATCGGCGACGGCCAGGGGCCACGGGTCGCGATCCTCGCCGAGTACGATGCCCTGCCGGAGATCGGCCACGCGTGCGGCCACAACCTCATCGCGGGCGGCGCCCTCGGCGCGTTCCTCGCCCTCGCCCGCCTGGGCGACGGCCTCCGCGGCACCGTCGACATCGTGGGCACACCGGCCGAGGAGGGCGGGGGCGGCAAGATCAAGCTCCTCGAGGCAGGGGTCTTCGAGGGCGTGGACGCGGCGATGATGTTTCACCCGTTCGATCGCGATCTGCTCGCGCACATCACCCTCGCCAACCTCATCGTCGCGGCGTCGTTCCACGGGGTGCCTTCGCACGCGGCCATCGCGCCGTGGGACGGCTCGAGTGCGCTGACGGCGTGTATGGAGTGGTTTCGCCTCGTCGACTCGCAGCGCGTGCACTTCCGCGACGGGGTGCGCGTGCACGGGTTCATCACCGACGGCGGGCAGGCGGTGAACATCATCCCCGAGCGCGCCACGGCCGAGATGAGCGTGCGCGCGACGACGCTGCCCGAGCTCGAGCGTGTGCGCGCCATCGTCGAGCGGTGCGCGCGCGCAGCGGCGCTGGCCTGCGACGTCCGGATCGAGCTCGAGCTTCGCCCTGGCTACAAGAATATGGTCAACAACCTGGCGATGGCCTGCCGCTTCGGGGAGCACCTCCGCGCCATCGGCCGCGCGCCGGCCGAGGTCGATCCCGACGTTGGCGCCGGCTCTACCGACATGGGCGACATCTCCCACGCCGTGCCCTCCATCCACCCTTGGATCGCGATCTGCGACCGCGGCGAGACGACGTGCCACCAGCGCGCGTTTCAGATCTGTGCCGGCAGCGAGCGCGGGACCGCGGGAATGCTCGCGGCCGCGAAGGCGATGGCGTCGACGGCGGCCGACATCCTCAGCGACGAGGCGCTCCGCGCCGAGATCCGCCGAGAGTTCGACGCGCGCCGCACCCCCTGAGGTGTCCCGAGGTGTCGAGCGCCGGGTGGCGGTGGTCGTCGCCGGGACCACCGAGAGCGCGACGTCTGCCGGGTCTGCTCCAGCCACCGCGATGCCCCCCTTTTGGGGTGGTGCGGACGGTCACACGTTCCGCACGTCGGGCGTCATGTCGCAACGCACGCCGTGTGCTTCGCAGCTGCGGCGGATGGCTTCCCGCGTAGCTCTCCGGGGGGGGAAGCCCGTCAGGTAGCAGAGGCGATCCGTCCCAGCCGTGCGATCGAAGATGAGGTAGTGCGCGGTGCGCCGCTGGGCATCTTGGTTCTCGCTGTGCTCGACGACGTAGCGGACGGCGGAAAGCTCGTGCCACGCCGCGGAGTCGACGACTTCCCTCGTCGCGGCGATCCCTCGGCCGCGCGTGATGTAGACCCCAGTCTCGGTGAGCCACAGGCCCTGGCCGCTCAAGAAGCGCCCGAGCCACACGAGCGGGACCCCAGCGATGAGGAGCGCGACGCCCAAAGGAGCGCTCCCGTGCCAGAGTGCCGCGGTGCCTCCCGCCAGGAGGCCGAGACCCAGCACCGCGGCGACCGCCGCCGGTGCGCGTTTGGTGACCTCGAGGACGGGTTTGCCCTCGATCCTTCGCTCGAGCTCGAGTCGATGCTCCATGGGTGCCGCTGGGCGCCGCCAGCGCGATCATTGAACGAGCGCGGGGCCTGACGGTCAACCCGTGGTGCCACCGCGCCGCGGACGCGAGGAGACGCGGCCTCCCGCGACCGGCGGAGAGACCGCGCGATTGGCCAACGGTGGGCTGAGGCGAGCTACTGGATGAGCAGTGTGTAGCGAGCCTTGGCCTTGTCGTAGAGCGCCTTCCGCTCCGCGATGCTCGCCTCGATGTTGGCGGCCATCGCTTTCTCCCACGCGAGCACCTCGGCCTTGCAGTTCGCTCGCACGAGGGCGCCGTCGGGAGGGTGGTGGATCTCGCGCTCCTCCTCCGGGAGCGCGGCGGTCGCGTTCGCCGTGGCCATCGCCACGCAGCCGACGAACGCGTCGTCGTGGGCGTCGAGCGACACCACCCGCGTCCGCGTGCCGTGAGTGAACGCCGAGCGCCCGAACGCCGGCGCCGGCACCGGTGGTGGCCAGCGGTCCGGCGGGGGAACCGTGAGCGACACGGCCGGCTTCTCCGGATCGAAGGAGACGGAGAGGTGCTCGCCATCGAGCGTGATCAGCTCGACGCTCAGCTTGTTGGCGTGCGCTCCCACGCTCCACACGAGCCCGGGTGTGGCGTCGGGGAGCGGTTGGTCGTGCACGGCCACGGCGAGGAGATAGGGCGTGTCGGGGGGCGCGTAGGCGAAGCGCGTGGAGGCGCCGTAGCGGGTGAGCCCTCCTTCCGAGACATCGGGGGTGGAGTGGCTCGGGAAGTGCCCGTCGTCGAGGATGGTGAAGCTCGATGTGAGCTCGACCTCTCCCGCCCCCGCGACATAGCGCACGAACATGTCGGCGCTCGCTCGCTCGATGGCCTCCTCGATGATCGCGAGGGAGATGGCGTAGCGATTGGTCGCTTCGTGTTTCTTCACGAGCTCGGGGAGTCGCTCGCGCACGCTCACCGCGGTGATGCGTTTGATGAAGAGCTCCGGGGGAATGGGCTCCTCCGACGGTGGGGCGGGCGAGGGGGCGGCGACCGGCGGCGGGACGGACACGACGCGCGGCGCGTGCCGCGGCACGGAGGGATCGCACGCGCAAACCCCGGCGACGCACACGAGGAGAACCAACGTCCGCATGCGCCTGTCGTGGGCGAGCGGGCGCGCTCCGTCAATCGGCTCGTCGAGGGCGGCTCGGCCGAGCCGCCACACCGCCGTGGCCGGGGTGCAGACAATGTTTGCGCGGGGCGCGTGGCCGCGGCATCCATCGAGGCATGCACGCGCGTGACTGGGGCGATCTGCTGCCGGAGCTCGGCCTCGCCAGCTTCGTCGCGGCCGAGGGGCGTGACCGCGATCGGCTCGCGCGGCTCGAGCGCGCCCACCGGCTCATCGAGGCCGATCCGGGCGCCGAGCTCGACCTGCAGCGGCTCGCGCGGGCGGCGTGTCTCTCGCCGTTTCACTTTGCGCGGCTCTACCAGCAACTCTACGGCAAGACGCCCCACCACCACCTCACCGAGCGCCGCCTCGAGCGCGCACGGGTGATGCTCGCGCGCGAAGGGGCGACGGTGACCGAGGCCTGTTTCGCGGTCGGCTTCTCGAGCGTCGGCTCGTTCTCGCGGTTGTTCAAGCGCCACCTGGGTGAGCCTCCCTCGGCGTACCGCCGCCGCTGGGTGCAGGTGGCGTGGCAGCGGCTCCCCCCGGTCCCGAGCTGCTTCCTCGAGCGGTGGTTCGGCGTGCCGGCGCAAGACCGCAAGATCGGATAAGCGCGGCGCGGAGCGGCGCGGTAAAGAGGGGACCTACCAAGGAGGTCCCATGATCGAGAAGCTGTCTCACGCCACCGTGTATGTCGACGACCAGGACGCCGCGCACGACTTCTACGTCAACAAGCTCGGCTTCGAGGTGCGCACCGACCACAAGATGGACAACGGTTTCCGCTGGCTCACCGTCGGTCCGAAGGAACAGAAGGACGTCGAGATCGTCCTGATGAAGCCATCCGTCGGCCCCATGTTCGACGAGGAGGACGTCGAGGCGTTGAAGCGGCTCGCGCAGAAGGGCAAGCTCGGCGCGGGGGTGTTCCAGACCCGCGACTGCCGCAAGGCCTACGAGACGCTCAAGGAACGCGGCGTCGAGTTCGTGTCGGAGCCGAAGGAGCAGTTCTACGGGGTCGAGGCGACCTTCCGCGACTGTGCGGGCAACTGGTTCAGCCTGACCGAGCCCAAGACCGGAGCCTGACAGCACGCGCCAGGGCGCTCCGTTGCGCTAGGGGAGGAGCGTGGCGGCTTGGCCGCGACGGTGGGCGCCGCTCAACCTGGCGGCGGCGGTTGAGTCGGCGTATCGTCGGCGTCATGGATGAGCGTTCGCTTTCGGTCCAGCGTTGGCGACGCGGCCAAGTTCGCGCGGCCGAGCGCGCACGCGAGCTCGAACGCGCCGAGGGGCCGCAGCCCGAGCAGGCGGTCGAGGAGTTGTTGGCCGCTCTGGACGCCCTCGAGGCCATGAAGCTTTGGCCGGGTCCACGTGATCCGGTTGCCGAGCGCGCCGTGGAGGATGTGCGGCGTCGCTGGGCACACATCGAGCGTCGTGCCCGCGACAAGACGCAATAAGCTGGAGCGCGCGATCGCGGCGCTTGCCCGTGCGCTGACCAGGAGCAGGGCGCCGTGGATGGTGATCGGCGGCATCGCGATCATCGGCCGCGGCGTGCGCCGCTTTACGACGGACGTCGACGTCGCCGTGCGCGGAGATGCGGTCAAGCCCGAGGCACTGATCGAGGAGTGCGCACGACAACACATCGTGCCGCGGATGGATGACGCGCTGGAGTTTGCGCGGGTGAACCTGGTGCTTCTCTTGCGTCACCAGCCTACGGGTGTCGACATCGATGCATCGCTCGCGTGGACTGCGTTCGAGCATGAAGCTCTCGAGGCTCGTGAAGAAGCGCGCTTCGGGCGCGTCATGGTTCCCATGGCCACGCCGGAGGATCTGGTCGTGTTCAAAATTATCGCCGCGCGGCCCAAGGATCTCGAAGATGCCGAGGCCTTGCTCGTGCTCTATCCAGAATTGAACCTGGCGCGGGTGCGCGCGCGGGTCGCCGAGCTCGCCGAGCTCGCCGAGGCCCCCGAGCTCGGCGCGGGCCTCGACGCGATCCTGGAGCGCTTGCGATGACGGCGTGTGTCCCCAAGACCGGGCCTCACGTGCGCCCTCTTGGCGGTGCTGGTTGAGCCGCTGGGTTCGGGAGGGAAGGTGTGTGTCCTTGGGGGCGTAAGCCTCACTCCACACCGGAAAAGGAGCCTCCGAGATGGCAACCGCTTCGCTCGACGTCAACATCCACAGAGTGTCCACCCTGAGCGCACAACAGGCGCGGACGCTGTGCGCGCGCCGTGGGAACGCCAGCGCCGAGATCAATGCGACGATCACGGACGCCTTCCCACAGTGGACGGAGCTGACGCTCGACGTCGAGGAGCGGCACGACTCGCCGCGCGCGTGCGTGAACCCCCAGCCGCTCTTGCAGGTGATCGACGAGGGGTTGATGAAGGCCACCGGTGGAGAGCTGCGCGCGAGCGCGCTCGCGCGCGCGACCCAAGCCTGGGACACGGTCGATCCGAACGCTCCGATCTTCGTGTCGCAGGCGGCGTGGGACGCGTCGGCCAACCGTCTGTCGGTGAGCGCGCTGTTGCCGACGGCGCTCGTCGAAGGCCTCGGTGAGGGTATTCAGTTCGAGGCGTTCGCCGCCGCGAGCCACCACGGTGGGCGGGAGACAGACTACGCGCTGCGGCGCCTCGCGCCCCGTGGGCTCGAGCTCGAGGTGAAGCCGGGCATCGGCGCCGAGCCGTTCGATTTTGGCAAGGACGCGGCCCCCCACGTGTTGGAGGCGGTGACCGCAGGCCAGCGGACCTACCTGCTCGGCTTCGACACGGTTCACGTGGTCGACCACGGCATGCAGAGCGCCAGGCGACTCCTCGGGAAGAAACCTGGCCCCAAGGGGGCGAAGGCCGTCGTCGAGCTCGATGGCGCGCTCTGGATCGGCTCGAAGTCGGGCCTGCAACGTATCGAAGGCGATCGGGTGGTGGCCCACCTGAAGAAGCCGGACGGCCTCCCTGGCAACGCGGTCACTGCGCTCGTGCCGATGGGCGGGGGGACCCTTCTCATCGGCACCGCGTCGGGCTACGCGCTGATGCAGCCGGACGGCTCGATGGAGGCGTTCACCGAGGGGCTCGCCGACAAGAAGGTGACTCACGCGTTCGCCGACGCCACGGGTACGTTGTGGCTGGCGGGGGCGGGGGCCGTGACCCGTCGCAACCCGGACGGCTCGCTCGACAAGCTCAAGAAGAGCCAGGGCGTCCCGTTCACGCAGTTCTATGCGCTGCTGCCCGGCAACCGGCTGCTCGCGCACGCAGGTGACGAGACGGTCGTCATCGAGGCCGGCGCGACGCACGCCCAGCCGACGTCGATGCTCGCTGCCGTGAACGGTGCGCACGCGGAGCTGTGGGTCACCGCGGACTCGGCCCTCTATGTCGGCTCGGAGTCGATCTTGCTCCGGTACGAGCACGACAAGCTCGTCAAGGGCTGGAACTTCGCCGACGGCGCGCGCGTCGCGGGCGTGTCGCCAGATGGCGACGTGGTGCTCACCCACCGCGACCGCGGCACCACCCGAGTTCCCGCCAACAAGCTGTAGCAGTGTCTTCGGCGGCGTTGGCGCGCGCTCCGTTTGGCGCGCTCTAAACTAATGGACGCGTGTGGAGGCGCGCTGGTAGCTTCGAAGGAGCGTGCTCAAGAGAGGGCTTATCGGCTGCAGCGCGATCGTCGTGCTCGTTGGCAGCTGCGTGCTTCCCTGGGATACCTACGATCCTCGGCAGGGGAACACCCCACCAGGAGGCGCGGCGGGCTCGGGAGCGGTTGGGGCCGAGGGCGGGAGCGCCGCCACGGGGGGCGACGGGGGCGCGGGCGGAGGCGGCGCGGCTGGAGGTAGCGGCGGCGCGAGCGAGTGTGTGGGGGCGCCGGACGGCACGTCGTGTGGATCGGACGTGGCGAGCGACTGCGATCGCGCCGACGCGTGCCAGGTGGGCGTGTGTGAACCGAACCTGGCTCTCGATGGCGCGAGCTGCGGCGACTGCGCGAGCGGCTACTGCGACGCGTGCAGCGCGGGCACCTGTGCGAGCTGTCTGAGCACGCCCGGCGCGTTGACGACCATGTTCGAACACAACGGGTCGGCCGACGGGATCATGTTCAACGTGGAGGCGCTCGAGAAGCTGCGCATCACCGGTCTCAGCCTGAACCTCGCTGCCGGCTTCAGCGGTGCGTTCGAGGTGTACATCAACCCGGACGGCGGCGTTGGAGACGAGGAGGACGCCGCCAAGTGGACGCTGGTGTTCTCGAAGGACCTCACCTCGGCTGGCACCAACACCCCAACGTTCATGTCGATGGCTGGCTCCGAGCTCGAGCTCGCCGCGGGGGAGACCCTCGGCCTCTACGTCACCAGCACCGCGACGGCACAGAACGCTCAGCTCTACTTCACCGAAGGGACCACGGCCGGGGACACCGCGGTGACCAACAGCCAATTCGCGATCAAGTACGGCAACCGCCTCGAGTACCCCTTCGTGCTCTTGAGCGCGGTGAAGCTCTGGAGCGGCACCGTCCACTACGAGCTCTGCGACTGAAGGTCCGACCGACATGGCCTCGCGGGGCCCCTCGAGGCGAGTCTTGAGGTCTTGAGTTTGGAGGAGGGGGCTGCCCCCCACTCGATAGGTCCATCAGGTTCTCAGCGGTCAGCGATCTTTGGCGGCGACGGCGTAGCGGGCGAGGAAGAGGGCGATGAGCTCACGCTTGAGCGATGCGGCAGGGCCGACCGCTGTGGGGGAGATTGCTGATCGGCCTCACCGGACCGCGAAAGAAGTTCCGTACCCTCGGCACCGAGGTGGCGGGAGTGATCGACGCGGTGGGCGCCGAGGTCACGCGTTTTCGTCCTGGGGATCGGGTGTTCGGCTTTGCCGGCTTTCACATCGGGGCGAACGCCGACTATTTCTGTCTGCCCGAGGACGCTTCGGTCGTGTCGCTGCCCGACGGGGTGAGCTTCACGCGTGCTGCGGCCGCCGTCGACGGACCGACCACCGCGCTGTTTTTTCTGAGGGACAAGGCGCGGCTCCAGGCTGGGCAACGGGTGCTCGTCGTCGGAGCGTCGGGGAGCGTCGGCAGCTACGCGGTGCAGCTCGCCCATCGCATGGGCGCACACGTCACCGGGGTGTGCAGCGGCAAGAACGTGGGGCTGGTGCGTAGGCTCGGCGCCGACGAGGTGATCGACTACACCGAGGAGCAGCTCGGGGCCCGTGACGAGCGCTACGACGTGGTGTTCGATGCGGTGGGCAAGCGCTCGTTCACGGCCTGCCGCCCGGTGATGCGCGAGCGGGCGCTCTATCTCGATCCGACGTTCATGCTCGAGAGCCTGTGGCGCTCGGTGGTGCAGGGGCCTTGGACCCAGCAGCGGGTCGTGCTCGGCATGTCGGTCGACAAGCGCGACGCCCTCGTCGAGGTGGGCGAGCTGCTCGCCACCGGCGCGCTCGAGGTGTGTATCGAGCACACGTACCCGCTCGAACACATCGCCGACGCGCATCGCCACGTGGACACCGGGCACAAGGTGGGCAACGTGGCCGTCGTCGTGCACGAAGCCGTGTCCTGAGGGCTCGTTCCCGCGTCCGATTCCAGGTGACGCTCGACCGCGGCGCGCGCTGGCCGTAGCGTCATGGCTCCGAGGGGGAACGTGACGCACCACCAGACCAGCACGGCATACCGGATCATCTTGGCGCTGTTGCGCTTCATGGTGCGGGTGTTCTTTCGGCGCGTGACGGTGAGTGGGATCGAGAAGGTGCCCAGAGATGGTGGGGGCATCGTGGTGACGTGGCACCCCAACGGGCTCATCGATCCGGGGCTCATCCTCACCAAGTTTCCCCGGCGAGTTGTCTTTGGGGCTCGCCACGGGGTGTTCAAGTGGCCGGTGCTTGGATCGCTGATGCGCCAGATCGGCACCGTCCCCATCTATCGCGCGTCGGACCTGCCGGAGCTGGACGCGGCCGCCCGCAGCGAAGCCAACAAGAAGAGCTTGAGCGCGCTCGCCGCCGAGATCGCAGCGGGCTCGTTTTCTGCACTATTTCCGGAGGGGATCTCTCACGACGCGCCTCACCTCAAGGAGCTGAAGACGGGGGCCGCGCGCTTGTTCTATCAGGCCTCGGAGGCGGCCTCGCCCGACCGGCAGCCGGTGATCGTCCCGGTCGGCCTGCACTACGACGACAAGGATTTGTTTCGCTCGAACGCGCTGGTGGAGTTCTTCGAGCCGATGCAGCTCCCCGAAAACCTGATGCCCAAGCCGGGGCTCGACGAAGCGGCGCGGCACGAGCAGGTGCGAAACCTCACCCGCGAGATCGAGCGCGTGCTCGAGGGAGCGTGTCTGGCCACGGAGAGCTGGGAGCTCTACCACCTGATGCATCGAGCGCGCCGGCTCATCCGCGCCGAGCGGGCGAAGCGGGCCGGGCAGAACCCTGGCCGCTCCCACATCGACGAGCGAGTGCTCGGGTTTGCTCGCATCCGCGCCGCGTACGAGGCGCTCAAAGACGCTCAGCCAGAGCGGGTCGCCGAGCTGGTGCAGCGTGTCGATGACTACGACGAAGATCTGCGCGCTCTTGGGGTTCACGACCACGAGCTCGACCGACCGCCGCCGCTCTCCGGGGTGTTCTTGAGCGCCTTGTTCGCGCAGGTGGTGGTGGTGTACCTGCTGCTCCCGGCGCTCGTGCTCCTCGGGTATGTCGTCAATGGACCGGCGGCGGTTGCGCTCATCTTGCTGACGAGGGGCTTCAAGAAGAAGAAGAAGGACGAGGCGACGATCAAGCTGCTCGTCGGAGCCGTCTTGTTTCCGCTCCTGTGGATTGGCGTGGGCTTCGCGGCCGCCTATGGGCACGACGCGCTGCACGCGGTGTATCCGGCGCTGCCGGCCACGCCTCTTCTGGCCGGTGTTCTGGTCGGTCTCATGAGCGCGGTGGGCGGCGTGGTCGCGCTGCGATACCTGATGTTCGCCCGCGAGACCTGGCGTGCCATGCGTGTGCGCCTCACGCGCAAGATGCGGAGGCGCTGCATCGCGCGCCTGCTCGACGAACGAGGCCGCCTCCACGACGCGCTCGTGGCGATGTCGGAAGAGGCGCAGGCAAACGGTCTCGAGCTCCCCGGTGCCGTGCTCGAAGACGGTCGTGTCGCCCGCGTCTGAGCGTCGCTGTGGCTCGCTCGCTCCCTGGTGCGCGGCGTCAGGGGGCGTGGCGGTAGGGGGAGGAGGCGTTGGCGTTGGCGATGGCGACGGCGCGATCCTCGAGGCGCTGTGCGAGCGACACGAAGCCGTGCAGGGCGGCGAGCTCGGCGCCGCGTTGAGCGGCCTTGGGGTGGTCGTGGTCGTCGAAAGGGCGGGCGTCGCGCTTGGCGCGGAGCCACTGCCCGAGCGCCCTCACCTCGGTGTCACGGTGCTCGAGGAGAGCTCGCTCTGCGCGCAACCGGCGTTTTTCGTCGGTGCACGCGAGAGCGGCGCGCGCGAGGAGCACGACGCGGTAACGCTCGATCTCCTCGGTGCGGAACTTCGGCAGGGCGAGCAGGCGATCGAGCATCTCGCGGGCCCCGACGGTGTCGCCGAAGCGGAGCTCGATCTGGGCCTCGACACACGCCCGCAAGCGCGCCGCGGGGCCGAACTTGCCCAGCTCGCGGGACATGTGAAACTGCGCCGCGTCGACGTCTCCGATGAGCACCTCGAGGGCGGCCACGCCGAACGAGTCGAGCTCTCGCAAGCGCCGTTGGCTGCGTGCGTGGAGGATCTCGTGGGCTCGGTGGGTGTCCCACGTGAAGACGGCGTCGAACGCTTCGCGTTGGTCGCGCCGCACGAGGTCGACCAGCCATCCGAGCGCGAGGCCTGCCACGACGCCGATCGCCAACTTCACCGCGAGGGGGGCGTCGGGCGCCTTCGCCGCGGCCACGACGAAGCTCAGCGCCATGCCGGCTGCGAAGGCGAGGAGCCACACCACGACGCGGTTCATGGCGCCGCTGGGGTCGAGGGAGGGGCGCCGTCCTGAGGATCGCGAAGGCACCGCGCCGCGTTCATGGCTTCATCTTAACCCGTCCGTGTGTTCCGGGTCCGCCTTCGAGGGCGAGCCAGAAGCCAACCCGCCGCGCCTGCAGCTACCATCGCTGCCGCGGGGTAGGCGAGGCGGGAGGGGTCGTGCACCGGAGGCCGCTCCGCCTCCAGGACGAAGCGGTCGTCCACCACCGCGTGGAGATGATCCATCGTCAAGAGGTCGCGCTGCAGGTTGGGATAGAGCGGGCGCGTGCGCATGGCGGCGTCGGCGGTGGGTCGCAGCGACTCGGGGAGCGCGGGTGCGTAGAGCCTGGCGATGGTCTCGAGCTCGGCGAGCGGCCGCTCGGGAAACATCGCGTGTAAGGCGGCGGCTGCGGCTCCGAACGTGGACGCTGCGCGCGCGGCGCGGGCCGTGGTGACCAGGGCGTCGACCAGCGCCTGCACGACCTCCGGTTGCTCGTCGAGCATCGTGGGGGTAGCCACCAGGGCGTGGATGAGCAGCCCCCCGAGCGCCGGCACCTCGCCCGCCGACTGGTTGACGTAGAGCGCCGCTCCCTGGCCCACGAGCGCGCGCTCGAGGAAAGGTGTGTGCGCGTAGAGGGCGTCGACGTGGCCGGACTCGAAGGCGCGGTTCTGCTTCGGGCCGGGGAGCTCCACCACCTCGAGGTGATCGTCGGCGAGCCCAACTGCCTCGAGCAGGGCCCGCAGCCGGAGCACCGGTCCAGGGGCGACACCCACCTTCTTCCCGGATAGAGCAGCCATGCGCTCGTGGAGTGGGGCCGTCGGCGGGGGCAGCTCGGCGGCCAGCGCTGCGCTCACCACCAGGTTGATGGGATCGTGCGCGAGGAGGTTGGCGATCACTCGCATGGGGAGGTTCTCGGATGCCGCCGCGAGGTAGAGCGGCGCGGGCAAGATCGCGAACGGGGCCGCGTGGTTGGTGAAGCGCTCCACCGCGAGCCTCGGGTGGGGCGCGACCACCGCCTCCGGTGTCACGCCTCGCTGCGCGTAGGCTCCCGTTCCGAGCGCGAGCCAGTGCGCGAGGAACTGCAGGTTGTGGCCATCGGGCACGATCACCCCGACCGCGTGCGCGGCGGCTGACGGGCGGGCCAGCGTGGCGCTCGCGACGGCGAAGCCCAACTGTCGACGTGAAATCACGTAAGCCGCGACGTAGCACGCCGCGCCGGCGTTCGCGCTTCGGTTCGAGCCGTGTGAACGATGTGTAACAACGTTCTCACAGGTCTGTGAGATCTGCGAACGCAGGTCGCGCGGTACCGTCGGCAGGTGCAAGCGCGGTCCAACCTGCGCGGGTTCGTCGCGTCGAGGGCGAGCGCCGCCATTGTCGTCGCGTGGTTCGCGGGGGCCGGCTGCGCCGACGAGGATCCAGCCTGTTTCGAAGGCGAGTATCGCCGATGCGCGTGCGCCGATGGTGCGCTCGGTTATCAGCGTTGCGCCGGCGCCGCCTACGGGAGCTGCGACTGCGGCGGCACCACCCCCGGCATCGAGGGAGGCGCCGGGGGTGCAGCGGCGCTGTTCGAGCCGTGCATCGAGAGCTCGGGTTGCGCGAGCGAGCTGTGCTTCGAGTACGGCGTCGGCCCCCACTGCACCGAGTCGTGTGCCGCCGACGAGGACTGCCCCGAGCCCTCCCAGGGGTGCTCGGGCGTGGGAGTGTGTCGGCTCCCATGAGCGCCGCCGCGAGGTGGATCTCGGTGGCGGGTTTCGCCCTCGCGAGCCTGGGCACCGTCGCGGCGCGGGCCGACGACCCGAGTGAGGAGCCCAGTCACGAGGAGGACGCCTCCGACGAAGAAGAGCCGGTCGAGGTGCAGGTGATCGGACAGAAAGCGGACAGCATGCAGCGCATCCCGGGCTCCGCCACGCTCATCCGCCCCGAGGAGGTGGAACGCGCCCAGGCGCTGGACGCCGCGGAGCTGTTGCGCCGGGTGCCGGGGGTGAACGTGCGGCAGGACACGGGCGCCGGGGGGCGCCTCGACATCGGTCTGCGTGGCCTCGATCCTGGTCGCAGCCGCCGGGTGCTGATGCTCGAGGACGGAGTGCCCATCGGCAACAACCCCTACGCCGAGCCGGATCTCTACTACTCGCCGCCGATCGATCGGTGGCACGCGCTGGAGGTGCTCAAGGGGAGCGGCAGCATCCTGTTCGGACCGCAGACCGTGGGTGGCGTGATCAACGGCATCACGACGCCCGTTCCGCGCCGTCGCGTGGTCCGCCTCGAGGCCCAGGGCGGGCAGCGTGAGTACTTCCAAGGGCTGGCCCGGTACGGCGACGACTTTGGAGGCGGTCGGGTGCTCACGCAGGCGCTCTACCGCCGCGGACAGGGATATCGGAGCCAAGGCTTCTCGATCGTCAACGTGCTCGCGAAGGCGGCGTTCGACACCGGCGACGCGGGGACCCTCACGATCAAGCTCGGCATGCACGACGAGACGGCCGACGCCGACGACGTGGGCCTCACGAGCGCCATGTTTGCGGCTACGCCGCGGCGGCTCACCCTGGCGCCTCACAACCACGCTGCGACCCGCCGCTTCGACGTCGCACTCACCCATGAGCAGGAGCTGAGCGAGATCGCTTCGCTGCGTACCCTCGCATATGCCTACACGCTCACTCGGCAGTGGCGCCGGCAGGTCTACGACCGCTACCCCGTGGATGGCCGCGCCTACGAGCGCATCGTGGGCGACACCGAGGTGCCGGGCGGCGCGATCTACTTCCGCTACGACAACCGCATCCTCGATCGCCAGTACGACGTGGCCGGGCTCGAGCCTCGGTTGGAGCTGCGCTTCGCCACCGGCGACGTGGATCACACCCTCAGCTTCGGTGGCCGCGCCCTGGTCGAGGCTGCCCACTACGAGCAGCGCGAAGGGCAGTCGCCGCGGAGCGACTCTGGCGCGTTGGTGCTCGATGAGCAGCGCACCACGCTCGGGTTCGCCGGCTACGTGCAGGACCGGCTTGGCTTCCTCGACGATCTGTTGTTGGTGACCCCCGGCGTGCGCATCGAGCACGTGCGCTACGCCTACGACGTGGGCCGCTTGCCGAACGCGGACGGCGCCGTCGACGTCGACGTTCAGGCCGACAACCACGACACCGCGGTGATCCCCGGCGTGGGCATGACCGCGGGCGCGCCCGACTATCACGGGTTCGCCGGTGTCCACGTGGGCTACGCGCCGCCGCGGGCCGCGAGCTCGATCCGCGCGGAGGGACCGAGTGTTCAGCTCGATGAGGAGCGCAGCATCGCCTACGAGCTCGGCGCGCGGTTGCGAGGCGTGCGCCGAGGTGAGCTGCTTACCGAGCGGCTCTGGGAGCTCGAGGCCACTGGCTACCTGAACAACTTCGAGAACCAGATCGTGCCTGGCACCGATGGGGCCACCACCGAGCTCGTCAACGGAGGCCGCACACGGCACCTCGGTCTCGAGGCTGCAGCTGCGTTGGGCGTGGGCCACATCTTCCGGCTCCCGCTCACCATCGACGTGCTCGGCCGCTACACGCTTTCGCGTGCGGAGTTCGTCAACGGTCGATTCGCCGGCCGGCGCCTCCCCTATGCGCCGAGCCATCTCGCCAACGCCGTGCTCGATGTGAGCCACGACATCGGCCTCGGTGGGCAGCTCTCGTGGTCGTTCGTCGGCGATCAGCTCGCGAACGACGCCAACACCGTCGAGCCAGACGTCACCGGGCGCACGGGTCGAATCGACGCCTACCATCTGCTCGACGCCGGCGCTCGCTACACCGAGGCGTGGACGGGGCTCACCGCGAGCGTGAGCATCAAGAGCCTGCTCGACAAGCCCTTCATCATCGCGCGCCGCCCCGAAGGGATTCACGCTTCCGGGTTTCGCCAGGTGACCTTTGCGCTGCGCTGGGACTACGACGCGGCGCGATTCAACGAGAGGACAGAGAGATGAGCCCCACATTCCGCGTGGCCGCGCTGGCGGCGCTCCTCATGGCATGCGGCGCAGCGTGTAGTGATGACGGCCCCGAGGTGGCGGTGGGAGGCGCAGGCGCCACTTCCACCAACGCTTCGGGGGCCGCCGGCATGGGCGGTTCGGGTGGCGACGGGATGTGTCTCGCCTTCGGGGACTCCTGCGGCGCCGACGACACCTGCTGCGACGCGGCCGGCGTAACGGGCGAGTGCTATCCGTTCGGGATGGGTCCGCGGTGCTCGATTCCGTGTCCGGCCAATCCCGCCGACTGCCCCAACGAGGGCCAGGGCTGCAACGCGATGAGCCCCGCCTACTGCAAGCCCCCCTGAGGTGGACGTTGAGGAGCGGCGGGTGTAGCGCTGGCCGATGGCGATGCACGATGTGCCCGAGCGCCTCTTGGCGGCGCGCGCTCACCTCACGGTGCCGGCGCAGGTGTGGAAGTATGTGGAGGGGGCGTGTGCGCGGAGTCCCGCCGATCTGGTGATGCTCGATCTCGAGGACGCGATGCCGGCAGGGGATCGCACGAACCTGGAGCGAGGGCAGCGGCACATCGTGACCGCGCTCGAAACACTCGACTGGGGGGACCGGCTGCGTTTCTTTCGGCCGCGCGGACTGCGTGAGGATCCGACGCGGGAGGATCTGCGTGTCGTCGTGGGCGGAGCGGGGGGGCGGCTCGATGGGGTGGTGTTGCCCAAGGTGGATCACCCGGAAGAGGTGGTGCAGGTGGACGCGCTGCTCGCTACGCTCGAGGCCGAGCTCGGGCTCGCCGAGGGCTCCATCGCGCTGCACGTGCTCATCGAGAGCGTGCTCGCCGAGGAGCGCGCCTTCGACATCGCGGCCGCGTCGCCGCGGGTGGCGGGGCTGGTGTTCGGCGCGTTCGACTACTTCAGCTCGCTCGGGCTCCGCGGTGCTCGATTTCGTCGCGACCACCCGCTGCTCGACGAGGCCCGGCGCCGGGTGGTGAAGGCGGCGAGCAGCGTGGGGGCGGTGGCCGTGGCCGAGATGACGCTGGTGTACCCCACCCGCGACAAGACCCCCGCCGAGCGTGAGGAGGCCCTCGCGGTTTGTCGCCGCGACGCCGAGCAAGCGCGTGACGCTGGGTTCTGGGGCAAATGGACGGGGATCCCGGCCCAGGCCGAGGTGGTGCGCGACGTGTTTCGCACCGATCCGGCCGAGGTCGCGCGCGCCGCTCGCGTCGTCGCCGCCTTCCGCGACGCCGAGCGGGCGGGCCGCGGGGCAGTGATGATCGATGGTCTCATGGCAGACCGCGCCACTGTGCGCATGGAGCGCGTCACGCTGCGGATCGCGTGGCGCGAGGGCCTGATCGGCGACGCCGAGGCGCGGGAGCTCGGCCTCGGCGATCCCCGCGATGGCTGAGCACGTGGTGGCGACGCTCCGCCGCGTGGGAGCGCGGCAGCGGTAGAGCGGAGCGGGCTCGGCGTCGTGGAGTGGGCAGGGGAGCCCGTTCGGCGTTGAGGGGTAGGTTCAACCTGCGGGCGCCGCGCCGACGCGCCCTGCCGCCGCGTCGACGAGGGCGTCGATGCGCGCGAGGGTTGGGCCCCACACCGCGGCAAGCGAGCCGAGGTAGGCGCCCTCGTCGAGGGACGCGAGCTCGTGGGCGCGGGCGAGGGCCGTCTCGTGGAGGGCCGTGCCGGCGACGAGCGTGTCGAAGAAGCCGGCCGCGGCGGCCTGCGTGGGGTTCACGCTGCCCCCGAGCACCGTGAGCTCGTGCAGGCGCCGTCGAGCGAGGCGCTCTCGCGCCAACAGCGCGGTCAGCTCGGGGAGGGGCACGCCCCGCCTCGGCTCGGTGAAACCCACCTGGTAGGTGCCCCGCGCGCCGATCCGAACGTCGGCGGCGAGCAACAGGGTGGCGCCGAAGCCGATGGCGTGGGCCTCGCAGGCGGCCACGATGCGCGTCGGGCCGGCCAGCGCCACCCGAACGAGCCTGCTCATCGCGGCCAGGAGCTCGGCCTGCTCGCGCCCCCCGTCAGCGAGCGCAGCCGCGTCGAGCCCACCACAGAACCCATCGGCGCGCCCGCTCAGCAGCACCACCGGTGCCTCGGCGTCGGGGGCGAGCGCTGCTTCGAGCGCGTGAACCGCCTCGAGCGTAAGGAGGTTGCGCACACCGGTGTCCAGTCGCAACAGGCGCACCGGGGGCTGCCGCTCGATCGTCAGAACGCTCATGCCCGCACCGTGCGACGGCGCGCGCGGGAGGGGAACCGCGTTTTCGCGAAGATGGGCGATCACCGCGCCCGCGACCCGAGGAGTCGGTCGGTAGGGGGGGCGTCCATGGGGCTTTCGGGCCGTCAGGAGCTCGAAATCTGGTGTGGTGACGCCTCCCCAACCGGGTAGTGGACGTCGCCGCGCCGTTTTCCTATGACCGCCCACCAAGCGAGGAACACCATGACCATCAAGATCGGCGAACGAATCCCTGACGCAACCCTCACCGAGTCGACCGAGTTCGGCGATGCCTGCCCGGTGGCTCCCCACAAGGTGTCGGTGGCCGAGGCCGCCCAAGGAAAGCGCATCGTCGTCTTCGGGTTGCCCGGGGCCTACACCCCCACCTGCTCCGCGCAGCACGTGCCCGGCTACCTGAAGCACCTCGACGACCTGAAGGCCAAGGGGGTCGACGAGGTGTGGTGCGTGTCGGTGAACGACGGCTTCGTCATGGCGGCGTGGGGGCGTGAACAGGGCGCGATCGGCAAGATCCGCATGTTGGGGGATGGGAGCGCGGAGCTCGCGAACAAACTCGGGCTCGAGCTCGATCTCACCGCCGGTGGGATGGGAGTGCGCATGCAGCGCTTCTCGATGCTGCTCGAGGATGGAGTCGTCCAGCAGCTCAACGTGGAAGCGCCGCGTGCTTTCGAGGTGAGCAACGCCGAGACCATGTTGAAGCAGCTCGGGTAGTCGCGGCGGGGCCAGGTCGATCTCCGTGCCTCGGCGCCGCGGCGTCAGCCCATGGCCACGAGCGCGCCGGGCGCGGGCTTGCCGGGGTAGGCGGCGGCTCCCAGCTTGGTGCTGAGGCGCGCGGCGACCTCCGCCATCGCCTTCGACTCCTGGGCGCCGCCTGCCGCCACGGTGGCCGCGGTCTCGAGCATGCCGCCACCCACCCCGAGCATGTCCCCGCCCGAGGAGCCGCCGTCGTGCACGGCGAGGGCCACGGTGCCGTCTTGGTACGCGGTGAGCATCGTCTGCACCCGCTCCACCTTGAACAGGAAGCCGAGGAAGGAGGCGAGGAGCTTGTTGCCGCGCTCGGCCGACCACATGCACATCCGCACGTTGTTGCCGGGGGGCATGGGTTGTTCGCTGATGCTGAAGCCGCACTCGGTGAGGGTGCTGCGCAGTGCGAGTTGAACGTTCTCGTAGCTGTCTCGGACCATGAGCTCGATGGACATGGGGTTCTCCTCGTGTCGTGCCTCGAGGCCGATGGCCTCTCGTGCAGCGTTGGGGTCGGATGATGGCCGTGTGATGGGCCGCCGACACTCAAATTGTGTCGAGGGGCGCGCCGTGTCTGTCCAACCGCTGCTCAGGCGCTGTCCACGGCCGCGGCGACCGCCGACGATTCGTGATACTCGTTCGGAGATCCGTGACGTTCGTCTGCAGCGAGTGTGGCCAGGATCAGGTGGCCGGCGGGCGCTGCGCGCGCGACGGCGGTGCGCTCGCCGACAGCCGCGACGATCCTCTCATCGGGCAGCACATCGGCAGCTATCGCGTCATCGGGCGCATCGGCAGTGGGGGCATGGGCACGGTGTACAAGGCCCTTCACCCGCAGATCGGCAGCCGCGTGGCCATCAAGGTGCTCGCCTCCGAGCTCGCTCTCGGCGACGAGTCGGTGAGCCGCTTCTTCGCCGAGGCCCGCGCGGCCAACCTCATCCGTCACGAGGGCATCATCAACGTTCTCGACATGGGGCGGCTGCCGGACGGTGGACCCTACATGCTGATGGAGCTGCTCGACGGGACCACGCTGGCCGAGCGGATCGAGGTGGACGGACCCCTCTCGGTGGCGCGCTGTGTGTCGCTCCTCGCCGACGTGCTCGACGCGCTCGGGGCGGCGCACCGAGCCGGCATCATCCATCGCGACATCAAGCCCCACAACGTGTTCGTGACCACCGCTGGACGCGTGAAGCTGCTCGACTTCGGCGTGGCGAAGCTCCGCGCCCCGCCTGGCTCGCTGCGAGGCGGCGACCACAACCAGCTCGTGTCGATCGCCACCACCGCCGCTGGCGTGCTCGTCGGCACGCCCCACTACTGCTCGCCCGAGCAGGCGCTTGCCCTGCCCCTCGACGCTCGCAGCGATCTCTACGCCGTGGGCGTGATGGCCTACGAGATGCTCACCGCCCGCCACCCGTTCGAGGCAGAGACGCTCTACGACCTGTTGCGTCTTCACATCGAGGCCCCGCCGCCGTCGCTCTGCCAGCGTCGCGCCGACATTCCCTTCGAGCTCGAGCGGTGGGTGCTGCGGGCGCTCGCGAAGGATCCCGATGAGCGCCACCCCTCCGCCGAGGCGATGCGCGCGGCGCTGCTTGCACCGGACGCGGCCTCGCTCGCGCCGACCGTGCCGAGCGTGGCGTCGGACACGCGACCCGCGCCGCCCCCCTTCTCTGGGATCGCGACCCAGCCGCCCCTCTCCGACACCGCTCGGGCCGCGCTCGCCGTGCCGTCCTCTGCTCCGGCGCTCTTGCCGGCGCACCACCCACCGTCGCAGCCCGCGCTGCCCCCTCCTCTTGCTCCCGCCCCGCCCGGCGCCACCGCGATGGTCACCCAGCGTTCGGCCGGCGAGAGCGGAGCGGCGCCGCGGCCCTCGCACCGACGCACCGTCATCCTGTGGGGCGCGCTCGCTGCCCTCGTTTTGCTCGGCGTGGGCGCGATCGCACTCGCACACTGGGCCGGGAGCGGTGACGAGACGGTCGCCGCCTCATCGGGGCGCAAGGCTCGAGGCAAGGCCGGCGCGGGCTCGCGCCGTCCGTCGCGCCGCGCCGCGAGCACCGGAGAGCCGCCGGCGGCTGGCGATCTGTCGCGGTTCGATGCGACGCGCTATCTCGGCGACGTGCGGCTCTGGGCAGAGCAGCGCGACGCCACCGCCAAGCTCGTCATGCTCCACATCGCCGGGGTCGACGCCTCCGGGCGCGTGAACCTCGCCACCACGAACACGCGTCTGGTCAACTACCACTTCCTCACCGACTCTTCGTGCATCATCGCCACCGTCAACTACCTCGGCGCGGCCGCGATCGTCGGCGCCACGGCCATGTGCGGCGGCACCCGCGAGCTGCCTCGTCCACGGTGTCGCGTCGCGGAGGTGGTGAAGCGCGGCGCGGCCGGTGACGCCACCGTGTTCGGGGTGACCTACGCGCGGGCGCGCGAGGGCGACGGGGCGGAGTGGATGGTGTCGCCTGTCGCGACGGGGATGGTGGCTCCTCGGTTCTACCCGGACGACTGCTGACCGTCTCACTCTCCGCGCCGCCGACGGGCCTCGAGCTCGCGCTGCCACAGCACCTCGGTGAGCACCGCGAGCGCCGCTCGTAGGCGGTGACGGTAGGTGCCGTAAGGGAGGCCCAGCGCGGCTGCAGCTGCGAGCTGCTTGGTCTGCGGCTCGAGGAAGGTCACGCGGAGGATGCGGGCCTCCTCGGCGTAGCCGGCGGTGGCCGCCATCTCGTCGAGCTGCGCGGACAGGAGCTGCTGCAGCGCGTTCGGTTCGCGGGGAACGGTCTCGTCCTCGAGCAGGGCGCAGGCCATGAGCGTGCTCGCTCCGAGCTCGTGCGGTCGGTGGAACACCTGAAGCGCGCGCCGCACCTCGTTGCGGAAGCTCGCCTCGTCGGGACGTGTGCGGGCCTCCGAGGGCGCGGCGTGCTCGCGCCGTTCCCGGTCGGCGACCACCTGCGCGAGGCGGGCGACGAGGCTCTCCTTCGCGTGCGGGTCGCGCTCCACGGCGCGCCGCAACACGTCTCGGGCGACGGGAACGAGGCGCGCTCCGTCGGGATCGATCTCGCACAGGGGACACTCCCACAGCCACGCGAACTCCTCGCGCACCGAGCGCTCGAGCACCGCCGACGCGAGCTCTTCGGTGAGCGGCTCGACGAGGGCCGCGAGCTGCAACACCTCACGATGGTTGGGGGTGGGAGCGTCGGCGAGGAACGCACGCAACAGGAGCGCCAACAGATCCGGCGAGCCCGTCCATGAGGCCTGCCAGCTCGGATCGTGCCGCTGTCGGTCGGCCATGAGCGCCAGCGCCAAGGGGTGCCCACCGGTGAGCGCGAAGAAATGGTCGGCGGCGCCCGGCGTGGTCACGCCGCGGCGGTGCAACAGCTCGGCCGCCTCCTCGCGGGTGAGGTTCGCGAGGGGGAGAGAGGTGATGATGTCGCCGAGGCTGGGGTCGACGCGGGCCCGCCACGAGGCGCGCGACCGGGTGCACACCACGATGAAGATGCGGGGGCCGGCCGACGCTCCGGCGAGCTCGAGGAAACGCACGCAGGCGTCGAAGTCGACGGGAGCCGACGCGTCGAACAAGAGCGCGTCCGGCTCCGCCGCGTCGCCGAGATCGGCGGGGAGGCTCGCCGGGAGGGCGAGCTCGGGGGCTTGGTCGTGAACGGGCACGTGCACCGCGCGGCCCGGGCAGTCGACGGCGAACCGTCGCGCGAGGAGGGTCTTGCCGATCCCGGCCGCCCCCGACACGACCACGAGCTGCGGCCCCTCGCGCGCGAGCTCGTACGCGTGCGAGAGCGTGCGGAGCTCGGCGCTCCGCCCCACGAACCCGCCGCGGAGCCGAGCCGCGAGCACCTCTTTCAACGACGCCGACGTCACAGGCTCTAGAGGGGGGCAGCTAAGGGCTCACCACGCGACGCCGATGTAGTCGATGCCCTCGGCGCGTCGCAGCGCATCGTTGCGCACCAGATCGACCACCACCTGCCCTTGGCGGCAGAGTGTGGCGACGCGGTCGTATTCGGGCGAGCCGTTGCCGACCACGAGCACGTCGCTCGTGGCGACGATGTCCTCGAGGCTCGGCGCGAGGAGCGAGCTGATGTGGGGGATCTCCTTCTCGATGTAGGCCTTGTTGGCACCGACCAGCTTCGTGATCGACACGTACTTGTCGTAGATCCGCAGCTCGAAGCCCTTGCCGATCAGGCGCTCGGCGATGACCACCAGCGGGCTCTCGCGCAGATCGTCGGTGCCGTGTTTGAAGCTCAGACCGAGGAGGCCAACCCTCCTTTTTCCGAGGGCGAGGATCATGTCGACGGCTCGCTCCACCTGGCTGCGGTTCGACTCCATGATAGCGGCGAGCATGGGCAGCTCCACGTCGTTGCGCTTGCCCTGGTAGAGCATGGCCCGGAGATCTTTGGGGAGGCAGGAGCCACCGAACGCGAAGCCGGGGCGAAGGTAGCGGCTCGAGATGTTGAGCTTGGTGTCTTTGCACACCACCTCCATCACCGGGTGGCTGTCGACGCCAAGCGACTTGGCGAGCATGCCGACCTCGTTGGCGAACGTGATCTTCAGCGCGTGAAACGCGTTGCACACGTACTTCACGAGCTCCGCCTCCTCGATGCTGCTGAACAGCGTCTCGGTCTCCACCTTGGCGTAGAGCCCCGCCGCGAGCTCGCCGTCCGATCTCCGCTCGCAGCCGATGAGCGAGAACGGTGGATTGTAGTGATCGCGAACCGAGCTGCCCTCGCGGAGAAACTCGGGGTTGAAACACACGCCGAAGCCGTCGCCCTCCTTCTTGCCCGAGGAGCGCTCGAGCGCGACGACGATCACCGTGCGCACCGTGCCCGGCATCACCGTGCTTCGCACCACCACGAGGTGACGGGTGGTCTTCTTGCCGATGGCCTCCCCGATCTGCTCGGCCACCCGCTCGATCGCGGTCAGATCGATGCTGCCGTTCGCGCGGCTAGGAGTTCCCACCGAGATCACGCTCACGTCGGTGGCCAGCACCGCCGCGGCGACGTCGGTGCTCGCGCGGAGGCGCCCCTCCTTCACGGCGGTGGCGATGATGTCACCGATCTCGTCTTCGATGATCGGGGTCTTGCCCGCTGCGACCATCGCGACCTTGTCGGGGTTGATGTCTACACCGATCACGTCGTGCCCATCTTTGGCGAAGCAGCCACAGCTCACGGCGCCGACGTAACCGAGCCCAAAAACGCTTACTTTGATGGCGACCTCCGCCGGTTGGTCGTGCCACGCACGACATCCTCACAAATGGTGGCGAACGCGTCCGCCACGACATCCCACGTGTAGCGCGCGCGCACCATCTCGCAGGCAGCGCGCCCGAGGCGCTCCCGCTCGGAGCGCGAACGGAGCAGCCGAACGCATTGAGCTGCGAAGTCACTCGGCTCGTCGGCGAGGATGATGTTCTCGTGGTGGGTCACCGGCAGCCCCTCGGCGCCGATGGTGGTGGACACCACCGCCTTGCCCATCGCCATCGCCTCGAAGATCTTCATGCGCGTGCCGCTCCCCACCCGCAGCGGCACGATGTAGACCCCACCTCGATCGATGAACGGGCGCACGTCTTCGACCGTGCCGGTGATCTCGATGCCCGGTCGCGCTCCGAGCTCGGCCACCCGAGGGCTCGGCCTGCGTCCGACCACCCACACCGTCACGTCGAGCTCGGCGCGGATGCGGGGGAGGATCTCGTCGGCAAACCAGACCATCCCGTCTTCGTTGGGCAGCCAGTCCATCGAGCCGGTGAAGACCAGGTGGTGCCCCTCCGCCTCGGGCTCGCGCGCCCGAAAGAACTCCACGTCGACGCCGGTGGGGATGGAGACGGCGTTCGTGCAGCCGTAGTGCTCGGCCATGATCTCCGCGTCGGTGTCGGAGACCATGATGCAGCGGTCGAAGGTGTGGGCGGCGATGCGCTCGAGGCGGCGTAGCTTCTGCCACTCCAGGTAGAGGTAGGCCTTCTTCAGCGGGTTCTTCTCCTTCTCGAGCTGACGCTGCCGAATCACGGCCTCCACGTTGTGCTGAAAGAGCACGCGCGCCGGGAACGCCACGTCGAGCACGTTGCGGCTCGGCTGGAGGAAATCGCAGAGGAGGATGTCGAAGGGTTCGGTGGCCGAGAGCTCGCGGACGAGATCCCGCATGCTGGGGCTGAAGTACTTGTTGGCGGTGTAGTCGTAGGGAGAGAGGAGGTTGAGCGCGAGCTCGCCGAAGAACCTGGGCGAGAACTTCGGCGTCTCCCTCCACGGCACCGTGAGCACGCGGCTCGCACAGGCCTCCATCCGTCGCACGTCGTCGTCGCTCTCGTCTTCGCTGCGGAAGCACACCACCGTGATGTCGTGGTGCCGGTGCAAGTGCTCGAACAGCTTCGAGCTGCGAATCTTCCCCCCCGTGTTGGGAGGGTAGAGCAGGCGGCACATCACGGTGAGAAAGCGCATCGGATCCGGCGAGGCCTCGCCCCCCGCCGCTGTCGCAGCGCAGGCGCAGGTTCCTCGATGAGGTAGTACGAGCCGCGCGCGGCGACCATCAGAGAGGTCTCCATGGTGGGAAACGCCCGGCTACCTGTGAACGAACTGGCGCTCCGGCCCCGGTCAGGCCGCGACGAGCGGCGACTCCTTCATCGCCGACGGGCGCGGGAGCCCGAGCAGCTCGAGGAGGGTGGGGGCGACGGCGCGGAGCGGCACCCGCCCATCGTGAACGGCGTGGGAGCGCGAGGGGCGTCGTACCCAGAGCACGCCATCGCGGTGGTGGAAGCCGCTCTTGACGCTGTCGGCGCGGTAAAACAGATCGTAAAAGCCCACATCCGTCCCGCCCGCGTCCACGATGCGCGCGTCGTCGGGCACCAGGCTGTGGAGCTTGCAGCCGGCGAACACCTCGGCGCGCCGACGCTCCACCTCCATGAGCGGGGTGTCGCCCACCCGCAGGCCGGAGAGCTTCGCCTCCGCGTCGCGCGCGAGCGCCTCATCGCCGCCGAAGAGCACGTGGAACTGCTCCGACATCACCGGCATGAACTTCTCCACGCCCCGGAGGCCGAGCATCGCCACGAGATCCTCGAAGCGGTGCGGACGGTAGAAGCGCTTGCCGCCGGTCGACTCGGCGCGGGTGTAGGGCTGCTGGCTGAGGGCGCTGCATAGGATCACGGTGGTGTCCTCGCCGGCGAGGTCGAGGGTCTGGCCGATCACCTCGTCGAAGCTCTTGTGCGCGGTGAGGATCGCGTTCGCGTATTTCGCTTGTTCCTCGCTCGAGGGCTTGTTCGCGAAGTGCTCGGGCTCCATGTTGCGCCAGAACTTGTGCTGGTAATGGGCGACCGTGTTCATGAACAGCGTGGCGAAATGAGGCCGGTGCTTCTTGTAGTAGTGCCGAAACAGGTCTGAGAAGAGGCGATCGAGGATCATCGCCCGCTTCCAGTGGTTGCCGTTCTTGGCCTCGTCGGCGAGCTGTTTGGCCACCGACTGCACCGAGCGCATCGACATCCCATGGGTGGCGATGAAGGTCGCGGCCTTGATGTAGTCGGACACGCCGAGGGGGAGGCTCTCGTTGGTGTGCTCCTGCACCTGAACGCTGATGAAGCGGGCGAAGGGGGCGAGCTCCTCCGGAAAGGGCTTCGTGTTGGTGTTCCACATGTCGGGCAACACCGCGCCCTGGAGCGGCAGGCGATAGCGAATGTTCATCGAGCCACAGAGCCACACGCGCCGCTCGTGACGCGAGGCGATGTCGGCCACCGTTTCGCCGCGCAGCTTCTCGGCGTCGCCGAGGTGAAACACGCCGTGCTCGGCGAGAGGGAGGCCGGTGTGCACGGTCACCCACTGAATCCACGGCTCGAGGTTCGGTGGATCTTCTTCGGCGTCGGTGGTGAACACCTCCGCCTCGCGGTAGAGGCGCGAAAAATTGGGGAGCTCCCCCGCTCCCATGAAGCGCTCGAGGAGAGGAGGACAGAGCTCGTTCAGCTCCAACATCAGAACGCGAGGTGGGGTGCGCATGGGAGGTCCCTGTAGGCGAAGGTGCGTTGGTTATACGGCGGCAGGGGGTGGGCGCAACACGTAGTCGCGATACGCGTCGGGGTTGCCGCTCTTCCCGTCCATTGCGGCGCGCGCCACGTTGAACATCTCACGTGCGGTGACGTAGTGCAGCATATAGCCCCGCTCGTCGCATGCGGCCCTCAAAGCGCGATGCAACGCGCGGCCGCCGTCGCCGAGCAGCGAGCGAGCGTTCGCTTCGGGCGCGCCGTGGGTGTGGGTCTTCACGAACAACCACTCGGGCCGCCCTTCCACGTGCACATCTTGGTCGAGCCACGCGCGCACCCGCTCGGGCGTGCCCGGATCGGCGCCGGTGAGCTGGCCATTCTCGATGCGCACCGGGCGGCGGTGGCGGCGCAGCGTGAGCGCGAGCGGCCCCTGGATCATCAACACGCGGTCGTCTTCGTGCTCACCGACGCGTGCCCGCTTGCCGCTGTCGAAGGCGCGGCGGCGCGCGAGGTCGCCCGTCGGCCAGTAGATCTGGTTGATGATCCCCGGTTGGCTCTCGTCGGGCGCGGCCGGGAACGTGAAGTCGGCGTAGCAGCCGGTCTCGAAGAGGATGGGGAGCTCGTCGTCGACGCCACACCAGCGTCCGTCGGCGCGCGCGTTGGCCAGGCACCAGTTGCCGTGGATGAAGGCGTAGCGGTAGCGGCCGTCCTCGTCGCGGCTCAGGTGCCCAGCGGCTCCGAGCTGCTCGAGGTAGGTGGTGATCTTGTCGCGCACCGACGCCGAGGTGTCACCGTCGTGGTGCATGTGGAGCTCCACCTCTCCCAACCCTCTCGCGACGAGCTCCACGAGCCCTTCGATGTACTCGGTGCCGATCTCCTCCCCGGGGAAGAAGAAGCTGTGCCGGGGGGGTCGCCCGTCGTCGTCGCGGAACGCCTCGGCCCACGATGGGTAGCCGGTGAGCCACGCGTCTACCCGCGCTCGCCCCTGTGCTGCGCCCGCACCGCCCCACAGCGGCTCGTAGTGGTCACACACCGCGAACAGCACGTGGCGCGGTGTGCCGTGGTGGGGGTTACGGGCGAGGCGCCGCTGCGCCGCTTGTTTCAGGAACGCGCCGACCCACTTGTCGAGGTTGCGCTCGCGAACTTCTCGCACGAGGCGTTGCAGCACGTCAGCCACTCACCTTGTGCCGATGGCGCTCGTTGACGCGGTCGAGGATGGGGCGGAGCTTGCCGGCGAGGATGCCCGACCGCGGCTCCGCCACCATCGCCGCGTGAAGGCCTGGCGCCTCGTGGAGCTCCACGTCGCCCACCAGCACCTCCCCCCAACCCATGAGTCGATCATAGCGGATGCCCAGCGGTTGTGCAGTGCAGCGGAAGAGCACCACCGGAGCCGCGTAGGGCTGCGGAACGTAGGCCTCGCTCGCCCTGCGAATAAAGCTCTGACCGGCGCGCATCGCGGCAAGCTCCGTCTGCCCCATCGTCACGCGGGCACGTCGCGCCGCCGACTGCGCCAGCGCCTGCAGCGCCTCGCCGGTCTCGATGACCGCCTTCTCGGCCTTCTCACGCAGGTAGCTCTCGCGCTGCGAAGGCTCCATCAGCCAGAGGCTCCCGGTGTGGTGCTCCAGGCGGCGGTAGAGCCAGAAGAGCCCCTGCCTGAGAGGCCCCACCCGAAACTCTGGATAGCCCGGGCCCCAGGTGTCGAGCATGAGCAACAGCGCCACCTCTTCTCCTTCGGCCCGCAGGCGTTGGGCCATCTCGAGCGCCACCTTCCCTCCGAAGGAGACGCCTCCCAGACAGTAGGGGCCGTGCGGGAACAGAGCTCTGATCTCTTGCAGGTATTCGGTCGCCATCTCCTCCACGGTGTCGTGGGGGGGGAGGCCGTCGTTCACGCGCGCCTGCAGCGCGTAGACCGGCTGATGGGCGCCGAGGTGGCGGGCGAGATCGCGATAGAAGTACACGTGCCCACCGCCGCCGTGCACCAAGAACAATGGGAGCCGATCTCCTTCGGTCTGCATCGGCACCAAACACGAGAAGTGCTGGGCGTCGCCGCGACGGAGGAGGGCCGCGAGCTTGGTCACGGTGGGCGCATGGATGAGCGACGCGTGGGAGATCCGCTGCCCGAGCTCGCGCTGCATCCGGGCCACCAGGTGCAGCGCGTTGAGGCTCGTGCCGCCGCTGCGGAAGAAGTCGTCGTTGACGCCGATGCGGCGCCCGAGGAGCTCACCCCAGATCGCGCAGAGCCGCGCTTCGAGGTCGTCGGCGTCTGCTGCGGCGGCACCCGCGTCGCCTTCGCTCGCGTCCGCTTGCGTCGTGAACGGCGCGGGGAGCGCGCTCCGATCGATCTTGCCGTTGGGGTTGAGCACGAACGCCTCGAGCACGACCACGTGGGTGGGAAGCATGTGCTCGGGGAGGCGGTCGGCGAGGAACCCACGCACCGCGTCGGGGGTGAGGGTTGGGCCGCCGATCACGTAGGCCACGAGCACGGGGCCGGTTCCAGTGTCGCGCGCGACGACCACCGTCTCGCGGATGCTTTCGTGCTGGAGCAGGTGGTGTTCGATCTCACCGAGCTCGATGCGGTGGCCGCGGATCTTCACCTGGAAGTCGACCCGTCCGATGAACTCCACCGCGCCCTCCTCGAGCAGGCGCACGCGGTCGCCGGTGCGGTAGGCGCGGCTCGTGCCGTCGGTGCCCGGCTCGGGCACGAATTTCTCGGCGGTGAGCTCAGGGCGCGACAGGTAGCCGCGCGCCACCCCCGCTCCGGCGATGAACAGCTCTCCCTCGCTCCCTGGCGCCACCTTGCGGCCCTGCTCGTCGAGCACATACACGCGCTCGTTGCCGAGCGGGCGGCCGATGGGGATGGT
The DNA here is from genome assembly GCA_964401935.1 of uncultured Polyangiaceae bacterium. GTDB lineage: Bacteria > Myxococcota_A > Polyangia > Polyangiales > Polyangiaceae > JAPYTK01. The sequence goes on from CAYOAL010000014.1 coordinate 73,372, forward strand.
GGCGGTGCGACGCTCCCCGGTGAGCAAGGGCACGGGGTACACGGTGCTCCCCACGGTGGTCTCGGTGGGACCGTAGTGGTTGAACCAACGCAGCTCGGGGACGAGCGCCCGCACCCGCTCGACGAGCGGCCAGCGCAGCGCCTCCCCGCCGGTGAAGAGCACGCGCCGCGGGAGGATGTCACGGGCCTCGTCGGTGGCGAGCAACGCGTCGAGGTGAGACGGGGTGATCTTGAGCACATCGATGCCTTCGCCGCGGCTCGTGCGGGCCATCTTCTCCGCGTCGAGCACGTCGTCGACCACGTGGAGGGTGCCGCCCGAGAGGAGCGAGGGGAAGAGCGCGGTGTGGCCCAGATCGGCGGCGATGGTCGACACCGTGGCCGCCGACCACGGTACCTCGGGATCGAAGTCGAGCAGCCGGAGGATCGAGGTGGTGTAGTGCACGAGGTTGCCGTGGGTCACCTCGACGCCCTTGGGGGTGCCAGTGGAGCCCGAGGTGAAGATCACGTAGCAGACGTCGTCGAGCCCCACCGCGTCCTCCCCGTCGTCCGCGAGCGGGAGCGAAGACTCGCCGTCGAGCTCACCGTCATCGAGGTACAAGAGGTGAGGGGTGAGCTCGGCGAGGCGCGGGGCGAGGCTCGTCACCGTAACCACCGCCACCGAGTCGGTCTCTCGGAGCTGCAGCGAGAGGCGCGCGGCGGGGGCGTCGGGGAGGAGCGGCACGTAGGCTGCCCCCGACTTCAAGATGCCGAACAACGCCACGATCATCTCCGCCGAGCGCGGGAGGCAAAGCGACACCGAGCGGCCGCGACGGGCGCCGAGCTGGCGCAGGCGTCGTGCGAGCCGGTTGGTGAGCTCGTCGAGCGTGCGATAGGTGAGGCGCGTGTCGCCACAGACGAGCGCGGCGCGACTCGGGACCCGTCGCGCCTGGGCCATGAAGCGCGCGTGCACGGGCTCCGGCCCCGGATCGAAGACATCCCCCACGAGGGGGTTGTGGGAAAGCTCGCTCACCATGCATGGAGGTAGCTCGGGAGGGAGGAGAACGGAAGGGCGCGACCTCGGAGCGGCGTTGATGGGCCGCAGGGGGCGCACGTGGCCGCCCTTTCGGCCTGCGGAGCGCTCAGCCGGGCGCCGGCAAGGGGGGCAACGAGCGCTCGCAGCGGAGAAACTCCAGGTAGCGCGCGAACGCGTCGGGGGCGTGGGCGCGGAGGTGGGCGGCGGCGGCCAGGTTGTGGTGCGCCCGCAACAGACGCAGCGTCATGGCGATCGCCACGTCGAGCCGTTCGAGGGCCGAGCGATGACGGCTCACTGCGCTCCGGGCGACCGCGAGGTCTTTCGCCCACGGCGAGTCGTCGAGCAGCGTGCGGATGGCCGGGGTGTGGGCGGCGAGCATCTCCGCGTAGCGCGGGTGGTACGGGTCGTCGAGCACGGGCCAGCGTTCGAGCAGGGCGATGCGGAGGTCCGCGCTCCGAACCTCGAGCTCGAGCTCGAGCTCGCGGAGGAGCCGATCGAGCTCGTCCGCCTGGCTCTCGAGCGACGCGAGCTCACTTTGGGCCGCCTGCTCGTCGGCGAGGCCGAGCTCCTCTCCGAGCGCGGCGATCACGGCATGCTCCTCCACGAGCTCGGGCAGCGGTGTGGGGGGCCGCGACGGGGTGGGGCCCGCCGCGTGGTGCAGCCACCGCTCGGAGGTGCTGGTGGGGATGCTCACCGAGCGCGAGGCGATGCGCACCCGGGTGTGCGCTTCGAGCAGCGAGATCCGCCCGTCGCCGTCGAGATCGAGCCGAGACGCCGCCTCCCCGTGGCGGTCGTGCCCGGCGAGGGCGTGCACGAGGTGCAAGAAGTAGCTCTCCTGCGCACGTCGATCGGGGTTGGGATCACAGCCCGCTGCCTCCGTGTCCCACGTGGTGGCGAAGAGGCCGCAGGTGTCGCGCTCGGTGGCGCCGCGGGTTGGATTCGCGCCGGTGAACGCGAGCTCGGCGAACCCGCCCGAGAAACACGTGGCCATCAGGAGGCGCAGGGGGCGCGGCCTGGGGATCTCCTCGAGCAGCTGCGCCAGATCCGACACGCCGATCGGCGTGCCTCCCCACAGGCGCACCAGGTTCTCGTGGGGCTGGGCGCCTGGCTCGCCGTGGGCGGCAATGAACAGAAAGAGCGGCTCCTCGCTCTTCTCCTCCAGCGCGTCGTAGAGATCGGCGAGCACGGTCTCGGCGCGTGCGTCGCCTTGGAGCACGAGCGTCGTCTGCCGGTAGCTCGCGTCGCGGCCGTCCTGGGGCAGGAACAGGTCGCCAAGGCGCCGGTGCAGCCCGCCCTCGCGCCCCCGCTGCTCGCGCGTTTGCAACACCTGCACCGGGGAGCGCCCAGCGCCTCCCGCGAAGAGGGTCACGCCCCCCGGCCCCAACGTCTGCCCCACGAGGGCCAGATCCTGCTCGATCGACACCTGGTTCGAGCCGGGCTCCACACCCCCTCCCACCGCCAGCCAGCGTGTGAGGGATGGACGCTCGGCCGAGGCCACGGCGGCGGCTGGTGAGGCTGCCCGCGTCTCCGTCGACCGCCGCGTGACCTCTTCGCCCGAATCGGCGATCGCGAGCGCAGTCACCACGGCCCCGGCCAGGCCCACGGGGAGCAGGTATCGCCAGCTTCGCGCCACGCGCGCATGCTAGCCCATGCGACGGCGCGCCCACCCCGCTGATGTGCCCCGAGTGCAGCGGGCCGACGGCGTCGTGGTGCCTGGGTGGCGGGCGGGGATGAGCCCCGCCCCCTCGGTCAGGTCTTCAGCCGCCGGCGGCGAGCTGGGTGTCGATCTCCTTCGAGATCTCCTCCACGCTCGGCGCCTCGACGCGCTTGCCGCCCACGAAGACGGTGGGCGTTCCGTTCACCGGCAGCTCGCCGGCGAGGGTCATGTCCGCCTTCACGGCGTCCGCGTAGGTCTTGTCGTCGAGCGCCTTCTTGAACTTGGCGAGATCGAGGCCCACTTCCTCGGCGTACTTCTCGAGGTTCTCGCGCTCGATCGACTCCTGGTTCTGGAACACCTTGTCGTGGAACTCCCAGAATTTGCCCTGTGCATGCGCGGCGAGGGACGCCTCGGCCGCGAGCTGGGCCTTCTTGTGGAACGACAAGGGGAACTGGCGGAACACGAAGCGCACGCGATCGCCGTAGCGCTCCTTGAGCGTGTCGAAGGTCTCCGCAGCCCGCGCGCAGTAGGGGCACTCGAAGTCGGAGAACTCCACCACCGTGACCTTGGCATCCTTCGGGCCGAACGACGGCGCGTCATTGGCCGCGATCTTGGTTGCGAGCTCGGGGGAGAGGGGCTGCTTCAGCTTCTCTTGCTGCTTCAGCTCTCCCACCACCTCGTCGATCCCCTCGAGCAGCTCCTTGCAGCGGCTCACCGGGAACTTCGGCGTCTGCTCCTTCACCATCTTGCAGGTGTCGGTGTCCTCTCCGATCTCCTTGCAGAGGCGCTCCATCAGCTGGTCACACACCGAGCGCACGCTCTTGGCCCTGGCCACGGTCGCCGGCACGTCCTTGAGGGCGCTCTGGCACGCGTCCTCGGGCAACAAGGTCGAGGCCGCCTTGGCCTGCTCGCACGACTCCGAGCTCGCCCCCACCTCCTGGCAGATCGTCGAGGCCCAGCTGCCGCACACGCCCGCGCTCCCCACCGGCGCGGCCGAGCCCACCAGATCCGGCGTCGCCGACACCGTGTCGCGGGCGCGCGCGTCCCGCAGGAACCAGCCGCCGCCGCCGCCGACGGCCAGCGCGAGCGCGCCGACGAGGAGGGCGCTCGAGCCACCCCCCGCGCCCGCCTTGGTGGGCGCCGACGCGGAGGCGGAGCCTGCCTTGGTGGGCGCCGACGCAGGCGCGGAGGAAGGGGCTTCGCGCTGGGGGCTCTTCTTCACCCGGCTCTTCTTGCTCTTCTTCTTGGTGGAAGTGGGCTCCGAGGCGGGGCTTTCGCTGTCGTCTTTCATAAAGGGCGCTGGAGCTTAGAACCTCGGCGGACCCTGCGCCATGGTTTATTCGCGGTCAGAAGCCGTCGTGCGCCGCCACCATCGCGCCGGCCAGGAGCGCGGTGAGAGCGACAACCAAGGTGAAGAGCACGTCGAGCGTGGTGGTGCGCGACCCGTGTCGATCGCCCCCGTCCACGGGGTCGTGGTGGTCGACGATCACCACGTCGCCTTGCACGATGTTGGGGAGGGGTGGCTCGCGGTCGCCCTTGTCCTTGAACCGCACGGCGACGTCGAGCGAGAGCGCGTCGCGGAGCGCGGCGACCGCTGCGCCGGCGGTTGGGAATCTCTCGGTCCGCTCCACCGCGAGGGCGCGCGCGAACCACTCGTCCACCGCGCGTGGCAGGTATGGGGCCAGCTCGGTCGGTTGGTCGAAGCGTCCGCGGGTGATGGCCAGGCACAACCCGGCGAAGGTGTCCGACGTAAAGGGCAGCTTGCCCATCAACGCGCGGTAGGCGACCACCCCGAGGGCCCACACGTCCACGCGGCGATCCACCTCGCGCGCGTTGCGAAGCTGCTCCGGGCTCATGTAGTCGGGCGTCCCCACCGCGATGTCGGCCGCGGTCACAACGCTCGGGTTCGGCACTTCGGTGCGCTTGGCCATGCCGAAGTCGAGCACCTTCACCAGCTGGCCGTCGTCTTTGGTCTTCGCGAGGAAGATGTTCGACGGCTTCACGTCGCGATGCACGATGCCCCGCTCGTGGGCTTCGTCGAGGGCCTCCGCCACCTGGGCGAGGATGCGCACGAGGGCCTCGGGACCCACCACCCGCTCGCGCCGCAGCCGCTCCTCGAGGGTCTCTCCCTTCAGCAGCTCCATCACGATGTAGGGCAGACCGTCGTCGCTCACGCCGTAGCCGGTGCTCTGCACCACGTGCTCGCTCTCGAGCGACATCGCGAGGGTGGCCTCTCGCGCGAAGCGGGCGCGCTCGGTGGGATCCTTGACGATGTGTCGCGCCGCGAACTTCACCGCGACGCGCCGACCGTCCCCGCGTTGTGCTTCCCACACGCTGCTCGTCGCGCCTTGCCCGAGCGCCCGCACGAGTCTCAGGTCGCCGCCGACGCGGCTACCGGCCTTCATGGGCGCGAGCTTAACGAGGTCGAGAGCGGTAAGCCAGTTGGCGACGTGGCCGCCGGCTGGGAATTCAGTCACCCTAGAGGCGTGGCACCTGCTCGCAGAGCTCGGTCGGCGCTCGTCGGCGGCGCGCTCCTCCTGGGGCTGTTCGCGGCCGGCGGGCTCGCCTTGCGCTGCACCACGCCCCCGCACCCCGAGCTGGCGCCGTCTTCGAGCCAGGCTCCCGACAAAGCGGCCCCCGAGGGATGTGCGGTGCGGCTCGACGCGCCGCCGCCATCCCTTCCCGAACCGGGCGCGCTCGCGCCGCCGGCCTCGCGGTTGAGCGTTGGGCTGGCCGTTCCCACCGCCCGCATCACCGCCGAGCTCGACAAGCAAGTGCCACGCACGCTGGCCTCGGCGAATCGTCAGGCCGTGGGCGCAGCCGGAGAGGTGACCTACGTGGTGACCCGTGGAGGCTTCGCCTACGGTCTCGTCGGCGACCGTCTCCAGGTGTCGACGCCGATCGCGGTGAACGTGTCGGTGTGCAAGCCGCTCGGTCCGTTCTGCCCCACCTATGGCAGCTGCACCCCCAAGCTCGGCACCACGGTGAGCGTTCCGCTCACCGTCGGGAGCGACTACCGGCTGGGCGCCAGCACGGCTGCTTATGGCATCCAAGAGGGGTGCACCATCGCGGGCAAAGACGTCACTCCGAAGATTCGCGAGATCGCCGACGCCCGCATCGGGGCGATCCGCAAGCAGCTCGACGGCGCCGTGCCCGCGATCGAGCCGCTCGCCAAGGAGGTGCTCGCCGCCGTGAGCGCGCCTCGGAGTCTCGCCGGTGGCTGCGCTCGGGTCGTCCTCGAGCGGCTCGAACAAGCGAGACCCAAGCTCGCGAACGGGGTGCTGTCGCTGCGTGCCCTCGCGCGGGCGCGGATCGACGTCACCGACGGCCCGTGTGGCGCGGAGCCGGCGGCCACGCTGCCGCCGCTCGCCACGCTCGAGGGGAGCGCGCCGGTGCCCACCGAGAGCGAGCTGACGGCGGCGGTCACGATCTCGTGGCCCGAGCTCGGCCGACGCCTGAACGAGGCGGTGAGAGCGACGCCGCTCGCGGATGGGTCGACGCGGTTCGGTGGGCTCGAGGTGCGCGGGGTGATGTTGGGTGGCGGCCCCGCGCTGCTGCTCACTTCGCGCCTCGAGGGTGCCGTGTGCGGGGAGCATTTCGCCACCGCGAGCATGACGATCGAGCCGCGCGCTGGCGTGCTGCGCGTCGCCGACGTGGTGCCGTGGCAGGGGCAGCCGCCGGTGGCTGGTGTCACCGAAGCGCTCGCCACGCTGACGGTGCCGCTCCCCGAGCTGGCGCTCTCCCTGCGCGACGAGCTTGGCGCCATCGAGACCGGGTGGCCCACCGCGATGCCCCCCGACGTCCCGGCGACGCTCACGCTGAAGCTCGAGCCGCTCGAGGGCGCGGCCGTGCCACACGCTCCTGGTCTGCGCGTCGCGTTCATTCGCCGTGGGGCGGTCGAGCTGCAAGCGCGGTAGCGGTCGCGTCGCCGCGCGCAAGAAAGAAGCGACCCGCTCGAGGTCGCGCAAACACGACGCATTGAGAGCTCGCGGCGGGGCCTAGACGAGCGGAACTCCGAGCCGAGCCGCTGGCACGCGCGTTGCCGCTGTTTGGCGGGGGGGCATTCTCTGCTGCCAGGAGCGGTCCGATGACGATCACGCGAACGATGGTTGGGGCTCTCGCCACGGTCCAAGCGCTGACCCCCGTGCTGGTCTCTTCTCTGGTTCTGTCCGTGGGCCTGTTGGCCTGCGGCGGCGAGGACGAGCCGCTACCGGACGAGCCGACCGGTGCGTGGACGCCGACGCGACCTGCCGCCCCGAAGGCCACCCCCGCCGTGGACAACGCGGTGACGATCGACGCGCCGGCCTACCTCGCACGCTACGCCGGCGAGGGTGCCCTGTCCTGGGCTCGACCGGTCGGGGCGGGGTGGTCGAACGTCTACGTGGCGTCGATGGCCACCCTCCGCGACGGCTCGGCGGTCGTCCTGGGCACCCACCACGGGGTGTCCCCGTACCTCACCGATCGACCCCATCTGTTCATCGCGCGCTTCGATCCCGCTGGTGAGCTCCGCGGGGCGCAGTCTCACCCCATCAGCATCTCCCCCCGCGAGGGCGTGGGCGAGGGAGACATCGTCGTCACCCCGGACGGTGGGATGATCGTGGTGGGCTCGTTCAGCGGCGTCGGCCGCCTGGTCCTCGACGACCGCCTCGCGCCGCCGATCGAGCTCGCAGCGGAGGGCGTCTCCGACGGCTTCATCGCCAAGCTCGACGCGCGCGGCTCCGCGATCTGGGCGCAGCGGCTCGGTGGGGAGGGGCCGGACGGACTCACCGCGGTGACCGTGGCTCCGGACGGCACGGTGATCGCGGTCGGCCACCGCGCGCCGGCTGCCCCGTGGGTCGACGAGCGCACCGGTGCCGACGCGGGCGGCATGGGTGTGGCCATCGCGGCCGCCTTTGCGCCGTCCGGCGAGCTCCTCTGGGAGCGTGCCGTTGGTGGCGAGTGCGCTGGCCACGCTCAGGATGTCGCCGCCCGGGCCGACGGCTCCTTCGTCGTCCTCGGGACCGTCTCCGACGTCGTGTGCTTGAGCAACGCCGACGATGGCGTCGAGCTGGCGCCGGCGAGCGAGGTGGGCTTCCTGGCGAGCTTCGACGCCGAGGGCGAGCTCACCTGGTCGCGTCACTTGCGGGCACGCTACCCGAGCCCGTGGGGGATCGGCTGGACCGTGCATCGGGCTTCGAGCGTGGCCCTCGGGGCCGCGGACGCCATCTACGCGGTGGGTGACGGCACCGTGTGCCAGGTGCTCCGGCCGATGATGCCGTGCAACTGGATGCTCGACGCGGCCTTCGTGGTGAAGCTCGAGGCGGTCGCGGGGGCGGCGCCGAACGCGCCGGAGATCGCGTGGCATCGCGCCGTGACCGGTGGACATCCCACGCTGCAGCGGGTGGCGGTGTTGCCCGACGGCGGCGTCTGGGTGACGGGCGAATTCGAGGGCCAGGCGATCTTCGGCGCCGAGGTGGGCGCGCTGATGTCGGCAGGTGGCTGGGACGGCTTCCTCGCGCGCTATCGGCCCGACGGCGAGCTCACCTTTGCGCGCACGGTGGCGGCTGGCCGGAGCTGGTCCGACACGCAGGGCGTGCAAGCGTTCGCCGATGGCTCCGCGATCGTGCTTGGCAACCTCGGGGGGCCAGCAGAGTTTGCGCCTGCCCACCTCACGCCGCTGCGCTCGTTCGTCGAGGTGCGCTGATTCGTGGACGCGCGCGGCGCGCCTTTGCCGAGCGCCGCGCGCCTTTCGAGCGCCGCGGGCTGGCCCCCTCGGTCGGTTCGCCGCGCCGCCGTCGTGCGCCTCCTCGAGGCGCCAAGCGGGAACCCGCTACGAACTTTCACGAAGAGGGACTAACGTCAAGCGATGGCTCGTTGGCACATCGGGGCGCTTCTCCTGTTGGGCGTCGGCCCTGTTGGCTGCACACTCATCCTCGGCGACGACTTCGAGATCGTGCCCGGCGCGGGGGGAGCCGGGGCGGCACCGTCCACCACGAGCAGCAACATGGGGGGGCAGGGAGGCATGATCGACTGCACTCCCAACGAGGTGACCTGCCTCGACGACACCACCGTCCTCGCGTGCGACGCGGAGGGCATGTCGTCGACCGAGGCGTGTTCCGGCGCCACCCCCTCGTGCTTCGAGGGGGACTGCGTTCCCTGCCTCGACGGCGCCGTCCAGTGTGCCGACGACGTCACCCAGGCTTGCGAGGGCAACACCTGGGTGGACGGCGACACCTGCACCATCGGCTGTGACGCCGGCGCCTGTCTCACCGTCACGGACATCGGCGCCGGCTCCGCGCACACCTGCGCGGTGCTCAGCAACGGCACGGTGCGCTGCTGGGGCTACACCAACCTCGATCTCTTGTTCCTCTGCGATGTGAACGATCCGGCCGAGCCCCAGAGCTTCACCCCCGTGCCCACCGAGGTGCCCGGTCTCGATGACGCCGTGCTCATCGGCAGCGGCAACGCGCACAACTGCGTGGTCACCGCCGGCGACACCCTCAAGTGCTGGGGCTGGAACGGCATCGGTCGCCTCGGCGACGGCAGCGTGATGAACCAGCCGCTGCCGGTGGACATCAGCCTGCCGGCGGCGGTGAGCGCGCTCACGGTCGCCGCCCTCCACAGCTGCGTCGCGCTCACGGACGGCACCATGCGGTGCTGGGGTCTGAACGAGAGCGGCCAGCTCGGCAACGGCGAGATCAACTCGCCGCAGTTTTACAACTCACCGCAACAGGTGATCAACCTCGGCCTCCCCGCGGTTCAGATCGACTCTGGCGTGAGCAACACCTGCATGCGCGACAGCGGCAAGAACGCTGCGTGTTGGGGGGAAGGTGGCCAGAATCAGCTCGGGTTCGGCCACCCCGACAGCGGCAGCCCGGTGGGTATCGGTGGGGATGGCGTCGACGAGATCCGCGTCGGCAGCGGCCACACCTGCTACCGCATCGGCGGCGCCGTCATCTGCATCGGCTCGAACAACAACGGGCAGATCGGAAACGGTACCACCAGCCCCATCACCGCCCCGTTCCAGCCGTTCAGCGCCGACGTCACGCGGCTCGATCTCGCGGGCAACCAGAGCTGCGCCATCGAGGGCAGCGGACGGCTCTATTGCTGGGGCCGCAACGTGGAGGGGCAGATCGGTGTCGGCAGCTCTGGGGAGAACAACTACGTCACCACGCCCACCCTCATCGACGTCGGGAACGTGAAGGACATCGCGCTCGGCTACCAGCACATGTGCGCCCTCACCACCGACGATCGCCTCCTCTGCTGGGGAGCGAACAACCACGGGCAGGTGGGGCTCGGCATGGAGTCGCCGGTCGTCGACACCCCCACCGAAGTGAGCTGGTAGGCCCACGGGGGTGAGCGGTCGCCGTGATCACACGGCCGCGAGCACGTCGGCGTTCTCGAGCATGCCGCGGAGAGACGTGCGGAACACCCGCCGCATCGCGAGCAGCGCCTCGCTGGTCCTCACCATCTCCTCGGTGGGCGGCCACAGCGACGACTCCCAGCGGTGGGGTCCTCGTGGCGCGGACGCTTCGCTCTTCGCCTGACAGTACAACGTGTGATCGAACGGCGCCTGCGGGTGCACCACGCCGTCGTGGACGTGCACGCACGGAAAGAACACCGTGCTCGGATCGCGGGTGGGGAAGTCGAGACCCATCGGGTGGACGCGCTGGGCGCCGGGCTTGAGCTTGAAGACCGCGAAGCCGAAGGTGGCGAGCTGCGGCAGCGCCGCCCACACCGCGGTGGCGAGCCGAAACCGCGGGTCGAGCCGGTCGAAATCTGCGACCGTCGGCACGAACGAGGCGACGAAGGAGCCCACCTCGATCACCGCGAGGGGTTGCGGGGCGGCGGCGCGTGGAGCGGGCCCGAACCCCATCGTCAGCTCGGGGGGGAACAACCCGTCGAGATCGTCGAACAACTCCGGACGCGCGGAGAGATCGACGAAACGAACGGCGTCCTCTCGCGCTCCCGGCACGACGGGCAGGGGCAACACCATCGCCATCTCTCGGTCGAAGGTCGCGCGCATGGCGTAGGCCAAGACCTGTCGCTCCCCGTCGCAGCGCCCGAAGATCTTCGTGTTGGAGACGCTGCGAACCGGTCCGGTGAAGATGCACATGGCGGCGACTCTATCACCTCGATCCCCTGGCAGGCTCGCGCGAGGCGAGGGCAAGGGCGCGCATCATGGCGCTTCGTGCGTCGCTCACAAGAGCTCGCGAGGGGCCACCGACTTGGTCTTCGGGGTCGGATCGTCGCGTTGCTCGATAGAGCGATCGAGGTCGCGGCTGAGGCGCCGGCCGAGTCGCTCGAGGAGGCCCACCCCGAGCCACGGTCGCGCGCGAATCAGCGCCCAGAACGGCCTGCGCCGCATGATCAACAGGCGCGCTCGCTCGAGGGCGGTGAGCGAGGCCCGCGCCGCGCGCGGGGCGAGGAGGGTGGTGGCGCCGGCATGTTCCCCGGCGCTGAGGATCCCGTCGGCGTCGCCATCGCGTGATACCTCGAAGCGCCCGTCGACGACGACCATGAGCTGGGCGCAGGGGTCGCCCTGTTGGATCACCACCGCGCCCTTGTCGAACACCTGGAGCTCACAGTGATTGAGGACGCGGGCGAGCAACGCCATCGACAGCCCCTCGAACAAGAACACCGACTCGAGCGCGAGAAACTGATGGCTCACGTCGACGCTCATCTCGTCGACGATCTCGATCTCGGGCTCGTCGGCGAGGATGTCGACCACGAGGGCGGTGATGTTGTCGCGCCCACCTACCGAGTTGGCGTAGCTCACGAGCTCCTCGGCCACCGTCTCGAGGTCGTCGCCGGTGAGCTGGGGAGCCAGCCAGCCCTCGTCTTCGATGTAGTCGTGGAGCCCATCCGAGCAGAGGAGGAAGCGGTCGCCAGGCACGACGTCGAGCACGAGCGTGTCGACCATCACCGTCGGTTTGGTGCCGATGGCACGCGACAGCACGCTCGCGTACTGGTGCTCGGCCACCTCGCTCCGTTCGATGAGCCCAGCGTTGGCGAGCTCGTTGGCCATCGTGTGATCCGTGCTCAGCTGGCTCACGTTGTGGTCGCGCGCGAGGTAGAGCCGCGTGTCGCCGACGTGGGCCATCACCGCTTTGTTGTCCACCACCAAGAGCATGGTGAGGGTGCAGCCCATGCCGGCGAGCCGCGGGTCGTCGTTCGCCTGGGCGTACACGTCGGCAGAGGCGGCCTCCACCGCGCTCTTGGCGATGGCCGCGAGCTCGTGGGTGTCGATCTTGTGCTCGCGAAGCTTCTCGATGTCGGCGTGGCGCTCGCCGATCACCCGCGACACGGCCGCGATGGCGGTGGACGACGCCACCTCGCCACCCGAATGTCCGCCCATGCCGTCGGCGACGACGTAGAGCCGACGCTCGTCGTCGAGGTAGAAGCTGTCCTCATTTTGCTCGCGCAGGCGACCGACGTCGCTGGCGCCCACCCCCACGGGGTACATGCGCCATGGGTACCACGGGCGCGTGCGGGCCCCAACCGAGACGAGAGCGGGGCGCCGCGCCGCAGTGCGAGCACTGGCGGCGTGGCGCGAGCGAGCTACTATGCGGTCGATGAACGCCAGCGCGCAGCGTCGGCCGGGACGGGTGCTCGTGCCCGTGCTCCTCCTGCTCATCGCCGTGAACGTGGGCCTCCTCGGTTGGCTTGCCTACCGCGGCGCCAACACCCGCTCGAGCCAGATCGAGGCGACGCCGGTGCTCCCGAAGATCGAGCTCGTGCTACCCAAGCCGGGGCAGACGACGCCCGCGCCCTTGCCCGAGGAGATGGCGGAGAGCGAGAAGCGCATCATCCAGATCTTCCAGGATGCGTCCCCCTCGGTGGTGTTCATCACCACGCACTCGGTGCGCCGCAGCCCGTTCTCGCGCAACGTGCTCACCATCCCCGCCGGCACCGGCTCGGGCTTCGTGTGGGACGACCAGGGCCACATCGTCACCAACTTTCATGTCATCCGCGAGGGCAACGTGGCGAGCGTGACCCTCTCCGATCAGTCGTCGTTCGACGCCGAGCTGGTGGGCGCGGCGCCCACCAAAGACCTGGCGGTGTTGAAGATCAAGGCCCCCAAGGAGAAGCTCAAGCCGCTGGCGCGCGGCGCCTCGGGGGGGCTGCTCGTGGGGCAGCTCGCGATCGCCATCGGCAACCCGTTCGGTCTCGACCACACGCTCTCCACCGGGGTGGTGAGCGGCCTCGGGCGCGAGATCCAGTCGCTCGCGAAGGTGCCCATCTTCGGTGTGATTCAAACCGACGCCGCCATCAACCCCGGCAACTCCGGTGGGCCGCTCCTCGACTCGCGCGGTCGCCTGATCGGGGTGAACACCGCCATCTACAGCCCGTCTGGAGCGTCGGCAGGCATCGGCTTCGCGGTGCCCGTCGACACGGTGACGCGGGTTGTCCCCCAGCTCATCCAACACGGCAAGCTGACGCGCCCGGGCCTCGGCATTCAGCACGATCCACAGCTCAGCGAGCGCACCGGGGTGCCTGGCGTGCTCGTGCTCGGGGTGGCGGAGGCGTCGGCCGCCGAGAAGGCGGGCCTCCGCGGCACGCGCCGCAACGCGCTCACCGGGGAGGTCGTGCTCGGCGACATCATCGTCGCCGTCGACGGCAAGCCGGTGAAGGACGCGAACGACCTCTACAAGCACCTCGACGACAAGGAGGTGGGCGACTCGGTGAAGCTGACCGTGCGGCGCGACGCCAAGGACAGCGAGCTCGAGGTGGAGCTTCAGCCGCTCGCCGAGTAGCTCGCGTCGCGCGCGTCGCGGCTGGGTCGGGCCGCGACCGCAGTCGTGCTCACCGCAACATCTTCGCCGTCACCTCGCGTCGCCGCGCCTCGAGGGCTGCCCTCTCCGCCGGATCCGAGGTGCGCTCGATGAGTCGCTCGAGGGCCCGCATCGCCCGTGAGCTCAGACCGGCCGAGGTGGCCGCGTCGGCGAGCTTCTGCAGCCGCTCGTTGGTCACGTGGTCGCGCACCGCCTTCTCGTACGAGGTCACCGCGAGCGCATGCTCCTTGCGCGCGCTGTGGAGGTCGCCGATGGCGGTGTTGATGTCGGCGCAGGCGTCGCGGGCGGTGCAGGCGGCGCGTCGGAGCGCCTTGGCCGCCTCTCCGAACGGCTCCGCGCCAGGCATCGAGGCCGCGATGTTCACTCGGCGTCGCAAGCAGTCGAGCACGTCGACCGCCGTCTCGCAGACCGTGGCGAGGAGCTTCTCCGCCGCTTCCTTCTGCCCCGTCGCGTCGAGCCAGCTCGCGCGCATGGTGGCTGCGGTGGAGGCGTTGGGCGCCTCGCGCTCCGCGACCGCGGCATGCTCCTCCACCGCGCGGGCGCAGGCTGCCTCGCGCTCTCCGATGCAGTCTTTGCCGGCGGCGCGCCGCTCGACGATGTCTCTCACCAGCCGCTCTCGCGGTCCGACCCGCGTCGGATCCAGCTCGAGCGCGCGATGGTCGCAGGCCTCGGCGAGCGCGCGATCTGCGAGCCGAACCGCCACCGCATCCCAGTAGTGCGCGGCGTCGTCGTTGGTGGGCGCGGCCTGCTCGAGCGCCTCGAGGGTAGACGCCCACCGCGCGGCGTAGGACGCCGCGTGGCCCACCAGGGCGTGCTCGCTCTCCGCGGCCAGGCGCAGCTCGAGGAGTGCCTGGTGACGCACCCCGAGCCGCTCGAGCACACGCGCCAGCAACAGGTGTGCGCGTCCGTTCATCGCGGAGCGCTCGAGCACACGCTGGAGCCAAGGGATCGCGTCGTCGCTGCGCTCTTGCCACGCGAGCTCGGCGCCGAGGAGCGGGAAGTAGGGCTCGGCGGGGTGTCGCAAGATCGCCGCGCGCAGCTCCGCTTGGAACCCTGCCACCTCCGCGGGAGGCCGGCCCGGAGGGTGAGACAGCAAGCGCTCGCGCAAGGCCGTCCGATCCGCGGTGACGGTGTGCCTGCCGAACCAGAAGCCCAGCGCCGCGATCGACACACCCACGGTGAGCGCGACGAGCGGCCAGCGGAGCGGTTGGGCTCGGGTCGGCACCGGGTTGTGCCGTCGGTGATGCACGTCGGGGTCGCCCCACAGCGCGCCGATGGCGACCGCGAGGCTCAACGCGACGCCGGGCACCTCGAGCCCAAGGTCGACCAGGTTCTGCGCGAGCACCACCATGATGCCGAACCAGCAGGCGGCGGCGAGCGCGCTCTTGCCCACCCCCATGCGCCCGGGGCGGAGAAAGAACGCAAACGCGAGGATCCCGAGCAGCGCCAGAGGTGCACCCCACTCGGCGATCCAGTGGGCCACGAAGTTCTCCGCGTGGGTGAAGACCACCCCGCCCCCCGTGGTTTGGTACGCGGCGAACACGCTCTCGAAGGCGCCGCGTCCCATGCCGAGCACCGGGAAGTCACGCACCGCGGGCTCCACGTCCCCGAGGAGGCGGAGCTTCTCCATGTTCTCGTCCAAGAGCTCGTTCCACACCGCCTCGCGTGCGCCGAGGAGCGCGAGCGCCACCCCCATCACCAACGTCGCCCCCACCATCGCGCGCGCGCGCCCGAGGGGCGGACCGCGCCGGGCGCGCCGCAGCGGCAGCTCCACCCAGAGGCCAAGCATCGTCACCCCGGCGAGGAGCAACAACACGCCACCGCGCGACGCGCTGATGATCCCCACCCCCACGATCAGGGCCACGCCGGTCACCGCGAGCCACGGCGACTCATGGGACTCGAGCGAGAGCATCAGGCCCAGCCCACAGAGCGTGCCGAGGTTGAGCAGCCCGGCGAGGTTGTTGGCGTTGAGGAGGGGGCCGATGTGCCACGCGCTCACCTGAAACGACGGCTCGTAGAAGCCATACACGCGTGTCATCCCGCTGAGCCCGTGGCCGAGCGTGACGAGCGCGGTCGTCACTGCCGTGGCGAACACCAGGCCGATCACCCAGCGCGCGCCACGCCGATGCGCCACCTCCGCGGCCGCGGTGAGCACCGCGCCATAGCTGAACCAGCGGCACGCCTCGATCAGGGTGGCGCCAGGATCGAGAGAGATGGAGGCATACGCTGGCCCTGGCTCGCCGAGGGCCAGGAGCGACCGCTCCCAGATGTCGGCGTTGCTCGGCGCGATCGCCGCGAGCCAGCTCATCGGCAGCGGCAAGAGCTGCACGAGGCACCACCCCGCCAGGAGCCACGCCACCAGCGCGGGGCCGACGAGGGGCGGGCTGTGCGACGTGCGCACGAGGAGCGCGAGAGTGAGGGCGAGCGTGCTCACGCCGCCGACGACAGCCATCACCGGCGGGTGCACGCTCCCGAGCGCGAGCACCGCGCCGAGGAGGGCCACACCGAGGCACGCCTCGAGCGCCCGCTCGAGCGGCAGCTTCGCCACCTGCGCGGCCACCGCCACGCTTGGCTCACGCCGCCGCTTGTGCCGTCGGCGCTGGCGCTTGGGGCTACCTCGATCGGCGGCGTCCTCGTAGCGTCGAACCGCGTCCCGTCGGCGCTCTTCGGCCGTCTCTCGTGAAGTGCGTTCCACGCTCGCTGGGTTCTCGGGCGGTGGGTCGTCGGGCTGCCCCTCGAGCGGCTCCTCGTGGTGCTCGTCGTGAGGCTCGTTCGGTTCGTGTCGCTCTTGAGGTTGTGCGCCGGACGGCGGCTCGCGCATCGAGGCGTTCATCCGCGCCGTGTCGCTGGGCGTGGGAGCCTCCCCTTCGAGGGGCTCGCTCGGACCCACGGGTTGGTTGCCGCTCTCTTCGCTCACGTTCACCCTGTCGTGCCCGCAGCGCCGGCGAGCCGGCACTTCGGGAAATTCCTCGTCGGTCGCCCTTTCGGGCTCCCTCCTGCGGGTTGTCCGAGACTCCTCTCGGCGCTGCGCGCCTCGACGCGTTGCTCGAATTCTGACACGTTCGCGCCGTAGCACGGTCCGTATCCGGCCGTTCACACCCCGCCGTGACCTCGGGTTGGCTGCCCACCGCCCGCGGCTCGGCAACGCGTGGACTTTCCGACCGACGCTCGCTGCTCGCTCTTTGGCCGACCGCTTGCAGTGGGCGCCCAGTCCACCGTTCCGCTTGGCTTGCTTGTCCTTCCGCCCCGGAAGGTCGCCCCTGCTCTAGGAGGCATCATGAAGAACCTCGCCCTGGTCGCCACCCTCGCGCTCGCCGTCACCACGTCGGCGGAAGCCTCGGCCACCGACTTTCAGCTCGCGCTCGGCGCGGACGCCGCCGGCTCGGAGTGGCGCGGCGACTTCGCCGGCTCCGGCTCGCTCAAGCTCGGCTTTCGCTTCATCGATCTGATCGGCGTTCATTTCCTGGCCCGCGAGGGTTACGCGCTGGTCGATCAGCGCGTGATCACCCAGCTCACGCTCGGGACCCAGATCTGGGGGCGCCTCGGCATCACCCGACCCTACGCTCGGCTCGGTGTGCTCCACCAACACGAGGAGTCGATCGCGGTCGTCGCGGACGACGTGGGCACGATGCTCCTCGGCATCGGCGACGGCATCCGTCACCGCTTTGGCGGTGAGCTCGGGGGCGGCCTCGACGTGCCGTTCTGGACGCGCAAGGACCTGAGCTTCTTCGCTGGCGTCGACGTTTACGCCAAGCTCATGCCCGACGATCTGGGTCCGCTCGTGCAGGCCGGCGGCGGCTTCAACCTGGGGCTGAGCTATGCGCTGTGAGCCTCGCCTTCCCCTCGTGGTGCTGCTCGCAGGCCTCCTCCTGATGGCGGGCTGCGCCTTCACGGAGCTCGAGGACGTGTCTTGTCCACCGGAGGGGACGGATCTCACCTACGAGGAGTTTGCGCGCCCCTTCTTCCTCAAGCACTGCAACCGCTGTCACGCCGCCGCCGCCGAGGAGCGCAGCGGCGCGCCGATCGCGTACGTGTTCGACACCTACGACCAAGTCTTCGCCTTGCGGGAGCGTATCTTTCTGCGCTCGGCCGCCGACAACGCGACCATGCCCCCCGGCCCCGACGATCCTCCGCAAGAAGAGCGCGATCAGCTCGCGGAGTGGATCGCGTGCGGCGCTCCCGCCGAGTGACTACGCTCCGGGAGTGCGAGACGAGGAGGTCCAGCGTCTGCGACGCGCGTTCGGCGAGCCGAGGCGCTGGATCACCGATCACTACGGTGTCCCGGAGGCGCGTGCGCAGGCCCTGCTCCGCGACCACGTGATGGATCGGCTCGACGACGCCCTCGCCGCGGCCCACCTGACCGCGCTGGTGGTGAAAGGAGAGGCGCTCGCGCGCACCGTCTACCCCGAGCCGTGGATGCGGCCGATGGGCGACATCGACCTCTTGGTGCCAGCGCGCGACTGGGCGCAGGCTTTCGCCGCGCTCACGACGCATGGCTTCACCCGCGAGCCTCCACCCGAGGGTCGACCGCTCTCCAACGCGTGGCTCGGCGAGGCGGTCTTCTCGCTCCAGATCGGCGCCGGGCGCTTCCTCGTCGAGCTTCACACCGGCCTCGACAAGATCGTAGACCGCAACATCGATCTCGACGCGATCCTCGGCCGCGCCAGCCCCGCCGGCAAGGCCCTCGCCTTGCCGGCGCTCGAAGACCACCTCCTCCTCGTCGCGCTCCACGCCGCCACCACCGACTTCGACCACGCGCTGGCGTGGCTCGATCTCCACCTGCTGTTCAGCGCCGGCCCCGAGGTCGACGTGCTCGTGCGACGGGCCCGCGCGTGGGATCTCACCATCGCCCTCTACGTGGTCGCCCAGCTGCTCGGGGCCGCCGGCTCGCCCAGCGTGCCCGAGGAGGTGATCGAGCGCTGCCGCCCCGCGCGGTGGCGCCAGCGGTGGTTTGGCTGGTTCTTCCCCCTCGACGCCTTCCCTCCTCGGGGCCGACGCCCGCCCGGCCTCCCGTGGCTCCTGCGCCAGGCGAGCCTGCGGGACGACACCGCGCGCTGGTTCGCGGGCTGTGCGCGCTACGCCCTCGGGAGGGCCGTCGAGCGCGCCGCGGCGGCTGCCTCGAGCTCGGCGGAGACCGCCTCGCGCACCGACTCGGCCGCGTCGAGACGCCGCGGGTAACCCAGGCGTCGAACGGGGGTGCTGCGGGCGAGCCGCTCGAGCTGCGTGAGCTCGCGCCCGAGCCGGCTCCGATCCGTGGGATCGATCCGGTAGAGGTGTCGGGCCAGCTCCACCATCGCGTCGCGGAGCCCGAGCGGGGCGACGCTCACCGTCTCCCCAGCGGCCAGCACGAAGATGATGGCGAGCGCGTGCCGCTCCTCGCTCCCTCGGCGCGGGGTGCGCCACTTCAGCGAGCGCGTCGGCGCCGCGCTGAGATCGTTGGTGCCGCCGAGGCCCCCCGCGGTCTCCGGCGCGAGGCGCGCGAAGGGGTAGCTCGGATGCAGCCAGGTCCGCCCCTCCTCCACGTCGAGCGCGGCGCTGTCGTCGACGAGGAACAGCCCCGGCGGGCACAGCGCGGCGGCGAGGGTGCTCTTCCCCGCCCCTGGCGCCCCCACGAACGCGACCGCGCGGTCGCCGAGCGCGACTGCGCTCGCGTGCAGGGCCACGCCCCCTCGCAGCTCGACGACGTGGGGGAGCACGCGGTCTACGAACATCGAGGGCAACAGCGCCGGATCCGTCCCCGGATCGGGGTGGCACGACACCTCGGTGCCCTCGGGATCGATGGTGAACGTCGCCTGCTCGTCGGTGCGCACGACGAACCCGAACGGTCCCCGCCCAAACGCCAGGACGCGCCGTCCCGCCACCTCCACGGTGTGGACGAGGTGGTGGTGCGGGACCGCGTCGTCCCGCCGGCGCAGCACCACCGTGGGCCCCTGCACCACCGGAACCGCCGCCGCTGGGGTCGCCGCCGCTGGGGTCGCCGCCGCTGGGGTCGCCGCCGCTGGGGTCGCCGCCGCT
>CAYOAL010000014.1:92929-115190 GCA_964401935.1 uncultured Polyangiaceae bacterium
GGGGTCGCCGCCACGTAGCGGTCGAGCGGGATCTCGCTCACGACAGAGACGCCGCTCAGGCGATAGGTCGGCACATGCGGCCTGCTCAGGCCTTGGAGTAGCTGTCGCCGCCGAAGACGTCCTGCACGGAGCCCCCCGGCCCGCGGGTGAACTCCCGCACGTCGCCATACTCGATGAGGCTCGGCTTCTCGTAAGCTCTCTTCGTCGCCTTGGTGGCGGCTCGCTCCGCTCCGCTGGCCGGATTCGCCGTCGCCGCCGTCATTGTCGTGGTTTCTTCGTGCTCGTTCATGCCCAAGTCCTGCGGAGCCACAGCTCCATGCCCGTCGCTAGCTTCAGGCGCTTGATCCGAAGAGGGGACGACCCCTCCAGGACGTCGCGCATCGCGTTTTGGTCGATGATCCCCAGATCCGCAAGTCGGCTCTCGGCGAACAATGCCGTCGTCTGTCGTTTTCCTCGTTGCAACAGAACGTACCTCAAGTAGTCCGAAAACTCACCTGCGTCGGTGCGCGTGGCCACCTCGGTGGGGAGCAGCGCCCCGAGCGCGCGGCGCAAGAGCGGCTTGCCCTTGGTGACGCCGTCGCGAAAACGAGCCCGCGCCGGCACGCCGAGCATCAGCTCCACCAGCCTCACGTCGAGGAAGGGATGGCGTACTCCCAGGCCATGCCGCGCCGCGACCCGGCTCGACTGGAGCACGGGCCAAAGGAGGCTCTGGCAGGCGAGCTCGTGGCGCATGCCCCGCGCGCCACCCGGGCGTCGTGCGGCCCGGCGCATCTCGGCGTACACGTGCTCGAGGGCGCGGTCCCGTGACCGCGGGGTGAGCGGCTCGAGGGTCGGGCGGCGCCGCAGTCGGCGGCTGGCCGCGCGGATCGGCTCCGGGATGAGGGGCCGAACGCCCCAGGCGAGGAGGTTCTGGTAGCTCGTGAGGGAGGTGGGGCGTCGGGTGATGCCCGCGATCCGCGCCGCGTCGCGCAGCCGCCCGTCGCGCAGCGCGTCGGCGCACTCGAGGCCCGACTCGTCGGTGAGCTGATCGCCGCCGATCCCGGTGAGGACGGTGGACACGCCGGCTGCGGCCGCGGCAGCGAAGAGCGGATCGAAGCAACCGACGGTTGGATCGAAGACGAGATCCGGGTGATCACCGTCGTTGTGGGAGATGCTCGTCTCGCGTGCGTCGTGGCGGATGAGCGCGAGCTCGTGTCGTCTCACCACCGCGTCGCAATAGTGCGACTCGTCGCAGTCGATGCCGGGGAAGGCGAGGTGGAGCGCGGTGACGGGGGCGTCGGCGACGACCGCGGCTTGTCCGGCCACCGACGAGGAGTCGAGCCCTCCGGAGACGACCACCGCGGTGCGGCTCGTCACCCGACAGCTCACGGCCTCGCGAAAGGCGAACGCGAAGCGCTGAGCGAGGGTGGCCTCGTCGTCGACGTCGAACGCGCTCGGCGCCAGCTCGTAGAAGCGTGTCCGCTCGGTGCCCCGCTCGTCGGCGACGAGCCGGTGGCCGGCGGGGAGGGCCTCCACCGCCTCGAACAGCGTGTAGCCGTCTTCCTGGTGGCGACCCACGATGTAGAGCGAGATCCCGAGGGCGTCGGGGCGCGCGTCGGGCCCGGCCACCTCGCGGGCCACCGAGCCGAGCGTGAGCACGCCGCCGCGCTCGCGCCGATAGAGCGGTCGGATCCCGAGCGGATCGCGCGCCGCGTGCAGCCGTCGCCGCTCGGCGTCCCACACCACGAAGGCGAAGTCGCCGAGCAGCCGCTCCGCGCAGCCGTCCGACCAGCGCGCAAACGCCTTGCCGATGATCTCCGCTGCGCTCGCGTGGGGCGAGAGCGGGAGGCCGGCCGCCGCGAGCGCGGCCGCGTTGTCGATGTCGGCGTCGGCGAGCACGGTGAGGGCGCCCTCTTCCCACCGCGAGCTCCGGCCCCGCGCGGCGAGCAGCACCGGCGCGTCGGCCTCCGTCGCGCGCTGCGCGAAGATCACGCCGCGCCCTCCACCGTCGCGGGCTGCGGCCGCTCCGAGGGGCGGGCGAGGATGGGCGCGAACTCGGGGGATCGCGCGGGGCCGTCGAGCGCCTCCACCCAAGCGTGGGCGTCGAGATCGAGCGCGCTGGCCTCGGTGCGGGCAGGCTTCTTCACGCCGACCACGAAGCGCACCGGGGTGCCCCAACGCCGCTGCAGGCCGTACTGGAGCAGCGCCCGGGGGAGGCAGCGGCCGCGGAGCGGCTGGAGCCGGTACACCGAGTCGATGATGCTGGCCGCGCGTTCAGGCGCGATCCCGAAGTGAGCGTGCCGCACCCCTGCGCGAGCGTGGCGACGAGGAGGCGTGAGCCGCTCCACCCAGTCGAGGGTTCGCGACAGGCCCAGCGTCCTCAGCGCCACCTCGACCACGGGCGCGCAGGCGCAGGCGGCGAGCGCGAACTTGCGCTCGTCGGCCTGGAGAGTGTCGAGTTTGCTGATGAATTTCTCGAGCATGGGCGCATCTCACGCCTGCGTGATCGAGCCTGGGTCGTCGGAGCGAGACATGGTATCAGTTGCCGATCGCGGGAGAACATTCAACGGGCTCGTGAGGGGATTCGACGAAGCGCCGAACAAGCGCGCGGTGCCCTGGGGCGCGACGCTGCTGCTCGCGGCGATCGATCTGTCGGCGCGGCTCGCGGTGCCCGTGTCGCTCTTGGCGCTCGCCCGCGGTCGCGGCGAGGCGGCGGTCGTGGCTGCCGCCTCGGTCAACGTTTTGTCGGTGGCGCGCGGCTTCCTCGGCGGGCTCGTCACCGAGGCCTCGCTGCGCCGGCACTGGCAGCGCCTCGTCGCGGCCACCCGCGGTTGGGACGTGGCGCGGCTCGGCGGGCGTGAGATCTCGTTCAACCTCGCCACGCTCATCGAGGCGGTGTCGAGTCGGGCGAGCCACGAGGCCGTCACGGTGCCGCAGCTCTTGGCGAACGGCGCAGGCCTCGCGCTCACCCTCGTGGCGGTGGTGACGCTCCTCGAGGTGGCGTGGCTCGGGGTCGGGCTGCTCGCGCTGGGGATCGCGGCGCCGCTCGTGTTCGTGGCCCACCGCCGCCTCCGGCAGGCGCAGCGCGAGTCGTTCGGTCGCTACGCGGAGGTGGCCACCGGCTTCGAGGTGCTCCTCGAGGGAGCCACCGAGCTGCGGGTGCACGGCGTCGAGGAGCGGCACGCCGAGGAGCTCTTGGACCAGGTCGGTCGCATGGCCCACGCCGAGCGCCGCGCCCGCACCGTGAGCGTGCTCCTTGGCCTGTTGCCCGTCGGGGTGGCGCTCCTCGTCGCGATCGTGCCCCTCTCCAGTCGAGACGCGACCGACGCCGCCCTCGTTCGCGTCGCCGAGGTCGGGATCCTCGGCGCCACGGCGCTCGCGGTGGCGTTCGGCGCGCTGCGCGGCCTCGAGAGCCACGTCCGCAGCGCACCCATGAGAGCGGTGCTCGCGCGCTTCGTCGCGGGCGCCACCGGCCCCGCGCGCTCCGGGCAGCACGCCGTCGACTTCGCTCGGGACGAGGTGCGGCTCGAGGGGGTGGGCTTCAGCTATCCGGGGACCGAAGCGAAGACGCCAACGTCGGTCACGGCGTGTTGGAGCGCCGGCGAGGGCCTCGCCTTGTGCGGCGACAACGGCGCGGGCAAGACCACCCTCGCCTTGTGCCTCGTCGGCGTGCTCGAGCCCACCGAGGGGAGTCTCCGCTTTGGCGCGGTCGAAGGGCACGACGTCGACTGGGAGCACGCCCGGGCGCGCGTGGCCTACGTCCCTCAGCAGGGCTTCGTGGCCGGCAACCGCTCGGTCGCGTGGCACCTGCGGCTCCTCTCGCGGGCCTCGCTCGACGACGAGACGCTCCGCGCCGCGCTGAGCGCGGTGGGCCTCGACCGCGCCCTGCGCGCCCGCGGCGGCGCGGTGGATCCCCTCACGGTGCTCGTGGCGGAGCTCTCCGGAGGCGAGCGAAAACGTATGCACCTCGCCCGCGCGCTCTTGGGCTCGCCGGAGCTGGTCGTGCTCGACGAGCCCGAGGCCGGGCTCGACGCCACAGCGCGCGGTTGGCTGCGCGAACTCATCGAACAAATCGCGGCGACTGCGCGTGTGGTCGTGATCGCGCACGACCCTGCCGTGATCCCCGACGGTTTCCAGCGGGTCGTGTGTCGCCGCTCCTCGCCGACCACCTCGGCGTGAACGCTTCGCGTGCTTGCGCCACGGGAAGCGGCACGCGATACTCGCGAGAGAGGGAAGACAGGTCGCTCCGACCATCACTAGCTGCTTTCTCGAGGTCTTATTCAGATGAGCAACGTTCGTTTGCCAATCCTCGCCGCCGGCGTGTTGGTGCTCTTCGCGAGCACCTTGAGCCAATCGGGTTGCTCCGACGACGAGACCGAAAACCCCACCACGACCGCGACGAGCTCCAGCACCACCTCGAGCTCCACCACCACGTCGACCGGCATGGGCCTCGCGGGGCCCGGCGGCGGAGGCAGCGGGGGCACCGGCGCGGGCGGGGTTGGGGGCGGTGGCGACCTGAACACCGGCACCGATCAGTGCAACGGCTGGCCCGTGAGCCTCAACGTGGGAACGGGCGTGACGCTCGTGGGCGACACCTCCACCGCGATGGACGACTACGACTCCGGCTGCGAACAGGTCGACGGGCCCGAGCTGGTGTACCAGCTCAACGTCGCGAGCGCGGGGACGCTGACGATCTCGGTGCAGCCCGCTGGTGGCTACGACGTCTCGATCTACATGCGTCGCTTCTGCGACAACAAGAGCTCCACGCTGTTCTGCCGCGACGCGGGGTCGATGGGCAGCGCGCGCAACTGGATCCTCGCCCTCGACGCGGGCACCTACTACCTGTTCGTGGACAGCGAGGGGGACACGGGCGGCGAGTACGCGCTCAGCCTCGGCTTCACCGCTGCCACCTGCGGCGATGGCGCGACCAACGCTGGCGAACAGTGCGACGACGGCAACCTCGACACCGGCGATGGCTGCGACGACGAGTGCAACTTCGAGCCGGGCAGCAACGACAGCTGCGCCAACCCGCTCACCGTGAACATCATCGGCGGCGACAACCCGCCCATCCAGGGCAGCACCGTCGCCAACAGCGACTCGCACGGTTTTCAAGACGCGGGCTGTCAGGTGGTGGAGCAGAGTCCGGGCGGGCCCGACCGTGTCCACGCCCTCATCCCCCAGGTCGACGGCGAGATGCGGCTCCGCCTGGGGTGGGGCGAGGACAACATGGATCCGAACCTCTGCGCGGCCGGTCAGCCCGGGTGTTGGGGTCGCGTGCTCCACGTCCGCCACGGGAGCTGCACGATGGAGGCCAACCAGATCGCGTGCGCCGGGCCGCTCGACGCCATGAACAACCCGGTGCAAGACATCACCATCCCGGTCACCGCGCTCGAGCCCTACTACGTGTTCGTCGACAGCTTCTGGGCAGGGACCGTCCCCACCGAGGGGGGCGGGCCCTACTGGTTGCACGTCAACCTCACGCCGGGGAGCGGCGGAGCGGGCGGCGCGGGTGGTGGCGGCGGCGCCGGCGGCAACTGAACGAGGCGCTGAGCCCGGCGCGAGCGGCAATTTGAACGACGGGCCGAGCGCGACCTCCGAGCCGGGGCGAGGCCACCTCTGCCTCGCCTGTGGTCTGTGTTGTGACGGCACGTTCTTCGTGCGCGCCCCCCTCCGTCCCCACGAGGTGGAGCGCGCGCGTTCCATGCACCTCACCATCCTCGAGGACGCTCACGGGAGCGCATTTTCGCTCGCGTGCCCTCACCATCGCGAACGCCGATGCACGGTGTATGCAGAGCGCTTCGAGGTGTGCCACGGATACCGCTGCCGCCTCCTCCGCGCGGTCGAGGGGGGAGAGGTCGAGCTCGGCGAGGCCGAGCGGGTGGTCGGTCACGCGCAACGACTGGTCGCGTCGCTCCGCGCGCGCCTCCCCCCCGAGCTCGAGCGCGAGGCCCTCTTCGCCGGCGCGGTGCGCCTCATCGAAGAGAGCGACGCCGCGTGGCGTCGCGATCACGCCGAGCTGCTGCTCGATCTCGCCGAGCTCGTCACCGTGGCTCGCCGCCGCTTCGGCGTGCGCGACGGCGAGACGGTCGCGGTCTCCGTCTCCGACACGGACAGCGACGCTTCGCCGTGACGGCGGAGGGCCGGGCCTGCTCTCAGCGGCCTGGGAGCCCTAAGAGGGCGAGGGCTGGGGACCCTCGAGGATCTCGCGCGTGGCGCTCTCGTTCATGCCGAACGCGCGCCCGAGCGACTCGATCAACGAGCGCTCGCCCTCGTGCAGCACCCCGTCGGCGGCGGCCATGTCCATGGCCAAGATGAGCGCGATCTGGCGGAGCCGCGCCGACGGCAGGCGCTCCCTCAGCGAGCCGAGCCACGCCTGTCGACCGCCCTGGCGGAGCTCTGCCATCGCTCTGCCCACCACCTCGTCGAAGTGGGAGCCGGCGAGGCGCCCCCCGGTGAGCAGCGCGACGCAGTTCTCGAAGTGGGCCCGCTCCTCCTCCCCGTAGTGTCCGTCGGCGAAGGCCACGACGTAGATCGTCTCCACGAGCGCCTCGAGTTGATCGCTCTTCAGCTCCCGCACGAAGCCGGCCCCTGGATCGTCCGTCACCCGCATCATCATAGGTCGGAGCCGCCGGTTAACGCGATTTCTCGGCAGCGTACAGGTGGGTGCGCGCTACCGCCGCTCGAGCTCGGTCAGAAACCGGTCGACGCGGGCCGCGCAGTCGCTCGACAACGCCAAGAGCTCGTGTCCATCCGCCCCGAGATCGGCCCCGGCGCGGGCGGCGAGCTCGGCCATGAGGTAGCGGCTGCGTTCGGTGACGACGCGGGCGCGCTCACGGAGCGGGGCGAGCGGTCCGAGCGAGAGCGCTCGATGTCGTTCGACGAAGCGCGCGAAGAGGAGCGCCAGGTAGGTGTACACGTGACCCGCGGAGATGGCGCGACCCGACGGCCAGCGGTTGTCGTCGGGCCAGCGAGCGAGATCTTCGTCCGGTGCGCTCGGGTTCCAGCTGGCCACGATGCGCGCGGCCCGCGAGGCCTCGTAGGTGGGCGCGAGGATGGTGCGGGAGCGCCTGATGTCGTAGTGCTTGTGGTGGGTCGCCTCGTGGAAGAGCACCTCCGCGGTGTGAAGCGGATCGCGGAAGGCGCGAGGGGAGAGGAACACCGTCGACGGGAACTGCACCCAAGAGCAGCTGTCGACGATGCGGCTCGTCGTCGGCTCGGCGGCGTCGATGATGGCGATCACGTCGACGTGGGAAAAGACGCTCGGCGACAGCTCGGGGAGCGCACCTTCGAGGAGCGCGGCCGCGTCGTGGAGACGCGCGAGCTCGTGCGGGGTCGGGGGGCGGAGCTTGGTCTTGCCCACCGCGAGCTGGTTGGCGAGCTTCTCGTCGTACATGCGCTCGAAGTGGCGAGCGAGCGCATTCTCGCCCTCCCCCTCGTTGTTGGGCTCCTCCCACACCCAAGCCTGCTCGCCGCCCACGGTGAGCTTCTGTGGCGCGTCCGTCGGGACGTCGCGCCACGCCGACGGGGTGACGGGCCCTCGGGTGAGGCGCGCGGCCGCGGCCGCGAACAGGGCCGACACCGCCGGGTCGTTCGTGGTGGTGGCGAGCGCGAGCAGATCGCGGATCACCGCGTCGAGCAACACCCGCTCCCGCGCACCACGCTCCAACGTTTTCAGGGTGAGCGCGAGCGCTCGTGCGCCCTCGTCACGCCGCGCCAGGCTCTCCAACGCGAGCTCGCCGAAGGTGGCCGCGCGCGCTCGGATGGGGGCCGCCGCCCCGAGGCGCGGATGACTCGCCACCGCGTGCTCGAGCGCGTCGAGCTCGTCCGCTCGCCCCAGAGCCATCAGAGTCCCACGACGTCGCTGTGTTTCTTCACCCGGTAGCGGAGCACGATCTCCCTCCGCTCGTGGGGAGCCACCGTCACCTCCCAGTCGACGAAGCCGTCCTCATCCGGGCTGACCTCGTCGGTGGTGCGCCTCGGATCGGGCTCGATCTTCACCTTCTCGATCTCGGACACGGGCACGCGCTCGCGGAGGTGCACCACTCGCGTCGCGTCGCCGAGGTTGCTCAAGCGAACCACCACATTGTGGCTCGTCTCCTCCCACGACGACAACATGCCCGCTTCGTCGCGCTTGTCGTCGACGTCGCGCTGCGCCCTCAGCTCCGCCTCCGGGCCCCACCCGAGCGCGAAGCGCTCTCCCGGTCCGACGAAGAGCACCGCGGTACGACCCGCGAGGCCGCTGTCGCGGATCAGATCGACGGGGCCGGCGAGGATGGGCTTGTTCGCGTCGTTCTTCTGCTCCGTCCGAAGGAGCACCGCGAGCTCGAGCTCTGGGTAACACACGAGCTCTCGGGAGCAGGGGGCCGTGAAGACGGCGAGGGGCACTCGGTGGGGCCGCCCGTCCGAAGGGACGTCTGCCGGCGCGAGGGCGCGGAACGCGAGCGGGTCGCCACCGTCGTCGATGCCAGGGAGCCCCTCGCTCCTTGCGCCGCCGAGCGAGGCCTCCTTCACCATGGTATCGCGCGCCTCCACCTCGAGCGCGGGAGCGCGTCGCTGCACCCGCACCAGATCGGTGGTGAGCGCTGGCGGCTCGGTGCCCAGCGATGCGCGCTCGGTGGAGAACACGAAGTCGACGCCCTGCCAGTCTTCTCCCGTGTGTTGCCATACGCAGCCATCGGTGGAGAAGCGCACCTCCCCGTCGCGGAGCTCGGCGGTGTGATACGGCCGCCAGCACGCGTTGGGGACCACGTAGTCCACCTCGAGCGCGAACGTGCCTGCCTCCGCCGCCTCCACGTCGAGCTCCAGATCGGCCTCGATGAGCGTCGACGGGTGTTCGAGCTCGGCGATGCGTCGCGAGAGGCGGGCGCGCCGTCCCACCAGCTCCTCGAGGCCACGCCGCGCGACGACGAGCCGCTCCCGCAACGCGCTGCGCTCCTCCGCGAGCTGATCGAGCTCGACGTCGGCCTCCGCACCCGGCGCTCGCCCCCAGGCCGCGTCCGCCGCGAGGTCGTCCAGGGTGAGCACCATCAGCGCGTCGAGAAGGGCGAGCTGCTCCTCGTCGGCGAGCTTCTCGGCCTCGGCGAGCGCCACCTCGTCGTCGAGCTGCTCGCGCTCGCGCGTGAGCACCGATCGCAGATCGCTCTTGTGATCGGTGCTCAGCGCGCCGCGGCGCACCACCCGCACGTCTACCACCCGCAAGCCGGCATCGGTCGACGCCGTCCGCGCGGTCAATGACTTGTCGGAGAGGATAGGCGACACCGCCTTTACCGTGAGTCGCGATGCCCCGGCCGCCAGCGCGACCTTTCCACGTCGCGCCACTTGCGCGCGATCTTCCAAGAGCGTCACCCGAGTGATGGGGAGCAGCGTGGTCTGTTCGTCACGGGTGCTCATCACGCCTCCCTCCGGTTGCCGCCCACGAGCTCGTGTTTGGCCGCGATGCGCAGCGCGTAGCGCGCGGAGAGCTCGGCCTGCTCGCCATCCGCGAGCTCGAGCCGCCACACGTAGCCCCCTCGAAGGCGGACCTCGCCGTCGCGGCTCGGTCTCGGATCGAAGGCTTCCCACGCGGGGGTCACCTCTCCGAGCTCGAGCTTGATGTCTTCCTCTCCTTCCCGCAGCGTGGGGATGCGCTCGCGCACCTCCAGCTCGATGGGGGCGCCGCTGTGGTTCCCCACCTCGATCTCGATCTCGTGGTGGAGCACGAGCGTGCCCTTCATCAGGCCCGTCGCCTCCTCGCGATAGCGAGTGTTGCGCGCCACCTTCACCCCTTGGGCCACTCCGAGCCCGACGGTGAGCTCACCGCCCGCCGGCGTGGAGGAGAGCGCGCTCGTCACCAGGTAGTCGCGGCCCACGTACACGTCCACGGGACCGGCCATGAGCGGTGCCGCCAGCGGGTTCTTGATGTGGGCCACGCGGAAGACGTCGTTGGCCTCACGAGGGACGACGACGTGGACGACACGAGCGCTCCCCTCTCGGAGCGCGACGGGCACGTTGTGGAACTCCCCGTCGGACGGCACATCGACGCGACTCCCGCCAGCGTAGGCGTGATCATAGTGGCCCGACCACGCGAGGTGGTGGCCCGCTGGCATGCGCTCGGTGTCGATCGAAGCCGCCGTCCGCCGAGCCTCGTCGAGCAGGCTCGCGACCTCCGCGTTCGTGAGCTCGAGCGCGGCCACCGCGGTGTGGGTGACGATGAGCTCCATGTAGAGCGATGGCTGATCGAGCAGCGTCAACACCCCGCGGCCGCCGCGCTCCGGTGGGGTCAAGCGCAGTCGCCCGTAGTCGAGCATCGGCTCCGGCGTGCTCACCTCGGCGGGGGGAGCGGGCTCGACGCCGTGTTGCGGAGAGCGCAGCCTCACCGGCGCGTCGCCGAGGGGCGCGCCGCTGCCTGGACCTCCTCCGCCCAGCAGATCTCCGAGCCCGCTCAGCAAGCCGGAGCTTTTTCTCGCGGCGAGCACCGGCGAGGCCTGGGGGGCGGGGGCCCTTGGGATCGGCGCGGCCGCGCTGGCAAACTCCGGGGCTGGTGCGGGTTCGGGCTGGCGTGGGAACGCGCCGGTCGGCGCGTCGAGCATGCGTGACAGCTCGATCGCTCCTTCGCTCTCGCCGTCGAGCCCTCCCGAGCGGGCGAGGTAGAGCTCGTCGTCCTGAGGGCTCGCGCTGGCCGGCGCTCGCTCCCCTCGCCGCCGCAGCGCCCGCTCGTAGTCGACGAACAGCGCCTCCACGCCAAGGGGTGGGGGCCGCCAGCCGCGCCGCGCGGGGGTCGGCTGCTTGCGCCCGATGCGTCGGCTCGGCAGCTCGGGCAGCTCGGTGAAGGCGTCCGCCGCCGCCGTCGACAGGGTGAGCAACACCCCGCTCCAGTCTTCGCCGCTCCGCTGCGCGACTTGAGCGCGCAGCTCGAGCGTGGCCTCGCTCGCACCGTCGAGCCGCAGCGTGTAGCTCGGGGCCCAACACGCGCCAGGCACCACGTATTCGAGCACGAGGCGTGCGCGCGCCGCGCCCCGCTCGCCGGCGACCGGCTCGAGCGCAACGACGACACACTTGCGGAGCTCGTGAGCGCGGGCCTGACGCGACGAGGAGCCGCGGGCGTCGCGATCGCGCAGCTCGCCGACCCGCCGGGTCGTGGTGCGTAGCTCCTGCTGCAGCGCGGCGCGGCGAGCCTCGAGGTTGCGCCTACGCTTGGCTCGGAACGACAGGAGCGCGCGGCGCGGCGTGGCCGGCGAAGGACCCGGGGGCGCTCCCTCGAGCTGTCCGCGAGGGTGCAGATCGAGGCGGCGGAGGCCATCCAGATCGCGCTCGGTCTGCGCCATGAGGCCCACGAGGCGCGCGAGGGCGTCCTCGGCCGCCTCGAGCGTCTCGTCGTCGGCGGGGAGCAGCGCCGGATCCGCCGCGTGGGTGTCGAGGGTGACGCGGAGGCCCGTGGCGATCGGAACCGGTCCTGGCTCGAGCGCCTCCACCCGCGCGCGGATCGAGCCGTCGTCGACGCACAGGGGAAGCCCGGAGACGCGCACTTCTCTCGGCATCGGGTCGAGCTCGAGCGTCGCCGCGCGCGTGACGCGCGCTCCCCGCCGAAACACGATCACCCCTTCGATGTGGGACGCGAGCATGCGCAGAGCTTAGGTCTGTCGCGCCCGCGTGACACGCCACAATCCAGCGACAGAGACCCCCCACCGAAAACGCTGGGTCGTGTATTCTGGGGGATCCCATGCGAAAGATCACCTCTCGCTCCGCCCTCGCCCTCTGCATCATGATGTCCCCGCTCCTCCTCGCCGCCAGAGGCGAGGGCTGCGGCGGCGGAGCGGCTGGGCAGGACGTGCTCGACGTGTCCGGCGGCTGGTCGCTCTCCTGGCACGACGACCTCGTCGTCGAGATCGCCATCGGCGGCGCCGTGTATCACGAGACCTTGGGGGCGCAAGGGGGCGTGATCACCATCGATCACGACGGACAGCCGATCACCTTCGAGCTCGATTGCTCCCGCGACGAGGTGGTGTGTCCGAGCGAGGTCTGGCCCACCTACGTCGAGCTCGAGCAGCGCAACGCCAGGTTTCCACGGAACGTCTACGTCACCATTCCCAAGTCGACCTGCGATGGCGATCTCGTCGAGCCAGAGCCGAGCGAGTGCGGTCCCAACACGAACAACGAGGAGTGCGAGCGAGTGTGCACTGGCACCGTCACGCAGGCAGACGGCGAGACCTTCGGCCTGCTCAGTGCCGATGGAACGGAGCTCACGACGGTGCTCGGCGGCGACATCGCGACCAACGGGGTCAACTGCGCGCTGCTCGGGCTCTCCATCGCCCACAACACGTTCGAGACCGCCGGCTCCAAGGAGGACGGCGACTGGCAGGCGGTGTCGATTCCGGATGGCGACGTGATCACCGCCTACGCCGGGGGCTGCCTGTGGGCGGGCGACGTGGACGACGACGGCGCGATCGAGGCGCTGGTGATCGGCGCGTCGGTGAAGCTCACCACGAGCTTCACTGGGGAGCGGCGCTGAGGCGCCACGGCGCCAACGCGTTGGAAAGTTCCGCTCGAGACGCACGAGCTTGCGCAGCGCGATTCCGGCGCCCACAATGCCGTCTTCACGGGTCGCCCTCCGCTTGCCCCCCCGGAAGGTTCTCCCCCCATGCGTCGAAGCCTCGCGTTCTGCGTCCTCGCAGCGCTTCCCCTCGTCTCCGGCTGTGCGGATGCACCCGGCGACTGGTCGGAGCGTATCGGTTCGATCGAAGAGCCGATCATCAACGGCATCCCAGACACCACCCACGACGCGGTCGTGGCCTTGTTCGGGCAGTTCAGCGGTTGCACCGGTACGATCATCAAGGCGTCGGGGGGGCAGGCCTTCGTGCTCACGGCGGCACATTGCTTCGAGCAGGACGCGATTCAGCAAGTGGTCATCGGCGACAACTACCAGCAGGCCGAGCAGGTGCTCCAGGTCGTCGACTGGGAGCAACACCCGAGCTGGAACGACAACCAGCTCACCTACGACTTCGCCATGATCCGCGCCCAGGGCGGCAACGGCTCGCTGCCGGTCATCCCCGTGCTCAGCGACGCCGAGGACGGGCTGTCGTCGGGCACGCCGGTCACCCACGTGGGCTACGGGCTCCTCTCGTCGCCCAACGGGAGCACGTCGCGCCGGCACTACGCCCAAGGCTCCATCGACCAGCTCGCCCAGATCCAGTTCTCGTACAACCAGCCGACCACCGGGCCGTGCTCCGGCGACAGCGGCGGGCCGAACCTCGTCGATCTTGGCGCGGGAGAGCGCGTGGCGGGCGTGATTTCCTACGGCGATCAGAACTGCTCGCAGATGGGGGTGAGCGGTCGCGCGAGCTCGGTGTACGGCTGGATCACGCAGTTCATGGGGGAGAGCCCGACCACGAGCGCCGCCTCGACGACCGCGGCCACCTCGAGTGTGGCCACCACCGCCGGCGTGGGCGGCGCGGGCGCTGGCGCGGGGGTCGGCGGGGCCGGTCCCAGCTCCACGGGCAGCGGCTGGGTGGCCGGCGACGCAGACGAGGAGGACTATGACGGCCACGTGTTGTCGTCGTGCGCGACCGCTTTGGCGCCGGCTGACCCGAAGCTCGGTTGGGCGCTGGCACTCGCAGGGCTCGCCCTCGGGTGGACGCGCCGGCGGCGTCTCGGGTAGATCTCGGTCGTGACTGACGAGCGCCGTATCAAGGCCTCCGTCGACGTCGTCTCACGCGTAGTGGATGGCGAGGCGGTGCTCCTGGATCTCGAGAGTGGCAAGTACTTCGGCCTCAACCCCGTAGGCTCGCGCGTGTGGGAGCTCTTGCAGGAAGAGACCACGGTGACCGCGCTCTGCGAGCGGATGGGTGCGGAGTTCGAGGTGGAGTCCGCGACGCTCCGCGCCGACGTCGTCGAGCTCATCGAACAGCTTCGCGAGCGAAGGCTCGTCCACGTGAGCTGATCGGAGCCCACCGCGACGCCGCTCGCCGCAGGCGGGTCGAGGCAAAGCGGCAAATAGATACTCCCAGCGGCGCCCCAGGTGGATAATGCCGCCGATGAGCGGGGATTCGAACGACGAGACCACACCCAAGGACGAGGACGACCGAGCGAACGAGTCCCCCCACCGCGAGCGCCACAAGACGTTGCTCGGACACGCGGGCGAGCTCGCGGACGAGGCCAAACCGCCGCTCGCAGGACCCGCCGCGCGCGGTGTCGTCCCCAAGCGTCGGGGGAAGGGTAGCGTCACGATTCCTGGCGGAACGACGCCCCAACGCGGAAAGTTCTGGGGGAAGGTGAGCGCCAACACCAGCCTCGGCGACGAGCCGACCGTGCCCATCCGAGTCGCTGGCGACGACGCCGAAGAGGCGCCCAGTTCTCCCCGCGTCCTCGATCCGATCACTCAGGAGCTGCACCTCGACGAGATCCAAGACGTCGGTCTGGGCGCCCCGCCCCCCATGCGCAAGGCCCCCCCGCGCCCCCCGCCCACCTCGAAGCGCCCTCCCACGCCCCCGCGCGACTCCGACACCGGTGCCAAGAGCCCTCCCTCGCGGCCCGCGCCGCCGCTTCGGGAGCGGCCCGAGCCGACGCTCCCCGACGCGTCGCGTCGCCCACCGACCAAACCTCCGCCGCGGCGTCGCTCCGATCCCCCCGCGCCGCCCAAGCGCTCCGAGCCTCCCGCGCCGCCCAAGCGCTCCGAGCCCCCGCCCGCTCCACCCAAGCGCTCCGAGTCCCCGCCGGCCCCGCCCAAGCGCGCGGAGGCCAGAGGCCCGAGGAAGCACGCCGAGGCCCCCTCGCCGCCTGCCCCACGGGCGGAGACGCCGGCGCCCCCCGCAGCTCGCGCGCCCGATGTCAGCCAGGTCGGCGTCCTCGACGAGGTGCCGATGCCGGCGCCGACGCTGCGGCTGCGATCCCTCTCCGAGCTCTGCGAGGCCGAGCTCGCGCTCAAGCCCGACGCGGCGCGGGCCTCACGCCTTCACTTCGAGCTCGGTCAGGGAGCCGGCGACACGGCGAGCGCGCTGAAGGCCTACGCGGCGGCCCTTCAGCACAACCCCTCCTCTCTGCCTGCGATTCGCGCCGCCCGAGCGCTCCAGCTCGAGCTCGGCAACGTGGGCGCGGCCGCGAAGCTGTTCGACGCCGAGATCGCGCTCACCGACGACCCCGCCCACAAGGCGCTGCTGCACTACGAAGAAGGCTGCGCCTGGCTCGACGTCGCCGGCGATCACGAGGCTTCGCGCGAGTCGTTCCGCGCCGCCGCGGCCTGCGATCCCAGCAACGTCACCGTGCTCAAGGCGCTGCAGCACGCCGAGCTCCAGGCCAAAGACTGGAGCGGCCTCGCCGACGCGCTCGAGCTGGAGGCCAACGCCGTCGCCGAGGATCCTCAGCACCGCGCGGCGGTGTTGGTCCGCCTCGCGCGCGTCCTCGAGCGGCGGCTGCGCAAGCCGGAGGCGGCGATCGAGCGCTACGAGGTGGCGCTCAGCCTCGATCCCCAAACGCCCACCGCGCTCGCCGAGCTCCAGCGGTTGCTCTTCTCTCAGGGGCGCTGGCGAGAGCTCATCGCTGCCCACGAGCGGGAGGCTAGCCTCACCCGCGATCCTGGCGTGCGCTCCCAAGCGCACTGGTCCATCGGTCGCATCTACAGCGAACGCCTTGGGGCCCACAGCGAGGCGATCGCCGCGCTCGAGAAGGCGGCCGAGCTCAGCCCCCACGAGGTGATGCTCTTCGACGAGCTCGCCCGCCTCTACCTCGAAGCGCGCGCTCCCAAGGGCGCGGCTTACGCGCTCGAACGTCTCGCGAGCGCGGTGAAGCGTCCTGCGGAGCAGTTGAGCGCGCTCCATCGCCTCGGCGAGCTCCACCGCCGACAGCAGGGCAAAGAGCGCGAGGCCATCCGCTGGTTCGAGGCGGCGCTCGCCATCGATCCCGGTTACGCCCCCGCCATCGCCGCTCTCGACGGGCTCTATCGTTCCATCGGCGACTGGGCCGCGCTCGCGCGGATGTACGTCGGCGAGGGCTCCTCGAGCCAGAGCTCGGCGGCCCGCGCCGCCGCCTACGCGCGGGCCGCCGACATCTTCGACACGCGCCTCGCTCGACCAGAGGACGCGGTGGAGCACTACGAGCATGCGCTCGCCCTCGACCCGCACCACGAGGGCGCGTTCAAGGCGCTCGTCCAGCTCCACACCGCCGCGCAACGTCATCGCTCGCTCATCGAGCTCTACGACGGCGCGGTCGACATCGCCCCGCGCGAGGACATCGCGATCGCGTACCTGTTCAAGATTGGCGCGATCTACGAGGACGTGCTCGGCGAGCACTCCGGCGCCACCGCCACCTTCCTGCGGATCCTCGATCGACAGCCGGAGAACCTCTCCGCCATCGTCGCCCTCCAGCGCACCGCGGAGACCTCCGGGCGTTATCGTGACCTCGTCGATGCGCTCGACCGCGAAGCGAAGCTCGAGAAGAACCTCCCGCGGATGCTCGCGCTCGCCCATCGCGCCGCGATGGTCACCTACGAGCACCTCGGCGACACCGACGGCGCGCTCGCTCGCCTCTCGACGATCCTCGAGCGCAACGCCCAACACGCGGCGGCCGTCGGGAGCATCGTTGGCATCTACGAGGGCCTCGGCCAACCCAAGGAGCTCCTCGCCGCCTACGAGCTTCAGCTCTCCATCGTGACCGAAGGCCCGGCGCGGGTGGCGCTCTTGGTGCGCATGGCCGAGCTGTGCGAGCGAGAGCTCGCCGACGCCGACCGCGCGGTGTCCTGGTACCAACGTGCGCTCGAGGCCGATCCCAGCCACTCCCTCGCCCGCGCCGCGCTGTCTCGCGTGCTGCGTCAGAAGGGCGATCACAAGGGCCTCGCCAAGACCCTCGCGGAGGAGGTGGAGACGAGCCACGATCCAGCCCAGACCGCGCGGGCAGCCCTGCTCCTCGGGGAGGTGCACGAGATCCATCTCGCCAAGCCGGTCGACGCGGTGGTGGCCTACAAACGGGCCCTCGAAGCGGTTCCGGGGTATCTCCCCGCGCTCGAGGCGCTGGCGCGAGTGCACGCGGTGGCTGGTGCCTGGAAGGAGCTCGCCGACACGCTCGGCACGCAGGCGCTCTCGTTGCGCGACCCGCGCCTCCAGGTGGATGCGCAGCTCCGCGCCGCCGCGCTCCGCGCCGATCGCCTCGGCCGGCTCGACGACGCGATGGCTGCCTACGACGAGGTGGTGATCGCCGACACCAACAACGTGGCCGCGCTGCTCGCCCTCGAGGGCCTCGTGGTGGAGCAGGGCGACAACGAACGCCTCGAGGCCCTGCTCGCGGTCGAAGCGGAGGTGCTCGGCTCTCCCCGCGCTCGCGTGGCTGCGCTCGTGGAACAGGGGCGCCTGATCGTGCGCGGTGGCGACGACGACGGGTCGGCGACGCGCTCGGTGTGCATGAGCATCCTCGCCGCCGAGCCGGGGAACCCGTGGGCTCTCCGAGCCCTCGAGCGGGTGGCGCGCGCCGCCAACGACGCCGCGTTGATGGCCGAGGTCGACAGCCGCTACACGGAGACGGTCGACGCGCCGAGTCTGCGGAGCCACTACCTCACGCGGCTCGGCAACGCGCTCTCGAGCACCAACCCATCGGCTGCGCTCACCGCGTATCGGAGCGCGCTCGAGCTCGCCCCCGACAACGTGGCGGCGCTCCGAGGTCTCGCCAAGGTGGGCTCCGCCCTGGGTGACGCGTCCACCCTGGTGGACGCGTACCGGCGTGAAGCGGAGCTCACCCGCGATAACACCGTGGCCGCCGACCTCCTCGTGCAGAGCGCGGCCGTCCTGTCACGGCTCGGCGATCGAGCGGGCGCCATCGAAGACGCGGAGCGCGCCCTCGCCCGGAGCCCCGATCACGAAGTGGCCGCGCAGATGACCTCGGCGCTGCTCGGCAACAACGAGCTCGACCGCTTGATCGACAAGCTCAGCCAGGCCGCGCACAACGCTCGCAAGATCGCGCGCAAGGTGGCGTTGTGGCGTCGCGTGGGCGAGCTCTACGCGCTGGGCAAGCAAGACATCGGCGTGGCGATGACGGTGGTGAAGCGGGCCCTCGTGGCCGACCCCGAGCACCCCGAAGCGATGCTCCAGCTCGCAGCGCTCTACCAGCGCGACGCACAGTTCAGCGAGGCGGCGGAGCTGTTTCACAAGGTGGTACGCATCGACGACTCCAAGCTCGAGGCCCACCTCGGGCTCGCGCGGATCTACACGGATCATCTCCCCGAACCGGCCAAGGCGCGGCGGGCCCTCGAGCGCGTGCTCGCTGCCGAGCCGACCCACCGCGAGGCGCTGCGGATGCAGCTCAAGCTCACCCTCGACGCTGGCGATCGCGAGCAAGCCCGTGAAGCTTCCGAGCGGCTGCTCGAGGCGGCCACCGACGACGAGACGCGCGCCTGGGCCTTGGTGGAGATCGCGCGGGTGGAGCTCGGCGCCGACGACGCCGATCGCGCCGGCGCGGCCCTCCACGAGGCGGTAGGCATCGAGGGGCTCGGAGGCGAAGCGGCCAAACTCTACCGCCGGCTCGCTGGCAACGAGGTGCCTTGGGAGAGCTACGTGAAGGCGCTCCGCGGTTATCTCGGCTCCGGTCGGGCCAGCACCCCCGACGAGGCCGCCCGGGTGTACGTGGAGATCGCGCGGGTGCAGAGCTCGCGCCTCAACAATCCCACCCTCGCGTTCCGCACGCTCGACGACGCGCTCGACAAAGTGGGCGACAACGCCAGCGTGGTGCTCGAGCGCGCCGAGATGCTGGTGGCCACCGGCCGCGTCCAGGAGGCGGTGGCGCAGTTCAGCGCCCTCGTGAGCCGCTCGCCCTACCTCACCGAAGGGTGGCGGGGGCTCACCCAGGTGTTGCAGCAGCAGGGGCGACAGGCGGAGGCGGCCATCACCGCGTCCCCCTTGGTGCTGCTCGGCGAGGCTACGGAGGTCGAGCGAAACCTGGCCCAGAATCATGGGGTCCGCCCCGGCGTGGCGCGTCCCGGCTCGTTCGGTCACACCACGATGCGCATGCTCTCGGCTGGCGGCGCCGAGAACGACGAGCGGGCGGCGTCGATCTTCGCGGCGGTGGCGGACGGAATCGCCAAGGCCTTCCCGGTGCCTCACGAGCTCTACGGCGTGCGCAAAGGCGACCGCATCAAGGCACGCTCCGGCCACCCGATCCGCAACGAGCTCGACCGCCTCGCGGTGGTGTTCGGGGTGGAAGAGGTGGAGATGTACGTGCACGGTCTGCTCGGAGGTGACGTCGCGCTCGAGCTGAGCAATCCACCCTCCCTCATGGTGCCGGGCTACGTCGCCGAGCTCCCCGAGGCGCAGCGGGTGTTCTTGCTCGCGCGACCGCTCGCGGCGGTGGCCGCAGGCACGCAGGTCGCGTTCAAGCTGCCTACGGAGGATGTCGCGATGATCCTCGCGGCGTCGGTGCGTCGCCTCTTCCCCGGCTTCGAGGAGGGAGACCACGACGAGCAACCGCTCGCCAACCTCCAGGAGAAGCTCTCCCCCTCGTGGTTCAGCCGCGGGCGCGTCGACGAGGTGGTGCAGCGCTACTACGCGGATCCGGTCGACGCCAAGGGGTGGGCCCCTTCCGCCGTGAAGACGGCGACCCGCGCCGCCGCGCTCCTCGCCGGTGACCTCGACGCCTGTCTGGCGGCCATGCGCTACGCGGGCCTCGTTCAAGGGGACAAGCCCGCGCACAAGCTCGCGCGCCGCTCGCCCCTGCTCGACGATCTCCTGCGGTTTTGGGCGAGCGACGAGGCCGACGAGGTCCGACGCGTCGCCGGGCTCGTGTGATTCAACGGGTCGGCTGGGCGTCGACGCCACGCCTCGTCGTAAAGGTCACGCGAGACCGCCCGTTCGGGTAGTTGACGTTCCCTCGGACACTCTACGTCCGTATCAATTTGTGGCACCGGGCTTGCGTCGCGTGCTTTTGGCCTCATGCTATCGCACAGACCCAAGTTGGTCGGCGCGTGGATCTCGGCTCAGCCTTCCACGCGCGGACAATGGCGCAAGCGCCCCATCTGCTCCTCCGGCACGCGATAGCTCGTGTCTCTCGGGGTTCGCGAACAGCGACGCCGAGGGACCGAGCGAACCACCGCCTCTGTTGGAAGCAACAATGGCTCATCATCATGGCACGACAGACACAATCCATCCCAGAGGGGCGCACGCGGCTTCCGCCGAGCTCTCCTCCGAGGCGTGTCGCTGCGCGCCAGGCCGCGATGAGCGCCGATCCCCTCGACGCCTATCTGATCGACCTGCGCGAAGCCGTTCAGCTCTCTCGTGAAGACGAGCTCGAGCTGGTACAGACCATCGACACGTCGTGGCGGGCCGCATTCGATCACATCGTGAACGCCGGCGTGGCCCTCGCCGAGCTCGTCGAGCTCGCGGAGCGGCTGCAGACGGGCAAGCTCTCCTCGGTCGAGCTCGCCCACGACGCGCGCGAAGAACACGAGGCGCAGCCCGTCGTGGCGGCGGTGCTCGAGGCTGCCGAAGGTGAAACGCGAGCGTCCGACGCGCGGGAGCTGCTGCGTTCGCGCGCGGTCTCGGGCCCACGGCGCACCAAGCTGCGCAAAGATCTCGCCGCCGCGCTCTCCTTGCGTCGCGTGCGCTTGTCCGCGCTCAACCTGCGTCGCGAACACTACGGACCCATGGTCGAGCGTGTGGTCGCGCTGCTCGAACAGCTCCACGCGCTCGAGCAGGCCGGTGCGCGCGGTGATCGCGAGGCGCAGTGCGAGGCGCGCGAGGTGGGGCGCGAGCTTGGCATCACGTCCACGCTCGGGCGCAGCCTCGCCGAGCGGGTCCGCGAGGAAGTCGCGGTCGCCGAGGTCGCCAAGACCAAGCTGGTCACCGCCAACCTTCGGCTCGTCGTGTCGTTCGCCAAGAAGTACGCCGGTCGCGGCGTGGCGCTCGGCGATCTCATCCAGGATGGGAACATCAGCCTCATGCGCGCGGTGGACAAGTTCGACTATCGGGTCGGCACCAAGTTCTCCACCTACGCGGCGTGGTGGTTGCGGCAGGCGATGCAGCGGGCGGTGATCAGTCACGGACGCACGGTGCGCTTGCCTGTCCACGTGGCCGCCTCGAGGGCTCGCGCCGCCCGCAAGAGCCACGAGATGACCCAGCACCTCGGCCGCGCGCCCGACTCACTCGAGCTCGCGGTCGAGCTCGGGGAGTCGGTGGATCGTGTGCGCGAGACGTTGGAGGCGGGTCGCGTCGCCATCTCCATCGACGAGCCCATCAGCGACGACGGGCGCTTGAAGCTCTCCGACGTGATGGCCGACGACAAGCTGCGCAGCCCCGATGAAGCGGTGTTCGACGAACAACGCCGGGAGCACGCGGCGGAGGCGCTCGCGAAGCTCACCCCGCGTGAGCAGCGCATCCTGCGGCTGCGTTTCGGCATGGACGGCGCTCGGCCGCACACGCTGAGCGAGATCGGCAAGCAGCTCAACCTCACGCGCGAGCGGATCCGTCAGATCGAGGCGGGGGCGCTGCGCAAGCTGAAGCGCGTGATGACCGTGCAAGTGATGTGAGGCGATGCCCGCACCGGCGGCCTTCGGCGGTTCATCACTTCCTCCGCGAGGGCCGCGGTGCGCGGCTCTCGCGCCCGGGGGGCTCGCCAGCGTGGACGATGAGCGCATCAAACCGCGTCCCTTTGGCCGTTCGGTGGCGATCGCGGAGATGGGTTGGGTCTGGTCGGCACCCGCAGTAAGGTGGGCTCCATGTCTCGAGTGAGACGCGTTGGCTCCCCGAAGCTAGGGGAACACAAAGGCCACACCAGCCTCGAGCAGCGCTTTTTGTTCCCTGGACAGACCTACGAGCGGCTCGCGAAGGCGCTGTGGACGCGCCCGCTGGTGGGCCCTGGCGGACTCTTTGGCACCAAGGGCCGGGAGGGCCAAGACACGCCGAAGGGGCGCCTGGTGCGCGACTTCTCCCCGGCCCCGACGGTGCGCTACGACATCCGCATCCGGCGTGAGACCGAGAGCCTCTTCACCGTCAACTTCAGCCAGCCCGATCGCGAGGTGCCCTATCTCGATGGCGACGCGGTGTGGATGCTCTACGAGGATCCCACCGGCGATGGGGCGTTGCTCGTCGAGCACATCAACGATCGTCAGGCCCTCGAGTGGCGCGCTGCGCCTCTCACCGGCAAGAAGGCGTCCCTCAGGCGCTGGTGCTTCTTTCGTTTCGGCCACGCCCAGGTCATGGACGAAGTGACCGCCAACCTCGCGCGCCTCGCCTTCTAGCCGCCAGGTCCTCACCGCCGACGCATCCGCGCCGGGTCGCGCGGGGGCGGCTCGAGCGGCGCCCTCGTCGCGGAGCCGCTCGGCGCGCAGGGGCGGGTC
>CAYOAL010000015.1:0-32034 GCA_964401935.1 uncultured Polyangiaceae bacterium
CTCCCACGCTGCGCTCGTGAGCAACCTCGAGCTCGGAGCCCCCGCCGGAGGCACCGCTCTGCCGAGCCTCGCCGGACCGCGCCTCGAGGGGCCCCGCGAGGCAATGTCGGTCGGACCTTCAGCGGAGCTTCTTTTCGGCCATGCACTTCTTCATGCCGTCCATGTCCTTGGCGGCGGCGACGCAGGTCTTCTCGTCGTCGCTCATCTCGGCGCACATCTTGTTCCAGAGCTTGCGCTCGGCTTCCCCGGAGCCGGGGTTGAAGCTCGCGATGTTGTCGACGACCTTGTCGCAGCTCGGCGCTGCCGCGGGGGCCGGCTTCTCGGCGTCGGCGGCGGGCTTCGTGGGCTCGTCGCCCTTGGGAGCCGCTTCCTTCTTCGCGCTCGACGCGCTGACCTCACCGCTCGGCGCGTCCGTGCTTCCCCG
Source organism: uncultured Polyangiaceae bacterium (assembly GCA_964401935.1). Lineage (GTDB taxonomy): Bacteria > Myxococcota_A > Polyangia > Polyangiales > Polyangiaceae > JAPYTK01. The sequence goes on from CAYOAL010000015.1 coordinate 425, forward strand.
ATCACAAGCGACGAGGGCGAGGGCGAGCGTGGCAGTGGCAGCGACAGCGGCAGCGGAGCGGCGCGCGGCGGAGAGGGTGAACAAACGGTGATGACGCATGGTGATGTCCTGTGGGTTGGGATCGGCGGAGCGCCGACGATGCTGGCTCGAGTCGCGACGAGCGGCTGGAGTCGATGAGTACCGACGCGGCCGGCGGAGGGGTGTCGCGTTTTTTCTTTCGCGCCTCACGTTCGCCTTGGAAACGCGCGGCCCCACAGCGTGGCGAGGCCGTACACCGCGAAGGGCGTGCCCAGCACCGAGGGGATGGCAAACAGGCAGTAGATCACGGTGGAACGGTAGGCCCAGCCCTTGGCGCGGAGCAGACCGAAGGCGTTGATCGGCGTCCAGAGGAGGCCCAGCGGCGCCCAGCCGATGAGGAACGCACCGACGAGCCAGGTAGCGAGGATGCTCGAGAGCACGTCGGCGGTGGCGCTCGCCGGGGGCGCGGGGGTGGTGGGCTCGGGCGCGGAGAGGGCGGCGAGCATCAGCAGGTTGACGGCGACGTGGAAGGGCCACATCAAGAGCTGGAACACGCCGTTCAGCCGCCGCTGGCCCGCCTCGGTTCCCTCGCGCTCGGCCCGGATCCGATCGACGAGCTCGGACATGCTCGGCCACCGTGAGGCGGGCGACTCGGAGAGGCCGCGCTCGAGGAGCGGTTGGAGCCACGCGGGTGCTTTGTCGGTGACGGCGACGGCGCCGGCCGCGGGGTTCGGCCGCCCCTGTCGCCCCGCCCCGACGGTGGTTCGCGAGCCGTGGAGCGCCTCGAAGAGCACGAGGCAGAACGCGTATTGGTCGGCGGCGGGCCCCACGTGCTCGCCTCGACGCTGCTCGGGTGCCATGTACGCGAACGTGCCCGCCACCTCGCGCGCCTCTCCCATCGCGCGCACGCGGGTGCCGCTCAGCGCCAGACCAAAGTCGATGAGGGTGGGCACCCCGTCCTCCCCCACCAACACGTTGTCGGGCTTGATGTCGCGATGCACGAGCCCTGCTCGATGAACGGCCGCGAGGCCATCGCCGAGGGCGAGGAACACATCGAGCACCGCGGCCACGGTGCGCGGCGCGCGCTGCAACCACGCTCGCAGGGGCTCGCCGGCCACCCGCTCCATGGCCACGAAGTAGTGCCCCTCGTGCACGCCGGCGTCGAGCACCCTCACCACGTTGGGGTGGGCGAGCTGACCGAGCGCCTTGGCCTCCACCACCAGCCGCGCCCCCGCCTCTTCGGGAAGCTCGGGCCGCAAGAGCTTCACCGCGAGCGCGCGCTCCAGCGTGGGATCGAGCGCCTCGTACACCACCCCCATCCCGCCCATGCCCAGCGCCCGCACGAGCTGATAGCGCCCCACCGCGCCGAACGGCAGCTCCGAGCCGGCGTCGGCGCGAGCGGCCACCGCGAGGGAGTCTGCGCACAGGGCGCAGCCATCGACGTGGGCCTCGATGCGTTGGCGCTCGGCGTCGGTGACGACCCCGGCCATGAACGCAGCGAACGAGTTCGGGTCGGGGCAGGGCATCGCGCGCGGCGGCAGCCTCGGTGCAGACCCGCCGCGGTGGAAACATAGTGGGGTGAAGCGTCACGCGCGAGCCTGGACGCGTGTCGGTTCACGTGATTCGCTGGCCGGGTCGACCCACCGGCGACGGGCGCGAGCCATGACCACCCCATCCGTCCTCTTCCAGGCCTTCGCGGCGGCCCTCGAGGGCGCTGGCCATGCCGTGCCCGCCGGTGACACCGCAGCGCTCGACGAGGCGCTCCTCGCGGTGGTCGCCGCGGCGGGGGCAGCCTCTCCCAAGCTCGCGTTCGCGCCCGAGGCCTTCGCCGCGCACCTCGCCCGGCGCCGGCCCGCGGGCATGCCCCTGACGCAGTTTCTCCACGTGGCGAGCGCGGCCGATCTCCTGCTCGCGTTCTGTTGCGGCCACGGTGACGCCGAAGCCATCCGCCTCTTCGACGCCCGCTTCGACGGCGATCTGCGCATGGTGTACGCGCAGGGTCGTGGTCACAAGCCGCCTTTCGACGAGTATGCCCAGGTGCTGCGCTCGAAGCTGATGACCGGCGAGCAGCCACGCATCTTGGCCTACGCGGGCGTGGGGGAGCTCAAGAACTGGGTGCGCGTGACCGCCTCGCGGGTGCTCGTGGATCTGCAGCGCGCGGCCTCCGACGCCCAGCCCCTCCACGAGGAGGCGGTGCTCGCGGTGCCGTCGCCCGACGACGACCCGGAGATCGACTACCTCAAGCGCCTCTATCGCGCCGAGATGCGCGAGGCGTTCGAGGCCGCGGTGAACGTGCTCTCCCCCGAGGAGCGCAACTGCCTGCGCGACTACTACGCGCGAGGGCTCAGCGTGGACGAGCTCGCGGCAGCCCGTGGCATCCACCGCGCGACCGCCGCGCGACGCGTGGCCGCGGCCCGGAGCGCCGTGCTCAAGCACACCCGCCAGCTCCTCATGCAGCGCACGCAGCTGAGCCGCGACGAGCTCGAGAGCGTGGTGCGCCTCATCGAGAGCCAGCTCTACGTCACCGTGGAGCGGGTCTTCGCCGTGGACGCGTGACGCGAGCGCGCTCCAGCCGACGACAACGCGCGCCGCGGCGACGGGGGCGCGGCTCGGGAGGCGCGGCTCTGGCGGGGCCCGCGGATCGTCGCTGCGGAGGTCGCGACGCTAGCGTGACAAGAGCTCGAGCGCTCGGAAGTCGCGGAGGAAATCGACGCCGTTGACGGGGGTGTTGTCGAGCTGGGGGAGCCCCGAGCCGCCGATCGCGATGCGGGTGGTGGCGGGCGCGGTAGCGCGGAGCTCGCGAGCATAGGCCAGCACGTCGCGCAGATCGGTGGGCATGATCACGCTGATGCAGAGCCACGCGGGGTGATGCTCGGCGGCGAAGCGACCGATGTCGCGGAGCGGGGTGTTGGCCCCGAGGTAGGTGACGCGGCAGCCGTTCACCGCGAGGAGCACCGAGAGCCCGAGCACGCCGATCTCGTGGCGGTCGTCGGGGAAGGTGGTGCACGCGACGTGGGTGCCGTGCTCCGGTCCGCAGCCGAGCCCCATCAACATCGCGGTGAGCTGCTCGCGCACGAAGGCCGAGGCGAAGTGCTCCTGAGCCACCGAGACGTCGCCGCGCTCCCAGGCGTCGCCCACCGCGCGCAGGAGAGGGAAGTGGACGTGCTCGATGGCGACGGCGTGCGCCACCCCTGTGAGGCGCTGCACCAGCTGATCGGCGCGCGTGCGATCGAAGCGGAGGAGCGCCTTCTGGAGCTCGCTGCGCAGGACTTGGAACGCGTCGGCGTCGGGCTCGGCGGGCGCCAAGAGCGGCGTGACCGGTGCCTCGCGGTTCACGAGCCCCACCGCCTCGCTGATGCGCAGGCCGTCGGCGAGCGCGCTCTTGATCTGGGTGAGGACCGCGATGTCGCGATCGCTGTAGAGGCGATAGCCGTTGGGCTGGCGCTCCGGGTTGAGGATGCCGTAGCGGCGCTCCCAGGCCACGAGCGTGTTCTTTGGGATCCCCGTCAGCTCCGAGACCGTCTTGATCTGGTAGCCCGGCTTGGCGTCACCATTCGATGGCATGGCTGGTAGCCCCGAGGTGTGCATGCAACGCCGCATGGTGCGGGCGCAGAAAGCGCGGCGCAATGCTCAGCAACGGCAAGGTGACGAGCGCGCGCAGCACCCACCCGAGCTTCTCCCACGCCGGCACCACGGTGCGCCCGCGGAGGGCGTCTGCCCCCGTGCGCAACAGGCGCCGGCCGATGGCCCGGTAGAGGCGGCTCGCCACGACGATCGCGAGTCGCGTCCGCAGCGGGATGTAGCGCAGACCGGCGTCGGCGCTCTCATAGTAGCGCTCGGCGAGCTCGAGCAGCTCGCGCACCACGCGCGCCACCGCCCGACGATCGGCGGAGCCGGCGAGCACCGCGCGCTGGCTCTCGCCCGCCGCCGCGAGTCGCGCCGCGGGCAGGTACACCCGGCCCATGGCTGCGTCTTCGAGCACGTCGCGGCAAATGTTGGTGAGCTGCATGGCGATGCCCAGATCGATCGCGTGAGGGAAGGCTCGCCGGTCGCGCACGCCGAGGACACCGCACATCATCAAGCCCACCGTGCCCGCCACGAGGTAGCAGTAGCGGAGGAGCTCGGCGTCGTTGGCCACGCGCACCCGACCGAGATCGCTCCGCGCCCCCTCGAGGAGCTCGAAGGGCGCGTGACGCGGCACGTCGCCTCGCTCGACGAGACGACGCACGGCGCCGGCCACGGAGGCGTCGTCGTCGCGCGTACGGAGCTCGTCTTCGATGCGGCGGAGCGCCGCCGCTGCCTCCGCGCGATCGGCGCTCTCGTCGACCGCGTCGTCCACGGCGCGACAGAAGGCGTAGAGCACGGCCGCCTCGTCGTGGCGGCCGCCAGGAAGAAAGGCGGCCGCCCAACGAAACGAGCGCGCGCGCTCGGCGAGCACCTCACGACTCCTCAGCGCGAGCTGGCTCATCCCGCGCGTCTCCTCGTGTTCGCCGGCAGCGCCACCGGGTGCTCGGCGGCGGGGAAGACGCGCTCGAGCACCTTGGCCGACGAGAGCACCCCAGGCACCCCGGCGCCGGGGTGGGTGCCGGCTCCCACGAAGTAGAGGCCCTTCACGTCTTCCGATTCGTTGTGGTAGCGGAAGTAGGCCGACTGGCGCAGCACCGGCTCGGGCCCGAAGGCAGCCCCCGCGTAGGAGCGCTGAGCCACCTCGAAGTAGCGCGGATCGACCGAGAACTTGGTGACCAGGTTCTCGGACAGGCCGGGGAGGTGCTCCTCCTCGAGGAAGCCGAGGATGCGGTCGAGGTAGGTGTCGGCCACCCGAGACCAGTCGATGCCGCTCAGCTGGTTGGGCACCGGCGACAGCACGTAGAAGCTCTCGCAGCCGGGCGGCGCGAGCGTCGGATCGGTGCGCGTCGGCGCGTGGAGGTAGAGCGAGAAGTCTTCGGCGAGGAGCTTCCGCTCGAAGATGTCCTCGAGGAGCTCACGATAGCGGGGCCCGAGGATGATGCTGTGGTGCGCGAGCTCGGGGTAGGTCTTCCTCGTGCCGAAGTACCCCACGAACAAGCTCATCGAGTGGCGCTTGTTCGCGATGGAGCGATCGGTGTGCTTGCGGCGGTGCTCGGCCCCGATCAGGCGGCTGTACACCATCGACGGATCCGCGTTGGAGACCACGTGGCGCGTCTTGATCACCTTGCCGCTCTGGAGCAGCACCCCCTTCACCGCGCCCCGCTCGTCCACCTCGATCCGCTCCACCGGGCTCTTGAGGTGGATGGGCACGCCGAGCTCCTCGAGCAGCGCGACCAGACCGGCCACGATGGCGGCGGTGCCTCCCTTCGCGAAGTGCACGCCCCACTTGCGCTCGAGCCAGTGAATCAAGAGATAGATGGCGGGGGTTCGGAAGGGGTTTCCCCCCACGAGCAGCGGCTGAAACGTAAACACCTGGCGCAGACGCTCGTCGCGGAGGTAGCTCGAGACCAGGCCGTGCACGGTGCGGTAGCTCGAGAGCTTCACCATGTCGGGGATGATGCGGAGCATGTCGGACAGGCGCGAGAAGGGGGCGTCGGCGAGCTGGGTGTAGCCCACGTCGAAGATGCGCCGCGAGTGTTCGGCCATGCGGAGGTAGCCGTCGACGTCGCGCGGCTCGAAGGCGCGGATCTGCTCCAAGAGCCGCTCCTCGTCGCCCACGTAGTCGAAGCGGCTCCCCTCGGGGAACACCACCCGATAGAACGGGTCGACGGGCACCATCTCGAAGTAGTCGCGGTAGTCGCGACCGGCGGCCGCGAACACCTCCTCGAGGAGATAGGGCGCGGTGATCACCGTGGGGCCAGCGTCGAAGGTGAAGCCCTCGTCGCGGAAGACGCGAGCGCGCCCGCCTGGTTGATCGGCGGCCTCGAGCACGATCACCTCGTGACCCATGGCGCGCAGGCGCACAGCGGCCGCGAGGCCACCAAATCCAGATCCGATGACGACGACGGGTTGTTCTTTCACTGAGCGGCTCCTCGTTCGGCTTGTGCAGCCAGGGCGTGACAATGGTGGATGGGTAGGGTGGCGAGCTCGACGAGGTGCTTGGCCACGCTGCGGAGGGCGGGCACTTCGGCGAGAGCAGAGTTGTGGAGGGTGCTCCTGGCGATCCGCTCGATGCGCTCGAGGGTGTCGCCGAGGGCACCCGACTCGATGAAGGCGTCGATGGCGCGGAGCACGTCGCGCTCCCGCGTGTGCTCGCGCGGCGTGGCGAGGAGGCTCGTGAGCCACGCGTGGTCGTGGGGCCAGCGCTCGAGGTGGGCCACCACGAGGGCGCTCACCTTGCCCTCGTAGAGATCGCTGCCGCACTTCTCGCGCCCCTTGTCCCCGTAGAGATCGAGCACGTCGTCCTGCAGCTGAAACAACACCCCGAGCTCGACGAAGGCGTCCCCGAGGCGGCGCGCCTGACCGAGGGAGCGGCCGGCGAGGAGCGCCGCGCCGTACACCGGGAGGCCGAGGAGCGCCCCCGTCTTGCCCGCCACCGCCGCCCGGTACGAGCCCCAGCCGAGCGCCTCGTGGCGCATCAGGTCGATCTCGTTCACCTGACCGGAGACGGTGCGAATCGCGTGCTCAGCGATGGCGCGCGAGAGCTCGGCGCCGAGCGCGCTCGGGATCCGCCCCACCGCGAGGTAGGGCAGCATCAGCATCAGATCGCCGGCGTTCATGGCCTGGGCCACCCCGTGCCGGCTCCACAGCGTGGCGCGACCGCGACGAGAGGTGTCGCCGTCCTGGATGTCATCGTGGATCAGCGTCGCGTTGTGGAGCAGCTCTACCGCCGCCGCCCACAGCACCGCGTCGCCGAGGGCGCCTCCCATCGCCGCGGTGGCGGCGAGGGCGAGGCGAGCGCGCAGCCGCTTGCCGCCCGTGGCGAGATGCTCGTGCACCATCGCCGTCGCGAGCCCCCCACCGGCGACGCCCGCGAGCTCGTGCATCACGTCCTCCACGCGATCGAGGCCCGGGGGCGCCACCAGATCCGCCTCGAGGGTGGAGGACACCAGCTCGAGGCGCGGGGCGCGCACGCTGTCGGGGGCCGCGCTCACGCCACACCTCCCGGCAAGAGCGCGCGCCAGAGCGGTCGCCCTGCCGGTCTCGCGCTCGCCCCGAGGAGGGTCCAGCGGAGCTCGCTGTCGGCGTTGACGAACACGCGCGCCATCGCCGAGGTGATCGCGGCGGGCGAGAGCGTGCCCGACATGTAACCGCTCCACGTCGCGGGCGGCAGCTCGAAGAACGCGCCCATGAACGAGCGCAGCTGCGCGGCGTCGTAGTCGCAGAGCACCTCCATGCCGAAGGTGTAGAGCTCCCACGCCCGACGGCTCGCGCTCGGCCACATCACGCGGTAGGCGCGACGCGCCGCGGCGGCGGGGCCCTCTGCCCCGAGCCCAGCGACGATGGCCGCCGCCGTGGGAGCGGCGAGGCGCAGCGCGCGCCCGACCTGGTAGCCCGTGGCGGGGTGCACGAACGCGCCCGCGGCGCCGAAGGCGACGGTGCGCTGGTCGCCGAGCGGGATCCCCTCCCCCATCGGGATCACACACACCTCGCGCTCGAGCACCTCGAGCACCTCGAGCCCCATCCGCGCGATGCGCGCGTGGAGCTTGGCGCGCAAGACGCTCTGGGAGAGCGGTGGCCGACCGGCGAGGCAGGTCTCCTCCACGAACACGCGGTCGGGCGCGAGCGGGAGGGCATAGAGGAACGTGGGCGGCGCGCCGTCGCCGCGGAAGTCCATCAGCGGCATCTCGTCGGCCGCGAACCAGTGCCGGCGCACGCGCACGAGCTCGCCGTAGGCCGCCTGAAACGCGGGACGGCGGGGTGGGCGCCGAACGAGACCGCTCTGGCTGCCGGTCGCGTCGACAACGAGCGCCGCCGGCAGGGTGGTCCCGTCGCGCAGCGTCACACGACTCCCCGTGTCGTGGTGCTCCACCTCACGCGCCGCACCGACCACCACGCGCGCGCCCTGCTGCTCGAGGAGCTCGAAGAAGTGCGCTTGAACCAGATCGTTGTCGAGCAGACCGTAGGCCCGCTCGAGCACCACCCGTCGCGACGGATCGAGCTGCACGAAGGGGCGGCGCCACACGTGGCGCACACAGGCCGCGACGTGGAGCGGGCCCAGATCGTCGAGCCACACCCCATAGTTGGGACGCCACGCGGCGCCGGGCTCGGGCGCGACGCAGGTGACGCGCACCCCGCGAGCACCGAGCTCGGTCGCGAGCGCGAGACCCGCAGGCCCCGCGCCGAGCACCACCACGTCCCCGTCGCGACCCGCTGCATTCCCTGTGCAAAACATCATGCAATAACCTATTGCAAACTCTACGCACGATGCATATAGTTTGCAATAGGTTTTCTCGACAAAAGTTGTACGTCGACAAACAATGGCGGTAACTACATGATCTCTCTTCAGACAGACCCTCGACAGGCCCTTGCAAAGTGCCTACAGAGCCCCGGCGGGTTTGGCTGGTGGTATCTCGATCTGATCGAGCCGTCGGGAGACGGCATGGTGCTGATCTGGTCGTTCGGGCTGCCGTTCCTCCCCGGGGCACGCGCCCGATCGCGCCCGCTCGAGCGGCCGGCGCTCGGCGTGGCGGTGTACCGAGCGGGCCGTCCCGACTTCTATCTCTTGCAGGAGCTCGAGCCCGACGACGTCGCCATGGGACCGACCTCGTGGCAGTTCGGGCGAACGCAGATCCACCTCGAAGAGCACTCCGAGCGGCGACGGCTCACCGCGTCGCTCGACATGCCCATCCCGGCGTCCGACGCGCGACTACGAGGCAGCGTGGAGACGTCGGGGCCGGTGCCGCGCCTCCCGCGCTCGCTCGAGGGCGACCCTCGCCACGCCTGGACGCCGCTGTTCACGGCCTCGAGCGGCACCGCGGCGCTCACGTGGGGCGAGACACCGTCGGATCGCTACGTGGCCACCGGGCGCACCTACCTCGACGCGAACGCGAGCGACACACCGCTCGACGCGCTCGGCATCGAGGACTGGTGGTGGGGTCGGGTGGGCCTCGGCGAGCGCGAGCTGATCTACTACGTGGTGACCCCCGAGGACCGCTCGTCGGAGGCGGTGACGATGGTGCTCGTGGTGGAGCCCGACGGCGACGCGCGGCTCTTCCCGGCGGCCACGCTCACCTCCTCGAAGGCGCGGCGTGGCGTGTATGGGCTCTCTCATCCGCGCGAGCTGCGCGTCGAGGCGGACGGGCTCGACGTGGTGGTGTGCACCGAGGCCATCGTGGACGACGGGCCGTTCTACCTGCGCGCGCTCATCCGGGCCACCGCCGCAGACGGCGCCGAGGGGCGTGGGATCGCCGAGCGCGTGGTGCCGAGCCGCGTAGATCTGCGCTGGCAGCGCCCGTTCGTGCGGATGCGCAGCCATCGGGTGGGAGGCGACAACTCGTTGTGGCTGCCGCTCTTCAGCGGCAAGCGGCGGGGACGCTTGCGGCGGCTCGTGTCGCAGCTGTGGTCGCAAGAGGGGGCCGCGTGAGCACCCTCGCGCTTGCCCTGTTCGCCGCGCCGGCGTGCCTGCCGCTCGCGCTGTCGCTCGTGAACGTGGTCACCTGGTCGCGGGGCAAGACCGGGGCACGCTTCGAGGGGGCGGTGAGCGTGCTCGTCCCTGCCCGGAACGAGGAAGCCAACATCGAGGCCTGTGTGCGCGCCATCGCGGCGAGTCGGCACCCCATCCGCGAGATCGTGGTGTTCGACGACCAGTCGACCGACGGCACGAGCGCGATCCTCGCGCGCCTCGAGCGGGAGCTCGACGTGCTGCGGGTGGTGAAGGGCGCTGGCGTCCCCGCCGGTTGGGTGGGCAAACCGCACGCCTGTCACCAGCTCGCCCGCCACGCCGAAGGCGAGCTCCTGGTGTTCGTCGACGCCGACACGCGGCTAAGCCCGGAGGCCATCGAGCGCATCGCGTCCCTCCACGCCGAGCACGACGCGGGAGTGGTGACGGCGGTGCCCCACCAGCGCATGGGCAGCTGGGGTGAGCGCCTGCTCATCCCCCTGTTGCTGCTCACGTACACCAGCTGGTTTCCGCTCGTGCTGGTGAGCAAGAGCCGTGACCCACGGTTTCTCGCCGCGAACGGTCAGCTCCTGGCAGTGCGCCGCGACACCTACGAGCGCATCGGCGGGTTCGAGGCGGTAGGGCACGAGATCGTGGACGACGTCGCCTTCTGCAGGAACGCGAAGGTGAACGGGGAGCGGGTGGTGTTCGCCGACGGCACCCACATGGCTTCGTGTCGCATGTATCGCTCGCTCGGCGAGCTCTGGCGTGGCTTCTCCAAGAACATCTACGAGGGGCTCGGGGGCACGCTGGCAGCGCTCGCGTTGACGGTGCTGCTCTACGGCGGTGTGTTCGTGGCCCCCTATGTGGCGCTCGGCGCGGCGCTCACCGTCGCCCCCGCGCTCCTCCCGGCGGCGCTGTGCGGGGTGGCCGCCAACGTGCTCACGCGCGCGCTGTTGGTGGCGCGTTACCGCCACCCACTGCTCGGGATCGTGCTGCACCCGATCGCGGTGCTCGGGCTCCTCACGCTCGCCGTCAACTCGTTCCGTTGGAGCCGGCGTGGGCGCCTGCTCTGGGCAGGGCGTGCCTACGCGTCACGCTCCGCGCGCCTGGGGGCAGCGTCGTGAGTCGCCGCAACTCTACGGCGCTCCGGCTCGCGCGCCCCTACGTGCGGCGGCGCTTGCGGCGGGCTTTCGACGGCGTGTTCGTGGAAGGTGCCGACGCGGTGCGCACGAGCGCCGCTCGCGAGCCGCTGCTCATCGCCGCCAATCACGTGTGCTGGTGGGACGCGCTCACCATCCTCGCCCTCGACGCGTCGCTCGACACGCGCAGCCACTGCTTGATGGACGCCGAAAACCTCGCACGGCTCCCCTTCTTTGGCTGGGTGGGCGCGGTGCCGCTCGACCGCTCGTCGCCGCGAGCGAGCATGCGCGATCTCCAGCAGGCCCTCGAGCTCGTGGCGCGCCCGAGCGACGCGCTGTGGATCTTCCCCCAAGGACGGCAGCGGCCGGCCCACCTGCGTCCTCTCGAGCTCTCGCCGGGCGTCGCGTGGTTGGCGCGGAAGGCGGGCGTAGCCGTCGTTCCGCTGTCGCTCAACTACCTCTTTCGCGAGGCCCCCGAGCCGGCGGTGGTGGCGAGCTTCGGGAGGCCGTTGCCACCTCCAGGCCGCCGCTCGTCCAACGCGACCAGCTGGCTCGCCGACCTCGAACGCGCGCTCGTCTCCGGGCTCGAGCGCTGCGATCGATTCATCGTGTCGGGCGCGGGCTCGTTCGCCGAGCTCGTTGCCCCCCGGCGTGGTGCGAGCGTGCCCGTCGCCGGACGTTTGCTGGCCAAGGTCGCGGGCGACGCAGCGCGCCCCGCCATCGCGCCCGAAGACGGCGCAAGGAGAGCGTGAACATGGTGGATGCCGTCGTCGTGGGGGCAGGGGTGGGAGGGCTCGCGAGCGCGATCGCCCTCGGGGCCCGAGGCATGGAGGTGCTCGTGCTCGAGGCCGGCGCGATGGTCGGTGGCAAGGCCGCCATCACCGTCGTCGACGGCGTAGAGGTCGACACCGGACCGAGCGTGCTGACGATGCCCGACGTGTTCCGCACGCTCTTCGCGGCCGCCGGCACACGGCTCGAGGACGAGCTCGTGTTGCTCGAGCCGAGCCCTGGTTTTCGCTATCTCTACCCCGACGGGGTGGTGCTCGACGTTCACCACCACCTCGAGGACACGCTCGCTTCCGTGAGCCAAAGCCTCGGCCCTCTCGCCGCCGACGAGCTCGCCGCGTTCCTCGCCTACGCGGAGCGGATCTGGGACGCGGCGGCCCCTGCCTTCGTGTACGGCGACGCCCCCACCTGGAAGACGCTGCTCGGCGGGGGCCTCGGTCAGCTCGCGAAGTTTTCGCGCATCGATCCTCTCTCGACGCTGTGGGGCGCGATCGAGCGCCGCGTGCGCTCCCCCCACCTCCGAATGCTCCTCGCGCGCTACGCCACCTACAACGGGTCGGACGCCCGGAGGGCTCCAGCCACGCTGAGCTGCATCGCCCACGTCGAGCTCGCCTTGGGCGGCTACGGTGTGCTCGGCGGGATGTACGAGCTGGTCCGCGCGCTCGAGCGGGTCGCCGCACGGATGGGCGTGCAGATCCGCTGCTCCTCGCCGGTGGCTCGGATCGTCGTGACGGACGGAGCGGTGAGGGGGGTGGCGCTCGCGGACGGCTCGGTGGTGGCCACGCGCCACGTCGTGGCCAACGCCGACGTGGCGGCGGTGACGGGCGCCCTGCTCGAGCCGCACGTGCGCCACGGCATCCGCGACGACCAGACCCCCTCGATGTCGGGCTACAACGCGGTGGTCAAGGCACGGCGAGCAGAGCGCGTGGCTCACACGGTGCTCTTCCCCGACGACTACCTCGAGGAGTTTGCCGACATCTTCGATCGCGATCGCCCGCCGGCCAGCCCCACCGTCTACGTGTGCGCCCAGGAGGCGTGCCATCGGCGGCCGAGCTGGCTCGAGCACGAGCCCCTCTTTCTGATGTGCAACGCGCCGGCGGAGCCCGCCCGAAGCCCACGTGACGACGCCGTGTGGCGAGAGCTCGACGTGGTGATGATGCAGCGCCTCGAGGCAGCGGGGCTGCTCGACGCCTCCGACCGCGTGTTGTGGCGCCGCACCCCGCGCGAGCTCGCGGAGCGCTTCCCAGGCAGCCGAGGCTCGATCTACGGCTCGGCGAGCAACAACACCACCGCCGCGTTCCAACGCCCGAAGAACCGCGTCGATGGCGTTCGGGGGCTCTTCTTGGCCTCTGGCAGCGCACACCCCGGCGGGGGCGTACCTCTCGCGGCCCTCTCGGGGATGGCGGCTGCACGCGCCGTCGCCCACGACGCCGCTCAACAAGCGCGGCTGAGGCGCACTGGCTGACTCGAGCAACGAGGAACATCATGAACGACGACAATAAACTCCGTTGGCTGTCCCACCTCGCCCTCGCCGGCGCGGTGGGCATCGCCGCCCTCGCGGCGACCTCCCACATCAACGCCGCCGAAGACTACTCCGGGAGGTGGGTGATGGCGCAGCTCACCACCACCGTGGCCGAGGTGCCGGTGGTGGGGAAGATCTACGCGACCTCGCGGCTCGTCACGCTGCACGACCTCGTCCACGAGGGCGAGCGTCTGAGCGGCGCAGGCCAAATCTGCCGGCTCGAGCTCGACAGCGGCAGCCGCCTCGTGAAGACGATCCTCCCCGCTGCTTTCATCCGCTCGCTGCCGAGGCCGATGATCGACGCGACGGTGAAGATCGACGATGGGCTCATCAAGTTCAGCCAGAAGAAGCAGACCATCGTGGTCGGCGCGGAGCTGAAGCGACCCCACAAGGACAAGCTCCCCACCTCTCCCAAAGACTCGCGGGTGCGCGATCAGGACGGCGACGACAAGCCTGGCGTCACCATCAAGATCGACGGCATCGTGAGCGGTGACATCTACGTGGCCCAGCGCACCTGGACGCGCCTCAAAGGCACCAAGCGCGTGGACGAGTCGTTTCAGGGCAACGTGTCCTTCGGCAACGAGCAGTCGATCCTCGAGGCCACCTCCTCGCTCCTCGAGGACGCGCCGGAGGCCAAGCCGCTCCCCGACAAGAGCTGGTTCCGCCTGATGCGGGTGAGCAAGGACGCCACCTGCAAAGACGCGCGCCGCGCCACCAACGACTGGCTCGACTGAGGATCCCGCCATGACCACCACCCCCTGGCTCCTCGCTGGGCTCGCCGTCATGCTCGGCGGGTTCTGGCTCCGCTGGCGCCGCCTCACCCCGGCCGAACGAACCTTCTTCACGCTCCGCAACGCGCTCGCGAGGCTGATTCGCCGCCGCTTCGGTGGGTATGAGCAGCGGGTGAACGAGGTTGACGACACCGCGCCCGTCCGTCTGCCCGCCGACGCGGAGCCGAAGCGGGTGCTGGTGATCGGGGGAGGCCTCGCCGGGATCTCGAGCGCCGCCAACCTCGCCGAGCGCGGGTTCTGCGTGACCCTCCGCGAACGCGACCCGTACCTCGGCGGCAAGGTGGGCGCGTGGACGATCACTGCCGACGATGGCACCGAGCTCGAAGTGGAGCACGGCTTCCACGCATTTTTTCGGCACTATTACAACCTGCAGCGCTTCCTTCGGCGCACCGGCGCCAGCGAGCACCTCACCCCCATCGACGACTACCTCATCCTGGAGCAGAGCGGGCGCGCGTGGCGCTTTCGCGACGTGGAAGCCAGCCCCGTGCTCAACCTGGTGGCGCTGGCCAAGGGGGGCCTCTACCGCTTTCGCGACATCCTGCTCGGCCCGGCGCTCCACGAGATGGACGTGTTCTTGAAGTACGACGAGCGCGACACCTTCGCCGCGCTCGACGACGTGAGCTATCGCTCGTTCGCAGAGAAGGCCCAGCTCCCCGCGAAGCTACGCCTGGTGTTCAACACCTTCGCGCGCGCCTTCTTCGCCGACGAAGCTCGCATGAGCATGGCGGAGCTGGTGAAGAGCTTTCACTTCTTCTACCTGAGCCACGACCACGGCCTGCTCTACGACTACCCACGCGGCGACTACCAACAGACGGTGCTCGCGCCCTTACGGCGCTACCTCGAGCACCACGGCGTCGACATCCAGCTCGGGCGGGGCGTGGAGGCGCTCCGTCGGTCGGGGACGGGGTTCGAGGTGGACGGCGAGCGGTTCGACTACGTCGTGCTCGCCACCAACTCGGTGGGGGCCAGCCGCATCGCCGCGACATCTCCCGAGTTGTCGACCGAGAGCCCGCGCCTCGCCCGCGAGCTCTCCGCGCTCCGTCCCTCGCAGCGCTACGCGGTGCTGCGGCTGTGGCTCGACCGCGAGCTGCGCGACGACATCCCGGTCTTCGTGGCCACCGAGCGGGAGCGCGTGCTCGACGCCGTCACCGCCTATCATCGCATCACCGCACAGGCGCGGAGCTGGGCCGCGGCGCACGCCGGGAGCGTGCTCGAGCTCCACTCCTACGCGGTGCCCGACGACGTACCCGACGAGGCCGTGGCTCCCCTCCTCTTCGAGGAGCTCCTGCGCTTCTTCCCCGAGCTCGCCGGCGCGCGCATCACGCATCGGCACCTCCAGCTGAACGCGAACTTCACGGCGTTCCACGTGGGCATGGCGAGGGAGCGCCCGAGCACCGAGACCGATGTGTCGGGCCTCTACCTCGCTGGCGACTGGGTGAAGCTCCCCATCCCCGCCATGCTCATGGAGGCCGCGTACAGCTCGGGCCTCTACGCCGCCAACGCGATCCTCGCGCGCGAGGGGCTTCGAACCCACCCGGTGTTCAGCGTCCCCCGCCGCGGCCTCCTCGCTGGGCTCCCCTCACCGCCCAAGCGACGCGCGGCCAGGGCGCGGCCAGCCGGAGACTGGGCCCCCAACGCCCGCGACGACGGGGCTCGGGCCCTCTGAGCGACACGCCCCTGGCCCGAGGTCAGGATCTCGTGGTGTGCGGAGCCGGCTGCCGCGGAGGCGCCGAGGTATGAGACATCGCCTCTTCAGGGCTAGAGCTTCCTGAGCGCTCGGCCCACCGCGCCGAGAAAGCCCCCCAAGCTCGGCAGCGTGACGCCGTTGGCTTTGCAGACGGCCTCGAGCTGGAGCTTGGCGTAGTCGGCCTCGCTGCCATGCCGACTTCGCGCTGAAGCATCCATCGCGAGCCAGTGGGCGCGCGCCAGCGGATCGACTCGCTTGGGGAGGGCGTCGAACTTCGGGTTGTCGTCCCGACCCGGGGTCTGCAGAATCTTCAACGCGCGTTCGAGAACCGCCGAGGCGGGCAACGACGGCGCGAGCTGCCTGACCGCGTGGAGCATGTTCGCGGGGACCTGGTCGGGGGCGAGCTCGATCATCTGCAAGGCGATCTTCTCGATGGCGGTCGCGTCGCTCGCCGCGAGCGGTGCCGCCGCGTGGTGGGTTGGCGCAACGATATGCGCGGGGGCCGCGGCATGGGCGGTGGGCGAGGGCACGGCCTCGGCCGGTGGTAGGAAGCTCGGCGCTCCCTCTCGACTCACCGCGTGGCATGCATAGCGCCCGTAGAGCGGATGGTTCAACTCATAGAAGGCCACCTCGTAGGTGCCGGCCTCCATCTTCACCGCGTAGGCGCCGGGTTCGCCGAGCCGTCGCGCCTCCGTGTTGCCGATCGTGATCGGCGCGCTCACGGTGCCGACGAGTTGCAGGCGGAGAGAATCCGCCGGCGCGGATTCGTCCTCGTGGCGCAACACGTCGCTGCCCGAGAAGCGACCCCAGTGCACCACCAGGACGCCGCTGGGGAGCGCGATCCCCCTTCGGTCCAGGTGGGGTTGGCGTGTCGCGCCTGGCATGCCGCCGGTGATCAGGGGCTCCGGCTGCGCCTTCTCCGAGAAGATCAGCACGGCATGGTCGGCGGCGCCGGTCGGCCCACACGCCACCGCCAAGTAGTGTCCGGCGCTCGCGCTCGAGAACGCGATGAGCGGCGGGGCGGTGTTGCCGGGCTCCGACGGGAACGTCGCCACGCGATCGGTGAGCTCGTGCATGGCCTCTTGGTCGGAGACACGATCGTAGAACAGCCGCAGCACTTCGCGCTCGTTCAGCCAGAAGCTCTCCGCGTAGGCGGTCTCCGCGTTCAAGCGGAAGCTCGCGCGCGTGTCCTGTGGCACGAGACCCGGCGTGGTCGTCAGGGCGTGGTTCCGAAGGTGGCCGTAGAGCGCACGCGCTTGCTCCTCGTCGGCGAGCAGATGCGCGCCCGGGGCGGCCGGCCAGCCCTGTGCCGCTTCGATGAGCGAGCCTCGCGCGCGGCAGATCCAGCGGCTCCCCGGCTCGGTGCCGCCGTAGCGCCGAAGGATCGACGCGTCGCCGGCGATGAACAGGCCGCAGCTCTCTTGGGCGGCGACGATCGGATCGGTGACCGGATGCGCCGGCGCCCCGCTGAGCGTCCCCATGAAGTCGAGACCAGGCATGAGGCGACGCTACATCACCCGAAGGACGCGGATGACCTCGAATCCGGCCGCTCGGCGGAAGACGCCCGCGACGCGACACCCGTGAAGCGGATGGCCAAGAAGCCAAGGAGAGCTGCGAGCCCCTGCGAGGAGCGCGAATCGGTTGACGATGGGTGAGAGCGGGGGTCTTCTAGAGATTCATGCCCCCGCCCCCTCCCCTCCGGGACCGCGTGACGCCGCGGGCGCCGTGGCTCGATCCGAACCTCGCCAACGCGATGGAGTCGGACGGGAGTGAGCGCCTCACCCCGGGAGCACCCACCAACGCCCCCGACCGCCTCACGATCTGGGTGCCCACCGAGACCACCTACCTGAGCCTGGGCGAGCAGGCCGGCACGCTGCACGAGCGCGGCATCCACGGCCACACCGACCATCACATCCACTTCTTCACCACCAAGACCTCGGTGTTGATGGGCGAGGGCTGCGGGATGTTCGGTGGCCACGCCGGCTACACGATGGTGACGAGCGAGAACGCCTACCACCACGCGGATCTGCAGCACGTGTTTCACAGCCGTGACCAAGACGTGCTGGTGCGCACGGCCAGCGACAAGACCGCGGTGTTGCAGTCGGACACCGGAGCCACGGAGGTGGCGGCGAACCGCAACGTGACGTTCACGGGCGGCGAGAAGATCTTCATCACCGCGGGCAGCTTCACCCCGGTGACCACCACCTACGACGTGGACTGGGCTCGGGTGAGCCACGAGAAGGGTCTCAGCAGCCACCTGAGCAAGGTGGTGAAGGTCGCCAGCATGTTCCAGTCGGCAGGCAAGCTCGTGGCTGGCCTCCTCGGCTCGTTCCTGAAGTGCGTCGAGGGCGAGGCCTCCTGGATCGGCGGCGGGAGCATGGCCCTCGCCAAAGCCGCGGTCTCGACGGCCAAGCTGGTGGTCGCGGCGTCCGGCTTCGGCACCACGCCCAAGTCGATCGCGGTGAGCGGTGACGTCGGCGTGGGGCTCACCGGCCTCAACGTCGCCCTGTTTGGCCCGATGAGCGCGTCGGTGGCGTCGCTCGGAGGAGCCTCGCTCATCAGCGGCACCGTCGAGTTCAAGGGGTGGGGGCTCGGCGGCGTGTGGTCGGGCCTCGACGCCACCCTCACCTCCAACAACGAGGTCGGCGTCGCCTCGCCCTTCGGCAAGGTGTCGTTCGACGCGTCGAGCACGGCCTCGTTCGTGTCGGATGGCTCGGTGCGCATCTGGGGCCAAGAGAAGGTCAGCCTCCGGTCTGGCCAGAGCGTGGTGGCCGCCTACGGCGCCAACCAGGCCTACGTGGGCGCGGGGGGCGGCTACGGTCTGCTCGTCGATGCCAAGAAGGTGGGGATCGGCAAGATGACGGCGGCCAAGGACTTCGCGGCCCCTGGGCTCGACAGCGAGCACGCGATCGTCGTGTCGAACGAGAACGTCGTCGGGCGGTTCGGCAAGACCGCGAAGGTGCACGCGAACGGACGCGACACCCGCGTCGACCTCCAGGTCGACAAGAAGCACTACGTGCGAGTGAGCTCCGAGGGCGTGAGAGTGCAAGGGACCGAGATATTTTTGGATTGAGCCATGGCCAAAGATAGAGAGCTCATCGCCCTCCGCGAGCGCGTCCGTGTGCTCAGCGCCACGCCCCTCGCCGACCCCGCGATCGTCAACGCCTTCTCGACCGAGAAGGTGCCCCCCGCGAGCCCGAGCGCCGGACCCCAGCGCCTCACCTTCTACGTGCCCCATCACGACACCCGGTTGAGCCTCGGCCAGGGCAACGAGACCTACCACACCGACACCGGCATCGTGGGCTACACCGATCACCTCATCACCTGGGACGTGAAGGCGGCGACCAAGACGGTGGAGGTGATGGGCGCGACCGTCGCGACCGCCCACCTCGAGCGCGACGGCGTTCCTTCCGGCTCCGACGGCTACGCGCTCGTCACCGAAGGGCGCGCCTACCTCGAGGCCAACAAGCAGCACTACGTGACCTCCCCCGGCGGCGACGTGATCTTCCACACCGCGGCGGACCAACCGGCCGTGCTCCAGAGCGACGCGGGGGTGGTGGAGATCAACGCCGGCGACTGCGTGTCGATTCGCGCCGGCAACTGCGTGCAGTTCGCCGCGACCACCTACACGCCGCAGACGCCGAGCTACGACGCGCCCTACACGCTCGCCGAGCCCGAGGCGAGCACCAGCATGAGCCAAGCCGACATGCATGGCTGGGGCGACCGGGCCGCCAACGCGCTCGAGCTCGTGCTCGGGCTCGTGCGACCGCTGAAGGAGCCCGACACGATGAAGCCAGGCGGCGTCCGTGGCCCGTTCAACTGGGCTCCGTTCGCCGTCACCTCGGCCAAGACGTTGCTCAGCTTCGTGAGCCCCGAGGAGCAGTGCGTCAACATGGACGCGGACGGCAACGTGTCGTTCGGGGCGGGGGTGGTGGCGGCCATGTATGGGCTGCTCGGCGCGGGCGTGACCGGCTCGCTGGGGGCGTCGCTCGTAGGCCTCAGCGCGGGCATGAAGGCCTTCGCCTACGCCGGCGTGTTCGGGGGGATCGAGTGCACGCTCAACGCGATGAAGAACGTGAAGATCACCGCGCAGAAGGGCAGCGTCGGCGTGCAGTCGTCCAAGGGGACCTCGGTGGCCGCCGGCAACTCTCTCCAGCTCACCGCGCAAGCCGACGCGCAGATGGACGGCGACGAGGCGTGTCTCAGCGGCTCCGCCGCCTTCGTGGGCGCCGCCTCCAACTTCGGCCTCTACGGCACGGGCACGGCCATGGAGCTGCGCAGGGTGGACGACGCGAAGAACTTCCTGCGCCCCGGTGCCAGCGCGCACACCGCGGCCGGCATCTGGCGCAACAACGTGCAGCTCGAGGCCAAGAAGGACGTGGGGGTGACGCTCATGGCGCTGTCGGCGCGGATGGAGGCCGGCGGCAAGACGCTCAAGCTCGGCATCGCCGGGATCGAAGGTCACGCCCCCAAGATCGAGCTGGAGACGAGCTGACATGGGCAACGGCCGAACGCGACGACGGACCACCCCGCCGACCGATCCCAACGCCGACGAGAAGCGGAGCCTGCGCGAGCGCCTGGGCGAGCTCAACCGCTCGCACGGCTACATCGATCCGAGCATGGGCAACGCCTTTGAGACGGATCTCCAGACGGTGAGCGTCGCCCCCGCGACGACCGGGCCCCAGCGCCTCTCGATGTTGGTGCCTGCGGATCATGCGGAGATGAACCTAGGCCAGGCATTCGCGGGCCGCGCAGAGCTCGACGACCAGGGCATCTCGGCCCGAACCGACACCCACATCGACTTCCGCACCCGAGCCGCCGGGACCTGTACCACCGTCACGATGGGCGACCCGGCCACGCGCGCCGAGCACACCTGGGACGGCGACAACCTCCCCAAGGCCACCGTGGGGTACGGCATGGGCACCGAGAAGTGTGCCTGGCGCCACGCGGATCAGCGCGTCTACGTGCTGTCGAACACCGGTGACGTCGTGGTCCGCGCGGCGAGCGACAAGACCGCGGTGCTCCAGTCGAGTCAGGGACATGTCATCGCCAACGCCGGCGAGGCGGTGGCGATCACCTCCGGCAACACGGTGCTCATTGGCGCCGGAGTGCCCGCCCTACCCACGCCGAAGTGGAACACACCGTGGCCGCTCGAGGCCAAGGAGATGACGCGGTCGTTCCTCAGCAACACGGCGGGAACCTTCGCGGCCGTCGTCGCGAGCGGCTTGGCCACCCTCAACAAGCTCAACACGCCGATGAAGGTGGCGAAGGTGATGGTGCCGGGCACCACACCAAAACCGCTCCCGGCCCCGCGTTTCATCAAGGCCCTCGCCGTGCTCGGTGGTCTGAGCGACATGGCGTGGATGCTGGGAAACACGGTGCGGATCCACGCCGACCGCAACGTGTCCGCGTCGGGGAAGAAGTCGGCGAGCCTCTGGGGCACGGTGTCGGCGAACGTGGTGGGGGGCGTGTCGGCCTCTCTCGTCGGCTGCACCGCCGACGCCAAAGGCTTCGCGACCGCCGGCGTGTGGGGCGGCCTCGAGGCAGCGCTCGCCTCGCTCAAGAAGGTGGTCGTGAAATCGTCGTTCGCCGACATCCACTGCTACTCCAAAGAAGAGACCAAGATCGCGTCGAACAAATCCGTCTCGATGCAGAGCACCGGATCGGCGCAGCTCAACGGCGACAACAAGGTCGCGGTGTACGGCAACAAGGCCGCCTACGTGCTGTGCGAAGACCACGGCCTGCATGTCACCCCCGAGTCGGCGATGATCTGCAAAATCAACAGCCCCCGGCACCTCTTCACGTCTGCCGCACAAGACAAGTTCATGAAGATCGACAACTCGTCGATCGTGCTGCAGCACTCCGACGGCAACGCCAAGCTCGTCGTCGCCAAAGACCGCGCCGAGCTGGTCTGCGACTCGAGCACGAGCCTTCTGATAACCGACAGCAAGGTGGTGTGGACGGGCAAGTTCCACCAGCTCGCCTGAGCCAGCCCGACGCACACCGAACGTCCCCCCAGCTCGAGGAACGTCCCCTCGGCTCGAGGGACGTCCCCCCAGCTCGAGAACCGAACGCGCACGACAAGGGCGTAGCCATGGCTACGTGCGCAACGACTCTGCTTGGGGGTACGGTGTCTGTCATGAGCTTCGACCTCTACTTCGTTACCCTCAAAACCGGCGCCGGCGCGGCCGCCGCCGAGGCTGTCGGTGCGTCGTATGACGACGATGATGACGGCGATCTCTACGACCGACTCGGCCCCTACCTCCTTCCGGGGCTCGCCCCCGATGCGGCCCGCCTCCAGGTCCTCGGTGAGGCACGAAAGATCCTGAAGACTTCGCTCTTCGCGACCTTCCAGTCGACACCGCTCGCGAGCCTACCTCTAAACGAGCGGATCGACCGCGCGTGCTCGATGCTCTTCGAATACCACGGCGAGCATCCGGCGGTCGTCCCGCTCTCGCTGAGCAGAAGCGGGAACCTGAAGGAGCTCGTCCGATTCGCTGCCGTCTTGCTCAACGCGCTCCCCGGCAGCGTCTTCTTGTACGACCCGCAGACCAACCAACTCCTCGATCACGATGCGGTGCTCGAATGGTCTGACGTTTGAAGCAGCCGCCGAGCCCGTCCGTCAAGACTAGTTTGGGCAGATATCTAAGTCGTTGACGCCCAAGCCCCTCACCTCGCATCGGGCGACGCGCTGCTGACGCTCATCGCAGCCTCTCACGTCGCTTCTGCTATTCCCCTTTGGCACCCCACGACCGCAACCCCGCACCCGCACCACCACGACCACGCCCACCAGCCTCCGCCCCCGCCCTCGCCGCTCCCAACATCCTCGCGCCTGGCGAGAAGCTCCTGAGCCGACGCAAGGGTGCAACGCTCCCTGCTGATCGTCCGCCCTTGTTCGATGCGCCAGCCCATGACGCGCAAGGGCGCGGAGGGCACCTCCGCGCTTCCAGCTCGCGCCATGAGCGACCTCGACCCCGACCGCCCTCGGGGACCGCCCTCCCACGCGGCGCGCCCTGCCGAGGTTCGCCGGACCGCGCCTCGAGGGGACCCTCGAGGCAATGTCGGGCGGCCCTAGTTCTGCTGGTCTTCCATCTCGATGCGGATGCCCGACGCGGTCTGGATGACGGACTGGGTCGCGTTGGCGTTGGTGGACGGGCTCGCGGTGTGAAAACAGGGCACCGCGCCCACGATGATGGGGCGGTCCGGATCCCCGTCGATGTGTGCGAGGAGCACCTCGGCGCCCTTGTGGAGCGGAAAGTGTTGGCCGTAGCCGCTCCCCGAATACGGCTGTGCTTTGCGAATCCAGCGCGACGAAGACGAGCCCTTGTTGCCGCTGCCATCGAAGGGGAGCCGCACCTTGTAGCGGCCCTTGTCGTCGAGGTGCGCGTGCTCGCCGTCGCCATCCGCGTCGATGTGGGCGTGCAGCACGCCATGGATCGACGGCCACTCGGTGACGCGCTCGGGGCGGAACTGCACGTCGATGGGGATGGCGTCGAAGTGCGCCCGGTACTGCGCGATGTGGCCGTCAGCGTCCTGCTGCGCCACGCCCCCCTCGTGATCGATCGCGGTGATGAGGTACCTGCCATCCTGGGTGGTCTCGAAGTGTCCCTCGAGCTTGAAGCTGTGGCCCACCCGAAGGCGCGGGCAGTCGCTCTTGCCTCGCAGCGTGCGCCGCGCACACAGGATGCGCTCGGCGCGGAGCTTCGCCACCTTCTTGCCTTGGTCGCCGTCTTTGAAGTGCTCGTTGTAGTGGAACAGCGTGCCAAACCCGAGCGTCTCGTCGGTGACCGCGGTCGCGATGAGCGGGATATGCGGGCGGCGGTAGTTGTGATCGACCACCGTCACGCGGGCAGGGATGCGCTTCTGCTGGAAGGTCCAGTCCCAGATGCTCGACGAGCCGTCGCTCGAGAGATCGTTGCGGTGGCGGTGGCGAATCTCCACCGGCTCGGCGATGGGCGTGGCGTCGTCGTTGTGGTCGGCGAACACGATCTTCTCGCCCTCGGCGGTGTGCTCGAACCAGTAGTAGCAGCCCTCGTGCTCCAGCCAGCGCTGGATGAAGTCCCAGTCGCTCTCCTCGTATTGCACCACGTACTCGTGCTCGGTGCCCCCCTCGATGAGCATCGCGTAGTGCTGGCCGCTCGAGAGGCCGTAGAGCTTCAAGATGTCTTCGATCATCTGAGCGACGGTCTTGCTCTGGAAGATGCGATTGGTCTTGGCGAGCGTGAGCAGCCACGCGCTCGGCACGAGGCGTGCCTGGTAGAGCGCGTGATCGCCGGGAACTGCGTCGATGAGCTCGATGGTCTCGAGGATCCCGTGGACGAAGTCGGCGTCGCCATGGCCCAGAGAGAGCACGCACGGCGACTTCATCATGGCGTCGAGCTGCGCTTGCGACAGGAGGCCGTGGTCGTGCTTGAGCACGATGTCGAACCGATAGAGGCGCGAGAGCTCTTCGCGGCCGGTCACCCGTCGCACCTCCAAGAACTCGTCGTCTTCGAGTCCGCCGCTCAGAAACTCGAGGGGGTTTACCTGGCCAGCCATGCTGCGTTCTCCTCTTTCAACCGATGAGCACTTTCACCTGCGATGGGATGGCGTGTTTGCCGGTCTTGGCGTTCTGGTTGCCCATCCCGTTCTGTTCGGTGCCGCACAAGAGCGGCTGAATGCCCTTGCCTTCCGCGATCACCTTGGAGCTCTCGTCCGAGAACTTCACCTTCTTCATGTTCACCTGCGACATCAGCCCCTTGGGGGTGGGCAGGTTGGAGCTGCCGGCCTCGTCGCCCTTGGTGCTGGGGATCTCCGACCCCTTTATGAGCACCTCCTTCTTCTGGAAGAACACCTTCTCGGTGGTGTTGGTCGCGTCGGCGCACATCCCGATGTTGAGGAACGGGGTCGGGATCCCGCCCGGCCCGGCCGGAGGCGGCGGGGCCGGGATGTGGCAGGTGTCGGGGAAGGCCATGCACTGCCCGCCCTTCTTCGTGGATGCCGGTTTGCCCATGATTCACCCGAGGAGAATGCGCTCGCCGTCGATGCTGGTGTCTTCTTTGGAGAGCATGACCACGCGCCGCGTGCGGAGGCTGAACAGGCCACTCACCACCGTGCGCGCCCGTCCCAAGCGAGCCTCTGCGAGCCCGCTCACCTCGCGCACGCTGTCACGCGCTCGCTCCACGAGTCGCTCGGCGTAGAGCTCGTAGTGCGCCACGTTGTGCACGACGCGCTCGACGGTGGTGGCGAGGGTCTTCGCGGTGAGCGCCACCTTGCCGGCGGCGACATGCGTGTCCCCCGCCACCACGCTCACGCGCGCCGACTCGAGCGTGGTGGTCTTGGTGTCGACGCGCAGCCCTTGGCGTGTGTCGGCGATGTTCACCTCGGCGCTGCGACCCGCGCGCTGCGTGAGATCGCGCGCGGCCTCCACCACCACGTCGGTGCCCGCTTGCATCACGATCCGCCCGTGGGGGGCCGACAGCGTGAGATCGCGGCGCGGGGCCACCACCTCCGCGCAGCCGTCGGCGCAGCGCACGAGCAGATTGCCGGCTCCGTCGAACACCTCGATCGCGCCGCTCTCGAGGCGGGCCGAGGAGCCGTCGGGGAGCACCAGCGCGCGGGGCTTGGCGGCGTGGAGCACGGCGATGACGAACGCGCCTTCCTCCCCCGCGGCCACGAGCACCCGATCGCCGATCGCCGGCCGATAGCCCAACAGATCGGCGAGCCTGGCGGTGACCGGCTCACTCGGGGCGGTCCCGACGCGGCTCACCCTGACCTCGAGCCGACCATCGTCGGCGACGGCGGTGATGCTCGCCGGACGAATCCAGCTCTTCGCGTCGTGAAGCGCGCCTCGCTCCCCGACCGGCGCGGCCTCCGTCCGACCAACCGACACCGAAAGTGCGCTCATCGCTCGTGCTCCTCCATGGTGGGTCGTCGCTCCTCGTGGTTGTGTCGCAGCCTCGACGGCCCCGTGGGGAGGGCCGTCGCGAAAAGACGACGACAAGGATAACACTACCCCTTCGGTCGAACACCGGTGGTGAAATCCTCCGCCGTGGCGAGCTCCTTGTCGGTGTAGGACGCGTCCTCGAGGTTCGCCCCCCCGAGCTTCGCGCGGTCCATCCGCGCGCGATGGAGGTTCACCTGCACCATGTCGGTGTCGCGAAGATCGGTGTCCTCGAGCCACGCGTGGGGCAGCTCCGCGTAGCGCAGCGACGCGCGCGCGAACGACGCCGCCCGAAGATCGGCGTGCTCGAAGCGGGCGCGCTCGAACACGCCCAGATCGGCGCGGGCACGCCGCAAGGTCGCGTTGGTGAAGGCCGCGCTCGGCAGCTGGGCACCGCGCAGATCCACCTCGTCGAGGTTCGCCTGGGCGAAGTTCACCGACGCGCCCTTCGCCTTCTGGAGCTTCGCTCCGGCGAGGTGGCTGCGGGCGAAGCTCGCCCCGTCGAGCTTGCACTCGGTGAAGATCGCGCCTTCGAAATGACCGTCGGCGAACGAGGAGTCGGTGAAGTCACAGCCGGTGAAGTCGACGCCCGCGGCCTGCGCCGCCGCTCCGCCGAGCAGGCAGCTCGTGAGCGTGGCGCCGGTGGCCTTGGTGCGGCGCCAGTCGATACCGCGGAGATCTTGGTTGTGGATAATGACGCCGCGTAGATCGGCCCCCGCGAGGTTGGCGAGGTTGAGCGACGCCGCCGTCCAGTCGCCGCCGAGCCGTGCTCCCGACAGATCGGCCTCGTCGAGCACCGCCTCCGCGATCACCGCCCCCTCGAACACGGCGTCGCGCAGCACGGCGCCCGCGAGGCGCGCGCCGGTGAGGTTGGCCCCCGTGAAGTCGGCCCTCGAAAGCTCGGCACCGCTGAGATCGGCGCCCGTGAGATCGCGGCCCGCGAAGCTGGCTCCGGTGAGCGCCACCCCGGCCAGGCTCGCGCCAGCGAGGGCGACCGTCGACCAGTCGACCCCGGCGAGCGAAGCGCGCTGCCACGAGGCCCCGGCGATGTCGGCGCCTTGCAGCCTCGCGTCGTCGAGCACCGCGTCGTCGAGACATGCCCGGCAGAGGCGAGCACCGGAGAGATCGCCGCGGCGAAGCACCGCCGAGCGCAGCTCCGCCCCCTCGAGCGCGGCGCCAACGAGCCGCGCCTCCGACAGCTCGGCGGCGAGCAAGCTCGCCCCGCTCGCGTCGACGCCGCTGAGATCGGCGCCGGCGAACCCCGCTCCCTTGAGGTTGGCCCCCCGCAGCACCAAACCGTCGAGCGTGAGCCCACCAAACTGAGCGAGGGGCGCGTCGGCTTCACACAGGCTCGCCGGCACCCCAAGAACGCGAAAGTCGAAGCTCGGCACCGTGGCCCGCGTGAGATCGGCGCCAGCGAGGGTCGCCCCCTCCGTGTCACACTCGGCGAGATCCACCTCGTGCAGCGACGCGCGCGACAGATCCGCGTCGCAGAGCGACGCACCGTGCACCACCACATCGTCGAGCATCGCCCCTTGAAGCACCGCGCGGCTGAGGTTGGCACCGAGCAACACGCTGCCGGTGAAGAGCGCCCCCTCCCCGCTTATCCCCACCAGCGTGGCGTCCTTGAGCATGGCGTTGGTGACGCTCGCGCCGTCGAGGATGACGCCGGTGAGATCGGCGCCGATGAGCACCGCGTCGTCGAGGAGCGCCCCGCTGAGATCGTTTCCCACCATGCCCTCCGGCGACGACGCGTCGAAGCCTGTCATGTCCGAACCGGTGAAGTCGGCGTGGGCGAACACAGAGAGGGTGATGCGCGCCTTGGAGAAGATGCAGCTCTTGAAGGAGCAGCCTCGCGCCTTCACGTTGCGCCACGAGGTGCCCGCGAAGCCCAGGTCTTGTCCTTCGAAGCCCGATAGATCGAAGCCCTCGAGCGTCTCCCCGGTAAAGTCGCCGCTCTCCGCCGCGCGGCGCTCGAACTCTTCTCGGGTGGTGATCATCGGCGCATCGCGAGCGAGCTCTTGGTGATGATCGCACCACCGAGCTTCGCGTCCAGGAGGTTGGCATCGACGAACGCACAAGCGTGGAGGTTGGCGTCGCGCAGATCGGCAATGTTGAGATCGGCCTCGTCGAGCCTGGACATCATGAGGTTGGCGCGCCGGAAGCTCGCCCCCGCGAGGCGCGCCCGCACGAAGTTGCTCTCGCAAAGCTCCGTCTGCTCCAGCTTCGCCTTCAAACAGAGCGCACGCGTAAAGCTCGAGCGGGAGAGCCTCGCCTCCCGGAAATCGGCCTCGATGAGCTCCGCGTTGTCGAACACCGAGCTCTCGGCGCTCACGCCACGGAAGCTCCCCCGATGCAGCTTGCAGCCCTCGCCACGGATCGCGGTCATGGTGGCGCCATCGAACACCACGTCGGGCCCCACCGCCGCGCGCAGCACGATCCTCTCGAGGCGAGCCCCGCGAAACGAGGCCCCGGCGATGCTGGCGCGGGTGAAGTTGGCGCTCGGGAGAGTGGCGTCGTCGAACGAGCAGCGCTCCCAGTCGCCGCCCACGAACAGCACGCTCTCGCCGCGGACGGAGACGAAGCGGGCGTCCTTCGCGCGGGCTTCCAACAGCTCCGCCTGACCGAGGAGCGCGGCTTCGAAGCTCGCCCCCTCGAGGACGGTCGCGAAGAGATCCGCGCCCGACAGGTCGGCGCGATCGAAGCACGCGCCCGCGAAGTCGCCCTCGCCGAGCTGGGCCTCCATCAAGCGGGCGTCCGCGAAGCTCGCGCGACGGAAGGTGCCGCGCGCCAGGTTGGCGCCGACGAGGGAGCGGCCGGAGAAGTCGAGATCGGACAGATCGGCCCCCTCGAAGTCGAAGCCGTCGAACGCGTCGCCCGCGTGCAACATCGCGAGCACCACCGTTCGCAGATCGGGAGGCGCCTCGGCCTCCGTGGCGGGCGCCTCCGGCTCCGGCTCGAGAGCGGACAGGACCGTGTCGATCTCCGCTGGGGAGGCCCCCGCCGCGGCCAAGCTCTCGCGGAGCACCTTCGGATCCGGTGGCGGTGGCTCCTTCTCGAGCGACGCCGGATCGAGCCCCGCCTCCGCGATCGCGTCGGCGAGCGCCTTCTCGTGCACCGCGACCGCGGCCTCCGCCTCGGCCAGCTTGGCCTGCCGCTCCGCGTCGGCCGCGCGATCGACGAAGTCGGGGGGTGGCGGTGCCGACACCTCCTCCTCGGCCTCGGGCTCCGCGCGCTTGCCGAGCGTGTCGAGCAGCAAGGCGTACACTTCGTCGCTCGATCGCTCGGGAGCTCCGTGCGGCTCGGCGAGCGCGAACAACAACCGCACCTCGGGGGCGTCGCGCCTCGTCACCTGAAGATGCCCTCGCCACACGAGGCTCACCACCATGCGATCGAAGTCGAAGCTCACGGTGTCGAGCACGAGGTTCACCTCCACGAGGCGCGGCTCGTCCCCGCGCGTCAGCGCGAACGCCCGCGCTCGCTCGCCGCAGAGCTTGCCGTGCACCACCGGGTGCTCGGGGTGAACGCCGTGGGCCTCGAACGACTCGTTGCCCAAGAGGTGCGGCAGCTGCTGCTCGAGCGGAGCCACCTGAAAGAACGACCAGTCGAAGTCGGCCGGGAGGTAAGGCCAGCGCGTGTTGAACCACTTCCGGTCGTAGGTGCCCATCTTCGACCATCGCTCGGCCCAGCGAAGGGGCAGCGGCGCGAAACACGCCGGAGGGCGCGTATCGCTCGGGCTCGTGACCGGCTTCCCTTCGAGCTCGAGGTTGGGGAGGAGCGGACTGTCGCCGTGACCCCGCCCGGCAGGATTCTGCGTGAGCGACGGTCCCCCGAACGCCCGCTCGTACGTCAACGGGATGCTCACGAAGGGCTGCGGATCCCCAGCGGTGCTGACCAGACCGCGCTTCCACACCCGATCGCCATACACCGCCACGGAACGGTCGAACCGGCCCTTGGCCCCACCGAACACGAAGCGCACCCGCATCGCCGTCGTCGGTCTCCCGCCGGGAGCGTGGGCGTGGCCGATCAGGGTCACGTCGGCCTTGGGCTTGAACACCGCGAGCTCATCGCCCCGGCTCACGCTGCTGTTCGGCTCGTCGCCGTAGGGGAGCTCACCGGTGATGAAGTCGGCCCGCGGGCACGGCCTCACCGGCTCTCCGACGACGATGTCGTAGGTGCCCTTCACGATCACGATGAGCGCGTTCTGGGGCGGCTCGAGCTGCCAGCTGTGGGTCCCCACGTCGAACGGGGCGGCGGCCACCCAAGGGATCGCGTCGCCCTCGCGGATCGGGAGCAAGCGCTCGGCGTCCACGCTCGCGGTGGCGCTCGCCGCCTCTCCGAAGGGCAGCACCTGGGGGAGACTCTTCTCTTGGGCCTCGCGTCGGACGGGGCTCGCGGTCACCGCGAAGGGCAAGGCCGACCGCTCGCGCATGAGCGCCTCGAGAGCGTCGCGGGAGATGGCACGCGTCTGTTCCCCTGCGTCCCCGGGGGCGGGCGTTGGGATGGGAGGCGGCGCCAGGGTCCCCGAGTCACCGAAGATACGGCGCGTGAGGGGCATGGCTGCGGCGGGGAGCGCGAGCTCGCGGATCGGCTCGGACGGCCACGAGAGGGGATGTGCGCGGTCTTCGACGCCAACGACCACCGCGACCGAGCGGAGGAGCTCGGGTTCGACGGCGAGGGGACGATGTCCGCGCCACACCACGCTCACGCGTTCACGC
This sequence comes from uncultured Polyangiaceae bacterium, assembly GCA_964401935.1. Classification (GTDB taxonomy): domain Bacteria; phylum Myxococcota_A; class Polyangia; order Polyangiales; family Polyangiaceae; genus JAPYTK01. The sequence continues at coordinate 30,519 of CAYOAL010000015.1, forward strand.
TCGGGCTCGAACACGAGCATGTCGGCCACGAGCTCGACCGGCTCGGGCTCGGTGACGCCATCTTCGGTGAGCATCACTGCGCGCGCCCTGGCCCGGGCGCTCGGGAGCTGAGTGCGCAGCGGCGGCCGTCCAGGCAGGCCGAGCTCGAGCACGAGCCACTCGTCGCCGTGGAAGAAGGGCGCTTGCTGACCTGGGGGTGCGCTCTGGAAGAACGCGAAGTCGAACGCGGCGGGATACTCCGGGATCGCCTCGAAGAGCCGTCGCCGATCCGTGGCGCCGAGGAGGGCGAGACGGGACGGGTGGTTCCACGCCCGAGGGGGTGCGAGCGCCGCGTCCACGAGCAGGGCGTCACGCCACACCGCGACCCGAGCCATCGAGCGCGCGTCGCTGCACAAGACGCTGCCGCTGGGGATGTAGGGCGCGATCTCACTCGCCGCCGCGAGCGCCTCCTCGGCCGACTTGTCGTGATGCTGCTCTCGTGTGACGAGCGGCACCGCCGGCGTGCGCGAGGCGAGCCCCTCGGCGACGAACCCGAAGGTGGCCTTCACGATCACCGTGAGCTCGAGCGCCCCCGCCTGCCGCCAGAGCACGGTGGCGCTCGCGCAAGGGGTGAGCTGCCGTAGAGCGATGCCTGCGGTGGTGAACATCAGCGCGGGGGGTGTTGCTTCAGCCACGCCGTGTAGTCGGCGAGCAGCTCCTTGTACCGCGCGTAGCACGAGGGATCCGCCACAAACCGTGAGCGCCAGAGACGGTCGAGCGCGACGCGATCGTCGGGGGAGCCGAGCCCATACTCGGTGAGCGTCTGCGCCGCGGTCTCCGGCTGCACCTCGCACGTGGCGGTCAGCGACGCATACTGCTCCAGCGTCAGCTGATCGCCCGCGATCGTGTCGAACGGCGTCGCGAGCGCTTGCGCGAGCGACGGCATGGCCATCATCGTTCCCCCGAGATCGGGCAGCGGTTCGTTCGCGAGGCCCGACGACGATGGCGGTGGCTCGTGCGCTCCGGGCACGAACGGCAGCGCATCCACCGCCCCCACCCGCCAGCTCACGGCCGTGGGTTGCTCGAGCGTCCCGTCGTCATCACCGTCGAGCTCGTCCAACGAGCCGTCGGGCTGGGCGGGGTCGCTCGCACGTGCGTCGGGTGCCGCCGCCGACCGGAACGGGAGCACGGTGTTGGGCGGACGCCCAAGGGGAGCGGCCTCCGGCGCGATGTGAGCGGGCGCGGAGGGCGCAGATGGACCGGATGGCGCGGAGAACGGCAGGATGTGGCTGCTCGCGACCGATGGCACCGACGCGAGGCCGGGGGAGGACGCCGGAGCAGGAGGAGCGACAGCGGGGGCGAGCGGGGGCGGCGGGGGAGCAGGCGCGTGGGGAGGCGGTCGTGGAGTGGGCGCCGGGAGCGGTGACAGCGGCGCAGGCGCTTGGAGCGGTGACAGCGGCGCAGGCGCTTGGAGCGGTGACAGCGCAGGCGCTTGGAGCGGTGACAGCGCAGGCGCTTGGAGCGGTGACAGCGCAGG
>CAYOAL010000015.1:32134-110169 GCA_964401935.1 uncultured Polyangiaceae bacterium
TGGAGCGGTGACAGCGCAGGCGCTTGGAGCGGTGACAGCGCAGGCGCGTGGAGCGGTGACAGCGCAGGCGCTTGGAGCGGTGACAGCGCAGGCGCGTGGAGCGGTGACCGCGACGCGGGCGCTCGGGGAGGCTCACGACGAGCGTCAAGGTGCGCACTCGGCGCCGCGTCGTGAGCGGCAGGCACCGCCTCGATGGCCTCGCGCAGCAGCGTCCGCGCCGCCGCGATCTTCTCCCACCGCTGTGGGGCGAGCTCGGTGTCGAGCAGCGCCGTGGCGAGCAGCGCCGCGAGCTGGCGCGCGACGAGCACCTCGTCCCCCGTCAGGGGAGACTCGCTGGCGATGAACGCCCGCGCAAAACCCTCGAGATCGTCCTCCGGAGCCGACAAGAGCGACGCGAACAGCCGCACGACAGTCACCGGATTGGGTGGGCTTCGCTTCCCCGACGAGTCGCGAGTGGGCACGCTCGCAGTCTACATCACATCCCGTCGCGACCAAGCGTGCCGCGCTCCCCGGCGTGATGCTCCACGAGCAGCTCGTAGAGCGCGTGGGCGATGGCGACGCGGCGGCCCGCGCGCCCGCGCAGGGGGAGCTTGGGGAGCGTTCGCCCGGTGTGGGCGAAGATCTGCTCGATGGTGCCGTGGGCCTCGCGGTGCACGTTGCAGAAGGCGCTCTTGAGCCCTCGAACGCGTGGAGCCGACACAAGACCACCGGACGGGTCGAGCGCGCGGGGGAGGAGCTCGAGGGTGCTCTGGCTCCAGCCCACCACGACGTCGTCCGCGCGGAGGAAACGCGACCAGTCGCGCTGGAGCTCGCGAGGCGCGATCCCGCTGGCGAGGTCGCCTTCGTCGAGGCCCATGTGCCCGAGGTGCAGCGCCTTCGGTGGCTGCTCGTTTCGGATCACGCGATCGAAGCGCTCGCCGGTGCTGGGTCGGTAAGCGCAGAGGTGAACGAGCCGACGCCGCGGTGCTCCCGCCCCGTCCCCGCTGCGGACGGAGTGTGCCTCGGCGTCCACGAGCACGACGTGCTCGGGTGCGGTGTCCAGCACGAATCGGCGCCGCTTGATGGCGTGGCGCGACACCGTGCCGCGCTCGCGCTGGATGCGGATCTGTTCGTCGATCATGGCCGCGAAGGCGGTGAGCAAGCCGTCGAGGCCGTCGGTGTCGGGCTCGATCAGGGAGAGCGCATACACCACCGACTCGATGGTGGACACGCACTGCGGCGCCGGCTCGCGGCGAATGCGGTACTGGCTCCGACGGGGCGGGGTGAGGCCGTAGCGCGGCAGCTCGTGGAGCCAGGGGTTGTCGCGGTAGAGGGTGCGAGCGTGAGGCCACGTGCCGTCGAGGACGACGAGCGCAGGGGGAGCGGTGGCCCCCACCTCGGCGAGGGGTCGCGCCCCGGCGCTCGGGTACAAGAGCGCCGCCCCGTGAGGAAATCCGGCGGGAGGCCCGGCGTGGTGATGGTGGCGCACCTCCACGTGAACACGACGGAGACCGAGGCTGGCGATGCGCGCGGTGCCGATGGGGTGAAAGCGCTCGCGCGGATGCTGGAGAATCCACACCGGGGTCTGGTTGTCCACCTGCGTCACGAGGGCACAGATGCACGTGAGCTCGGGCTTGTGACACCGGTAGCAGAAAGCACGGCCCACCTCGTGACGTTCGTCGTGGCCGGCGGCGTCGGGCGCGCGATACATGCCCGCAGCCTACACCGTCGACACACCCCCGCGCGAAGGACCGTTCCCGCCGCGCGCTCAGCGCTCAGGTGGGCGCAAGCCTGAACACCGGCCCCCCGGGAAGTCGGAAATAGGTGTGCCTCGAGTCGGCTGGATACGGCACCACCTCCACCTCCAGGTCGAGGAGCGCCGCGGTCCGCGTCGCGACGTCGTCCACCCCGAGCTCTAGCCAGGGCGCCCGGAGCTGCTGGGCGTCGGTGAGCGTCTCTTCGTCATCGACGAAGAACACTCCGAGGCTGAACCCATCATCGAGGCCATACAGCACGAGGCCGGGCGCGGCCTCGCGAGCCGCGCAGCCCAAGCCTTCGGTGAGCACGCGGTGGAGACGCTCGCGGTCGGTGGTGGCGACGGTGAGCTTCATGTTTCTTCCAAAGACGGTCATGGTTCTCCTGGCCCCTACCATTGGTGCCAATCCGTCGACTGGTAGACGCCGAGGGTGGGTGGCTCCTCGAAGAGCGCGCCAAACGCGGCGACGAAGTCCGGGTTCGTGTAGAGGGCCTCGAGGTTGGTGGTGTCGCGCCAGATGTCGATGGCGAGGAGCTCGCGCGGATCGTCGAGGCCGGTGAACACCACGTGCGCCACGTCCCCGGCGGCCTCGGCTTGGGCCTGTCCACCGGACGCCACCGCGTCGTGGGCGCTCTTTGCGGCGTCGGGGTCGGCGGCAGCGAGGCGGCCCCGCACCACCACGAAGAAGTAGGGGTTCGACGTGTCCCCTGCGGTGAGGTCGCCCCACCCGTGCCAGCTCGGCTGGTGCGCGAACGTCTCCACCGTGGGCGGGCTCGCGAAGAGCATGCCGAACGCGGCGGCGAAGTCTGGGTTCGCGTAGAACGACGACATCCCATCGAGGTCGTTCCAGCGATCGAGGCCGAGGAACGTGTCCTCCGCGGTGCCGAGCAGCGCGGTGCCGAGCAGCGCGTCGTGGCCGAAGTCGCCAGCCGCCTTCGCGGCCTCCTCGCCGCCCGCAGCGAGCGCATCGTGTACCCCCTTCGCCTCCTGCATGTCGTCCGTGAAGAGCTCCCCCCGTACGAGCACCACGTACTCGTGCAATGTGCCGCCGCCGCTCCCGCCGGCCCCGGGGGCTCCCGCTTCGGCTCCCGCCCCTCCGTCGCCCGCGGGCCTCGTCGTCGTGTCGTCGCCACAGCCGAGAGCGGCCCAACAGAGGGTGCCGCTCGTCAACAGAACCAAGAGTCGTCTCGTCATACGCTCCAGTCTGGGCCCAACGCGCACGCTCCAACATCGGCGGACGTCCCACAGATCCTCGCGTTCGTCCCAAGCTCGTCGTCGGGGACGCGGCGGCGCTATGCTCGGTGGATGGAAGCGCTCGAGACCGTGCTCCGCTCCGTGCGCATCGGCACCAGCTTGCTCTCGCGGGCTCGCTACGGGGAACCATGGTCGGTCGTCACGCGTGGGGCTCCGTTCCCCATCTTGCACGCGGTCGTGGAGGGCACCTGCCTCCTGGTCCGCTCGGGCCAGGCCGCAGTTCAACTCCAGGCCGGCGACGTGGTGGTGCTCCCCAAAGGCCCGCCCCACGTCATGGCGAGCCGTGAGGCGCTCGAGCCGGTCCCCGTTCCCAAGCTCGTCTCGAGCTGCGACGGCGGGGTGAGCCACATCGAGCACGGTGGCCCCGGCGCGGCGTGTCTGCTCCTGTGCGGCACCTTCCATCTCGACCACGAGGCTGGCGGGTGGCTGCTCGAGATGCTCCCTCCGCTCATCCATATGCGGCCCGACGGCGCGGTGATGACCGCGTTCATCGATGGGACGCTCCGCCTCCTCGACAGCGAGGTAGAGCGACGCGGAACGGGGAGCTCGGCGGTGGTGGCGCGCCTCACCGATCTGCTCGTGCTGCATGCGTTGCGCGGAGAGATGGAGAGCGGCGGCACCCCGGTCGGGTGGCTCGCCGCGGTACAAGACGAGCGGATCGGAAGAGCGCTCGCGCGTATGCACGAGTCCCCCGGGGCAGATTGGTCGGTGACGAAGCTCGCGGCGCTGGCTGGCATGTCGCGCACGCGCTTCTTCGAGCGCTTCACCAGCCTCGTGGGAGAGCCCCCAAAACAGTACCTCGCGCGCTGGCGCGCCACCGCGGCGGCCGACCTCATTCGGCGCGAGAACGTCAGCATCGCTGAAGCCGCGGACGCCGTCGGCTACCGCTCCGAGCAGGCGTTCACCTCCGCGTTCCGACGCCACCTCGGAGTGAGCCCCGCCGCCTTCCGAAGACGAGCACGGGAGCTCACGCAGTAGCGAGCCACGCGAAGGAGGCGCGATGGCTCGACATCAGTCGCCGTAGACGTGCTGGGGGGAAGACCCCACCTCTTGGGGTGGAGCCGCCACCAAGGTCGCGACGGCGGTGGCGAGTCGGTCGGCGTCGATCGGCTTGGCGAGGTGCATCTGAAACCCGGCGTCCAACGCTCTCCGGCGATCTTCCTCGCCAGCGAGGGCCGTGAGCGCAGCCACCGGCACCGCCATCTCGCCGCGGTCAACCCGCAGCTTCTTGATGAACGCGTAGCCGTCTTCTCCGGGCATCGCGATGTCGCAGAGGATCACCTGCGGAGCGAACTCCTCGAAGGCGGCGAGCCCCTCGGCCACGGAGGGCGCGGCGCGCACCTCGGCGCCTTGCCCCTCGAGCATCGCAGCGCACGCCTCCCGCGTGTCGTCGTCGTCCTCGACGAGGAGCACACGGACGCCGCTGATGCTGCGCGTGACGGTGCTCCGGGTGGCCGACGTGGCGGCGCCGTCGTGCGCGGCGAGCGGGAGCATCACCGTGAAGGTTGCGCCGCGGCCCTCGCCCGCGCTCTCCGCGCGGACCCGGCCGCCGTGCACGTTCACGATGTGGCGAACGATGGCCAGCCCGAGGCCGAGCCCGCCGTGGGACCGGGTCATCGAGCTCTCCGCTTGAACGAACCGATCGAACAGATGCGGGATGAGCTCGGAGCGAAGCCCGATGCCAGTGTCGGTCACCGAGAGGTGAGCGCTCCCGTCGATCGCCTCGAGGCTGACGGTGACCTTCCCTCCCGAGGGCGTGAACTTGATGGAGTTGTTGAGGAGGTTGCTGGCCACCTGTTGCAAGCGGGCTGGATCGCCGTGAACGGGGGGGAGGTGCCCGCGGATGGTGAGCTCGAGCGACACCCCTTTCGCGGCCGCAGAGGGCTGCGCCACGTCGACCGCGCCATGGACGACGCTCGTGAGATCGACGGCCTGGAGATCCAGCATCAGCTTCCCGGAGACGATGCGCGAGATGTCGAGGAGATCGTCGATCAACCGTGCTTGGTTTCCCACCGCGCGCTCGATCGCGGCGCTCGCCCGAAGGACCTTCGCGTCCTTCGTGTCCGTCTGCTTGAGCAGCTGCGCCGACATCAGGATCGTGTTGAGCGGCGTTCGCAGCTCGTGTGAGAGCGTCGCGAGGAAGAGGTCCTTGGCGCGGTTGGCTTGCTCCGCCTCCACGCGTGCCTGCTTCTCCGAAGCCTCGAGCTGGTAGCGCTCGGTCACGTCCTCGATGGCGAAGAGCGCCATCGGGTCGCCGCTCGCGCTCACGATCGGACAGCCGGCGACCACCAGGTGGCGACGGGCATCATCAGGAAACGTGCAATGGACCTCGAGCCCTTGAAACGACGCCCGGCCGGCCAGACAACGCTCGGTGGCCTCGCGGAGGTTTGGCACATCCAGCGCCCCGGCGCCCAGCTCGAACAGCCCGAGTTGCTCCGTCGCGTTCGTTCGCCACGGGAAGCTCCTCACAAAGTGGGGGTTACTCGACACGACGCGCTCGCTCTTGTCCACCACGACCAGCGCCATCGGCACGGTCTCGACGATGCTGTTGGCGTAGTCGCGGGCGCGTTCGGCTCCCTCGAGCGCGCGCTTCAACACGTCGACGTCGAGGAACGAGAGGACCGCGCCGTCGAGGCGGTTGTCGGTGGTCCGGTAGGGCCGCACGTGCAGCGTGAACCAGCGACCGTCGAGCCCTTGAACCTCGTATTCCTTCGGGGCGCACAGCTCGATCGTCTCGCGAATTTTGCCGACCAAGTCGTCGATCTTCACCTTGAGCTTCACGTCGTCGATCGGGCGACCGAGGTCGCCGGGGAGGAGGCTCGAGATCTCCCGAGCGGTGGGCGTGAAGCGCCGGATTCGAAGCGCGTTGTCCACCATGATCACAGGGATCTGAACGCTCTCGAGCACGTTCACGAGGTCGCTCGCGACGACGTCCAGCTGCCGATTTCGGTGGCTCAGCTCGTCGTTGAGGGTGGTGAGCTCCTCGTTCGTGGATTGGAGCTCCTCCTTCGCGCTCTGGAGCTCCTCGTTGGTACTCTGGAGCTCCTCGTTGGCGGCGATCAGCTCCTCGTTGGTGGCGCCGAGCTCCTCGGTCGTGTCCTGATGCTCGCCCGCGATCGCTTGGAGGTAGTCTCGGGTCGAGGTCAGCTCCCCGCGCAGTCGAGTCATCTCCTCGTCGGCCGCGCTCCGAAGGGCGGGTTCGATGCTCGCGGGGGCAGGCCGCGCACCGCCTTCGGCGCTCACCCGGGCGGTGAGGTCTTCGAACACGACGAGGAAGTATTGCTCCGCAACCGTCGTACCGCGCGCGAGCGGCACCACCTCGAGGTTGATCGAACGCGCTGGCGCGTCGTCCGTGATCAGCACGCACCGCTTGCTGACGGCCAGCGCCTGGGATCTCGCCGCTTCGAGCGCCTCGCGCAGGGGTCCCGCGAGCCCCTCGTGAGCCAGCTTGAGGATGTTCGTCTGCGGTTGCCCGGGAGGCGACTCGAGGAAGTCGCCGGTGCGACCGCGAAACTGGATCACCTCCAGCCGTTCGTTGACGACCACTCCCGGAGGGGCATAGCGGGCGAGGAGGACATGGTCGGCCTGCCGCTGCGCGTCTCGCGCGGGTTGGGGTCGCTGAACGGGTTGAAAGACGGGGAGGCTCGACTCGGCCTCGCGACCGAGCGCGAGCGGGTACTCGATCCTCGGGCTCTCACCCGTCTTGGCGAAGATTCGACTCTCCTTGTCGACGGGCACGAAGAGCTCACCGAACTCGCGAATGCCTTCGCTGCGGCCTAGAAAGAGGTATCCCGGCTTGTTCAGGCAATGGTGCAAGAGCGGCAGCACCCTCCGCTGCAGCTCGGCGTCGAAGTAAATGAGCACGTTGCGACAGCTGATCAGGTCGAGCTTGGCGAAGGGCGGATCTCGCGTGAGATCGTGCCGCACGAACACACAGAGCTCGCGGACCTGCCTGCCGATGCGGTACCGGCCCTCCGTGCGCTCGAAGAAGCGCTCGATACGCTCGGCGCTCACCCCTTCGAGATCCGACTCCGAGTACACGCCGGCCCGGGCCGTCTCGATCGCACGGTCGCTCAGGTCGGAGCCGAAGATCTTGATCGACAGGGTTTGGCGCCGCACGCCAAGCACCTCGAGCAAGCTCATGGCGATCGAGTAGGCCTCCTCGCCCGTGGAACAGCCGGGGACCCACACGCGGAAGCTCGCGTCCTCGAGCTTCCGCGCGAGGAGCTCGGGGATGACGACCTTCGCGAGCGCCTCGAACGCGGAGGCGTCACGAAAGAACGATGTCACATGGATGAGGATGTCCTGGGCGAGCGCCTTGCACTCCTCGGGGTCGATGTCGAGCGACTCGGCGTACTGCTTCATCGAGCCGATGTGGCGCAGCGCCATCCGCCTCTCGATTCGGCGCAGGATGGTGGGGGGCTTGTAGCCTCTGAAGTTGGATTGGGTGTGGCGACGCACCGCGGTGAGGATGGTGTCGAAGCTCCCGTTGTCGTCGGGCTCGGTCTCGTCCGGGCCGCCCTCGGCGATCTCCGGTCCTGCGAGGTACACATGTCCGCTGAGCCGCACGAGCTCGCTCGCGATCTCTTCGGGCGTTGACCGGAAGTCGACGACGTCGGCGGCGATCGCGCTCTCGGGCATGCTGCGAAACTGCGCAGACGTCGGGTCCTGAGCGAAGGTGATCCCCCCCACCGCCTTGATCGCCCGGAGCCCCTCGGTGCCATCGGAGGCGGAGCCCGACAGGACGACCCCGACGGCTCGCTCCTGAGAGTCGGCCGCGAGCGCGCGAAAGAAGGCGTCGATAGGGAGATGGAGATTGCGCGTCTGCTGCCGAGGGATGAGGGTGAGGACCCCTTCGTGGATGGTCAGATCGGCGTCGGGCGGGATGACGTAGACGTGGTTGGGCTCGGCGCGCGTGCTCGCGGTCACCTCGAGGACGGGCATCCGGGCATCGCCCGCCAGCACGCTCGAGAGCATGCTCGGGCGCTCTGGATCGAGGTGCTGGATGACCACGAAGGCCATGTCGGTGTCTCCGGGCAAGCTAGAGAACAGCCGCCGCAGCGCCTCGAGGCCCCCCGCCGACGCACCGATCGCCACGACCGGAGTGTCCGACGTCACCGACGTCACCGACCCGTCGCCTGCGCTCTCTGTCTTGTCCCGCGCCTCGCGCACCCTTGCTCCTCTCGCGCCGCCCTCTCGCCCTCTCGAGCCTACGGCGGAATGCCAGCTCGCCCGAGGGGCAGCGTGGGAGATGCGGCGCGAGAGCGCTTACTTGGGTATAGGCCTTTGGCGGAAATTATCAAGGTCCAACTCGTCCGTGACAGGAGGGACGCCCACCAAGCTCGTGCGCTCGAGGGCGCCACGCGGTGCGCGTCACACTCCGCGCTGCGCTATCGTCGGGCCCGACATGACCTCGTTCTTGTGGTGGATCGGGCTCTACAACCTCCTCGGCCCGCTCGTCCTCGGCGCCATGCACGACGAACGAGTGGCCAACTTCGTGTTGCGGCGGGCGACCGAGGTGGTGGCCGTCCCCTACGAGCACGGCGCCTTCGGGCGCATGTGGCTGTGGTGGGCGGCGACCACCAACGGTTTCGTCGGCGCGGTGATGATGCTCGCCACGCGCTGGCCGGAGGCAGCCCAGCGCGAGGTGGCGCTCTGTGCCTTCGCCGTGTACGCGGTCCTCTACGTCGTTCTGTGGGTCGGGGGCCGCGGTGAGAAGTGGGGGCGCGGCGTCCCCGTGGTGCACGGGCTCTGGCTCGCGCAGCTCACGTGGTGCGCGTGGGGCCTGTGGCTCGCGTAGCCCGCCAAGCGAGAGAGCAGGGCGCGCCAAGAGCGCGCGGCGGTCGAACCGTCGTCGTGTGAATGCGACGATCAGCGGATCTTCTGTCGCGATGGGTGGAGGATGCGCGTCTTGTCGCTCCCGTCCACCGCGCCAGGGCCGAGCGTCGTCCCGCACATGGTGTTGCAGCGGATGTTGCCGGGGGGGCAGGTGCACTCCCCCCGCGCCTTTCTGTCGAGCGCTTCCTTCATCTCCGCCACGGTAAACCCCGCGATCTGCTCGACACGCGCCCAGCTCACGCCGTCGCGGAGCTGCTTTTGAGTGCGGCCCTCGGGGGTCGGCCCGTCGGCCTCCGCGCAACAACGGAACGACAAGAAGTACCCGAACGTCTCCTCGCCGTGGGTGTACACCTTCGGGCGACACTGGTTGCGTACGCCGCTGTACCAGGGCCCGCCCGTGTGCACGCTGGAGAACTTGGCGGCGCCCGACTCGCCGGCGCACACCTCGTCGGCGTTGCCGGGCATGTCCGCCACGCCAAAATCGCTCACGCAGTCGGGCTGCGACCCGCTGGGGACCCCTTTCCAGAGGCGCGCGAGCTCTTTCGGATCGCGCGCCGCCATCTTGGCGAGGCTCGGGTTGTCGAACGTGTGGTCGCCGTTGCATTTCTTCGGGTCGCGCGTGAAGCCGTAGGGGAACGGCTTCATGTCGGGGCCCTCGCACGCGAAGCTCCACTCCGTCTCGGTGCACAGGCGCTTCCCCACCGCGGCGCACTTCACCTGGGCCTGGTGGAAGTTGTTCATCACCTCCGGACGCTGCCCCTTCTGATTGGGCCACTCGTACACGTCGACGCAGTAGCGCTTGGGCACCTTCGCCCCGACACATTTCGCGGTGGGCGCGAACTGCTCGCACACGCGGATCTTGTTCTGGGGCGCAAACCACTCCACGAGGCAGCGGTGCTCCACGGTGGTGCAGTAGTCGCCAGCGACGAGGGCCATGTCGTGAGGGCAGGCCCTGGGCGCGTCGGGCACGGGCGCCACCGGCGCGGACCCCAGCGGCGCGGGCCCCACCGCCGGCGCGCCACTCGCTGCCGTCGCAGCAGCGCTGCCCACGAGCGGCGTCCCCGCCGTCCCTGCGGCGTCACCGGGCGCAGGCCGCGGCGCAGGAGACGGCGACGCCGTGCTGCACCCCACCCCCACGCACAAAACCAACCCAAAGACACGAGCACCGCCCATGGCCCAAGCGTAGCCGCGCGCCGCCAAGCCAGCCACGTACGGCAAGACGGCTGTCTGCGTTCTCCCCGAGCCGCCCACCGAGGGATGCGCCCCGTCGAGAACGGACGGGGCGACCAGGTCGAGCACCAGATCGTCGGGAGGCACTCCGTTGAGCGCCACAGATTGTCAGCGTCGCGGCGTGCATGCCGCGCGGGAGTCGTGGTGCACGGCGCCGCGTTCCGCCTGCGTGCGCCGCCCGGCGGCGGCGGCAAAGAGCGGTGGTCGTGTCGCGACTGCAAACCTGAATGGCGCGACGGTGCGCGCGAGCATCCGACGGCGCTTTCGCGGGCGGCGCGCCCGTGGCAGCTTGTCGGCGATGGGCACCGGAGCCACGATACGAACCTTGAGTATCTCGCTGTCGGACGTCGATCGCGGGGTGTATGAGGCGCTGGAGCTGCGGCTCGCGCAGCACCCGTCCGAGTCTCTTTCGTTCTTCTGGTCGAGGATTCTCAGCTACTGCCTCTCCTACGAGGAGGGCATCCGCTTCAGCAAGGAGGGCCTCTTCAACGCCGAGGAGGCGCCGGTGGCCGTCTTTCGCGCCGACGGCACGATGGCATGCTGGGTGGACGTGGGGGCCCCGTCCGCCGAGCGTCTCCACAAGGCCTCGAAGGCTGCCGACCGGGTCCTCCTCTACTCGGCGGTGAACATGACGCTGCTCCGTCAGGAGGCCGCGCGACGTCGAATCCACCGCGTGGACTCCATCGAGGTGTGGTCGCTCCCACCCGAGCTCCTCGAACAGCTCGGCGCGCGCACGGGTCGGAACATGTCGCTCGAGCTCGCGCGGACGGACAACCAGCTGTACATCACGTTCGCTGACGCGCTCATCGAAGCGACGGTGACCCCCCATCGCTTCGAGCCGTGATCCGCTCTCCTCGTCGTGTTCCTCGTGCCCCCCCGACCACGACTCACGGCGGCGCTCGAAACGTGAGGAGCGTGGTACCGCCGAGCTCGATCTGCCAGCCGGCGGTCGCGTCTCTCCACACCTTGCTGCCATCGACGAGGCTCGGCTCACCCCAGCGCTCGACGAGCGCGACCGTCCAGAGGTCGGGATCGAACACGCGCGGGTTCATCGTCACTTCCTCGAGCTTGTCGTCGGAGTCGAAGGACGCGACCAGCTCCCAACCGAAGCCGTTGTCGGATCCCGGACCGAGCGGGAGGGCCGTCTTCGCGGCCGCCTTCACCTCCGCAGCCGTCATCCCTGGCCGAGCGGCGCTCAAGGCTCCCGGGAGCGCCGGCCTCTCACCCAGCGACAAAAGAGGTGACCGCGTGAAGCTCACCACACACGTCTCCGAGCACCCCTCGAGCTTGGCGAGCCACTCCTTGCCCAGCCACGCCTCGCCGCTCGTGCCGACGTTCGGCTTGCCCCACTTGGCCCTCGCCGCGTCGAGCTCCGCCTTCGAATAGGTGAACCGCAGCAGCGACACGATCCCGACGTCACGATCGACCCAGACCTCGACGTTCTCCTTCCACATCAGGATCGTGCTGTCGCCGACGGCGCCCTTGGCGGTGGCGTCGCTGATGGCGCTCCCCGGCAGGATGTCGCGGCTCGGCGGCTCGATCGGAGCCGGAGTCCATCCCTTCGGTTCGACGCTCGCCTCCGGCGCCGGCTTTCCCGACGCCGCCGACGACGACGCCGACCTCTTTCGTGGGCGCGCCTCCGAGACCGATGGCGCAGACTCGGCGTCGGGCTCGGAGTCCTTGGAGCAGCCGGCTGCGCTCAGCGCGAGCAACACCGCGAACGACCAGCGTGCGGGACCGGACAAGACAGACGGGAAGAACGCCGCGTGGCTCGACATGGGACGGGATACGGGCGGCCGCCCACGATCTTCCTCCCCCGCCGAGGTGGCGGCGGGAAGTGGCGGCCGCCATGGCGGGTGGTGGCGGCCGCCACCTCTTCCCAAGGGGCGGCGATGAAGTTTCGCGGGGATCGGCGCGGCACGCGCATTGCGATGCACGGTGGCGATGATGAGCGCGACGCCCGCCACCACCCCTCAATCGCCGCCACACACCCGAGCTCGCCTGCGCTTCGACCGAGGCACGCTCGTGTTCGACACCCCACCGCCACCCGAGCTGGTCGCGGGGCTCGGCGTGAGCTGGGACGACCGCACCCGCGAGCACCGCGCGCCGCCCTGGCGCTATGTGGATCTTGTGCGGCGGGCCCGCGCGCTCGGGCTCGAGCTCGTCGACGACGTCGTCGACTTCACGCGCCTCCCCTCGCAGCGGTTCTCGCCCATCGAGCTGCGGCCCTACCAGCAGGCCGCGCTCGACGTGTGGACCCAATCGAGGGGCCGGGGGCTCGTGGTGCTCCCCACCGGGGCCGGCAAGACGCGGCTCGCCATCGCGGCGATCGCGGCGTGCAGGGTCTCCACGCTTTGCCTCGTGCCCACGCGGGTGCTCATGCACCAATGGCGCCACGAGCTCACGCAGTTCTATCGGGGCAAGATCGGCGTGTGGGGCGATGGGGAACGCGAGGTCGCCCCGCTCATGGTGTCCACCTTCGAGAGCGGATATCGCCACATGTCGCGCTGGGGCGCGCGTTTCCCTCTCCTCGTGGTGGACGAGGCCCATCACTTTGGGCTCACCGCGCGCGACGAGCTCCTCGAGATGTCGGTCGCCCCGTTCAGGCTCGGCCTCACCGCTACCCCGCCCGACGACGACGCGCTCGCGCGCATTGGCCAGCTCATCGGACCGCTGGTGTTCCGGCAATCGGTGCAGGAGCTGAGCGGCTCCTATCTCGCCGACTTCGACGTGGTGGTCCACCGTGTCCCCTTGTCGCGCGACGAGCGCGCAGCCTACGAAGACGCGCGGCAGGTATTTCAACGCTATCACCGTGTGTTTCGCCGGCTCGCGCCGACCGCGCCCTGGGGAGAGCTCATCAAGACGGCCAACCAGTCCCCAGAGGGACGCGCCGCCCTCACCGCCTGGAGGCAGAGTCGACGCATCGTGGAGAGCGCGCAAGGGAAGTCGTTGCTCGTGGGTCGGCTCCTGCGCGAGCATCGCGACGGGCGCACGATCGTGTTCACGGGCGACAACGCCTCCGCGTACGCGATCTCCGAGCGCCACCTGGTCGCGCCGATCACCTGCGACATCTCCCGCACAGAGCGCGACGAGGTGCTCGCGCGGTTTCGCGCTGGGGAGGTGCGCGCCATTGTGTCGGCGCGTGTGCTCAACGAAGGGGTCGACGTACCAGACGCCGACGTCGCAATCATCACTGGCAGCACCCACGGCAAGCGCGAGCACGTGCAGCGCGTGGGCCGCCTCTTGCGGCCAAGACCCGGCAAGCGCGCGACCGTCCACGAGATCATCGCCGAGGGCACCCACGAGGTGCGCCAAGCCGAGACACGACGACTGGGCCTGCTGTGAGACGACACCCAGGGCGCTGTATCGGTGCAGGACGACATGGGCACGAGATTCCGTGGCCAGTCGGGTCGTGAATGTTCGTGCAGCGATAGGGGGCCCACACAATGGCTGACGATGAACAACGGAGTTTTCGATTCACCGACCACGAGATCGTGCCGGGATACTTCACGGAGGCCGACCATATGTGGTTGCGCGCGCTGGTCGAGGTTTACCTCGCTTACGAGGGGCGAAAGCGCGGCGAGCTCGTGGAGCGGCTCGGCGACCCGCTCCCGATGGTGGCGCCCATCGAGAGGGTGCGCGTCGCCCGACAGGTGCTCGACCGCCTGTGGACCTTCGAGACGAGCGCGGCGGTGACGCCACGTGACGCGCGGGCGGCGCTCTTCGTAGAGGCCGCCGGGCGGAGCGACCGCGACGCGGCGGTGGCGGTGGCGGCGCTGCGACTCGGCGTGGAGCCCGACGCGCTCCTGCGGAGCCTGCTCGCCGATCTCCCCTCGGAGAGACGCGTGACCGCTCCGAAGGTCGTGCCCAGCCTCGTGGAGGTGGCGCAGCGTGGCAACCTGGCCCTCGTCGCGCGCCTCTTGCGAAGGGCCCTCGCCGTGTCCGTCAAGGGTGGCTCGCAGGTTCGGCGTGTGGTGCGCCAAGCCAAGCTGAAGGGGCTTTTGTGCACGGTGCGGCGACCGCTTCACCCTGGCGCGCGCGAGCAGCTGGAGATTTCGGGACCGTACGTGCTGTTCCGCCAAACGACGCTCTACGGGCGCGCGCTGGCAAGCCTCGTGCCTCTCGCCATGCAGTGCGACGACCTCGAGCTCCGCGCGGCGTGTGTCGTCGCCGACACCGCGGGAACGGGCGGGGGCGCCGAGACGAAGACACTCATCCTGCGCGCCGGAGATCCTATCTTCCCGAGCGAGCACGCCCCCGGCCACGACAGCAAGCTCGAGGCGCGGTTCGCGCGCGAGTTCACGCGCGCCGCGCCCGCGTGGGACGTCGTGCGCGAGCCGGTCGCGGTGGAGGCGGGCAGCACGCTCATCTTCCCCGACTTCGAGCTGCGCCATCGGTGGCGCCCGGAGCGCCGCTGGCTGCTCGAGCTCGTAGGGTTCTGGACCCCCGCGTACATCGCCGACAAGCTCCGCCGCCTGCGCGAGGCCAAGCTCGAGCGCCTCATCCTCTGCATCGACTCCGATCGCAACTGCTCCGATCTGGAGCTGCCACCGAACGCGCAGGTGATCCGCTTCCGCCGCCGCCTCGATCCGCGAGCGGTGCTCGCCGCGATCGAACCCTCGGAGCTCGACCCCCGATGACAGCAACTCGACGCAACACGGAGCGCGTGAAGCACGCACGGGACGCGGCTCACAGGGAGCTCGCGGCCTACAAGGAGCTCGCGGCTCACGCACGGCACGCGGCTCACGCACGGCACGTGGCTCACGAACGGCACGCGGCTCACGCACGGCACGCGGCTCACGAACGGCACGCGGTTCACGCGGAGCACGTGGTGGACGCGGCTCGTCCAGCTGACACGACAGCCTTCGTCGCGACGCGTAGCATCGACGAGGTGACGCCGACTCGAGACGCGCGCGAGACGCTGGGGAGAGCGCCAGGCCTGCGGGCCGCCATCGTCTACGATTTCGACGGGACGCTCGCGCGAGGAAACATCCAGGAGCACAGCTTTCTTCCCGCGCTGGGCGTCGACAAGGAGGCGTTCTGGGACGCCGTCCGCGCCGACACGGTGCGCCACGACGCGGATGAGATCCTCGTCTACATGCGGCTCATGCTCGAGCGGGCGCGCGAGAAGGGCGTCGCCGTCACCCGCGCCGCGCTCGCCGCTCACGGGCGCTCGACACCGCTCTACGACGGCGTGGACACGTGGTTCGAGCGCATCGACGCCCACGGGCGCAGCCAAGGGCTCGCCCTTTCGCACTACGTCGTGTCGTCGGGCAACCGCGAGATGATCGAGGGCTCGCCCATCGCGCGGCACTTCCAACACGTGTTCGCGTCGAAGTTCATCTTCGACGACGCCGGACACGCGGTGTGGCCAGGCACCGCAGTCAACTACACCACCAAGACGCAGTACCTGTTTCGCATCAACAAGGGGGTCGACAACGACTGGGACAACGAGCGCGTGAACCGCTTCATCCCCCTCGCAGAGCGCCCGATCCCGTTCTCCCGCATGCTCTACATCGGAGACGGAGACACCGACATCCCCTCGATGAAGATGGTGCGCCACCAGGGGGGCTTCTCCGTCGCCGTGTTCGATCCGGGTGCGTGGAGCGCCGGGCCAGAAGCTCAAGACAAGATCCACCGCCTCATCGCCGAAGACCGCGTTCACTTCGTCGCCCCCGCCGACTACTCCGAAGGCAGTCAGCTCACGGTGATCGTCAAGGGCATCCTCGGGCGCTTCGCGCGCGCCTCCGGAGCGCAGAGCACGTGAGGCGCGTCACTCGATGGCGAAGGTGAAGAACACGGGCAGACCTCTACGCTCGACCTCGAGGATCGCCCGCGTGGCCGGCTGTCCCAGGATGGAATAGGCCGCGAGCGCGCCCTTTGGCTCGTGGAGGGAGTGGCCATTGAGCGACACGATACGGTCGCCGCTCCGCATGCCCAGCCGATACAGGGTCGAGCCTTCGGTCACCCTCGGGATGCGAAGGACGCCGCGGTTCCCGCTCCGTTCTACGACGAGCGTCGGCCCGCGCTGAACCGTCGCGCGGTTCATGAGGGTGTTGAGCGTCTCCCGCGTGATCGTGGCGTGGTACTGAACGGCAGCGCGCTCGACGGGACGGGGGAGCTCGAGCGCGTGGGACGCGTCGGGCGCGCTGGGGGCGCTGGGGGCGCCGAACGCATCTTGCATGGCCGCCCGATCGTTGTCGGTGAGTGGCCGAGGGGTCGGGCTCTCGCTGCCGTCGATGGGGAGCCTCCGCTCGCGAGGCGCGGCGTTGGCCGGCACCGGGGGAGCCGTCGCGGCCCCACCGGAGAGCCCCGCCCCGGCGACGATCGCCACGCCAACCATTCGCCGTCGGCGGCGACCTCGTGCGCCCTCCGGGCACTCGCCGGCGATCACCGTCCCGTCGCGCCGTCGACGCCAGAGGCCAAGCGGCGTGTCACGCGCTCCCACGAGCTCTCGCGCTTGTCGCTGGGTGAGCGCCTCGATGTTGTACACGCGCTCTCCGCAGCGACCACACTCGCGCACGCGGTCGTCTCCCACCATCTCCTCCCAGCGCTGCCCGCAGGAGCTGGCGGTGAGGCGGTGAGGCGTGGCGAGTTGGTCTCGATCGGCCTGCTCCCTCCGCACCTCGGCGAGCGCCGCCTGGGCACGCGCCGCCTGTTCGCTCAGCTCACGGAGGGTAGACACGAGCTGCGCCTCGCGCTGATGCACGGCTTCGTCGACGTCGCGGAAGGGCATAATGGCTCGCCTGTTCGATGCCTCCCCACAACCACGCTCGTGCGCGGATCATTCCAGGGCCGCGCGCTCACGAGGCCGGGAGCCTGCGATCGGGGCGCGCGCCAGCTGCCGCGAGCAGCGCGGGCACGAGGCGGCGCCCGACCAACCCGTCGAGGCGGCGGAGCCACCCGCTTGGCGCAGGTCGGTGCCTCGAGGGCTGGATGCCGAGCGCGTCGGCCACCCGCTCCCCCGCGAGGTGTGCGACCACGCCTTCGAGATCGTGGCGCTCCGCGGGCACGTAGCGCTGCATGGCCGCGATGAGACGCTGGGTGAGGGCGCGGCCGTGCGCGCTCGGACGCACGTGGCGCCGCTCGATGGCCGCGCGCGTGCGGCGGGCGGTCCACAGATCACCGAGCAGGTCGTGGTCGTCGACGCCGAGGAGGGCCGCGGTCACCCGCCACAAGTGGAGGAAGTCTTCCGCTTCGGCCGGCTCTACCGCACCCCCGAGCCGCTCCAGCGCGTCGAGCACGACGACCGAGAAGGTGAGCGCGGTGCCGAGGAGCTCTTCCTGATTGATGGGCACTCCCACGTGCGTTGGAGCGAGCTGCTGACGAATGGCCGCGTGCAGGAGCCGCACGCGCGCGATGGCCCCGAACGCGCTCCCTTGGGGCTCGAACGCCCCCTCGGCGAGAACGTCGAGGACGAAGCGGCCGGTGTCGTGGATGCGCCGATCGATGTCGGTCTCGAGGCGCCGCGTGCGCGCGAGGACGAGCGCGCCTTTGGCGCCCGCGTAGGCGCTCGGGAGCGCCGCACCGAAGAGGCAGGTGGTGATCTGAAGCAGGTGTCGCTGTGCGAATCGCTGCGCGCGCAACAAGCGGAGCGGCTCCGCGAACGGGGGCAGCGCACCTGGCAAGAGGCCGGCGAGGGCCGCCGCGCGACGGGGAGGCAGGGGCTCGTCGTTGCGGGGCGCCGGATCGAGCCAGGCCTGGAACACGAAGGGGGTCCCCAGTCTGTCACGCGCCGCGGCCACCAGCTCGTCGGCCACCGGATCGGCGCGCTCCGCCGCAAGAGCGAGTCGTGCCGGGAGCGCGTCGTAGCCCGCCAAGACCGCACCCGCGCCGCTGCCCTGGAGCGTCATCGACCGTCCTCCGGCGGAAACGCGGCGCGGTAGCGCGCGAGCGCGACGATCGAGATCGCGAGCGCAGGCGTGGCGTAGCTGTAGAACAGCTCGGGGGGAAGGAAGGTGTGCACGAAGCCCTCGTCGCTCCACCCTCCATCCGCACGCTGGGCGTTCACCAGGTACTGCGCGGCCCGATGTACCTCCGGACCGCGCTCCCCCACCGCGAGCAGACCGAGGAGCACGTAGCCGGTCACGGGAGGCATGCTCGGCGCGAGGCCGAGGAGCGACGGATCGGCGTAGGTCTCTGCGGCCTCTCCAAAGCCCCCGTCTTCGTTCTGGTGCTCGAGGAGAAAGTCGACGGCGCGGCCGATCCACTCGCTTTCGCTGCTCTCGCCGATCGCGCCGAGGCCCCACAGGATGGTCCCCGTCTCGGCGAGGTAGCCCTTCCAGCGCCCCCAGAAACCACCGTGCTCGAGTTGATGGCGGCGGAGGAAGTCGACCGCCTTCTGTACGACCGGCTCCGAGAGATCGTAGCCGGCGCTGCCGAACGCCACGAGCGCCCTCCCGGTGATCCCTTCGGAGGGCACATCGGCCAGCTCCGGCGCCGGCTCGAGCACCATCCGCAGCGCCTCGGCCGCGCTCCGCGGACGCAGCGACGGAGCGCGCTCGAACATGGGTCCGTAGGGCTTGTCGGCACGCGAGCGGACGAAGCACGAGATCCCGCCCGCCGGGTGCTGCATGCCTGCGATCCAGGCGAGACCGCGGTCGACCGCGCGCAGCCCCCGGAGCGAAGGCTTGGCCTCCGTGATGTCGGCGAGGGCCGCGACCACCATCGCGCTGTCGTCGACGTCGGGCATGGTGATGTTGCCGCTGCACCACGGCCACCCGCCAACGTGCGGTCCGGCGTGTTGTCGGCTCGGCGACGGCACCGGCGTCTCGATCTGTTTCTCGAGGAGCCAGCCCGTCGCGGTGGACACGGCCGGGTCGTCCGCGGGCGCGCCGCACGCGCGGAGCGCCAGGGCGGAGATGGCCGTGCTCCACACGTTGCTCGCGAACGCGCTCATGGTGAGTCGCCCCTCGCGGCGGCGCTTGTGGCGATCGAGGAACAAGAGCGCGTGACGCAGCATGGGCTCCTCGGGAGACATCCCCACCGCCCAGAGCGCGAGGGCCATGAGTTGGGTGTGCCACACCACGCCGTTCCAGCCGCCGTCTGGGTTCTGATACGCGCCGAGATACGACTCCACGCGACGGCGCTGGAGTCGTCTCCGGGTGAAGCCGAGAACCCCACGCCGTGGCTCCGGCCCGCGACGCACGCGATCGCCGACGGCGAGCAGCGCGAAGAGCCCCATGGTGATCCCGGGGTGAGCGTGGGTCTCGAGGGCGCGGTCGAGCGGCGCGAGCACGACATCGAGCGGGATCGCCGGAAACGTGTCGGGCGGCAGGATCCCCGCGACCGCGAGCCAGATCGGCGCCAGATCCCCGTGATCGAGGCGACGCGCCACGGCCTCGAGCCCGCCTCGCTCCAGCAGCCAGCGAAACGCGCGCTGCGCCAACCGCCGCGCGTCCCGCCCGCCGAGCGCCCGCAAGGCGGCGTAGCCGAGCGCGGTCGCCGACGGATGCCCGCGGCCAGCGCCGGGGTAGCCCTCGAAGGAGCCGTCGGCGAGCTGCGCGTCGGCCAGGAACGACAGGGCCTCCCCCGCCTCGTCGTCGCGCAGCGTGCCCAGCTCCGCCTCGAGGATCACTTGCATCATCACGCACTGGGGCCCCATGTCGCAGTCTGCTTCCCACGCGCCGCTGGGCTGCTGCTGCGCGCGCACCAGCGCCTCGGCCCGACGGAGGGCCTGCGCGAGCGCATCGGGCGCGACGGGCGCGACGGGCGCGACGGGCGCGACCGCCTCTCGCACACCGCGCGCCGTGCCGAAGGCGCCGAGGCCCGCCGTCGCTGGCCCGAGGTCTTGGTCGAGCCGCGACTCTCGCGAGGCTTTGGGAAAGTAGGCAACGGTCATGGGGCTACCCTCGCTCGTTTCGCAAGGACCCGCCGTGGTGGCGGTCCTGGTGGTTGTCGTTGGGGAGGATGACGCTCGAACGGAGCGGCTCGCGGTGCGTCATGGTCACTGCCTTGTGCAAGCGCCGTGACAACGCGAGCGCGCGAGGGTCCGAGAAGCTTCGCGGCCTTGAGCCCCACGAGCAGCGTGTCTCCTGGCCCGTGCCCGGGCACGTGCCGCCGGCGAGGCGGGGCGCGACGGGCAGGGTCGCCGCGAGCGTGGCCTGCGCGGCCTCGGTGACGCGGACCCCGCGGGTCGCAGGTCGGATGCCGTCGGCGCTTCGACGACTTCGAGGAGCCTGGGGGAATATGACGACGCTCATCGGAACCACCTTCGTTCGTTTCGCTGCTCACTCGCCAGACCGGTTCGCTGCTCGATCGCTGCTCACTTCCTGCTCAGCTCGGCAAGACACCAGAGTCGTTCGACATCTCGCCACGAGCAGACCCGCTCTGAGCCCGCCTCGCGGGCTGCCCCGCGCCGCCGTCGTCCTCGCGGACGGGAACGGCGGTAAGGAGAGCGCGCGGCTCGGTTTCGGCCCCCCCGCGAGGCGGACGCGGTGGTATCGGACGACATGGCTTGGATTCGCGTGGCAAGCGGCGCGCTGTGGGTGCTCGCCCTCTCGGGGGTGGTGGGGTGTCCGCGCTCGCGCGACGTCGCCGCGGTGACCGTGCCCCCGGGGTCGGACGGGACGAGCCAGGACGCCGGCGCCGGCAGCAGCGCGCCCACCGACCAGCGGGTGGCCTGTGGCGACACCACCTGCGACGTGGGCGCGGGCCAGATGTGTTGCGCAGCCCGGCTGCCCGACCAACAGGCGCGGTGCATGCCCGCCTCCGAGGCGGAGGCCTGCGATCAGCAGAAGACCTTCTGCGACGACACGACCGACTGCCCGAGCGGAACACACTGCTGCAGCACGTTCGACGCGCGCCTCGACACCCACTACGCCTGCGAGGCGCTGCCGTGTCAGCGCGGCGCGGAGGTGTGCGCGGAGGGCGTGTGCGCGGAGGGCTACGTGTGCGAGGACGACGACGCGTTCCCGGGCAAGGCCTGCCGCTTCGCGAAGGTGGAGATCGGCTGCGGCGACGTGAAGTGCGCCGGTACGACCCCCGTGTGCACGTACGACGCGTCGACCAAGAAGGGCACGTGCAAAGCGCGCGTCGATGAGTCGATGCCCTTCGGCCACCTCCGCTGCGACGGCCACGACGACTGCGGCGAGGGCAACGTGTGTGTCTACGCGATGGGCGGGACGATGTGCTCGGCGCCAGAGGCCTACGACACCACGCTCACCAACGCGACGATCACGTGCCAGCAGAACGGCGACTGCCCCACCCAGCTCGCGGCCGGTCCTTATCGCTGCCGCCCAGCGGACGACGCGCCACCCACGCTCCGCATCTGCCTCCCCTGAGCGAGCGGCTCGCTCCGTTCGGGCACGTCGCGCTCGCGCCGCTCACGGTACGGAAGCGTCGGCGGCGAGGTGGGCCCGCGCCCGACGAACCGCCTCCCGACACGCGTCGGAGAGCTCGGAGGAGGGGGCGAGGTGTTTGTCGAAGTCGGTGCGCAAGGCGAGAACCAGGGCCGCCGTGTGGTTCTCGGCGACCCGACGACGCGGGGGAGCGACGCGGCCGGCATAGCCTCGCCACGCCTCGAGCACGGCCGCCTGAGTGAGCAGCGGCGCCGATCGAATGCAGCGCGGGGCCTGTGGATCCCACGCCGTGGCGCGCTCGGCGTGCTCCGCCTCCTCCGCGAGGTGCTGCTTCACCCGTGCCATGATCGCCGCCGGATCGTCGTCCCGCTTCGCGTGACGCACCGCCTCGATGGCTCGCGCCGCGCTCACCCGCGCCTGCACGATGGCGGCGTCCTGGGCGATGCGCGAGCTCGACGTCCCCGGCGTGAGGCCCCGCTCGAGCAGCCCCTCCTCCACCTCCACCGCGAGTCGCTCGGCGGCATCGAACTGTCTTGCCTCGAACTTCGAGAACGCCTCGTGCACCTGGCCCACGAGCTGGTCGCGCACCGCTGCCTCGAGCTCGCGATCCGCACGACCGAGCTCCCCCGACGGCGCGAGCTCGGCGTCGTCGGCGCCCCCCCGTCGCTCGAGCATCACCACCGTGAACACGACCCCGATCAGCGCCAGCGCCCCCACCGCGGCCAACCACCGGCGGCTCGGTGGCGTCGCGGCAGGCTGGGCTCCCGTCGCCGTCGCCCGTGCGCCTCCAGGGCGTGTGGGTGGGGCCCAACGCGTGGCGCTAGACGTCGAACGGAGACTCCCCGTCGAGGCCGTGGCTGCTGGCAGCGCCGTCGCCGCGAGCGCGTCGCGGAGCGCCTGCATGCTGCCGATGCGATCGGCGCGGTCTTTCTCCAGACAACGAAGCACCACCTGCTCGAGCCCACGCGGCACCGCCGGCGCGAGCTCGCGGAGAGGCCGCGGCCGGTCGCGCAACACCGCGCTCACCACCTCCGCCACGCTGCCACCGGGAAAGGGCGGCTTGCCGGTGAGCATCTCGTAGGCGGAGACGCCAAGCGACCACACGTCGGCGCGGACGTCGACGTCGCTGCTCGACACCAGCTGCTCGGGTGACATGTAGTGCGGTGAGCCGAGCACGGTGCCCGTCTGCGTGAGCTGGGTCACCGGCGGCAAGGTAGTGAGCGCGTTCTTCGACACGCCAAAATCGATGAGCTTGGCGCGCAGCCGGCCATCCGCGCCACGCTTCACGAACATGTTCGCCGGCTTCACGTCGCGATGCACCATCCCGAGCTCGTGAGCCTCGCCGAGGGCCTCGGCGATCTGCGCCACGATGTCGAGCGCCTCCCGGGGCTCGAGCGGCCCGTGCTCTCGCAGGTAGTCGTGGAGGTCTTGGCCGCTCAAGAGCTCCATCACCATGTACGGCGAACCATCGGGCATGACGCCCGATCCGAACACGCGAGCGACGTGCTCGCTCTTGAGCGCCCGCGCCGCCTCCGCCTCCCGCGCGAACCGCTTGCACATCACCTCGTCGGCGGGGTTATGGGCCACCTTCAGCGCGAGCTCCGCGCCCGCCGGGTCGCGCACCGCGTAGACCGCACCCATCCCTCCCACGCCGAGCAAGCGCTCGACGCGGTAGCGCCCCTCCACCGTCGCGCCCACTTCGAGCAAGGAGCTGCGCGCGCTCGGCCGATACTCGAGCGTCTCCATCGAGTGGAGCGTCTCCGGCGACTCGGATGGATCGGTGCGCGCGGAGGTCTCGGCTCGCGAGAGTCCGTCGTTGGGGTCGTTTGGCTCGGTCGGCTCCGGCGGCTCGGGCGTCATGCGTGGATGGGTCGCGTCGGTACGCTCGGCTCATCGTAGCCGCTTCGGGCCTCGAGTTCGACGCACGCGGCCCCTGGGCAGTCGGCGCACGGAGCGGCGTCGTCGGCCGAGCTCCGCCAACGGCTGGCGGGTGACGTAGCCTTCACGGACACCTCGCCGTGACCTATCCTCGGGCAGCGAGGAAGCCATGACCGCATCGCACGCCGCTGACCCCAGCGCCAACAACCCGCACGCCGACCGCATGACCGACGAAGAGTGGGCCCTGCGCGTCGAGCTCGCCGCCGCCTACCGCCTGGTGGCCCACTTCGGCTGGGACGACCTGATCTTCACGCACCTCTCCGCGCGCCTCCCCGGACCCGAGCACCACTTCCTCATCAACCCCTACGGGATGCTCTTCGAGGAGATCACCGCGACGAGCCTCATCAGGATCGATCTCGCTGGGAACAAGCTCGACGACGCGCCATGGCCGGTGAACCCGGCCGGCTTCACCATTCACAGCGCCGTGCACGAGGCGCGGGACGACGCGCGCTGCGTGATGCACCTCCACACCGTCGACGGCACCGCCGTGTCGGCGATGAAGGGAGGCCTCCTCCCGCTCACCCAGATGGCCATGCTCGTGTGCGACGACCTCGCCTACCACGAGTATGAGGGGGTAGCCCTCGAGCTCGAGGAGCGCCCCCGCCTGGTGGCCGATCTCGGGCAGAAGAACGCGATGCTGCTCCACAACCACGGCACCCTCACCTGCGGGAGCTCGGTGGGCGAGGCGTTCGTGCGCATGTACGTGCTCGAGCGCGCCTGCAGCATGCACGTGCGCATCATGGCCGGCCCCGGCATCCATCACCCTCCCGAGGGCGTCGCCGACAAAGTGGCGCGACAAGTCGCGGTGCCTGAGTTCGGGAACATCGTGGTGAGACACCTCGCGTGGCCGGCGCTCCTGCGGATGCTCGACCGCCGCGACCCCTCCTACAAGGAGTGAGGCCCTCGAGGCGCAGCGTGCCACGTCGGCGCCTCGCTGGTACCATGCAGCCGATGTCGAGGCTGCTCTTGCTGCTGCTCCTCACCTCGCTGTGGGCCTGCTCCGACCAGGGCGCGGCCACGGGAGGAGGGCCCACCGGGTCGGGAGCCGGTGGCGCGACCGCGAGCGTCGGCGGTGGCGCTTCGGAAGGGGGCGGCGGGAGCACGAGCAGTGGGGGCGAGGGCGGCGCCGGCGGTGGCGGTAGCGCTGGCGCTGGCGGTGGCATCGACGTGCCCCTTGATGGCTTCGGCGTCATCGCTGGCGCGTGTGGCGAGCTCGACCCTCGCGAGCTCGTCGCGCGCTCGCCCGCGTTCGAGCTCGAGAACGCCATCGACTTCGGAACCCTCACCTTCTCGCGTGACGTGCTGTCTCCTGGAGGCCAGACGCTCTTCGATGCACCCAACGCCGGAGGCAGCTCCAAGGAGAGCGAGATCATCGCGTTCGAGCTCCTGCACCGCTGCGAGCTCGCCACCCTCCTCAAGACCGAGACGCAGATCGTCTACGACACCACCGGGGCCCTCACCGACATGCTCGTGGAGATCGACGGCCTCAAGGTGGGCGTGAGCGTGGTCCGCGCCTTCAAGTACATGGCCGAGTACACCGAGAGCGACGCGCTCGCCAAGATGGGCGAGAAGCTGGCGGACATCCAGGAGAGCTCGGCCAACGTCTCGAGCGCGGACGCGTGGGACAAGCAGATCCTGGCCGTCATCGCCGAAAAGCCCGAAAACGCGGCGGCGGTGCAGGCGGCGCTGCCCCAGATCGACGTGGCCACCCGCGGCGACACCATCGTGATCATCACCGTTACCCACGGCGACGACGCGTTCGTCTATTGACGGTGGCGACCGGCTGATGCCGGTGGGAACGCGCCGCCGGCGGCTTGCGCCTGCCGCTCTCGCGCGACGCGCTCCCCGCAGCTGTTGCGCCGTCGCGCGACATTTTGCAACGCCCTCGCCGCGAGGCCTCATGATTTCGAACACCTGGACAGGCAACCGTCTTGCATTGATGCAGGGACATGGGCTGCATGCTCGATCGACCGCTCACGCTGAGCACGCCGGGGACCGCCGCGCGCCCCCTCCGCGTGGCGATCATCGGCTCCGGGCCCGCCGGCTTCTACGCCGCCGACGCCATCGCCAAGACGAACGCCAACGCGTGCGTGGACATGTACGAGCGTCTCCCCACCCCTTACGGACTGGTGCGAGGTGGGGTCGCGCCCGATCATCAGAGCATCAAGCAGGTGGTGCGCGTGTTCGAGCAACACGCCGAGAGCGACCGCTTTCGCTTCCTCGGCAACGTCATGCTCGGCCGCGACATCACCGTCGATGAGCTCCACCACTTCTACGACGCAATCATCTACGCGGTCGGCGGCGAGCGCAGCCGCCGCATCGACGTCCCTGGCAGCGATCTGCCCCACAGCCACCCCGCGCCGGTGTTCGTAGGCTGGTACAACGGTCACCCCGACTATCGCGAGGCGCGCTACGACCTCGCGGTGAAGCGCGCGGCGGTGGTGGGGAACGGCAACGTGGCCATCGACGTGGCGCGCGTGCTCGCCCGCTCTCCCGCCGAGCTCGAGAAGACCGACATCGCCGATCACGCGCTCGATGCGCTCCGAGACAGCCGCATCGAAGAGATCTTCGTGCTCGGCCGTCGGGGGCCGCTGCAAGCCGCATTCACGCCGCGTGAGCTCGACGAGCTCGGCGCCCTGTCCGACGTCGACATCATCGTCGAGCCGCGCGCGCTCGACCTCGATCCGGAGAGCCTGCGCGACCTGGAGCACGCCCCGGCCGCGGCGCGCCACAACCTCGAGCGCTTGAAACGCTTCTCCGAGCACCAGGCGCGCACCCATCGGCGCTCCATCGAGCTCCGCTTCCTCGTGTCTCCCGAGGAGGTGCTCGCCGACGACAGGGGCGGGGTGCGCGGCCTCCGGCTGCGTCACAACGAGCTCTCCCGCGACGCGCGCGGCGAGCTCGTGCCACGAGGCACCGACCGCACCGAGGAGCTCGAGGTCGGCCTCGTGCTCTGGGCCATCGGCTATCGCGGTGCCCCCATCGCCGGCGTCCCCTTCGACGAGGACAAGGGGGTCATCGAGAACGTCGAAGGGCGCGTCACCCACCACGGGGAGGTGGTGGTCGGTGAGTACGTGGTGGGATGGGCCGGCACCGGCGCCAAGGGGCTCATCGGCTCGCACAAGCGCGGCTCCGCGCAGGTGGTGGCGAGGATGTTCTCCGATCTTCAGAGCGGGAGGATCCCACAGAGGGCCCTCCCCGCCCCGCGAGACCTCGATCGGCTCCTCCAGCGGCGCGGCATCCGCACGGTGCGCTTCGCCGACTGGAAGCTCCTCGACTTCATCGAGCGGGAGCGCGGGCGACGGCGCGGCGCACCGCGGTCCAAGCTCACCTCCGTCGACGAGATGCTGCGGGCGTTGCCAGCGTAACCCATCACTTGATGTAGGTAGACGTCACGACGTGCGGCTCGAGGTCGGGTCGCTCACGGAGGCGACGGCGGAGCTCGGAGGCGACGGCCTCCTCGTCGGAGGCATCCTCGACGTCGTCGCGCACCACGTTGATCTCGACCATCACGTCGCGCTCTCCCGCGCCGTCGATCGGTAGGCTCGGATCGTCCGCGAAGCTCACCCTGAGGTCGACACCGTGCGCGTCGACGAGGAGCGGAGCGGCGACGACCCCGATGGCCTCCGCGCGCGTGCGTGCGGAGGCCAGCTTGGGAACGAAAGGAACCGGCGCGTTCGGCTCGCGCACCACCGCGAACGCCTCGGGCGGCGCCGGGCGCGCCCACGCCGCGAGGGTCGCGCCCTCCATGCTCGGTCGACGCGGCGTCATCTCACCTACGTGGAGCGCCCAGGTCCCGGCGTCAGAGGTGCGTTCGCCTTCCACGTCGGCCTCGACGTGCGCGTCGTCGGCCAGCCACGCGCGAACCGTCCCGGCCCGCACCACGACGCCTCGACCCCCGGGACGCAGCGCGACGACCCCGAGGCCTCGGTACCGCTCCGCGCGTGACCGCGCCTCGCGCACCGCCTCGTCCCATGGGCGCGTCGCGAAGAGCTCCGCGAGATCCTCGCCCACGCGTGGCTCCGATGTGCCGTCGACGACGACGGCGAAGCCGGGCCAGCTCTCTGCGAGGAGGTCGGTGCGGGTCTCTCGACCCGTGAACATGTCGGCGAGGCCCGCCGACCGGACACGCGCCACGTGCTCGGCAGCGGGGGCCCAGCGCTCGACGAGCGACGCGATCTCCTTCGGCGTGAGCGCGCCGCGGTCGAGCGCCCACCGCAAGAGCTCCGCGGCCCACCCCGCGGAAGCGCTCGCCTCACCGAGAGCCACCACGTGCGACATCGCCCCCCCGCGCGCCGTGGCGTGTGCGCGCAAGAACGCGAGCGTGTACCAGTCTTCCCACGACGCGTCGTCGTCGAGACGGCACAAGAGCGCGTCTGCGGCGATGCGAGGTGTCGTCGCCTCGTCCGAGTCACGAACCAGGCAGAAGGCTCCCTCGAACGCGGCGTGACCGGTCAGGGTCGCGCGCGCGGCGAGGGTCGCGAGCGCGGCGTCGCACGCGAGCGGCCAGCGCGAGGAGAAGTAGGCGTCGCCGTCGAACGACCAGTCCTCGACGATGGCGAAGCGACCGCGCAGCGGCTCGAGGGTGGCGTCGTCGAAGCGGTCCGCCACGAGGGCGAGCGCTCCCCCGAGCCCATCGCGGAAGCCGTGCGGCAGCGCCGAGAGATCGTTCATGCCCGTGCCGTAGTCGAGCGCCCCCCCGCAGGGAACGGCAGAGCCGCGACGCCTGCGTCGCGACCACCTCCATCGTGCGGGACACCGGCGTGGCGCGCCGCCTCCGCCGCGCTCCGCGGCCTGCCAGCGTGCGTGCGGCCCTCGCGGGCTCGTTGAAATCGAGGGAGGCGACGACTAAGCTTCCGAGCCTTTCCACCGGTGCGCTCCTGCGCGCGACCCCTGCTCGCGACCGCCCGAGAGGCGCGCACCTCCGCTCGGACCCCTCATGAAACGCTCGTCCATCGCCCACCTCGTTCACCCCGACACTCAAGCGCCGCTCGCGCTCGAGGAGACCAAGGTCGAGGACGAAGACGTCCTCGAGGGGAGGCTCACGGGCGGCCAGGATGCCTACGCGATCGTCGACGGCGTGCCGAGCTTCGTGTCCGAAGACGTCGCCGGCGACCAGACCGTGAAGTCGTTCGGGCAGAAGTGGGACAAGCATCGCTACTACCGCGCCCACACCGCGCCCTTCTACACCGAGTGGTACCTCTCCCGTTACGCGCTCGGCGACGTCGACGGACTGAAGCAGTTCCTCGCCGACAAGCAGTTCATCCTCGACGCGGGCACCGGCGCCGGGCGCGACGCCGCCAACTTCGCCGCCCATGGCCAAGGCACGGTCTTCGCGGTCGACACCTCGTGGGCCGCCCTCACCAACTTTCGCGCGCAAGAGGCGGCGGCCAAGGTCAACCTCGTCCACGCCGACGTGAACCGGCTGCCGTTCCCCGACGAGTTCTTCGACTTCATCAACTGCGATCAGGTGATCCACCACACGCCGGATCCCCCCGTCA
This sequence comes from uncultured Polyangiaceae bacterium, assembly GCA_964401935.1. GTDB lineage: Bacteria > Myxococcota_A > Polyangia > Polyangiales > Polyangiaceae > JAPYTK01. The sequence continues at coordinate 60,931 of CAYOAL010000015.1, forward strand.
CGTTCGCGAACCTGAAGAAGAAGCTCAAGAAGGGGGGCGAGGTGACCTGTTACGTCTACGCCAAGAAGGCTGCCATCCGCGAGTGGGTGGACGACTACGTGCGCGAGCGGATCGCCCACCTGTCGTTCGAAGAAGCGCTCACCGCGATGAGCGGGATCACCAAGCTCGGTCAGGCCCTCGCCAACCTGAAGGCGACCATCGAGCTCGACGAAGACATCGAGGTGCTCGGCATCAAGAAGGGGACGTACGACGTGCAGCGCTTCATCCACTGGAACGTGATGAAGTGTTTCTGGAACGACGACTTCGACTTCTTCACGAACAACGTGGTCAACGTCGACTGGTATCATCCCCTCTACTGCTTCCGTTACACCCCCGAGGAGTTTCGAGCCTGGTTCGCCGAAGGCTGGGAGATCTTGGCCTGGGACGAGCAAGACGCCGGGGTGAGCTGCCGGGCGCGGAAGCTCTGAGCCATGTGCGGCATCCTCGGCGGCATCAACACGGCGTTCGATGACGCCTGCGTTGCGAAGCTCGATCACCGCGGGCCCGATCAGGCGAGCCTGGTGAGAGAGCGGATCGACGACGAGCTCGAGCTCACCCTCGGGCAGACCCGCCTGAACATCGTCGACCGTCACGACATCGAGCTGCCGGTGCGAGTGCGCGACGCGGTCGTGCTCTTCAACGGCGAGATCTACAACTACCTCGAGCTCCGGGACGAGCTGGCGTCGCTCGGCTGGACCTTCACCACCAAGACCGACACCGAGGTGGCGCTCACCGCTTACCTCGAGTGGGGCACAGACTGCCTCAGCCGCTTCAACGGCATGTTCGCGCTCGCGATCTGGGACGGCGAGCGGTTCTTCTGCGCTCGCGACCGCATGGGCAAAAAGCCCTTCTTCTATCGGATCCGCGGGCGCAGCTTCGAGTTCTCCTCCGAGGTGAAGGCGTTCACCGAGCTCGTGTTCATCGGCCACGAGCTCTTCGACCTGTTCGAGTTTTGCCTCGACGAGTACACGCTCTACCGCGACGTGTTCGCGCTGCCCCCCGGCAGCTTCCTGCTCTTCAACCCCCACAAGGGCACGCTCGACGTGCGCAAGTATTGGGACATCCCCCACGTGGTCGACCGCCACATTCGGGACGAGGAAGAGGCGGTGGAGCGGTTCATCGAGCTGTTGACCGACGCGGTGAACGTGCGGCTGCGCGCCGACGTCCCGGTCACGCTCTTTCTGTCGGGCGGCCTCGACTCGTCGCTCATCGCCAAGCTGTCGGGCGTGAAGGAGGCGTTCACCTGTCAGTTCGACGAGTTCAAAAAGACGATCGACGAGGAGCTGTACGCGCGCGACCTCGCCGACCACCTCGGCATCGAGCTCCACGTGATCCGCCCCACGAAGGAGGAGTTCCTCCACGATCTGTCGGCGCTCGCCTACCACCTCGAGATGCCCACCGGCTCGTTCTCCGTGTTTCCGCTCTACAGGCTCGCCAAGGCCTGCCACGACGCGGGCTACAAGGTGATCCTCTCCGGAGAGGGCTCGGACGAGCTCTTCGCCGGCTACGCGCGCAACGAGTTCCTCCTCGCCGACGATCGCGACTGGGACGACCCCAAGACCCGGCACTACGGCTCGATGCTAGGGCGCTACGACGGCTCCCCGCTCGATCGCTTCTGCCGGATGGCCTCGCGGTCGGGCCTGTCGGGCGCCACCGCGATGAAGGGCTACCTCTGGCACCTGTGGAACGAGCGCAAGACCATGTGCGACAACATCTGCTACGTGGAGGCGCGGATCTTCCTGCAGCCGCTGTTGCAGATGGCCGACCGCATGACCATGGCCCACAGCGTGGAGGGGCGTAACCCATTCCTCGACTACCGCCTCGTGGAGTTCGCCTTCTCCCTCGACGATCGACTGCGCTTCCGCGAAGGACAGAGCAAGTGGATCGTGCACGAGGCGGCGCGGCGCCTCCTCCCGAAAGACGCCAAGCTGCTGCGCCGCAAGGTGAAGGATGGTCTCCCGACGCCGGTCAACCTGTGGCTCCAGGGCCGCCACAGCTTCGACCGAAAGTACTGGAACGCGTTGATGACGGCAGAGTGCATGAAGAGCCTGCAGGGCGGTCGGCCATGAGCGACACTCCGAAGCTCTCCGTCATCGCTCCCTGCTACAACGAGCAGGACAACGTCGCGCTGCTGGTAAACCGAACCCTCGCCACCTTCGACACGATGGACATCCCGGCCGAGCTGGTGCTGGTCGACGACGGGAGCGCCGACGCCACCTGGCAGCGCATCGAGGAAGCGATGGCCGACAATCCCCGGGTTCGCGCCGCGAGGCACGCAAAGAACCGCGGCATCGAGGGCGGCTGGCGCACCGGCATCGCCACCGCCCGTGGCGAGCTCTTGTGCCTCATCGACTCGGATCTGCAGAATCAGCCCGAGGACATCGCGCGGCTCTACCGGGCCTACGTGGAGCGCGGCCCCGATCTCGTGCAGGCGGTGAGAAACCCCAAGGGCGACAAGACCCGGCTCGCGTTCAGCCGTGCGCTCAACCACATCCTCAACGTGACGTTCGGCATGAAGCTCCGCGACAACAAGTCGGGCTTCATCCTGTGCGAACGCCGTGTCCTCGAGACGATCCTCGAGCATCGCTTCGACTACCGCTACTACCAGAGCTTCATCGGCTGTTCGGCCGGCGTGCACGGCTACCGCGTGGCCGAGGTGGACACCGACTTCGCGCCGCGCCACGCCGGCGTGTCGTTCCTCAGCAACTTCCCGATCCGCGTGTCGCTCCGGATCCTCGTCGAGCTGGCAAAGTTCCGCATCGAGACCCTCGACCGCAAGAGTCGCTGACCCGCTGCGGTCGGGGCGCGACGGCCCCATCGCCCGTCCCGTGAAAGCGGGGTTATTCGTCGCTTGTGCCACCGCCGGGCGAAAATGAGGTAGAGCAGCGGTGGATGGTAGCCCTCCGCGCAGCGTTCAGCCGATGGTGGTCGTCCCCGAGCGGCGAGAGGGAGCTCCCGGGGGCGGCCGCCCTCCGCTACTTCCTCCGGCGCGAGGACGTGAGCTTCATCGTCCACTGCCTGTTCTTGCTCGCGCTCCTCACCGTGGTGCGCCCGATGTTCAGCGCCCCCGTGTCGGCCCAGACCTACGAGGCGACCAGTGTGGTGTGGGAGCTCGTCGTCCGCGACTACGAGGCGCTCATCCGCGCCGCCAAACGGCAAGACCCAGCCATGCCGCGCCTCTTGTGGCTCGTGGTGCCCACCGTCGCGCTCGCGCTCTCGCGGCGCCACGTCCGCTGGACGAACTGGGAGGCGGGCAACTCGCTCCGCAACCTGGTGATGACCATCGCGGTCATCATGGCGTGGGCCGCCTCCACGTTCGACTACCACATGTACCTCGACCGAGGGCACGCCTTCGATCGCATGCTCGTGGTGGCCCTCGCCGCCCTCGCCTTTCGCTATCCGCTCGCCATCCCGCCCCTCACCGCCCTCATCATCATCATGCTCCGCGAGGCCATGGTGCCGGTGCGGCTCGACGACTTCGACTGGCGCCCCGTGGGCGAGGTGCTGATCGTGTTCTCGTGCTTCGTGTGGGCGTCGTTCAAGCGCTCCGTCGACACCAAGCACTTCCTCGTGCTCGGCCTGGGCGCCCTCGCGTCGTACTACTACGCCGCCGGCTACGTGAAGCTCTTCTACGGACCCCGGACGCTGTCGTGGCTCGAAGACAACCACCTCTCCAACCTGTTCGTCACCAGCTACGTGTGGGGGTGGCTGAGCTTCATCCCCGAGGGCGTCATGCTCGCCGTGGGCGGCTTCGTTCGGCGCTTCGACTACGCGCTCGGAGTGTTCACGTTGGTGGTGGAGCTCGGGGCCGTGCTCTACGTGGCGCACCCCCGCATCACCCGCCTCTGGCTGTGGGGGGTGGTGCTCCTGCACCTCGGCATCTTCGCCTTCTCCGGCGTCTTCTTCTGGAAGTGGATCGTCGCCGACGTCGCGTTCTGGCTGTTCCTGCGCCGTGGGGGCGACGCGATCCTCCGCCGGATCTGGCAGCACAAGTCCGTCGTCCTCTTCAGCGTCGCGCTGATCGTGCTCTCGCGCGACCGCGTCTACTACTTCCCGCAGACCGGGGTAGCCTGGTACGACACCTCCTTCGTCGAGCTCTACCACCTCGTGGCGGTGGGCGAGAGCGGACAGCGCTACCTGATCGATCCGTCGACCGTGGCGCCGATGGAGATGCGGATCACCCAGGGGCACCTCTGCACGGTGACGAATGAGCGCTTCTTCACCGCGGTGTACGGGACCACCGGGAACCTCCGCCTCCACCAAGCGTTCGAAGACTTCCAGACCCGTGAGGAAGTGGAGCGGTACATCGAACGGAACGGCTCCAGCTGCTACAAGGCGAAGCACGCGGCCACGATCGAGCAGCTCTTGCCACGCTACTTCGGCAACATCAATCGGGCCGGCGGCAAGCGCCACACCTGGCTCCGCTGGATCAACCGACCGACGCACCTGTGGATCTTCGAGCGGCCGCAACCGTGGCCCGAGCCCTTACCGCTGTTCGAAGCCCAAGAGCGCACGACCGCCATCCAGTTCTGGCGTGAGCGCGTTTGGCATCACGACGGCCAGATCCATCGCTTCGGCGTGAAGCAGATCTACGAGCACGCGATCCCTTGACGCTCCGCGCGGCGCGCGCCCTCCGCGCCGGCCGAGACACCGCGATCAGCTCGCCCACGGATCGCGGAGGGGAGGCTCGGGGCTCGGCGGGCCGATGAGCGCAGGAGGACGGCGACCGGGGACGATGAGCGGGGCGCGGTCGTAGCGGTTCTCGCGATAGTCGCGGAAGGGGTTGTAGGGGCACACCCGCTCCGGGAGATCGGCGAGCGCCTTGGCGAGGGTGGGGATGTCGCGGAAGAAGCCCTCGATGTAGCGGTGTTGGAGCCGCAGGTAAGGATGGTCGAGGCCGCGGGTGTTGCGCTCGAGGCGCATGCGAGTCTGCACCTCGTAGGCGGTGTGGAGCGGGATGCGGCGTTGGGAGTTGTACATGTTCATGATGACGGTCGCGTAAAACTCCTCGGTATTCTCCATGTGCCACACCTCGGTGCGGTCGTCGCCGAAGCGATGGGTGATCGCGACGCCCCAGGCGTTGCGAACGGCGTGCACCATCTCGTGCACGAAGACCGCGTCGGCATAGAGGGGGGCCCAGTCGCCGGGCCCGATGGGCGCGTTGGTCGCGTCGAAGTCGCTCGGGGTGTAGCCGATGTACGACGGGGTGCCGCGGCCCGTGCCCACGTCGTTTCGCGCGGTGAGCAGGCCGGTGTCGTCCCACGCGGTGGTGGGGTCGTCTTGGGGAATGCGGGCGCGCTCGCCGCGCGGGAGGGCGTCGAACCCATTCATCGCCACGGTCGAGGCGGTGCCGCCGCGCCAGTCGCGGAAGGGCTTCACCACCACGAAGTGACGCTGATGCGCTTCGACGAGGCGCGGCACCTCGAAGCCACGCACGAAGGTGCGGATGATGTTGACCACCGCGTTCACGTAGGCGTGGGGGTTGAAGCTCGCAGGCGCTCCCTGCGGTGGCGGGTCGCCGTACACGAGGAACATGCCCACGCGGTCCATGGCGCGCGCGGGCTCGGTCATGACCGCACCCACGCGAAGTACTCGGCACCCACGTGCTCGTAGTACGGGAGGAGCGGCTTCTTGGCGATGCGCGCGAAGAGGTTGTCGTGCTCCTCGAGGAGGGCGCGTGTCTCCGCATCGAGCGTCGCCACCGTGTCGTGATCGCGAAAGGCCGCCCACACCCGCGGCGCGATCGCGAGGAAGCGGTCGTGCTCGGCCCAGTACGTCTCACCGTCCACCTCGAGACCGAAGCCCTGCACCACCGTGTCGGGCGCCGCCTCGACGCCGAAGTCGCGCGGCACCCGCGCCTCCCTCGCCACCACGTCGCCGCGCTCGGGATCGACGATCCAGACCGCGCACGGTGGCACGAGCTCCTCCACCCCGCTGCGCACGGTCTCGCCATACTCCATGAAGACCACCACGAGCCCCCCCGCCTTCTGCGGCAGCGGCAGGGCCAACGCCGGCCCGCCGTTGGCCAGCTTCGCCTGCAGGTTCGCTTCGAGCATTCTCGCGTCGATCATGTCAGCCCCATATCGGTTCGTCGGTGATCACCATCCTGCCGTTGGGCTTGAGCGAGCGCTCGAAGCGGTCGACGGGATAGCGCACCAGGCAGTTGCGGTCGGCGCGACCGGTGTCGTTGGCGATGATGGCGGCTGGCCGTCCGTTCTCGTCAAACGCCACGCCCACCACGGTGATGGCGTGGCCTCCGGAGGTGGAGTCGTTCCAGAGGCGCCCCGCGTCGTGCTCGGTGATGACGCCCCGACCCTCCGCGATAGCCTGGGCGATGCGCCCCACGGTGTCGTCGTTCTGTCCGCCGGGCACCACCTGGGCGGGGACACCGTTCCGCGCCATGGTGTCGCGGTTACCATCGAGCGAGCTCGAGCCGTGTTGCGAAGGGACGGGGCTGGCGCCGGCCTCACCGTGGGCGATGGCGTCATCGAGCACCTCCATCTCCCCGAGCGGCGGCTGCCCGTCGTTGCCCCGGCTGCGGTTGATGAGCTGACGCGACGACTCGACCCCGCAGTTGCCACGGCTCTGCTGCGTGCTCCCCGAGGTCCTCCCGGTGGCGGCCTCCTGGCAGGTCTCGAGCGCGCCCCGCAGGTTGCCGAGGCGACCGCCACGGGTCGGCCCACCGATGAAGACGGTCGCCGCGAGCGGCGGCACGAGGGCGCCGCCGTGGAGGCTGAGATCGGTCTCGCGAGCGGCGAGACGGTGGTGAGCCCGCACCGTGCCCGAGCCCGTCACCATCGCGTCGGGGGGCCCCACGCAGATCGCGCGGTCGCCGACCACGATGAGCGGGCGCCCCTCCACGAGGATGGTGGGGGCGTTGGCACCCACGAGCGGTCCCCCCCCGTGGGCGGGGCAGGGGTGCGGGTCGAGGAGGCGTGCCGCCGGTTTGAGGTCGCTCATGTCAGCAGTTCAGCTTGATGATGCCGCCGCGGATGTCGGTCTCCGAGGTGGCGTCGACGTGAACGGTGCGTGACGACTCGACGCGCACGTCCGACACGGCGGAGAGCTCGATCGTGTTGGCGGCGAGGATGATGCGATCTCCCTCGAGGGTGATGGCCGCGCCCCGCCCGGTGTGGAGCTCGATCTTGTCGCGCAACATGCGTACAAAGGCGATGCCGTTCTGGAGCTCGATCTTGCCGTTCTCGCAGGTGACGACGGTGTCGCCGTCGGCCACCTCGACGGTCTTGTCGCCGTGGCGCACCACGAGCTCGTCGCCGTGCCCGATCGACTCGGTCCGCTTGCCACCGACGCTCACCGACTGCGCCCCACCCACGCGAACGCGCTCGTTGCGTCGCACGCGCAGGCCGTGGTCGTGCCCCACCTCCTCGTCGAGATCGCGCTCGGCGTGCAGGTAGATCTGCTCCGAGCCCGCCTTGTCCTCGAAGCGCAGCTCGTTGAAGCCCTCGCTGTTCGGCGTGGAGCGGCTGCGCCAACAGCTGACGGTCTCGTTGTCGGGGAGCGCGTAGGGAACGCGGCTCGTCGCGTTGTAGAGGCGGCCCACCACCACCGGCTGATCGGGATTGCCGCCGAGGAAGCTCACCAGCACCTCCTGGCCCACGCGCGGGATGGCCATCATGCCGAAGCCGCCGCCGGCCCAGCCCTGGCTGACGCGCAGCCAACACGAGCTCCGCTCATCGTGACCGCCATGTCGATCCCAGTGGAACTGCACGCGCACGCGGCCGTGCTCGTCGGTGTAAATCTCGTCGCCCGCAGGTCCGACCACGACCGCGCTCTCGATGCCGTGGATTCGTGGCGCACGCGTCTCGGCCGGCGGGCGGTAGGGCTCGGAGCCGAACACCGCCTGCCCGGTGATATGGAGGGGATGGTCGAACGAGCCCAAGATCGCCAGCTCGGTGACGAGCAGCTGCTGGTCGGCGCCGAGGTCGCTCCGGGGGTGCCCCTCCAGGGTGAACACGGTGCCGGCCCGCAAGTCGACGGCGGTGGTGCTGAAGCTCACGGTGCGGCGCGACGCGCGGTGTTGCTCGAGACCGATTCGCGCGAGGCGCGCCCCGTGGCGCTCGTCGGAGCGGGCCACCCCCAGGTCGTCGGCCACGCGGGTGTCGCCGGCAGGGTGGCCTTCGGTGGTGAAGGCCCCCGGATGGTACCCATACACCTCGAGGCGCTGTTCGAGCTCGCTCCCTGCTTGGGTCTCGGCGGCGAGGACGTAGCGCGTGGCGCGACGGAAGTCGACGTCGCGGATGCGGTGGCGTCCGCTCCGCAAGCGCGTCGCCACGCGTACGTCGCTCACTTGGGCCTCGCGCGTGCGCTCGGCGCCGTGGGCCACCCACGGCAGGGGCGGCGTTCGCGCCTGCCGCGACAGAGGGGCGTCGTCGAGCACGACGCGGGTCAGGTCGGCGTCGTGCTCGAACGTGTAGGTGATGCCTGCGCTCTCGAGCAGCCGCTCCACGAAGGAGAGATCGGTCTCGCCGTATTGCACCCGGTACTCGAACGGCGGGTGAGCGTCGGGATCGATCCGCCACCGGTGCTCGACGCCCCACTCATCGAGCAGCGTCGTCACGATCTGGCGCACGTTCTGGTGCTGGAACACGCGGTGGTTGGAGCGGTAGCCAAGGAGCGACAAGCGGGGTCCGATGTGGAACACGTAGGTCGACAGGCCCGTCCCCTCCGACTCGAGCTGCTCGGCGAGGAGGCAGACCCCGTGATACCGGTGCGCGGCCGCCTCTCCACCCGAGCCCGACGCGCCATGGAGCTCCACGGTCGCCCGGGCCCCGCTGAGTGCCGCGATGTCGACGTCGGCGTTGCTACAGAGCGCGATCACCTCGATGTCGAACGGGGTGGAGAGCCGCTCATGCACTGAGCACTGGCGTACAGAGAAGGCGTCGGTGGCGCCCTCGAGCTCCATGGATAGCGTCATCGTGTCGTGCTCCTCCTCGCCTCGAGGGCGCGTTGAAAGGCAGTCACCCAGCGCCGCTGCAGGGTCGGCTCCCGCACGAAGCGGGCCTGCCAGGCGCGATCGAAAGCGGCGAAGCTCTCGTCGTCGACGATTCCGTACGCGTCACGGCGCTCGGCCCACGCGGCCGGATACCGAGCGCGCCACGCCATGAGCTCGGCGTAGTGCTCGAGCGTGAGCGATCGCGTCCCCACGCACACCACCGCATCGGGACCGCTCACGCCGTCGAAAGGAAGCGAGGCCGCGGCTCCAGCGCGCCCCGACGAGGTGAGGGGCGCCGTGCCCCCGAGCATCGGGTTGGGCTCGAGCGCGCTTCGCAGCGGAGGAGGCGCAGCCTGAGCGCCCGTGAAGGGCAGGGCCGAGACGCCATCGCGCTCCCGCTCGGCGTCATGCATGGTGATCTCCCCTTCGAGGGCGACGGCGCCGAGCGCCTCGGCGGCGCGCTCCACGCGCCGCCAGGTGTGAGCTGCATCGACACGGAGCGCGCGCCCCAGCTCGCGCAAGCAGGCCTGCACCAAACGCAGGTTCGCGGCGGTGACGGGGGCGCCGCCGAGGTGCGTCTCGGGGAACCGGCGCAGGGCCTCCTGCGACGCGTGGAAGAGCTGCGTGAGCAGCCACGCCTCGTACCGTGGGTCGTCGTGGCTCATCGCGCACGCACCTCTACCGGCGCGGCGACGCGGAGGGCGAACCCGTGGGAGTCGGCGACGAGCACGCGTAGAGGGTGGGCCCAGGCGGCCTCGCTCGCCTCATCCTTGAGGATGGGACTGGCGCCGAGAGGTCTGGGCGTGAGCCTCAGCATTTTCGCGCGATGGCGAGGATGGAGGTGCCGAACGGGAGCCGAGCCCGCTCGAGCCAGGGGCGCTCGAAGGCGAGCACGAGCGACATCAGTCGATTGACCGGTGCGCTGCTCTGCCCCTCGACGAGCTCGGCCACGCCGGCGCCAGCCGGAGGAGCCACGAGATCGCGCGCGCGCCGCAGGCCTTTGACCCCGAGGGCGGCGAAGAACAGCGGCGAGAAGAAGTAGGTCGCGCGCTCCACGGCAAAGCCCGTTTGTTCGAGCAGCGCCGTGAGCTGGTCTCGGGTGTAGCGGCGCTTGTGTCGCTCCACGTCGTCCCACGGCGACCACAAGAACTGAAACGCGGGGACCGTGACCATCACGAAGCCATCCCGAGGGAGGGCGTCGTGGAGGTGACGCATGACCCCCACGTCGTCCGGGAGGTGTTCAATCACGTCGAAGGCGAGCACCCCCGCGTACTCCAGCGCCGGCAGCGGCCGGGTGATGTCGAGACGCACGAACCGACGTCGCTTCACCGCAGCTCCGAGGCGGGCGCCTGCGCGCTCGGAGGCGATCTCGAGGGCCCGACCGAAGATGTCGGAGTAGTCCACCTCGAACCCGTTCGCGTTGAGGTGGGTCGCCACGGTGCCGATGCCACAGCCCACCTCGAGGAGAGGGCCCGGCGACGGCGCGAAGGCGCGCAGCTCCTCGAGGATGATCCTGCGGCGGTGCACGTGCCAGTAGTGGTGGTCCTCGATGCCGGTCCGATAGGCGAACTCGCCGCCATCGAAGTAGTCGCGCCCCTCCTCGTCGCCCCCCGCGCCGCCAACCCGATCTTCGTACACAGCCACGAAGCACGGCTATCACGACGACTGCGCGGCCGACACCCGTCGACACCTGCGCCTTCGTCCCCTGGCAACGCCGGCACCACCGCCCCGACCGCGGCGGCGCGCGCTCGCGCGTGCACGCTGGCCGGTCAGTTCGTGAGCTTCAGCATCACCTCGTTGCGTCGCAGCGGCCCCGGCGTCCACGGCGGGTCGTACTGCGAGAAGGTGGGCGCCGTGCCCGGGTCGACGGCCAGGCCCACCGCTCGCGCGGCCGCCGCGAGAGCCTCCCCATGTCGCTCGAACGCGTCGGCCGAGGCCACCCCCGAGAACCGCGTCGCGGCGAAGCGCGCGGCCGGTACTTCGCGCAGCGTCACGCGGGAATCGCCCGGCGTCGGCAGCGTGTCGAGCGTGTGCTCGGACGGCATGGTGAACCACACCGTCCAGCCATTGTCCGTCGCGCGCGCGTCGACGGGCGTGGTCATGGCGATGGTCTCGCTCGCTTCGCGCTGCTCGACGGGGGTCGTCATCGCGATGCTCGCCTTCGCCACGTTGTTGCCGAAGATGTAGTCCGCCAACAGGCGGAAGCCTTCCCTCGACGCGGCCCGCGCGTCGCTCCCCTGCACGGTGACCTCGGCGACGATCCGCGGCGCATAGCGCCGCACCTCGAACGAGGGGTGCTCGTCGATGACGTCGTACACCGCGTGCTCGTAGCCGTGGCGCAGCCCGAACATGCCCGCCGGGATCGCCAACACCGCCGCCGCAGCCACGCCCCACTTCCAACGATGACGTCGAACCTGTTCGATGATGCTCATCGCTCGAAGATAAGGCGTCTGCGGCAAACATCTACACTATATCGACATATATTATACAAATAATCGTCACACTGCCCCTTCCGATGGTGAACGAACATTCATTCATGCTCTTGACAGGACCCGGTTGAGAATGAATGTTCGTTCACCTCACCGGAGGGAGCTGTCATGTCGAACCCCAAGATCCTCGTCAACACTATGCTTTTCTGTTCCTTGGCCGTTGCCGCGGTGGGCTGCACGCAGCCCACCGACGAAGCCCAGCCCGGCGCCGAGGCCCCTCCCGGGGTGGCGAGCGAGCTCGCAGACTTCACGTCGTTCGACATTCTGCCAGCGGCGGGGAGCCAAGCCGACGGGGAGCTCGCGGCCACCGGGATCTGGCTCGACGTGTCACCGACGGTGTTCCCGGTGGTGCTCCTCGACAGCGCTGCCACCCTGCGACGCGAAGGTGAGACGTTGGTGCTCCACGAGCTCTCGGTGAGGTGGGACGACTTCGAGCACGAGCTGCCGGGTGGCTCGCGGCTCAGTCACATGGGGGTCGTCCTCGAGGAGCCGATCGCGCTCGAGACGCGCTGGCACGACGGGAAGGTGAGCGCTCAGGCGGAGGTGGCGTTGCGCCTCGACTGGTCGGTCTCCACCCAGACGAGCGTCACGCCGCTCGCGAGCCAAGACGTGCGCTCGGTTCGCCTCACCGTCGACATCGAAGAGCAAGACGGTGAGCTCCACCTCGGCGCCGAGCTTCGAGGCGAGGACGTCTTCGCCCTCCCCGAGCTGTTCGAGGTGACGCGCTACGAGGTTACGCTCGACGGGCGCTGACGCGCGCGCTGCCGCGGTCGCGGCCGAGGCGCGCTTGTCGCGATGGGATGAGCGGCGTATGGGTCTTGGGTGAGGATCGACACCCAAGCCATCACCGCGTTGCGCGAACGGCTGCTCGAGTCGGGCGGCGCTCCATCCATCGTGCTGTCGGGCCCCGACGCCATCCGCCAACAGGGACACCCACTCGCGGGCGACGACGAGGCCATGGCGTTGTTCGACGCCACCTTCGAGGCGATGTTCATCATGCTCTGCGCCGACGGCGTGGCGGGTGATGACGAGAAGGAGGTGCTCCGAGGCGCCCTGCGTGCGCTCACCGATGGTGTCGTCCGCAGCCAGCAGATCGAGGAGATGGCGGTGGCTGCCGCCGCCCGCCTGAAGGACGAGGGGATCGACGTGCGACTGCGCGCGGTGGCCGACGTGTTGAAGACCTCGACGGTGGGGTCGGAGGCGGCCTTCGTCCTCGCTGCGGTGATGGCCTTCGCCGACGAAGAGATCGCCGACGAAGAGAACGACATGCTGAACGACTTCGCCGACCTGTTGGGGCTGAGCGAAGAGCGCGCCAACACACTCCTCGACGCGCTCGAGACGCACCAACAAGACTGACACGCGCCAAGGGGGGCGGGCTCGACACCAATCCTCGACGCGACGCGCACCTGCGCTCCATCGCTCCGGAGATTCGATGTCTGAACGACGCCCCCGCCCCCACCTCAGCCGCGACCTCGCACGCGACTGCCGCGCCATGTTGCGGGCGGCGGGGTTCGACGAGGCTGGAGTCGCCGAAAGGCTCGAGGCGCCGAAGCCCGAACGGGAGGATGCCCTCGGCACGTTGATCGAGCTGTTCGTGTTGAGCCAATCGGTGTCGGAAGCACGCCTCGCCCACGCCACCTCTGGGGTGGCGCCGCAGGTGCTCGCAGCGGCCCACCTCATCACCCTCCGTGACGGCGCCGCGCATCCGCTGATCGCGCTCATTCCCCATCGCGAGCTGCTCCTCGCGAGCGATCCTGAAGACACCACCCTGCGCGACTACGTGATGGGCGTGTCGGCAGGAACGATGACCCTCGAGGCCGCGCTGATGCCGAGCGAAGGGGGACGTTGGCTCGACCTCGGGACCGGTTGTGGCGCCCTCGCCCTAGTCGCCGCGCGCGACGCGAGCGAGGTCGTCGCCGTCGATCTCAACCCGCGTGCCCTCGAGCTCGTCGAGCTCAACGCGGTGCTCAACGGCGTTCACAACGTGACGACCTCCGTCGGCGACATGTTCGCGCCCGACGCGGAGCTGCTCGAGAGCTTCGACGGGGTGGTGTGTCACCCGCCATGCGTCATCTCCCCGCGCTCCGATCAGCTCTACTGCGACGCGCCGGGCGCCGGCGACGCGTTCATGCCTCGCCTCCTCACGGCCTGCGCCACCCTGCTGCGTCGAGGCGGCGTGGGGCAGCTGCTCGGCAACTGGGCCGACCTCGTCGACACGCCGTGGCAACAACGGCTGAGCGGGTGGCTCGCCAACACCCACTGCGACGCCTGGGTTCTCGCCAACCCGATGGAGAACCCATCGCGCTACGCCGAGCGGTGGCTCGCGGATCGCGGCCGGCACGACGCGGACGAACACGCCCGCTGGATCGCGGACTACGACGAGGCCGGCGTCCGCGGGATCTTGTCGGGCCTCGTGACGCTGCGTCGCCCCCTCGAGGCGCGCCCGCCGTGGCTCTTCATCGATCCTGCGCCCCCTGGGATCAGCCATGGCGCGGGACCTCAGCTCCGACGCGGCCTCCACGCGCGCGACGTGCTCACGACGCTCTCCGAGGATGACGTGGGAGGGCTGCGCCCCAGCGCACCGGCCGAGCTGCGCCAAACAGCGAGCTTCGAACCGAGCGACGACGGCTGGAGCGAGACCACCTGCACCACACGCCTGTCGATGGGCCTGCAGTACGAGCTCGCCCACGATCCCACCGTGGGCGCGCTCATCCGCGCCTGCGACGGCAAGACCCCCTTCGACGACGTCGTCGCGCACATCGCCGCCCAAGCCGGTCAAGACCCCGTCTCCTTCGCCGGGCCCGCGAAGCGCATCCTCCGCCAGCTCCTACACTTCGGCCTCCTCACCCTCGGCTGAGCTCAAGCCCCGGCGTCTCGCGCCGCGAGGTCGCGCGCCAAGAGCTCGCTCCCGATCGCCGACACCAGCGTGCGCTCCCGAGAGCGGCTCGTGAGCTTGGCGCCCCAGTCGGTGAAGCCACCATCGATCATGGGGATGACGCGCCCCGCCGGCGTGCGGAACGCACCCACGAACGAGAGGCCCTGATAGTAGGCGTTGCTCCCGATGCGCGAGTCTTCGTCGTCGGTGGGGATACCGGCCGCGCGAAGATGGTGGTGAGCGCCGTCGCGAATGGTGAGCCAGGGCTGTCCCGCCGCCGAGAACGAGACGCGCTCGAGCGCTCCTCCGGGGAGGAGGCTGGCGAGCCGTCGATACACCTCGAGGTGCTCGATGAGGGTAGTGAGCTCGGCGCGACCCGAGCCTCGCGATGGAAACATCGACACCAGCGCGAACAACCGAAAGTGGGCGTGAAAGTCGGGGTTGTCGAAAACCTGCACTCGAAGGGCCCGGTGGCTCGCCGCCAGATCAGCGCGCCCCTCACCGCGGTCGCGACGTCGTGCGGCCTCGAGCGCGAGCACGTTCGAGGGGTCGCTCGTCACCTCGAGGTTGCGCACCGTGGCGAGCACCTTCCCCGGGTCGCAGGGCGCAACCACCGAGCAACAACCGAGGGGGGCCACCGGTCCCAGCTCGAGCAGCTCGAACCCGTCGCCCAGCGCATCGAAGAGCGCGCCATCGACCCGCAGCATGAGCCGAGGATCGACACGGCCGGGAACGCAGAACCGACGGCTGAACGCCCGCGCGACGTCCCTCGGTCGCTGGGCGAGCGTTCGCTCGCGCATCACGTCGAGCATCACCGACTGCAGGTCGCCCGCGCGCGCGGCGACGAGCTTGCTCACCGTCGCGTCGTCGATCCCGATGCGACGCACCGCCTTGTCCAACAGCTTGCTCCCCATGAGCCCGCTCGATTCTACCCCGCGGTCCCGCTCGCTCGTCGAGTCCGTCCACGCGCGCCCTCGGATCGCACGCCCGCCGCGTGGCCCGCGGCCCGACGGCCGCCTCTCGGCGCGCTTCCCGCTTCAGGCGCGCTCGCTTCGGGACTAGAGTTCCACGCACGCAGCGTGGGCGCGCGATGAAGGCAGTGATGTACACGCGCTACGGCGCGCCGGAGGTGCTCTCGGTGCGCGACGTGCCCGAGCCCGCGCGCAGCCCTCGCCACGCGCGGGTGAAGGTGCACGCGGCCGCGCTCAACCCCAAGGATGTGCTCGTGCGCAAAGGGAAGATGCGTTGGCTGGTGGGGGGTGGGCTGCCCCGGACGCCCGGCTACGATCTCGCCGGCGTGCTCCTCGACGACGCGGGGGGCTTGCCGAGCGGGACGGAGGTGTTTGCGATGATCAACAGCCACGCCGGCGGAGCCTGCGCGGAGATCGTCTCGCTCCCGTTCGACGAGGTGGCGGAGAAGCCTCGAACGCTCAGCATGATCGAAGCGGCGGCGCTCCCGCTCGCGGGCCTCACTGCGCTCCAGGCCTTGCGCGACGAGCTCGCGCTCGAGCGCGGCCAGAGCGTCCTCGTCAACGGCGCCTCCGGGGGTGTGGGCACGCTCGCGGTGCAGATCGCCAAGGCGCTCGGCGCGTCCGTCACCGCGGTGTGCTCGGCGCGCAACGCGGAGCTCGTGCGCGAGCTCGGCGCAGCTCGGGTGCTCGACTACACGGTCGAGCCCCTCCACGCGTTGCGCGACTTCGACGCAGTGTTCGACGTGTTCGGCTCGTTCCCGTGGTCGGCGGCCCGGCACACGCTGCGCCCCGGCGGCCGCTTCTGCACCACCGTGCCTCGACCCGCGTCGATTCTCCGCGGCGGGCTCCGCCGTCTGGGGCTGCATCGCGCCGCGCTGGTGGTGGTGAGGAGCCGGCGCCGCGATCTCGACGTGCTCCGAGCCATGGTCGACGACGGCGCGCTGCGCCCCGTCGTCGACCGCGTGGTCACGCTGGCCGACTCCGCCGAGGGTCACCGTCACCTCGAGACCAGGCGCGCGCGCGGCAAAGTCGTGGTCACCCTCGACGCCTCGCGCACCGAGTGAGCGCCCCCAGCCCGGTCAGGCTCACCCGGTCCTGACGTCGCCGCGACCGAGCTCCGCGGGGCTCGCGAGGCTCACGTCCTCGACCGGCGGCTCGGGCAACCGCTGAGGCGCCAGCGTCTGGAGCAGCTCCCCCACCGTGTGCGTGCGCTCGAGCGGGTGACGCATCGGCAGCTCCCAGTTGAGCTTGTAGTGGTTCCGGCGTCCGAGGCGCTCCGACGCGATGGCCCCCGCCTCCACGAGCTCCACAAGAATTCGCTGCACGGCCCGCTCCGTGATGCCGACATCGAGCGCGAGGTCGCGGATCCGACGCCCCGGGTCGCGCGCCAACGCGAGCATTACATGCGCGTGATTACTAAGAAAAGTCCAGCTGCTTCCAGGCTCCATGGCTTGCTTCTCGCGTCATTGTACCGCGTTCTGCGGACTTGGTAGCGATCTCATTCGTGCAATAATGTTCCCGATAGATTATTCACGTCAATCAATTGACGAATATCTTTTCGTGAATTAAGACTCTACATCATGGAAAAGCTCATCGCAGGTCTGAAGCAGTTTGTCCGCACCGTGCAGGAGGAAGAGCAAGAGCTCTACGCGAAGCTCGCCTCGGGGCAGCGCCCAGAGACGCTGTTCGTCACCTGCTCGGACTCTCGGATCGCGCCCCACAAGATGACGCGGACGGGCCCCGGCGAGCTGTTCGTGATCCGCAACGCGGGCAACATCGTCCCCCCCCACGGCCACAACATCACCGGCGAGGCGGCCACCGTCGAGTACGCCGTCAACGCGCTCGGGGTGAAAGACATCATCGTGTGCGGTCACTCCAACTGCGGCGCGATGAAGGGCCTGCTGAACCTCGAAGCGCTGGAGCAGACCCTGCCCAACGTGCGTCGATGGCTCGAGTTCTGCCAGCCCACCCGCCACATCGTGGAGCGCCAGTTTGCCGAGCTCGGCCCCGACCAGCGCCTCGACAAGGCGATCGAGCTCAACGTGCTCGCTCAGCTCGACAACCTCCGGAGTCATCCAAGCGTGGCCGCCCACGTCTACAGCGGTGACGTGCGCCTCCACGCCTGGGTCTACGACATCCCCACCGGCCACGTGCGCGCCTTCGACAGCACGAAGAACCGCTTCGTCTCGCTCCTCGACGGCCCGCCGCCGCGCGGCGTGAGCGTCCCGATGGGTCAGGCCGCCGCCGCCGGCTGAGCGCCGCGCCTACCGAGCGCGCGCAGCAGCCAACGAGACCCCCGAACCAAGGAACCAGAGCATGTCGGAGCCCGAGAGCAAGCCCGCGAACCCCGCCCGCGACGTCCGCTGGGGGCGCGAGTTGATGGCGTCGCTGGTGGTGTTCCTGGTGGCGCTCCCCCTCTGCATGGGAATCGCCATCGCGTCGGGCGTCCCGCCTGCGCTCGGGCTCATCTCCGGCATCATCGGCGGCATCGTCGTGGGCACGCTCGCCGGCTCCCCTCTCCAGGTGACGGGGCCCGCGGCGGGCCTCGCCGTGCTCGTGTTCGAGCTCGTCAACACCTACGGCATCGCTGCCCTCGGCGCCGCGGTGCTGGTGGCCGGTCTGCTCCAGGTCGTCGCCGGCTTCCTCAAGCTCGGCCGTTGGTTCCGGGCGGTGAGCCCCGCGCTCATCCAAGGCATGCTCGCCGGCATCGGGGTGCTGATCTTCGCCAGTCAGTTCCACGTGATGGTCGACGGCAAGCCGGCGGGGAGCGGCCTCGTCAACCTGCTCACCATCCCCGACGCGGTGATGCGTGGGCTGTCGCCCGCGGAAGGGACGAGCCACCAGCTGGCCGCGATCATCGGCCTCGTGACGGTGGTGACCATCGTGGCATGGAACGAGCTTCGACCCGAGAAGCTCAAGGTGGTGCCCGGGCCGCTGGTGGCGGTGGTCGTCGGCTCCATCATCGCCAACGTGGGCGGCATGGCCGTGAACTACGTGTCGGTGCCCGAGAGCCTGACCGCCTCCTTCAACGCGCCCACCGTCGCCTCCTTCCAGCTGCTCCTGCAGCCGGCCTTCCTCAGCGCCGCCCTCGGCCTCGCGCTCATCGCGAGCGCCGAGACGCTGCTCTGTGCCACCGCCACCGACCGGATGAGCAAGCACTCCAAGACCGACTACGACAGGGAGCTGGTCGCGCAAGGGGTGGGGAACGCGCTCGCGGGCGTGGTCGGCGCGCTGCCCCTCACCGGCGTGATCGTGCGCAGCTCGGCCAACGTGGAAGCGGGCGCCACCACCCGCTGGTCGGCGGTGGCCCACGGCGCTTGGCTCCTCCTGTTGGTGGCGGCGGTTCCGGTGGTGCTCACCTCGATTCCCACCTCCTCGCTCGCCGCCATCCTCGTCTACACCGGGTTCAAGCTCGCGCACCCCAAGCAAGTGGTGAAGCTCTGGCAAACCGGCCGCGGTGAAGCGTTGGTGTTCGGGGTGACGGTGGTGGCCATCGTCGCGTCCAACCTCCTCGTCGGGGTGGTGATCGGGCTCGCCTGCGCGCTCATCAAGCTCCTCGCCACCGTGGTCCGCCTCGACGTCGACGTGCAGGACGGCGGCGACACCATCGACATCAACCTGCAGGGCGCCGCCACCTTCGTGCTGTTGCCCAAGCTCGCGGGCACGCTCGAGACGCTGCCCCAGGGCAAGCGGGTCGTGCTCCACATCGGCGGCTTGAGCTACGTCGACCACGCGTGCATGGATCTGCTGAAACAGTGGCAAGACCGTTACGAGCAGAACGGCGGCACGCCGCTGGTGGCGTGGGACGACCTCGAGCGACGGCACAAGGCCGTACAATCCACGCCGCGGCCGCCGCAGCTGGCGGCGGGGGTTCCCATCGTCCGCGGACCGCGCCCCGTCAGCGACGGATAGGGCCGCTCGCCACGCGCGACACACGAGGTCGCGAACGCTCGTGCGAGACCGCGTTCCACCGCTTGGGTTTCTCTCCGTCGCCTTCGTCGTCCTCATGGCTACGGGGGTGGCTTGTGCGCAGGTGCTGGGGCTCGAGCGCGGCTCCGAGGCGACCCTCGGCAGCGGGGGTGCCACGGGCGGCGCCGGCAGCAGAGGCGGGTCGACCACCGAGCCCGAAGCACCCATTCCGCGCGAGGCCGTGCGTCGCTGCGACAACACCCGCGCGAACCCCGCGTCGCCGCTCGGCGTTTAAGAGCGTGGCCCGATTTTCTAAGGGATCATAAGTCGCGCGCCGCGAGCGGCTCCCTCAGGATGGCCGTGGTCGGTGCTTCGCACCATCGAGCCCGCTCACCGCTCAGGACGGCGGGGCTTGGCTCGGGGTGTTCGCGGGTTGGCGCGAGGCACGGGTGTTCAATTTGTCGGCGGAGCTCCAACCCACGCTCCCCCTGGCGAGGAGAGGTGTGATGAAGCGACTGGGTTGTTGGCTCGCAGTGGTGGGCGCGTGTCTCTTGGGTTGCAGCGACGATGACGACGGCACCACGACAACCACGACGGTGGGGCCAGGGGGTGGTGGCGAGGCGGGGGCCGGCGGCGCTGGGGCCGCGGGGGGCGTGGGGGGCATGGGGGGAAACAACGGAGGCGGAGGCTCCGGCGGCGCGCCGGACACGCTCGGCGAGCTGAACGAAGCCGAGACCGCGCTCGCACGGAGCATGTCGCCGCTCCCCGCGCTCCCCGCCTCGCCCACCAACATGTACGCCGATCACGCTGGCGCTGCCGCGCTCGGGCAGAAGTTCTTCTTCGAGGCAGACTGGTCGGGGCCGCTCGCGATCGATAGCGCCCTCGGGAACGCCGGGGAGGCGGGGAAGGTCTCCTGCCGGAGCTGCCACGACGGAGCCACGTTCGACAGCGACGACAACGTCGCGGTGGGCGCCAACTTCCACGTGCGCCACGGTCACGGCTCGGTCAACGCCGCCTTCTACGACTGGTTCACGTGGAGGGGTCGCTTCGACTCGATGTGGACCCTTCCCCGCGCGGTGTTCGAGGCGGGGCCGATCTTCGCGTCGTCGCGCCTCAGGGTGGCCCATGTGGTGTACGAGCAGTACCAGGCGGAATACGACGCGGTGTTCACCGACACGCCGCTCGACCCTCGCCTCGACCCAGATCATGCCGACGCGGCCGACTTCCCGCCCACCGGCAAGCCGGGCGACGCGGCGTGGGACGACATGGACCCGGCCGACAAGGCGATCGTCAACAGGATCGTGGTGAACGTGGGCAAGGCCCTCGAGGCCTATCAGCGCCTCTTGGTGATGGGCGAGTCGCCCTTCGATCAGTTCGTGGCCGAGACGGGCACCCTCACGAGCGAGGAGCAGAGCGGCTTCAAGCTGTTCGTGGGGAAGGCGGGCTGCGTGGGCTGTCACGCCGGACCGCTCTTCAGCGACAACAGCTTCCGCAACCTCGGTCTCGAGCAGACGGGACCCAACGTGCCCGCGGTCGACGAAGGCCGCTTCTCGGTGATCGACGAGATCCTCGCCGACCCGTTCAACGGGGTAGGGGCCTTCAGCGACGACACCACCGCCGGCCAAGCAAAGCTCGATCTGCTCGAGGCGAAGACCGACGATCTCAAGGGGCGCTTCCGGGTGCCGACGGTGCGTAACGCAGAGCTGAGCGCGCCCTACATGCACGCGGGCCAGCTCGCCACCCTCGAGGAGCTCGTCGACTTCTACGACGCTGGCGGCGGCAACGGCGCCACCGGCGACAAGGACGCGCTCATCGTGTCGCTCGATCTGACCGCCACAGAGAAGGCCCAGCTGATCGCGTTCCTGAAGGCCTTGACCGGGCAGACGATCCCCGCGGCGCTCACCGTCGACACCTCCAACTGAGGCATGTTCTGCTCCCGAGAGGGCACGAGCGTCGTTTTCGTGCCTTCTCGGCCAACCTCGCTTCGGAGCGAACAATCCGCGGGCCCTCGAGCGTCCAAGCCCCCATGAAGAGAATCAACACTCGCAGCCCCTGGTGGATGGCTGGCCTCGCGCTGCTCGCCGTCGGATGTGTCACGGAGGTGGAGACACCCGATGGTGAGGCGACTGGCCCCGATCTCGCGCAGCAGCCAGCACCCAACGAAGGGGGCGACTCTGCCGCGACGAAGAAGAAAATCGGGCACGGGTTCGGCCCGAGCGCCATGCTCGTGCACGCCGCGCTTCACGACCTCGAGCTCACCGACGGACAGCGCTCGAGCCTCGAAGACCTCGTCGCCGACACGTCGCCCGGCGCGGACGGGTTTGCGGCGCACAAGGAGCTGATGGCGACGCTCGCGGCCGGCCTCCGGGGCGGCGCGATCGACGACGAGGCCGTCGACACCAAGCTGGCCGCCGTGCACGAGGTGACCGGCAAGCACCACCAGAAGATGGTGGCGGCCCTCGACACGCTTCACGACACGCTCACCGCGGCGCAACGCACCGAGCTCGTCGCCATCGTGCGCGCACGGGGCAAGGCGATGGAGAAGCGCTTCGAGGAGAAGCGCCACGCCAAGGGTGACAACAAGTCCGACAACCACGAAAAGCACGAGCGCAAACACGCGAGGTCGGCGGGCTGGTTCGCTCGCGGCCTCGACCTCAGCGACGCGCAGCGCGAGGAGCTCGCCACCGCACTCACCGACGCCGGGGTGGAGCAGCCCAATTGGGAGAAGATGAAGGAAGGGATGGCGGCGTGGAAGGCGAACATGACGGCCATGCTCGACGCGTTCCCTGCCGACGACTTCGACGCCAAGCTCCACACCGCCGCGATCACCACGGACAAGGCCGAGAAGGGCCTGAACCACTACGTTGAGGTCGTCAAGGCGCTGTCGGTGATCCTCACCGTGGAGCAGCGCGACAAGCTCGCCGACAAACTCGAAAAGGGCCCTCACGCCGGCAAGCACGGCAAACACGGCAAGTAGTCGGGCGGGCCCGCGCCTCGGTCGAGCCCAGATCCAGAGCGCCGGGGCGCGACCTGACGCAGGAGGTCACCCGTCGGCACGTTGTGGCACACGGCCCCCGGCGCAACGTGCCGTTTCCATGAGGCTTCGGCACGGCACACATTCTGCTTCGTCGTCGCTTCGGATGGGATCGTGTCTTGCACCCGCGAGGGGCCGCAAGCGCGTGGCTGCATGAATGGTCGTTGCCTGGTATCCTGGAGACGTGGTGCTTCCTTTGCCTACACGGGCGGTGGCCCTCGTGTGTCTGCTCTGCGCCTGCAACGGCGAAGAGACGGATCCCACCGGTGTGGGCGGGGCGGCGAGCTGGGAGGTGGTGCATGAAGACCTCGACGGAGCGCTCCTCTCGGTGTGGGGAACCGACACCGACGACATCTGGACGGTAGGCGGCGACGCGCGCGACGGGACCGGACCGCTGGTGCTCCACTACGACGGCGCCTCGTGGGAACGCATGGAGACCGGGCAGACCGACGGAGATCTCTGGTGGGTGTTCGGCTTCGAGGGTGGACCGGTGTTCATGGGCGGCGCTGGCGGCGTGATCCTCCGCTACGAAGGTGACACGTTCACGGTGATGGACACGCCAGGCACCGACACCGTCTTCGGGATCTGGGGGGCGTCGCCGAGCGACATGTGGGCGGTGGGGGGTCTGTTCGATCAGAGCGGCTTTGCCTGGCGGCTCTCTGGGGACACCTGGGAGGCCGAGCCGACGTTGCCTGCCGCGGTGGTGACGGACGCCGCGATCTGGAAAGTGTTCGGCCGCGACAGCGACGACGTGTGGCTCGTGGGGAGCGACGGGGTGTCGTTCTCGTGGGACGGCGCGACGCTGACGCAGGGCGACACCGGTGTGGGCTCGTCGCTCTTCACCGTGCACGCCAACGACGCGCGCTTCGTGGCGGTGGGAGGGCTCGCCACCGGCGTGATCGTGGAAAACGATGGCAGCGGTTGGGCCGCGCCAGCCGGCGCGATGCCCGCCTACGGGGTGACCGGGGTGGTGCTCGACGCCGGGGACGGCGGGGTGGCGGTGGGACAGTATGGCTCGATCTACGAGCGCAGCGCGGCGGGCTGGGACGAGGTGGACATCGAGGAGCTCTCGATCCAGCGCGACTTCCACGCCGTATGGCAAGATCCCGCGGGCGGCGTGTGGGCCGTGGGCGGGCAGACCGCGAGCTTCCCCCTCACCGAGGGGCTGATGATTCACCGGGAGTGACAGCGCTCGCGGCGAGTGGCACCGTAAGGAATCCTTCGAGCAACAAGCGAAAGAACAGGGACGATGAAGTTGAACAGCATGAGGCGCTGCGCCTCGATTGTGGGGTTGGGGCTTCTGGCCGTGGGGAGCGCGGGCTGCACGGAGGAAGACCCGCCGGTCGAGGCGCGGATCGATCCGTGTCTCGGCCAGACTCCGGGCACCGCCTGCACCTGGCTCGGGATCAAGGGGGAGACGGGCTTCAACGGCGACGGCCACGCGCGCTGGGACACGCAGGTGAACCAGGTGCAAGACCTGTTGTTCATGCCCGACGGCACCGCGTGGTTCAGCGACTTCAACAACTTCTTGATCCGGCGGATGCTCCCCGACGAGACGGTCGAGACGATGGTGGGCTGGGTGGACCCGATCTTCCCGGGCGACGGTCCGCTCGGTGGTGTGCCCCCGAGCGGCGCCGACGGGCTCGACTGGCAGCTCAACCACGCCACCAACCTCATCGAGGGCACCGACGGCTCGGTGATCGTGGTCGGATGGCACAACCACAAGCTCCTCACCGTGGATCCCGACTCGGGCTGGGTGAAGGTGGTGTGCGGCGCCGGCGCCGGCTTCGCGGGCGACGGGGGTCCGGCGAGCGCGGCGCTGTTCAAGCAGCCGAACGACGCCACCATGGATGAGGACGGCAACATCTACGTGGTCGATCAGCAGAACTGGCGCGTGCGGCGCATCGACACCGACGACATGATCAGCACCATCGCCGGCGTCGGCACCCAAGGCGACAGCGGCGACGGCGGCGAAGCCCTGGCCGCCGAGTTCTCCTGGGCCGCCGGGAGCAACCCCAACCCGAGCGGCGGCATCGTGTACCACGACGGCAAGCTCTACCTGTCCGACACCGAGGCGAACCGCATCCGCGTGATCGATCTCGCCGCCGGCACCATCGAGGCGCTCGCCGGCACCGGAGCGAAGGGCTTCGGCGGCGACGGCGGCCCCGCCCTGAGCGCGAAGCTGTCCGGCCCGCGCGATCTCGAGATCGGCCCCGACGGCGATCTCTACGTGGCCGACACCGACAACGGCGCGGTGCGCGCCATCAACCTCTCCACGGGCGAAATTCGTACGGTGGTGGGCACCGGCGAGCTCGGAATGAACGAAGAGGAGCTCCTGCCTCCTACCGAGACCCAGCTCCGTCGCCCGTTCGGCATCGCGTTCGATCCCGACGGCAACTTGTACGTGATGGACTCGCTCAACGAGCGGATCGTGAAGGTGATGCGATGAAACGAGCAGCTATCCTCCTTGCCCTCCTCCTCCCCACCGCCTGCAGCGAGGACGACCCGCCGCCCCCCCCGTGCGATCAGAGCGTCCCCGGTCGGCTCTGCACCGTCGCGGGCAACGGGCAGAACGGCTACGACCTCGAGGCGGAGACCGAGGCGCTCCCCGCCCTCGAGGCCAGGCTGTCGCTGCCGCAGGACACGCTCACCGCCCCCGACGGCTCGATCTACGTGCTCGACTGGAACAACCACCGCATCCGGCGCGTGGCGGACGGCAAGATCGAGTGGCTCGCGGGGCGCGGCGAGCTCGGCGGCGACATCGACGATCCAGCGAACGGCGACTTCAACCACCCCACCAACATCATCTTCGACGAGAGCGGAGAGAACCTGATCATCGCCGCTTGGCACAACAGCAAGATCCGCACGCTGTCGATCGACACCGGCGAGATCGTCGACACCTGCGGCGACGGCAAGCGCGCCTACTTCGGCGACGGAGGGCCCGCGCTCACCTCCTCGCTCGATCTGCCGGCGAGCCTCGCCCTCGATCGGGACGGCGGCTTGATCATCATGGATCAAGCCAACCAGGTGCTGCGCAAGGTAGACGCGGCAGGAGACATCCACCTCCTCGCCGGCCAGTGTGTCATCGACGCGCCGGCCCCCTCGGGCCCAGGGGCGTGCGAAGACGGCGTGGAGCCGGTGGCGTGCCCCGACGGACCGAACGGACCGAGCGGCAAGCTCGTTTGCGGCGACCCAGCGATGTGGTGCAGCCGGCCGTGCACGCCGGGATACTCGGGCGACGAGATCCCCGCCAGCGAGCTGCGGATGGCGCAGCCCTTCGGCCAGTCGGCCACCCCCGCCGGGCGCATCGTGGTGGACAACGACGGCAACATCTACTTCGCCGACACCGCCAACCACCTCATCCGCATGATCGACACCGACGGGATCGTGCACCGGATCGCGGGCCAGCCCCCCGAGGACGGCGTGAAGCAGGCGGGCTACGACGGCGACGGCGGGCCGGCGGTGGACGCGCTCATCAACTACCCGGTGGATCTCGCGCTCGGCGACGACGGCACGCTGTTCTTCACCGACGTGTACAACCACTGCGTGCGCAAGATCGATCCCGACGGGATCATCGCCACCGTCGCGGGCCAATGTGGCGAGCGCGGCACCGGTGAAGACGGCCTGCCGGCTACCCAGACCCTGCTCAAGCTCCCCTATGGCATCGAGTTCGTGAGTGGGCGGTTGCAGATCGCAGACACCGGCAACAACATCATCCGCACGCTGCTCCTGCCGTGACACCGTCGAGCCGCAGCCTCGCCGCCGTCGCGCTCGTGCTCGTCGTCTCCTGCGCAGACGACGAGACCACGAGCGCGCCGGGGCCGGAGCCGCTCTTCCCCGCTGACTACGCCGCCTCTTACAGCGAGGTGCGCGACTGCCGTCAGAGCGGGGATCACGATCTGAACATCATCCGCATCCTGACCGCGCCCGACGCGCTCGCGCCCTATCGCGATCGGGCCGAGCCCTTCCCCGAAGGTGCGGTGGTGTTGAAGGAAGAGTACGACTTCGGCGACACCTCGTGCTCCGGACCCATCAAGCAATGGACCGTGATGGTGCGCCTCGCCGACGGTGCGGCCCCCACGACGCTCGACTGGAAGTGGCAGCGCGTGGACGCCGAGCGCAACGTGGCCGCCGAGGACGAGCCCCGCTGCTACGGCTGCCACACGGGGTGCACGCCCGACAACGAAGGCTATGATCACACGTGCGCGGTGCCTTGATCATGCGGCGAGCCTCTCGGTGGATGGGTGTCTGTGGGCTCGCTCTGCTCGGGGCGAGCGGCTGCACCGAGCCAGCGGCCGTGCCCTGCGAAGGCGAGGGGGTGATCTGCCACGTGGCGGGCACTCCCGGGGTGGCCGACTTCAACGGCGACGGCCGGCCCGCCGGTGAGACCGCGCTCAATCTGCCGAGCGCCGCCCGCCGTGGGCCCGACGGCCTCCTCTACGTGATGGACTTCAACAACATGCGCCTCCGCTGTCGCGTGGACGCGGGCGTGGTCGACACCATCGCGGGCAGCGGGGTGCACGCCTTCGCGTTTCACAACCGACCGGCGCTCGAGTCGCCCCTGGAGAACCCGATCGATTTCTCTTTCCTGCCCGATGGTCGCATCGTGCTCGTGTCGCTCCACGATCCGCGCGTGCTCATGCTCGATCCCGATGGCACGCTGCGCCTCTTGGCCGGGACCGGCGACGTGGGCAACGGCGGCGACGAGCGCCCCGCCGACGGCGCTCAGTTCAACGAGCTCGCGGCGGTGGTCGTGGGCGCCGACGGCAGCATCTTCGTGAGCGATCAGCTCGAGAACCGCGTGCGCGTGATCCGCCCCGACGGCAACGTGTATGCGTTCGCGGGCACCGGCGAGGAGGGCGACGCCGGCGACGGCGGACCCGCGACCGACGCGCGACTGTTCCATCCCGAGGGCCTCGCCCTCGACGCGCAGGGCAACCTGTTCATCGCCGACACCTACAACCATCGCGTTCGCCGTGTGGACGCGACCACCGGCCTGATCACCACCGTGGCCGGCACCGGCGCCGAGGGGCTCGACGGCGACGGTGGCCCCGCGACCGGCGCCGAGCTCCGCTTCCCACGCGGCGTGAGCGTCGACCCCGACGGTCGCCTCTACATCGCCGACACGATGAACCACCGCGTTCGACGCGTCGAGCGCGACGGCACGATCGTCACCGTCGCCGGCAGCACCCGCGGTCACGGCGGCGACGGTGCCCTCGCCACCGCGGCAGAGCTCGCGGGGCCGGCCTACCTCGAGGCCACCGGCGATGCCCTCTACATCGCCGATCAACACAATCAGGCGGTGCGCGTCGTGCTGCTCGCCGCGCCCTGAGCGCGGAGCTCTGGCCCGAGAGCTCCCGAGGATGTCGATGTGCAGCTCAACCGGTCCGACCGCGTCGCCGAGGGGGGCCGGGCGAAACCTCGTCCTCTCTCCACCGCGTGAGGACAACCTCGAACCTCGACGCTCGTGGGCGCAACCCGTGAGGCACGCGCGCTGCGAGCAGCCCGACGTTTTGTCGTAGGATGCGCCGATGACCGTACCCGCGCGCGCTTGGGTCACCGGCTTCGGCTCGGTGATCGTGCCCCTCGTGCCCTTCGAGGTGGTTCGGCGCGTTGACGACGTGCGGATCATGGTCGCCCACCATGGCGGGAGCGGCGTGCGCTCGATCCTGATCGCGCCCGATCCATCGGGCGGTCCGACGCAGATGGCGCTCGGTCGCGACACGACGAGCCTCGGCGAGGTGGTGGCGTTTGCCGAGGAGGCGCCCTTCGAGCCGCGGTGGCGCCTCGTCACCCGCGACTACTCCGCCGCGTGGCCGGCGGGGTCTACCGTGTGGTCCACGCCAAACGAGGTAGACTGGGCGTTCGAGATCACCGCCCGCGGGGAGCAAGGCGACGAGGTGGTGTACGTGCAGGGCCCGTGGCCAGCCCACACCGCACCCACGCTCGAAGCTCTCATCGGCGCCGGCATGTCGCCCGGACAGAGGGGTCCGCTCGCCAGCCCTGCCGGCCAGGGGTCGTGGCTCGATCTCCACTACAACCATCAGGGCGCGCGCTGGGTGCAGCGCCGCCTGCTCGTCCCGCTCGCGCAGAACACCGTGGCCCTCGTCACCGCCCAGGCCCTCGCCACCGGCGTCGGCGGCGCCCTCGCCGCCGCGTCCGAGCTCGCCACCACGCTCGCGCTCCGCTCGTGAGTCGAGCGCCGCTCGCGCCCCGCTAGCGCGTGGAGCCAGCGAGCTCCCAGAACGGAACACCGCGAGCCTCGATCGCGACGAGGCTCCCCTCGGCCACGTCGACCCACTCCTCGTCGGTGAGGCGCTCGGACGCGACGAAGATGGCGTGTCGGCGCTGGCTCCACGGCGTGTCGATCACCGCCGCGGTCTCGTGCGAGCGCCGCGACGGGCGCACGCGGTCATGGCTCCCGCGCTCGAGCAGGCAGAGCTCGCGGCCGAAGCGGTGCGCGAACATCACCGCGCCGCGCGCGAGCAGGAAGTTCGCGCTGCACGACACGTGCGCCAAGAGCTCGCGCATGGCGTGCACGACAGCGTCGGCGAGAGTCGCCACCCCGACGTCTTCAGGGTGGGCGTCGAGCGCGGTGAGAAGGTAGGCGAACAGCCTCTCGCTGTCGGTCGAGCCGACGATCTCGCCGCGCCTCTCGAACGAGGTGTGGCTCTCGAGCCAGGTGGTGTCTTCGATGGTGCCGTTGTGAGCGAACACCCACTCGCCACGATGAAAGGGGTGGGTGTTCTCGGTGGCGATGGAACCCACCGTGCGCTTGCGGACGTGAGCGATGAGCATGCGCCCGCGGGCGGCGGCGGCTTCGTCGAAGCGCTCGTCCACGTGAGCGCACTCTGGATGCTTGGTGACGTTCCAGACGCCGGCCTCATCGAGCACCGCCACCCCCCAGCCGTCCGGATGGTGCGGCGAGAGGGTGGCGAGACTGCGCGGCGCCGCGCGCAGATGGAAACGAAAGTCGGTGGCCTCGCTCGAAACGACACCCAACAGGCGGCACATCGAGGGGGAGTGTACTCCAAGCCGCGCGCTCTCGGAGGCTACGACTCGAGGACCTCGAACGCGCGCCGGGCGGCCGCCATCCCGTCCACGATCACGTGGTCGTCGACGGCA
Organism: uncultured Polyangiaceae bacterium; assembly: GCA_964401935.1. Taxonomy (GTDB): domain Bacteria; phylum Myxococcota_A; class Polyangia; order Polyangiales; family Polyangiaceae; genus JAPYTK01. Next base: position 90,326 of record CAYOAL010000015.1, read on the forward strand.
AACGACAGGCGCAGATAGCCGTCCTGCATGAAGCCCGTGCCGGAGGCGGTCACCACACCCTCGCTCGAGAGGAGCCACCCCGCGACATCGTCGGCGTCGGCGAGCACCTCACCGCTCGGGGTGCGACGGCCGATGGCCTGCGACACGTCCCAGAACGAGTAGAACGCGGCCGGGCTCGGCCACACCGAGACGTGCGGGATGCCCGCCGACCGCTCCGCGAGCAGGTCGCGCTTGCGCTGGAGCTCCGCCACGAAGGAGGCGTCGTAGGGAGAGGTGAGGGCTGCCAGGGCCGCGCGCTGCGTCGGAGTGGCCGGAGCCGAGGTGTAGTGGCTCTGGAGGTTGACCATCGCCGTCGCCACGTCGTCTGGAGCCACCGTCCAGCCGATTCGCAGCCCGCCCGCCCGGCGAAAGTTCTTCGAGAGCCCATCGATCTGGATGAGCCATGGTCGCGTTTGTTCATCCACGATGGGCTCGGGGTAGGTCTGCCCGTCGAACACGAGCTTCCAGTAGAGGCGGTCGAGCACGAAGAACACCCCATACCGCGCGCACACGCGGAGGAGCGCGTCGACCTCGTCCGCGCTGTAGAGCTGCGAGGTGGGGTTCACGGGGTTGTTCAAGAGAAACAGCCGCGCGTGGGGCCGCGCCTTCAAGTTGCGCACGAGGTCGTCCGGCGTGACCTTGAGCCGCGCGGCGGTGCCGCTCGGCGGGAGCACCATCACCGGGAAGCCGTAGGCGGTGGTCGCGAGCGGCTGATAGCTCACCCACGGGGCCGCCTCCAACAGCACCGCGTCCGCGGGATTGCACAAGGCGAGGAAGGTGTTGAGCAACGACTGCTTCGCGCCGGTGGTGATGACGACGTTGTCGATGCTGTAGTGCTCGGCCACACCGAGCCACGAGAGGACCGCCTGGCGCAGCTCGGGGAGCCCGGCCGGATCGGCGTACATCGTGTCTTCCTCACGAAAGGCCCGCTCCCCGGCGAGGCGGATGGACTCGTCGAGCCGCCCCTTCGTCTCGCCGAGCCCAAAGTCGTAGACGGCCCGCCCCGCGCGGACACGAGCCGCCACGAGCTCCTTCAACGCGAGCGTCAGCGATGGCTTGAACTTGGCGATCTTGGCGGAGAGGCGTTCGCTCGGCTTCACACGTCCACCCGTGGCTCGAGCGCTCGCCTCGCCTCGTCCCCCACGTCGAGGCCGGCCGCGGCCTCCCCGTCAGAGCTCACGAGGGAGGTTTGGGACGGGCCGAGCCGAGCGCCATCATCGAGCGTTCGAGAGCCCGCGCGCCCAAACGTCTCCGGCGTGAGCTGGTCGAGCCAGAAGGCCTCGTCGTCGCGCACGAACACCATGAACCGCCCCTCGTCGGCGGGATCTTTGGCGCGATGATAACGCATGAAGATGTGGGCGTCGTCGACGCCCACGATCTCGATTTTCCCCGTCTCGTGGCTCATCACGAAGCGCGCACGCTTGGCCAGGCCGCTGACGCGGCGCTGAGCCTCGTCGAAGAGGCGGAAGCCCTCCACGATCGGCACCTCGTAGGGCTCGTTGCCCGCCGTGGGCCGCCCCTGAAACAGGTAGTACTGAGGCGCACCGGCGGCGGCCAGGGTGCGAAACATGTCGGCGAGGGTGCCGGCGTCGTCATTGATCCCGCGGAGCAGCGGGCACTGGTTCACCACCACGAGCCCCGCGCGGAGGAGCGCGTCGACTCCGGCGATGGCGGGGCCCGTGAGCTCGCGGGGGTGGTCGAAGTGCGCCATCACGTAGATGCGCTTCTGGGGCGTGGAGAAGCGGGAGAGACCCTCGAGGAGCTCCTGGTCGTCGAGCACGCGCCAGGGGTTGAACGCCGGCATCTTCGTGCCGATTCGGATGATACGCACGTGCTCGATGGCGCGAAGCGCGGCGATGATCTCGAGGATCCGGCGTGTCGACATGATCAGCGGATCGCCACCGGTGAGCAGCACGTTGGTCACCGCCGGGTGACTGCGGATGTACTCGAGCCCATCGCTGATGTCGTTCGAGGCCTCGTCGTTGCCGTCGATGAAGAGCCGCTTCCGAAAGCAATAGCGGCAGTAGGCGCCGCACACCTCGTTGACGAGCAAGAGCACCGTGTGGGGATACTTGTGCTGCACGCCGCGCTGCACCGTCACCGCGGCCTCGTCGGAGGCGTCGAGCTCACCCCAGTCGGACAGCTCGCCTTCGTCGGGCACCACCAAGCGGCGGAGTGGATCGTCTGGATCGTCCCAGTCGATGAGCCCAAGGTAGTAGTCGTTGGCACGAAACACGTACCGCTCCGCCACCTTGCGCATCACCTCTCGCTCTCTGCTTGGGACGAGCGAGAGCTTCGCGACGTCGCGCACATACTTGACCTTCATGTCGGCCTCTTTCTCGCGTGGAGGCTTGCCACCTCCGGTTGGGTCATGGGCTGACACGAGAGGCAATCATCACCTCCCGAACCCGGAGCCAGCGCTCCCATCGACCGCGCAACACACGCGCCGACGACCACCCTGGCCGATCGTCTACACCGTTTGAACACCTTCGAACGACGTGGACACTTTCTTATAGCAGCCCAGCGCATTTCATCAACCCAAGTAACGAGGCTCGTCGCCTCGCGGCGGAAACACACGGCACGTCTCCGCCGGTTCCGGGGCCGACGGCGCGAGATCCTCCGCAGCAACGCGCTCGTCGGCGGCTCCGTCCCGTATGAGCGCGCACTCGATCGACGACGACCTCGTTGCGACCCGCAAGCTGCGACGACGCGTACCCCCGCCGCGTCGCCCGCAGCCAAGGCCACGCAGCCTCGACTCGGAGCAACCCAGCCTGGACTCGGCGCCCACCCTGCGCATGCGCCGGCCCATCGTCGTCACGGCGCGCGCTCGCGCCAGCACCACGAAAAGCCCCTGGGACCTCCCCTTCACGATCGATCGCACCCTCCTCCCGAGCGCCCTCCTGCCCCCCCCTGCGGCGGCAGGGTCACGGCCCGAGGCGGCCATGTCGACCGTGAGCCAGCACGTGGCGTGGGCGCCGACGCTGACATGGCTGGGGGCGGCGGCGGCCGTCGTCGTGGTGACCGCGTTGGTCGTGCTCTGACCCGGGGGCCGCGGCGTCTCGTGCATCGGTCGGGCAGCGGCGGTCCCCACTTCTTCGGCGCGTCTCGACGGCTTTCGAGCAGCAGACGACAGACGCAGGGTTCTACGAGTATGAGCACGCGGATCGACAACACCACGCGCTTCGCCGCCTGCACCTACGTGTCCCGCGACGCTGGTAGCGTCGACTTTCAGGTGGTGGTGGTGCGCGGAACGTTCGACATCGAGCGTGAGCGCCTCACGGTGGCCGCACGGCAGCCTCCCCCTGCCACGACGGCCGTGTTCTCGGGCGCGCCCTTCGCGTCGAGCCTGCTCCGAGATCACGACATGGCGCCCTTCAAGCCCGCCACCGACGTCACCCTGCGCGGCACGGCGCATGCTCCCGGGGGCGTCGCTTCCCCTAGCTGGGACGTGAGCCTCCGAGTCGGCATGGTGCACAAGCGCCTGACGGTCACCGGCGAGCGGTCGTGGCGGCGCGCAGGGCGAGGACGATGGCGCCTCACCGAGCCCCGCCCCACCGTCCAGGTGCCGCTCGTCTACGAGCTTGCCTCCACCGGCGCGCGAGGCGACGAGGCCCGGCTTACGAATCCTGTCGGGCGGCGCCCCATCGGCAAGGATGAGACGGGCGCCGAGGTCCCTGCGCCAAGGATCGTTCACCGCGACGACGAGCCTCCGCGCGCGGAGCGTCCGGCGCGGGTAGAGGGCTTCGGTGCTCTGGCGGCTTCGTGGTCGCCACGCTGTGGACGCACGTCCGATCCCGCGCACGGCGCGTTCGAGTTCTTCAACACGGCGCACCCCGATCTGGTCGCCGACGGCTATCTCGTGGGCGACGAGGAGGTGGTGCTCGATCAGATCGGCGGCGACGGGGTCACGCGGTTCTTGCTCCCTGGGATCGCGGTGAGCGCGGACGTGACCGACCGCACCGGACATCGTGTTGGGAGCCTCGCGCGGCTCGACACCGTACACATCGACACCGATGAGAGAACGCTGACGCTGGTGTGGCGGGCCACCATCCCCCACTGCGGCGAGGACGCGACCCTCGTCACGGTGCACGCACGGGAGGCGCCTCGCGGCGCCCCCTATCGCCGCGTTCGGGTTCCTGAACCGTCACGACGCTCGCACGACGCCTCGACGACCGCGCTGCGCGCCGCGGCGGGAGACACGGGCACGCTCGACGACGAGGTGCGCAAGCTCCGCGTATTGATGACCAACATCGAGACCCACACCGAGGAGGTGTCCCACGCGCAGCTCCTCCTGCACACGTCGCGGCTGCGCGCCCCGTTCCGACCCCTCGTGCCACCGCCGTGGGACTGGTGGATGAACAACCGACACTACGGGGAGCTCATCCGCGACGTGCTGGTGAGCTTTCTGCACTGGGTGCCCCGCCGTCGTGCGGAGCTGAGCGACGAACAGCTCCGACGCGAGATCGACGAGCTGAAGGTTGAGCTCGGCCGAGAGCTCCGGGCGATGGTGCTAACGCGCGCGCGTGTGCGAACGCTCGCAACTCGCCCCGAGAGGCAACCACCGCGCCGAGACGCGGATCCGAGCCATGAGCTCCATCGTTGAAGGCGCGTTCGATGGCGCGCATGCAAACCCCGTCCAAGTGCCCCGCGGGCGCGTGGCCCATCGCCACTGGGTGGATGCGGCCGCGACGCCGCTCCTCTACGCTCTCGCCCTCACGTCCCGGGGGCGCTCCGAGCGCCCGAAACGAGTCTTCCCCATGAGCCTTGACCCTGCGCTGCTCGACGCCTTCACGCGGGGTTACGCCGCGCACCTCCCCACCGACACCCGCGCCATCGTGGCTGCCCTCGAGGCCGCGCTCGCGACCGGCCGCGCAGCTTGGCCCGGCGTGCCGCTCGACGGCGCCGTGTTCGCCGCGCATCTCGGCGAGCGGGTGACGATCGAGGACGACGTGGTGCGGGTCGTAGAGGAGGTCCGCGCCGCCGACTTGTTCATCGCCTGCGCGTGCGTGACCGGCGCCGAGGGTGCTGCCACCGCGTTCGGCTCGCGCTACGGCCATTTGGTCGAGAATGCGCTCCGACGCCTCGACGCGACCCACAACGTCGAGGACGCGCGTCAGATCGTGTTGGAGCGCCTGCTGCTGCCACGCGGCGAGCGCCCCCCGGCGCTCGCGCTGTACAGCGGCCAGGGCCCGCTCGAGGCCTACTTGCGCGTGTCCGTGACCCGCGAGGTGTTCAAGCTCCTGCAGAAGAGCAAGCGCGAAGCTCCCCGCGACACGCAGCTCCTCGAGCGGATCGCTCACGACGACGACCCCGAGACCCGGGCGCTGAAGGAGCGCTACAGCGAGCCCTTCAAGCGCGCGTTCCACGACGCGCTGGCCGAGCTCGACGCCCGCGAGCGCAGCGTGCTCCGCTACCACTACGTGGAGCGCCTGACGACCCGACAGATCGGGGTGGTGTTTGGCGCCCACAGCTCCACGGTCACCCGGCAGCTCGCACAGATTCGGGCGCGCCTCCTGGCGGCCACGCGCAAGCGGCTCGCGGAGGGGCTTGGCGTCGACCGCGCCGAGCTCGAGAGCATCGTCCGCTTGGTGGAGAGTCAGCTCGATCTGAGCCTGACCCGAGTGCTCGCCACCCGAGCGCCCGATGGTTCGTGACCTCTGGCTCATGGCACGGGCGGCTCCTCGGCTGTCGCGGTAGGATGAACACGTGAAGCGCTCTCGGCGTCGCAGGATGAGCCGGCCATCGCTCTGGGTTGCAACCGCCACCGCGCTCGTCACCTTCGGGCTGCGCACGGCCAGCGCCAACGACGAGGCCGATGAGCTCTTCGAGCAGGGCAAGCGAGCCCTCGCCCGAGAGGCCTTCGCGGTCGCCTGCCCCGCCTTCGAGAAGAGCTACGCGCTCGATCCGAAGCTCGGCGCGCTCTTCACGCTCGCCGAGTGCGAAGCACGAGCCGGCCACCACGAGCGAGCGTGGAATCACTTCCGCCGCTTCGTCGAGCGCGCCACGCTCGAAGCGAAGGGTGACGAGAAGCACAGCGCTCGTCTGTCGGTGGCGCAGCAGCGCTTGCTCGAGCTCGGCGCTCGCGTCGCCCTCATGACCATCGACGTGACGGGGGACGCCCCCGAGGATGCGTCGCTGCTCGTCGACGGCAAGGAGATCTCCCGCGCAGACTGGGGGCGCGAGTTCGCCTATTCGCCGGGGCGACACCACGTGCGCCTGCGCTCGGCGGGACGACCGGACGTGGAGTCACACACCGAGACGGCAGCAGGAGAGAATCGCGTGATCACGCTGCTCGTCCAGACTCTACCGGGGCCCCTCCCCCAAACACCTCCACCCCCACCAGACTCGAGCGAGACGCGCGGAGCCAGTCCGTGGAGCGCAGTGGGGTGGACCGCGGTGGGCCTGGGCACGGCGGCGCTCGTGGCCTCCGGAGTCATCACCGTCGTGCTCCTCGAGAAACGAAGCATCATCGAAGACAACTGCGAGGGCCCTCTCTGTAACGAAGTGGGCTTCGCGGAGACCGAAGCCGTCCCGGCGCTCAGTCTCGCGGCAACCATCACGTTCGTAGGTGGACTGTCGGCGATCGCCCTCGGCAGCGCCTTCGTCATCGTGGGGAGCACCGCCGGACGCGCCTCCGCCGGCTCCGCCCTTCCTTCGTGGTCCGCCGCGCTCAGCCCCAGCGGCGCGGTGTTCTCTGGCACCTTCTGAGGCCGAGCGGGCACGTGCGCGTGCTCCGCGGGGCTATTGCACCAGGCCGAGCTTGCGCAGGTGACTCCGCACTTGATGACGCGCGAGCCCGCACCGTCGGCTGATCTCCGAGATGTTGCCCCCCGTCGCCTCGAGCAAGCTCGTGAAGTAGTCGTGCTCGAAAGTTCGCTTGGCGTCGACGAACGGCCGCTCGTCGCCCTGCCCCGAAGTCGCGGCGGGGATGAGGTCGTCGACGTCGTCGTCGCCGATGGACGCGAGCACGCTCGCCACGTTGATGAGCTCGCGCACGTTGCCCGGCCAGTCGTAGCGCGCGAACCGCGTCTCGATGTACTCCGTGACGCGCGCCGCCGCCTCCGCGCGACCCAGCTGCTCGCAAGCTTTGGCCACGAGCCGAGGGATGTCTTCGCTGCGCTTGCGCAGCGGCGGCAGCTCGACCCGCACCTGCGCGAGCCGAAAGAACAGGTCGTCCCGGAACGTCTGCTGATTCACTGCCTTGCGAAGATCCACTCGGGTGGCCGACACGATCCGTACATCGATCGCTTCGTAGGAGGAGCCGCCCACGCGCTTGACGGTGCGCTCGGCGGCGGCGCGCAGGAGCTTCGGCTGGAGCGCGTCGGGGAGCTCACCGAGCTCGTCGAGGAAGAGCGTGCCCCCACGAGCGAGCGCGAAGGCTCCCTCGCGCCGCTCGGTGGCCCCGGTGAAGGCTCCCCGCTCGTGCCCGAACAACACGCTCTCGGCGAGGCCGGTCGGCAATGCACCGCAGTCGACCACCACGAAGGGCTTGTCCGCGCGCGGACTGGCGCGATGGACGGCGCGCGCGGCGAGCTCCTTGCCGGTGCCCGTCTCGCCGGTGATGAGCAGCGACAGATCGGTGGGGGCAAACTTGGCGAGGCGCTTGTAGAGCTCCTGCATCGCTGGCGAGATGCCAAGCAGCGGCCCGAAGTGGTCACCGCCGTCGCGGTGGGAGACGAGCTCAGGGGAAGCGGAGGGCTCGAAGAGGAGGGTGGTCTCACCGAGCTTCAGCGTGCACGCCGCCAACAGGCGAGCCTCCGTCACCGCCGACGGGCCGACGATGGTGCCATTCGTGCTGTCGAGATCGCGAACCACCACGCCGCGCGGGGTAGCCACCACCTCGCAGTGCAGCGCGCTCACCGCTGCATCTTCGAGCACGATGTCGGCCGTCGGGTTGCGGCCGATGGTGAGAGGCTCGGCACGCACGGGGACGACCGCGCCACCAGGCAATCGTAACGTTCCTCCCGAGACGAAGCGAGTCGCGCCTCGTTGCACCGTTCCATCGATCGCGGTCATCGGACGCAACATAGCTCACTCTCCTGCGCGGCGAAGGGGCCGCCTCCGCTGCGATCGCGGCGCGGATGGCAGCGAGCCAGTCGCACAGCTCGTGCGTGCGCGGGCGCTCTTCGGGGTCTTCTCGCAGACACGCGCTCACGAGCGCACGCAAGGCTGGAGGCGCGTGGGCCACACCGACGGTGCGGGGGGCATCCATCGCGCTCGCCGCCACTCCGTCCACGAGCTGACGCAGGATGAGTCCAAGCGCCCAGACGTCGACCGCGCCGGTGGCAGGCGCCTCACGGCTCCAACACTCGGGCGCCATGTAGGCCGGCGTCCCGGCGATCGGGCCTTGTGCCATCTCCTCGTCGAATGACGCGGCCAGCCCGAAGTCGATCACGCGCACGCGCCCGTCTCCGTCGATCATGATGTTCGCCGGTTTGATGTCGCGGTGAGAAATGCGCCGCGCGTGCATCGCCGCGAGCGCACGCGTCACCTGCTCCACCAGCTCGAGCCCCTCCGTCAACGGCACCGGGCCCCGCGCGAGCCGCTCCGCCAACGACTCTCCCACCACGTGCTCGGCCACGATGTAGGGCAGGCCGCCAGCGACACCCATGCCGAACACGGACACGATGTTCGGGTGGTTGAACGATGCGGCGGTGCGTGCCTCGCGCTCGAACCAGGTCCGTCCCGCCGAACACACGGCGAGCTCCGGGCGCATCACCTTGATCACGACGCGCCGCGCGAGGCGCACGTCGAACGCGAGCCACACTTCGCCCATCCCGCCCGTGCCGATCTGCCGTTCGATCACGAAGTCGTCAAGGCACTCGCCGGGAGCGACGGCGAGGCTCGTGCGCGCATCTCGTCGCCCAGCGTTGCCCACGCTCGGCACGGTGGGCAAACAACGCACGAGCGCGGTGTCCGCCATGAGCGCCGCGATCTCGAGCGAGCAGCTCTCGCACTCCGCGATGTGATCGCGGTGCCGCTCCGCGGTGTTGGGGGCCAGCGCACCGGCGAAGAGGGCGCAAAGGGTGTCGTCGCCAGGACAGCTCATGACGACCTCCGTGGTTGTCCGCTTGGGCGCGGGGTGGGCTTTCGGGAGATTGAGAGCTTCATCCGTGTTCCTCGGACCGTGAGAAGAGCAAGGTACGTTCCATGGCTACGATGTAGTTTAAACGCCCACTTACCCACTGCCGTGCGTCTGGCCGTGGTACGACTCGGTGTCATCGTGACGGCTCCATGGACGCAAGTTGGTAGACTCGATGCGTGTCGACTCGCCCGCGGCCTTCGCGTCTCGCCCACGTGCTCGCAGGGGTAGGCTCGCTCGCCGGGCTCGTGGCGCTGCGTGCTGGCTGCGCCGACGTCCTGGGCTTCGAAGAGACCTACCACCTCGCTCCTGGCGTCGGTGGTGCCGGGGGAGGCACAGGGGGGGGAGGCGCGGGGGGCGACGGGCTCTGCTCCCACAAGCGCTGGCCGCCGCCGCCAACCCAGAGTGACGGCGGTCCCGACGACGTCGATTTCGTGGTGGCGATGCGCACCATCGACTTCGGCGAGGGCGACGTCGGCGACGGGCCGCGCGTCGGTTTCGATCTCGACGCACGCTGCACCTGTCTCGGCGAAGAGGGCAGCTGCATCCCCCCGAGCGGCTCGGGCGTGGATCTCTGTGACGGGCCGGGCGGGATCGACAACGGCGTCGCGGCCGCCTTCAACGTCGTGGTCCAGTTCTACCCCGGCTTCTCCACCGAAGCGCAGAACCAGGGCATCGCCGACGGCAAGTGGTCCATCCTGGTGCGGGTTTCCGGCTACAACGGTGGCCTCCACGACGCCCGAGTGAACGTGGCCGTTTTTCCAAGCTCCGGCCTGTCCAAGAACCCCTGCCTCGACGGGCTCGTCCCCGCGTGGGACGGAGCCGACCCTTGGCCCATCCCCCACACCAGCCTCGAGACGGCGGGCTCTGGCGGTGCCGGCGGTGGCAGGGGCGGCGGCGGTGGAGACGGCGCCAGCGGCGGGGGGGACGGGGGAGCCAGCGCGACCGGGGGAGGCCCGGGCCAAGGCGGCGCCGGCGGCACCTCGTGCGACGGGCTCCCCGGCTACGACACCGACGCGGCCCGGTTCGCCGACGACAACGCCTACGTCACCGATGGCGTGCTGGTGGCGAGCTTGCCGCCCACCGGCATCACCTTCACGGGCGGTGGCGACACCACCACCTTCGTGCTCACCGCGGGATTTCTCACCGCGCGCATCAACCAAGTGGGGGGAGCTTGGTTCCTGCGCGACGGGCTGCTCGCCGGCCGCTGGCCCATCACCGAGGTGTTTCGCTTCATCAGCTCGCTCGAGGCGAACGACCAACCTCTCTGCACCGACACCACGGCCTATCCGCCCATCAAGGGGCTATTGTGCGCCTACCCCGACGTCACCGCCAACATCGCGAGCCCTACCGCCCCATGCGACGCCGTGTCGTTCGGCATGCGCTTCGACGCGGAACCCGCGGTGCTCGGCACGGTGTACGAAGCGGTCGAGAACGAGAGCGCGTGCCCCCGGGAGACGAACCCCGCCTTCGACGCCTGCGACTAACGCGCACCGCGCCTCGAGAACGAGAGGGCGACCCCGTCGCGCCGCGGCGAAAGGGGGCCATGTCGCACACTGTGCTATTCTTCGAAGGTGGCACGGTCAGAGGAGCGGCGGATCGGACGCTACGTCCTGCACGCGCCCATCGCGAGCGGCGGGATGGCGACCGTGTCCGTCGGTCAACAGCGCGGCGACGGCGGCTTCTCGCGCGTGGTGGCCATCAAGGAGATCCACCCCCATCTCGCCGTCGACCGCGCGTTCGTCACGATGTTTTGCGACGAAGCGCGGCTCGCATCCCGCGTGAAGCATCCGAACGTGGTGCCCATCGTCGACGTCGTCGACAGCGCGGGCGCGACCTTGCTCGTGATGGACTACATTCACGGCACGTCGCTCAGCCAGGTGCTCCATGCCATCGAGAGGCGTGAGACGACAGTTCCCGTCCGGGTCGCGCTTCGCATCCTGAGCGACGTCCTCCACGGTCTCGACGCTATCCACCAAGCGCGCGACGACGACGGCTCGCCCCTCGAGCTCATCCACCGCGACATCACTCCCCACAACCTCCTCGTGGGAGAAGACGGCACGACGCGCATCATCGACTTCGGGGTGGCCAAGGCGAAGAATCGGCTCCAGGAAACTCTCACTGGCGAGATCAAGGGCAAGCCGGGCTACATCGCACCCGAGCAAGTGAGCGGCGCGAGCGTGGATCCCCGCGCGGATCTCTTTGCTTTCGGCGTCACCGCGTGGGAGCTCCTCACCGGTCGCCGCGCGTTCAAAGCCGATACCGCTACCGCGGTGATCGTGCAGGCGCTCGCAGCCCAGGAGACGCTGACGCCGCCTCACCTGCTCGAGAGCAGAGTACCCCGCGACGTGAGCGAGATGGTGATGCGCGCCATGCATCGCGACCCTCGGCAGCGGCCCCCTTCCGCGGCGGCGATGCTCGATCGGCTCGAAGAGCATCTGGACGAGCTGGCTACACCTCGCGAAGTGGCTGCTTGGCTGAAGACGGTGGCGAAGGAGGTCTTGTCCGAACGCGCCGCGATCGTCAGGCGTGTCGAGCGCTCCTCGCGCGAGGAGCACCCGAGCGACATCCCCGTCGCTCGAGCCGAAGATGCAAGCACCGTGGGCGGGCTCTCCAACGACGGACGGAGCCCGCGCCCACGCTGGCCTTTGCCCGCGTTGCTCGTCCTCCTGTTGGGAGGTGTCGGCGCGGGCTGGCTCGCGCGTGGCCAACATGCAACGGGGGCCCCGACGCGCACGGTGGTGTCTCACCAAGCGGTCGTCGACGCCGCGCGTGCGAGCCAACCGGGCCCCGCCGCGATCGACCACGTCGAACCAAGCCCCACGGCCTCCACGACCCCCGCTCCCCCCATCGCTCGTCCGGCCGCCCTTCCCGCCGTGCCGCTCGGCGTCCGACCTTCGGCCGCGACGACCCCCTCGGCCGCGCCTCAGGTCGCCCCGGACACGAAGGCGCCCGCCGATTTGTTGACACGCGACTGACGCGCGCGACCTTCGGCGCGTGGCGCCAGTGGCACCGCGCGCACGCACACACGACGACGCAACGCGCATGAGAGAATGCAGACCGCAACGGCGGGAGGTGGAACGGGGAGTGAGGTGGTTGGTGTGTCCGCCGTTGCGGCCTGCTGACGACAGCTGCCGTCGTCTTCAGGAGGCGCGTGGGGGCTCGTCGCTGCAGACAAAGACACGCACCCGCGAAGAATGTCCCGCGCGCGGCGCCGCGCCGAGAGCTCGCGCTCAGAGCTCGCGCTTCTTGGGCGCCTCGAGGGCCGGCTTGATGCGGTGGCTGCGGTGCTGCGTGAGACGTCCCGCGTGTTTGGCGGACAGGATACGACCGCGCCGGCTCTTGTCGACCAGCGCGACGACGCCCTCCCCGGGACGCAACGCCTTCGCTTCGTGGGATGGCACCTCGATGGGCTCCACCTTGTCGCGCACCACGCGTGTTCGGAAGTTGGTGCAGTGGCGACCGTACACGAGCCTGCCGTCGCGGATCGCCACCACCCGCGCGGTGTCGTAGCAATCCGCGTCGTCGTACTTGGTGATGCGATCCGAGAAGTGGATCGTGGCGACGTCGCCCTTGTGCACCACACGCTGGACGTCGCCGGCAGCCCCCGAATAAGCGCCTCCCTCCACGGCGGCCACGTAGTTGGGGGTCTTGCCTTTCCCCCACGAGAACCACGGCGCGTCGGGGCTCACGTGCGCCGGCGGGGGCTCACCGAACTTGGCGGCGAGCGCGGCCTCGTCCACCCCGCTCTTCCTGGCCGCTTCATACTTCTCCCAGCTCGCGGCCTCCTTCTTGGTGGCCTGCATCATCGCGGCGAGGATGGCGGCCGAGAAGCTCTGGATGCGGGCGCCGTCTTCACGCAACAGCCTCTCCTCGGCGAGGGCGAGGCCGTCGTCGTCGGCGATGAGCGCGAGGGTGACGAGCTGCTCGGTGATCTCGACGGGGAAGAGGTCGTAGCGGCAGTCTTCTCCGGCGCACTGCTGGAAGTAGTCGTCGCGGAGCTCGATCATGTCCACGATGAGTGCGGCGGGAACCTTGCGCTGGCTCTTTGCCTGCTCGATGCGCACGAAGAGCTCGTCGAGTTTGGCGTAGCGATCGCGGTGGGCGTGATAGTACGCCTCACGTTCGTCGCACTGCTGGCGCGGAACGTCCACGTACATGTGGCGGCGACGGGCATCGAGCTCGTTCACCCGCTTCTCTACGACGCCTTTCGCCTGCTCGAAGCGGGCGAGGAACCCCTTGGCGAGGTCGTCGCCGATCCCCTTGGCGCGGAGGGCCGCCTGCACCCGCTTCGGCTGCACCTTGGTGGCGTACCAGTGCAAGGGGCCGACGCGGTCTTTGACGCAGGTGTCGTTGAGGCCACAGTCGACCACCATGATGGCCGCCCGCGCGTGGTCGAAGCGGCGGTCGTGAAATGCGTAGTGATCTTGGGCGAGCGCAGTGTCGGCTGGGATCCCCGAGCCGAAGAGGTTGTCGGCGGTGGCGTCCGCGCAGCTGAGCGCCGTGACCTGCGCGCGCTCGTCGTGCTCCACGCGGCGAGCGTAGAGGAGAACCTCCTTGCCTCCGTCGCGTCGCTTCCTCACGCCGAGCTTGTGATCATCACGCTCGATGTCGCGATACGCGTCGCACTCCGAGCCGGTGAACGCGCCGCTCTTCACCGCCGACCCCGTCTTCCCGCCGAAGCCGTCGAGCCGGATGATGCAGCCGAGTGACGCGACCGAGAGCGCCACCGTCAACAGGACGATCCCGCCGGGGAACGCGCGGGCGCGTGGGAGTCGGGGCATGGTGACCAAGTTACGATCGCCGCTCCCCGAACCTTCCTCGCCGCGCGGACAATCATCGGCCACCGCGGCGCGCTCTCGGGGTCGCCGGCGTCCAGGGTTCAAAGGGACACTTGCACCTGGACGCGCACCACGTTCTCTCCGTTCGTGGGGTCGCCCTCGTCCCAGATGTTGAAGTAGTCGGCCTGAAGCTTCATCGGGTGGCCGTCGAAGTAGTAGCTCACGCCACCGCCAACGCTGTCTCGACGGGAGAGCGACGTGAAGCCCTTGGTCGTGCGGAGGTCGCCAGGGTCGCGCTCACCGACACCACGCACACCGCTGTAGCGAGCGGCGACCTCGATCGGCACCCCGGGGAACAAGTAGCCCGCCTGAACGAACCAGCCCACGCCGTCGCGCGGCGCCGTCATCGGCACCGGCTCCACCGGCTCGGTGGCGCCCGCTTCAGGCTCCGCGCCGAACCGGCGACCTTTGCGCCAGTAGAGCTCCCCTGTCGAGGAGAACCCTCTGAGCTTGAACACGTAGTCGGCGGTGGCGGAGTGGTAGTTGGTCGTGCCGCCGTCCGAAGGAGCGTCGCCCAGCACGCCCTGAAGGCGCTGCGCTCGGTGGTGGAACGCGTAGGCTGCCCCGAGGCTGAGCTTGGGGGTCGGCTCGCGGTCGAGGTCCGCCTCGACGTAGTCTTTGAAGGCGCCCATCGGGAGCACCTCCACGCGGCCGAGATAGTGGAGCTTGAGGTCGGGGGTCGCGTTGGTGTTGCCGAAGTCGCGGCCCTCACCCATGTACACGCCCACGAAGTACCGCAAGGCCCCATCGAGCCCAAAGAGGTCTTCGGAGTAGACGTCGAAACCGATGTCGCGATCGTGATTGAACTCGCCGTTGGCGATGGCGCGGTCGACGAGCTGCAGGTCGGCGGAGGAGACGACGCGCTGCCGCGAGTAGGGGATCTTGTACTGCCCGGCTCGAAACGACAAGTCACGTAGGTGATCGAGCTCGATGAACCACGACAAGAGCGGCGTGTTGTGGATCACCCCGTCCGCGTCCATCCCGAGGTCGCGCGGAGAGAATGCGAGCTCGACGTTGAAGTTGTTGTGCTCCCCGAAGGTATGCCCCTTGAACTGAACCCTCGCCCGCCGCAGCTGAAACACCTGCTCGAGCTCGCCCTGACGGGGGGCGATCACCTCTTGCAGCAGCTGCACGCGGAGGCGTGTGGTCAGCGCAAAGTCTCCATCCTCCGACTCCACGTGAAATCCGGAGCCAGGCTTGAACATCGTCTTGTCGGCCGCGACGGAGCGGCCCCCCTTGGTGTGCGCTCGGCGCTCCGCCTCGCGCTCCGCGAGCAACTCGGCCTTGATCTCCTCCTTCAACGCCGCACGCTCCGCGTCGCTCAGAGTGGGCGCGGGCACCGAGCGCGCCGGCTCGGTCGCGCGCCGAGCTTCGACATGCGCAAGCGGCTCGGCGCGCGCCACCGTCACGGAGGTGACAATCGTGGCGAGCATCGCGACCATCTCTTGTCGATGCCTCATGACTGTCACCGACCCTAGCCCCCACGATGTGACGTCGAGGTAACGTGTCGGGCACAATGCGCTGCGAACGGCGCCCTGCACCGCTCGCGAGCACGGCGGTGGTGACGATCGTCCCGACGTCTTGCTTCGCTGCCTTAGCTCGAGTCAGGTTCGCGCGGTGACCTTGCGGAGGCGGTCTCCCTCGACGGCAACAATCTGAAATTACGCAAGGTTTATCTCCTCTTCACACCAATGTCACCCAAGGACACCAGCGTCGCCGGCTCGTCGAGCCCACTGCGCGTCGCCGCTCGCCGCGACACATCGGGCCCGACCCGGGGCTCCGCGTGTATCGTGTCGTCATGATGGGAACGGCCCTCCACGCTGCGCTCGAAGAGCTCGGCGTCGATCGAGACAACATCCGGATGCTGGGCCTGTTGCCACTGGTCTACGTGGCCTGGGCCGACGGCACGATCCAGCAGTCGGAGCGCTCGCTCATTCACAAGCTGGCCAAGATGTATGGCTGGCTCGGTGAAGACGGCGACGTGCTCCTCTCCGAGTGGCTCGAAGAGCCGCCCTCCGACGCGTACGTGCAGCGGGGGCTCGAGGTGCTGCGCTCGCTCGCGGTGGAACAGCGGGGGGGTGACGCGCTCGAACGAGACTCCCTCCGTTCGCTGGTAGCCTACTGCCGCGACGTGGCCGCTGCCGCCGGTTGCCTGTTCGGATTGAGCGACCCCATCACCGAAGACGAGGAGGCGGCGCTGACGCAGATCGCAGACGCGCTCGGGGTAGACGACGTCGCCAGCTGGCGACAGATCACCGGCGCCACCGAGGCGCGCGACCCTGGTGCCCCCCCCGGGCCGAGCGGCCACGTCCTCGTCGGCAGCTTGCTCGACTTCAACGCCGCGCCGCTCGAGTTCCTTCAGGACGCCGTGAACACCTACGGCGACGTGGTGCACTTCTCCATCGCCAACCAGAGCGTGTTCCTCTTGCGGCGCCCGGAGCACATCCAGCACGTCCTCGAGGAGCGCGTCGCGATCTATCAGCAGAGCTTCGAGCGCGAGGCCCTCGAGAAGTTGCTCGGCCCGAGCACGTTGGCCGCCGACAGCCACAGGGGGCGCGCACTGCGCAGCAGCCAGGCCCTGTTCCACATTGATCGCGTCGCGACGTTCGCGGAGGTCATCGTCGCGGCAACCGACGTGATGCTCGAGCGCTGGAGCGCCGCGCTCGCGCCGGAGCTCGACGTGGCGGCGGAGATGGCACGGCTCACGCTGGCGATCCTCGGGAGAATGTTGTTCCGCGCCGATCTGTCGGCCGACGGCTCCGAGCTTGGTGCCGCGGTGACGGTGGTGCTCGAGCACGCGAGCCTCGCCCTGTCGAACCCACTGCGGTTGCCCGACGCAGACGCCACCCCGCGCAGTCGTCGCTTCCGTGCCGCGATGGAGTCTTTCGACGCGCTGTGCGCCGACATGATCGCGGAGCGGCGCGAACGCGAGCCAGAGGGCGATCTGCTCGGAACGTTCATGACGAGAGAGGAGGGAGCCACCGACGAAGCCACCGTGGGCGAGCTCGAGCGCGAGCTGCTCACCTTCCTGATCGCCAGCCACGAGACCGCCGCCAACGCGCTCACGTGGACATTCTTCGCCCTCTCCAAACACGCGGCCGCTGCCCGTCGCGCCTACCGCGAGGTGACCGACAAGCTCGGGCGCAACAAGCCCAGGCACGACGACACCGAGCGCCTCCCCTACCTGAGCCTGTTCGTGAGCGAGGCGATGCGTCTTTACCCACCGGTGTGGGCGGTGGGGCGAACCGCGGTGGCCGACGACGAGCTCCTCGGTTTGCGCGTGCCCAAGGGGGCGACGGTGATGCTGAGCCCGTGGGTCACCCATCGCGATCCAACCCTCTTCACCAACCCCGAGGGTTTCGATCCCGAGCGCTTCGCCGAGCGCGCGACCCTCAAGCGGCACCAGCGGGCGTACTTCCCCTTCGGTGCCGGTCCTGACAGCGCCGTGGGCAGAGAGCTCGCGCGGCTCCTCCTCGCGCTCGTCGTGCCGCGGGTGCTGCAGCGCTTCCGCCTGGATCTGGTCCCCGGCTTCGAGCCCGGCCTCGCTCCACGACGGACGCTTGGCCCCAGGCACGGCATGCGGATGACGCTGCGACGTCTGTGAGCGGCTTCTGGAGGAAGACGTCTGTGAGCGGCTTCTGGGGGGGAGAGATGAGCCCAGGAGGGCTTGCACCGCCACGCACCTCGCGCGCTCGAAGCGCCAAGCGTTCCCCAAGCCGCTCGGACATCGCCCAAGCGGAAGCCTGTCGGGGCCCGGAGCGTTGTTTGCGCACGATGACGAAGAGACCACACGTCTTCCGGGGCCACGCGCTCGGCCTCACGGCCCTCGCCGCAGCCGGCTGTGCCGGTCCACAATCTCCGACCCAACCCGCGACCACGCGCTGGGCGCCTGCTGGCGCCGGGCCTGCGGAGCTTGCACCTCGAGCGCCGAGCGCGCCAACCGTCGCACCGAGCGCGACGCCTCCGAGCTCTCCGGCGAGCCCAGGCGTCCCCGCCTGGGCTCAGGCCGCGGGCGCCGCCTTCTGCCAGCGTGGCGGCGCGTTCTTCTCCCCGCCGGGGAGCCCGGAGCTCGACACGCGTCCCCTCCCCCTCTCGTCGTGCGACGACGTGAAGCTCGAGGTGGCGCCCGCTCAAGCGGCCGAAGGCGCGAGCTGGACGTTCTTGACCCTGAGCGTGGAGCACACGGGGCTCGACGAGGAGCGCGTCGTCCGCTTGCGGCTTGGCACCCACGAAGCGGCGTTCACCCTCGCCCGTGGATTCAGCAGCGGCGTGGGCGCCTTCAGCCACGACGTCACGGTGGGCACCCCCGAAGTGGGAGACGTGCTCGGCGATGCGGCACCCGAGTGGTGGGTGGAGGTGGAGGTCGCCTCGCGCGACAGCGACATGGGGGAGTGTACGACGCGCACGAGCCTCAAGCGGACGCTCGTGCTGTGCACGAGCGACCGGGGGTCGCCCCGATGTCTGAACGCGGCCCTCGCCACGGAGGACGTGCTGGTGATCGAGCCGTCGTCCGACCCGACCGTCACGTGCCCATCGCCGCGAACCGAGCGCGTCGGCTATGCGCTCGTCGCCGCCGTGTCGGACGGGGTGATCACGTTTGAGACGGCGGCCCTCGGGAGAGCGTTCACGTCGGCGACGAAGCCGCCGTGGCTTGGGCCCGTCCCCATCGCGAAGCTCTTGACGGAGGCCCCCCTCGGCCCACCACCATGAGGCGCGCGAGAGGGCCCACCACCACGAGGCGCGCGAGAGGGCCCACCACCACGAGGCGCGCGAGAGGGCCCACCACCACGAGGCGCGCGAGAGAGACCGCCACCACGAGGCGCGCGAGAGAAGGCGAGGTCACAGCTCGAGGCTGACCACGCAGGCGCCGTCCTCCACGGGACCGCTCACGGCGTTGAGCTCCTTCTCGATGCACGCCGCCGCGTCCGGGGCGACGCCGAGCACGTTCGTCCCTTGCACCAAATGCACGCTGTAGATCCAGCCCACGCGCGGGCTGACACCTTGGGCGCAGGCGCGGAGCTCCTTCGCCTTCGCCGCCGGCGCGGCCGCTGCCGCGATCGCGTCGGGGAGGACGACGCCCACGATCTTGCCGCTCGTGACGAGCTCTTCCATCTCCTCGTCGGAGTAGCTCCACGCGCCGAGCCGACAGCGCACGTCGCGCATGACGAGGCCGTCGGCAGTGACCGACTCGAACGAGACGTTGGCGCCCTTGGGCTCACCGGAGGCGAGTGGTTCCACCCGCCGCGCGAAGCCGGTGTAGGCGAGCTTGTGAATGACGAGGTCGCCTCCCTTGCTCGACACGGCCACCTCCGACGCATCCCCCGAGGCGATGGTGAGCAGGTTCCCTTCGCTCGGCCACGGCGGCGGGGACGGCGCGGGGGCCACGGCCGAGGCGGGCGCTGTCGTCGCGACAGGACCGTCCACCCCTTGATCCGTGCCGCCGTGCTCGAGCTCGGACGGTGTCGACGAACAACCCACGAGGAACAGCGGGACGAGGATGAGCTGACGCATCGGCGGCACATTACTCCCGAAGGTAGCGAAGCTGAAGAGACCACCGCCACGAAGAGCACTCGAGCCCCGCAGGCGGCTCGGCCGACGGACACCTCAGCCACCGCGCTCGGGAACGTCACGCGCCGAGTCCGCGGAGCCGTCCGCCGCGGAGCCGTCCGCCGCGGAGCCGTCCGCCGCGGAGCCGTCCGCTTCCCGTGGTTGCCTGCCGCCCACCATTGGCGGCGAGGCCACTCCGAGGTCTCCCGGTTCCCGTGCTGGAGACTTTCTGTGGGCACATATCCCCTCGCCCTCCCCCTCGCCCTCCCCCTCGCCCTCGCCCTCGCCCTCGCCCTCGCCCTCGCCCTCGCCCTCGCCCTCGCCCTCGCCCTCGC
>CAYOAL010000016.1:0-82264 GCA_964401935.1 uncultured Polyangiaceae bacterium
GCAAGGGAAGGCGTCGCGGCCGACGGCGCAGCCGCCGAGAGCGCCTCCGCCGACGGCGCAGCCGCCTCCGCCGACGGCGCAGCCGCCTCCGCCGACGGCGCCTCCGCCGACGGCGCAGCCGCCGCCGACGACGGGGCAGGCGGCGAGAGCGCAGCCGCCGCCGACGACGGGGCAGGCGGCGACGACGCAGCGGAGGACGACGCAGGCGACGACGACGCAGCGGAGGACGCAGGCGACGAGGCGAACGCCGACGCCCAGGGGGCTGGCGACGGTTCGGGAGAGCCCGGCAAGAAGAAGCGCCGCCGTCGACGCCGTCGCAAGAAGAAGGGCCCAGAAGGCGAAGCGAGCCCGGACGACGCCGCGGGCGCCGACGGCGCGGCGAGCGGCGCGGCGAGCGGGCCGGCCAAGGAGCCGAGAGAGGCCCGGCCGCGCAAGGACAAGCCGCCGCGCAAGAAGCCGGTCGAGCGCGAGCGGCCCGCCTTCAACGTGGGCGACCAGATCTTCGGACGCGTTTCCAAGGTGACCAAGGACGCGCTGTGGCTCGACGTCGCGGGCGGCAAGGCCCTCGGCCTCTACGACCGGTCCGAGCTCATCCAGATCCCTCCCAAGGAGGGTGAGCAGTTCATCGCGCGCGTGAAGAGTCTCTCCACGCGCGGTGGCATGCTGATGTTGGGGCGCGAGCTGTTCGACACTGCCGCGGCCCGCACCGAGCTGCGAGCCGCGCTTCAGGCCGGTGCTCCGCTCGACTGTTGGGTCACGGGGGTCATCAAGGGGGGCCTCGAGGTGGACTACAAAGGCGTGCGCTGCTTCGCGCCGGCTTCGCACGTGGAGCTGAAGTCCAACGCGGATCTCTCCGGATACCTGGGTGAACCGATGCCGTTCGTGGTCACCCAGTACGGCAAGAAGGGCCGCGACGTCGTCGTGTCGCGCAAGGCCATGATGGAGGAGGAGCACGGCAAGGTCCGCGACGAGCACCTCGCCAAGCTCGAGCCAGACATGGAGGTGAAGGCCGTGGTGCGCACCGTGCTCGAGTGGGGCGCCTTCGTCTCGCTCCCCGAGCACGGCGACGTGGAGGGCGTCGTGCACATGACGGAGGCGAGCCACGATCGCTCCGCGCGCCTGAGCGACATCTTCCAGGTCGGCGGCGAGATCAGCGTCAAAGTGCTGAAGATCGACGAACGAAAGAAGCTCTGGCTCAGCCACAAGGCCACCCTCGACGACCCGTGGGAGGCGGCCAGGGAGAAGTACCCCGTCGGCTCGCGCCACACCCTGAAGGTGGTGCGGCTCACCGATTTTGGCGCCTTCATCCAGCTCGAGCCGGGGATTGATGGCCTGTGCCACGTCGCCGACCTGTCGTTCAACGTGGTGAACCACCCCTCCGACGTGTTGAAGGTGGGGCAAGACATCGACGTGGTGGTGGCGAACGTCGACGCCAAGGCGAAGAAGGTCACGCTGCACCCCGCTCCCCCCGACGACGAGAAGGACGTGCCGCCGATCAAGCGGCTCGCACCGCACCAAACCGTCGACGTGGTGGTGATGCAGATCCGCGAGAACGGGCTCGGGGTGCGCATCATCGGCGCCACCGGGCGACGTGCTCGTGGCTACATCCCGGCCGGCGCCACTGGCACGCCGCGGGGCACCGATCTGCGCAAGACCTTCCCGCTCGGCCACCGCATGGAGGCCAAGGTGATCGAGATCGATCGGCGCGGCGAAGCCAAGCTCTCGATCCGAGCGCTCAAGGAAGACGCGGAGAAGCAGGCCTACCGCGAGTATCGGAAGAAGGTGCAGCGGGAGGCCACCTTCGGCACCTTCGCCGATCTGCTCAAAGGGAAGATCTGAGTCACCGTGAGGGTCGCGCCCGACATGCGGGTGTCGGTGGCCTTCCGTCTCTTCGACGAGGCGGGCGCGCTGGTGGACGAGATCTCGGCGCGCGAGCCGCTCACGTACGTCCACGGCTACGCGCAGGTGCTGCCGGGGCTCGAGGCTGGGCTCGACGGAGCTCGGATCGGGGAGCGGCGCACGCTCGTGCTCGGACCCGACGACGCGTTCGGTGCGCGCGACCCGGCGGCGCTGCTCGAGATCGATCCCGATGATTTCCCCGACGTGGCGGGCGCAGAGGTGGGCGCCGAGATCGTGGCGACCGGTCCCGACGGCACCGAGGCGGTCCACCGCATCGTCGAGATCGACGAGGACGCGATCATGGTCGACCTCAACCACCCCCTCGCCGGCCAGACGGTGCGGTTCGAGGTGGAGATCTGCGACGTGCACCCCGCGACCGACGCGGAGCTCGACGCGGCCCAGGCCGATCTCGGCGTGCGTATTGCCCACGCGGGGATGGTCGTGTATGGCTCCCAGTCCGACGAGACCGGTTCCGAGCCCGAGGTCGTGCAGCCCCTCGTGCAGCTCCGAACGCGGAACTCCAACCCTTGTTCCGAACGAGACGAGAGCCGAGGCAAGCGATGAGCAAGAAAGTGAACTGGGCAGAGGTGGACAAGCGGATCCGCAACCGGCGCAAAGACTTCTCCGCCGACGAGATGAAGACCATCGAGGCCGGTCTTCAGAAGCTCCCCGATCTGGCCGAGTCGGTCGACGTCGTGACCATTCCCCAACCGGCGATCGCCGGCCCCGACGGTGACGCCGACGGCGACGCGGATCCGGGCGAGGCCCTCAACTGAGCTGCCCGTGAGCACCGACGACAAAGACGACATCGGGGACGAGGCACCCGAGAGCGCCATCCCCGAGAGCCAGCTCCCGCGGCTCGATTTCGTCACCTTCGTGCTCGGCGTCATCGGCTCCGCGTTCGTGCATCTCGGCGACGCGCCCGATCCGGAGAGCGGAGCGATGATGCGCGGCACGATCGAGCCGAACCTGTTGCTCGCTCAGCAAGACATCGATTTGCTGGCGCTCTTGTCGGAAAAGACCCGAGGCAACCTGACCGGCGACGAGGAGCGCGTGCTGGAGCAAGGGCTCTACGATTTGCGCATGCGCTTCCTCGAGGTCACAAAGGGGATGTGAGCTCCGTCGCGATCGGCGCGGCCTCGGGCCGCAGGCGTTCAGCGTGGGGACTCGCGCTGGTTATGGCGCTCGCGGGTGCCGGTTGCGACGATGAGTCGACCCCTGAGGCGGTCGCCCCCTCGGCGAGTGGCAAGCTGCCCCCGGGGGCGATCTACCTGCCGCCGACGAGCGAGAAACACCTCCCCCCTCCGGTGGTCCCGCCACCGCCGATGGGCTCGAGCGGCCTGCCCTCGTTCGCGCCGCTCGTGAAGGCCACGACGCCGTCGGTGGTGACGGTGAAGTCGTGGGTGAAGAAGACCAACCCGTTCGGGCGCGAGATCCCCGAGGCCCAAGGGGTCGGCACCGGGTTCGTCTACGACACCAAGGGGTTCCTCCTCACCAACCACCACGTCATCGAAGACGCCCACGAGATCATTGTGAAGTTCGCCGATGGCAAGGAGCTCGCGGCGCGGGTGGTCGGCGCGGACAAGCCCACCGACATCGCCGTGATCAAGGTGGACCAAGATGGGCTCCCGGCGCTCGTGCTCGGGGACAGCGCTGCGCTCGAGGTCGGCGACTGGGTGGTCGCGATCGGCAACCCGTTTGGGCTGGAGCACACCGTGTCGGCCGGCATCCTCTCCGCGAAGGGGCGCACCCGCGACGACGTGCAGGGGCTCGATCCAGCGGGCTATTTCAACTTTTTGCAGACCGACGCGAGCATCAACCCGGGCAACTCCGGGGGGCCGCTGCTCAACCTCGCCGGACAAGTGGTGGGGATCAACGCCGCCGTCCGCGCCAACGCCAACAACATCGGCTTCGCGATCCCGATGGAGATGGTGGTTCAGCTCCTGCCCACCTTGTTGCGCGACGGAAAAATCACGAGGAGCGCGCTTGGGGTGTTGGTGGACGAGCTCAGCCCCGAGGACGCGAAGCGCTTGGGCACCGCCCGCAAGGGAGCCAAGGTGACCAAGGTGTTGCCCGGGAAGGCCGCCGATCGCGCCGGGATCGCTTCAGGGGACATCATCCTCGAGTTCGATCAGAAGCCCATCAAAGACACCAACGAGCTGCGCTGGCTCGCGAGCATCGCGGGCGTGAATCGCACGGTGCCCATCAAGGTGGCCCGCGGGGAGCGGAGGTTCGAGATGCGCGTCACCCTGAGCGAGCTCGACGCGCCTTGACGCGCCCACCGCGGAGCGGTGCCGGACGGCCCGAATCCACGCTAGACTCGAGCGCGGGCTTCGCCGAAGATTTCGGAGCCCCGAACCAACTGTACATCCGTTCACCTTGTCGAGCACGTCCACAACTACTCCCAGCACCCCAACGCGGGTGGAAGACGGCCACGACGCCTCCCCGCTCTCGGAAGGAGACGGCGCGGAGGCCGTCGAGGGGCCGCCCAGCGACGCCGAGCCTGCTGGAAATTCGGGGCAATCCAAGAGCTTCGAAGAGCGCCTGCGTTCCCCGCCGGTGAATAGCGCCGGCCGCTCTGCGTCCAACCGTGCAGATCGTCAACGCGAAGCGGAGGAAGATCGTGCACTCGTCGAGCGAGCCCAACAAGGCGACCGGGACGCATTTCGACAGCTGGTCGAGAGGCATCAGCGACGCGCGTTCGCCATCGCCGTCGGTCTGGTTCGCGACGAGAACGACGCGCGGGAGATCGTCCAGGAGGCGTTCTTGCGCGTCCACCGCAGCATCGACAAGTTCGAAGGCGGCTCTTCGTTTTTCACGTGGCTCTACCGGATCGTCAAGAACCTCGCCATCGATCTCATGCGGAAGCCGGCGAGGCGTGAGCAAGAGTTGTTCGACGACCCCCCGCCCGTCGACGACGGTGACATGTTTCCCTTCGTGTCGAAGATCGACGGAGCGGATCCGATGGATGCGGTGCGGCGGCAGGAGATCGCCGCACGGATCCAGGTCGCGCTCGACGCCCTCCCTCCCTACCACCGGGCCGTCATCGTCATGCGGGAGGTGGAGGGCATGAGCTATCAAGAGATGGCGGAGACCATGGACGTCTCCAAAGGCACCATCATGAGTCGCCTGTTCCACGCGCGACAGAAGCTGCAACGCGCTCTCGCCGATTGTTACCGAGAGCAGATCGGCGAAACGCCAGATACGAGCGAGTCATCGTGAAGTCGAAAACCGAGATAGACCCCATCACCGACCGGGCTCTGATGCGCTACTTCGACGACGAGCTCGATGGCGAGGAGCTCGAGGCGCTCGAAGCCGCCCTCGCCGCACGGGATGCGGCGCGCGACAAGCTCGCAGGGCTCGGCTTGGTGCGCGACATCCTGCGCGAGCAGGTGGACGGCGACACGCGCGGCGACGGTATCGCCGACGCGGTGATGGCGAGCATCGACCGCAACTCCGACGTTCCTGCGGCACCGCGCGACGAGCTCCCCATGCACAAGGCGCCGGTCACGGCGGCCCCTGCCAACGACAACGGAAGAACGTTGTGGACGTTGGCGGCGGCGGCGGCCGCGGTCGCAGCCGGCTTGTTCGTGTGGGGCAGCGCCGGGCCCGACCCCGACCCTGTCGCGGCGCGGCCCAGAGCCGCCATCGAGGCGCCAGCGCCTGCGGAGCCGGCGCCGGAGACGCTCGGTGAGACGGCCTCCGCGCCGAGCAGCGCGGGCGCGTCCGCCCGAGACGACGAGGACGCCGTCGAGATCGCCCAGCTCGACTTCGGTGCCCACAGCGGCTCGATCTTTCAGGTGGACACCGAGAATACGGGGGTCCACACCGCCGTCGTATGGGTTACCGACATGGGAGATGATGAATGAAGCGACGCGCGATCATCTCGGCGCTCTCCCTGTGCGCCCTCACGGCGACCGTCCAAGCGGCGGACGTCCCGATGAACCGCCCGCCGGCGGTGGAGCTCCAGGAGAAGAAGCAGCAGGCAACGGCCGACGTGCTCGTGCTGTTCGCCAACAACTCGGGCAAGGGCATCGACAAGTGCGCGGCGCACCTCAAGGCGCTGACCCAGCCGCCGCTGTCGTCGTACGACTCGTACTCGTGTCTGCTGGATAAGAAGGTGCCGCTCCTGCTCAAGACGGCAGCGAGCGTGGAGACCCCCGACAAGGGCAAGCTCACCTTCAGCCTCAACGAAGTGATCGCGCGGCCCAACAAGCCCCCGAAGTACGACGTGGACGTGCAGGTCGACGAGAAGGGGGGCGAGAAGTTCGTGTCGACGAACGTGAAGGCCCCGCAGGGCAAGCACTTCTTCCTCGCCGGTCCGAAGTTCGAGAAAGATGGCGTGTCCGGGGTGCTCGTCTACGCGATCCGCATCCTCGAGCCGTGAGCGGGCGGGTCACGGCGCGGCGGTGAGCCCTCGAGGTGGATCGCGGGCGGCGGCGAGGGTACGCTCCTCCCCATGAGGACTGTGGTGGCGCTCCTGGTCGGTCTTTGGGTCGCCTTGAGCCTGATGACCTTTGCGCCCCGAGCCTTCGCGCAGGAGGATGGCGCGGATGCCCTCATTCAGAAGGGGCAAGACCTCTTCGAAGAGCAGCGCTACGACGAGTCGATCCAGACGCTGTCGGCGGTGGTCGCGCGGAAGGACCTGCCCGCGAAGCAACGCATCGCAGCCTTGCAGCTGATGGCCTACAACCACATCGTTCTGGGCAACCTGGGGCAGGCCAAGGGGGTGGTGTGGGCCATCTACGCCGAGGACGAGGACTATGAGCTCGGTGAGGCGGAGTCGCCCCGGTTTCGCGAGTTCTTCGAAGAGCACAAAAAGACGTGGATCGACGCGGGGAGGCCGGGAAAGGCGGGCGCAGCGGCACCGAGCCGGGTGAGGGTGAAGCACTCACCGCCGTCGCAGGCAGAAGCCGACCTCGCCATCTCGCTCAGCGGCGTGATCGAAGATCCAGACGCGCAGGTCGCGCGGATGAACGTTTATTACCGGAGCGGCTCCGACGGGAAGTTCGAGGACGCGCCCGTGAAGTTTGCGATGCGGAAGTTCAACGTCGACATCCCGGCCGCGTTCGTGAAGCCGGGGCTCGTCGAGTATTACCTCGAGGCGCTCGACTCCCGGGGGGTTCCGGTAGCCACCCGCGGCGACGCGGAGGCGCCGCTTCGGGTCACCGTGGCCGGCGACGACGACAGCGTGGTCACCAGCCCCTGGCTGTGGGTACCGGTGGGCCTCGCCGTGGTCGCGGCGGTCGTGATCCCCATCGTGGTGGTGGTGGCAGGGGGCAGCACCAGCGACTCCACGGTCACCGTGAACGTGTTCGAGCGGTGAGCGAGCACGAGGTGGCAGCTGCCGAGCCGCGCTTCCCGGTGCTCGTGCTCGACGTGAGCGAAGCGCAGGCCGACGAGCTTGGGCCGGTGCTGTTCGAGCTCGGGGCGACGGGCGTGGAGCTCCGCGACGACACCACCTGGAACAAGGGGCCCGGGGGCGCGCTGGTGCGGCTCGTGGCCAGCTTCGAGCTGGCCGCCACCGCGCGGGCGGCGCGAGACGCGCTGCTCGACACCGAGCCCGGGCTCTCGGTTGTCTTCGACGAGATCGTGGGGGATGCCTGGCGCGACAAGTACAAGGAGTACTTCAAGCCGTTCGCCCTCACCAAGTCGCTCGTGGTGGCTCCGCCGTGGGAGCGATTCGAGGCCAGCCCCGCGGAGCGGGTGCTCGTGATGGATCCAGGGCGGGCGTTCGGGACGGGGCTCCACGCCACCACCTCGATGGTGGCGGAGCTGTGCGAGGAGCACGCGGCGCGCCTGAGAGACGCCCGAGTGCTCGACGTAGGAACCGGGAGCGGCATCCTCGGCCTGGTGGCGCTCATGCTCGGCGCGGACAGCGTGGTCGCCGTGGACAACGACCCCGAGGTGATCGCGGTGGCCCTCGAGAACGCGGAGCGGAACGGCTTCGCGGCTCGGATGCACGTGAGCACCACCGAGCTCTCGCATGTCGACGGTGGCTTCGACGTGGTGCTGGCCAATATCCGCAGCGAGGTCTTGGTGTCGATGGCGGGGCTCATCGCGCGTCGCGCCGAGCCGGGCGCGCTGGTGGTGCTCTCGGGTATTCTCGCCTCCGAAGAAGACGCGGTGATGCGAGCCTACGCCGCCGAGTTCACGGCACCGTCGGTCGCTCGGCGCGCCGAGGGCGACGACGCCTGGATCGCCATCGCGCTCTCTCGGAGGTGAGGCCTCGTGTCGCTGCGAGTGCCGCTCGATGACCTGCGTGAGGAAGAGCGCGAGCTCCCCTCCGAGGTGGCGCGCTACCTGTTGCGCGTGCATCGGCTCCGCACCGGCGACATGTGCGTCGCGTTCGATCCGCAGGCAGGGCTCGAGGCCGACTTGACGGTGCTCGCGACCGGGCGCGAGCTCGCGCGGGTGCGACTCTCTCGGCTTCGAGCGTCGCGTCACACGGCGCTGGTGCCCATCGTCGTCGTTCAGGGCTTGCCCAAAGGCAGCAAGCTGGAGGCCATCGTTCGCGACGCGACGGAGCTCGGTGCCACGCGGGTGATCGTCGCTGCCTGCGAGCGCTCGGTGAAGCGGGGCGTCGATCTGGAGCGGTGTCGGCGGGTGGCGATCGACGCGGCCCGGCAATGTGGGCGTGGCGACACGCCGCTCGTGGAGGGGCCGGTCGCGTTCGCGCTGGCGGTGGGCTCGGTACGGGCCGATCTCGCGGTGTTGCTCGATCCGCGGGCGGAGCGCTCGCTCGGCCAGCTCATCGCGCTCGAGCCGCGCGCTTCGTTGGCGGTGGCCATCGGACCCGAAGGGGGGCTCACCGACCGAGAAGAGGAGGCGGCGCTCGAGGTCGGCTTCGTGCGAGCGCGGCTCGGCCGGTTCGTGCTGCGCACCGAGACCGCCTGCGCGGCGGCTCTCGGGGCGTTCGTGGCGCACGACGTGGCAGCGCGAGCGTGACCCACGCGGCCCGCGCTGCCGAGCCTCGCCGGATCGCACCTCGTGGGGTTCCTCGAGGCAACGTCGGTCGGATCTTCAGTCGCTGAGGAGCGCCCCGAAGCAGGCGGGGACGTCGGCGGGGGTGAGCGTGTCCTTGCGCTTGTGAAACTCGGGGAGAATTCTCTGGTACGCCTCGTCGAGGCGGAGCTCCTCTTCCGGCAGCGGTTGGCGCCACAGCGCCATGCTGTCCTCGGCGAGCTCGGGGATGCTTCGGAAGGCGCCCTGCTCTTTGAGGATCTGGGCGGAGAGGGCGTACATCAGCATCCCGCCGGGGATGGCGCCGAGCGCGGTGGTGGGCATCGCCGGGTAGCACAGGCGCACCGCGCGGGCCCCGAACCGATCCCGGATCTGTTGCATCGTCTCGCGCTGGAGGATCTTGGCTCCGGCGAGCGGACCCATGCCGTAGACCGGGTCGTCCTTCTCGAAGTCGTAGTCACAAAAGGCGACGACGCTCTCGCCGGCGTGGATGAGACCGGCGGCGGCGAGCGGCTCCACCCACAGGAGCGAGGACGTGCCCATGAA
Organism: uncultured Polyangiaceae bacterium; assembly: GCA_964401935.1. Taxonomy (GTDB): domain Bacteria; phylum Myxococcota_A; class Polyangia; order Polyangiales; family Polyangiaceae; genus JAPYTK01. Next base: position 9,409 of record CAYOAL010000016.1, read on the forward strand.
CTTGTTGGTGCGCTCGATCTCGCTCTCGTTGGCGACCTCCACCTCGACCAGGCCGAGGCGCCGGTACGACGCGCGGCGCTCGAACTCGGGCACCTGCATCACCGGATCGAAGGCGACGTCGAGATCGAGCACCTCGGTCGGTCCGTGCTCCACGTAACGCTTGGTCGCGCCGGCGGCGATGCCGTTGATGAGGTGGACGACGCGGTAGTCGTCGCGCAGGAGCGCGACCACCTCTTCGATGGTTTTGTCGCGGGTGGCGTCGCGGTTCAAGAATCGACAGGTGCGCCCCTCGGCGGCGGCCGCCTTCTCCATCGCCTGGGTGTGATGGGGGCCGATCTGCATCTTCTCGCTGTCGTAGTGGACGCCGAAGACGGCGACCCCTTCGCCGAACACCAGCTGCATGGCGAGGGCGCGCGTGATCCCGTTGCTTCCTCCGAGGATCACCACCGCCGCGTCGTCGGCGATGTCGACGCCGGTCGCGCGGACGTCCTTGCGCTGACGGTCGAAGAGCGCGTCGGCCACCGCTTGGCCCTTCTCGCTGAGCAGGGTGACCAGTGAGCGGCGATCGACGCCTCCCAGTGGGAGCTTCTTGAAGACTTCCAGCCCCATAGGGCCGGCTCTTCGCACACGTTCCCGCAGACGTAAAGGAACACCTACACGGTCCCTCGCGGCGGGTCGCGGGTGGAGCCGCGTGGTAGTGTCGGCGGCGCATGGCGCGCCTGAAGATCCTGTTCGCCGTTTCGGAGTGCGTGCCGTTCGCCAAGACCGGAGGCCTCGCGGACGTCGCCGGTGCGCTGCCACCCGCCCTCGCCGATCGGGGCCACGACGTGCGCGTCCTTTTGCCCCGTTATCGGAGCGCCAAGGCGTGGGCCTCGACGCGGCTGGAGCCGCCCTTCGCCGTCGAGACCGGGCTCGGGACGCGGTGGTGCGCCCTCTATCGTTCGGAGCTCGGCAGCGGGGTGCCCGTCTATCTGCTCGAGCATGACACCCTCTACGATCGTGACGGCATCTACGGCGACGCGTGGGGGGCGTTCGGGGACAACGGTCTGCGCTACGCGCTCTTGTCCCGCGCAGCGCTCGCCCTGCGGGACTTCTTGGAGTTTCGCCCCGACGTCATCCACGTCCACGACTGGCAGACGTCGCTGGTGCCGATCGCGCTCGCGGCGCGGGGCGAGCGACAGGCCACGGTGCTCACGATCCACAACTTGGGGTATCAGGGGATCTTTGGCACCGACGCGTGCACTACGTTTGGGCACGCGTACGAGCAGCTCAAGGCGCTGCGCGTGGAGCACTTCGGCGCGCTCAACCTGCTCAAGGGCGGCGTGGTGAACGCCACCTGCGTCAGCACCGTGTCGCCGCGGTATGCGGCGGAGATCCAGTCACCGGAGGGAGGGGCCGGGCTCGATGGCGAGCTGCGTTCCCGCGGAGACGCCCTCGTGGGGATCTTGAACGGGATCGACGACCGCGCTTGGGATCCCGCCACCGATCGACACTTGCCGGCGCACTACGGCATCCAGGATGTGTCGAACAAGGGCCAGTGCAAGGCGGCGCTCCAGCGCGAGCTGGGCCTTCCTGAGCGAAGCGATGTGCCACTCCTCGGTGTTGTGAGCCGATTCGTGCCACAAAAGGGCGTGGACATCATCGCCGAGGCGCTGCCGCTCATCTTGGGGCTCGACGTGCAGCTCGCGGTGCTCGGAGCGGGGGAGGCATGGGCGGAGGAGCTCTTCACGCGGCTGTCGGTGACCACCTCGAACGTGCGGGCGCGGATTGGCTACGATGAGCGCCTCGCCCACCTCGTCGAGGCTGGCGCCGACTTGTTCCTCATGCCTTCTCGTTACGAGCCGTGCGGACTGAACCAGCTCTACAGCCAACGCTACGGGACACCTCCCATCGTGCGCGCGGTGGGCGGGCTCATGGACACGGTGACCCACGACGTGGATGGCTTCGTGTTCGGCGAGCTCTCGGCAGAGGCGCTCGTGGCCACCGTCGCGCACGCGGTGGACACCTACCGCGAGCGCCCCGAGCACTACCGCCGCATGCAGTGGAATGGGATGCGCAAGAACCTCGGCTGGGATCAGGCGGCGCGCCAGTACGAGGCGCTGTACCGCTTGGCCATCGCACGCAGTCGCGGGTGAGCCGCTCCTCGGAGTGGATCTTGGGTTAGTAAATTCGGTGTCTTAGATGGAAAAACACTGAACATCCGATCTTGTTTGGCCGAAAACTGGACAGACTTTCAGTGATCGCCGAATCTCGCCCTCATGATGAACCCAACACACCGCGCCGTGCTTCAGGTTCTGTTCTCGATGGCGTCCGAGGATCGCCACGCGGACGTCGCGCTGGTTGCCGACGCGATCGGCCTGTCGTGCACGGAGACCAACTCCCTCTTGCAAGAGCTCGAGACGGCCGGGCTCGTCGACGCGGAGCGCGTGCGGCTCACCCTCGGTGGGCTCACGATCGCGGTGTCGAGCGGGGGGGCGGCGCGACACACGCCGCGAACGCAGCCAACGCCCGTTCGAGCTCAGCGTCCTGCAAGCTCGCGTGCAGCGTGATGCGGAGACGCGATGAATCGGTCGGCACCGTCGGGGGGCGGATTGCCTGACAGAACACGCCATGGGTGAGGAGCTCGTCCCGCAGGGCGAGCGTGTGGCGAGGATCCCCGACCACCCACGGGAGGATGGGGCCGACGGAGGGCGCGATCGGCGCGCCGAGCGCCTCGAGCGCCGAGCGCACGTGCTCGACGATGGCCTGCAGACGTTGTCGTCCAAGGTCGTCGGCGCGGAGCCGCGCGATGCGTTGGCTCGCCGCGCCGGCGAGCCACGGCGGGATCCCGGTGCTGAACACGAAGCTGCGCGCGCGGTTCCAGAGCAGCGCTCGCAGCGCGTGGGAGCCGGCGATGAACGCGCCTGCGAGGCCGAGCGCCTTGCCGAGCGTGCCGATGAGCACGTCGGCGGTGACGCCAGCGCGGTGACAAAGCCCGCGGCCCTCGGCGCCGAACACGCCGAGCGCGTGGGCCTCGTCGACCACGAGGAACGCGTCGTGGGCGTCGGCGAGGGCGCGTAGCTCGGCGAGGGGAGCGACATCACCATCCATGCTGAAGTAGCTCTCGGTGACGAGCCATCGGCTGCGCGCCGAGCCGGCGCGCGCGAGCGCGCGCGCCACCGCGTCGAGATCGCCGTGGGGAACGACGACGGTCTCGGCCCGACCGAGGCGGCAGCCGTCGATGATGGACGCGTGGTTCTGCGCGTCGGAGATGACGACGTCGCCTGCTCCCGTGAGCGCGGGGATCGCGCCGACGTTCGCGGCGTAGCCGGACGACACGAGGAGCGCGGTCTCGTGACCGAGCCAGGCCGCGATGTCGGCCTCGGCGGCGCGGTGCAGCTCGTGATCGCCGCTGACGAGGCGCGACGCGCCGGACCCGCTCGCAGGCGGGGTGTGCTCGCTCGGGAGCGGCTCCCGCGCGTAGCCGAGGTAGTCGTTCGAGCAGAGCACGAGCGCTCCGGGGGGCACCTCGAGCGGCTCGCGCAGGAGGCCGCGCGCTGCGAGCGCCGCGAGCTCCGCGCGGAGATGCGCGTCGAAGAGGGTCACGGGAGCTCGTCCGAGCGCGAGCGGCTGCTCTTCCTCGCCGCACCCTTCTTCGGTGGGTGCGTGTTGCCTCCCGGCTGGCGCGAGCGCCCCACGTGTTCGGCGTGGCCCGAGTCTCCAGCGCGCCCCGAGTTGCCGGAGTTTCCGCTTGGCGCACGCGTCGTGGCGGGTCGCGCGGGCGCGCTCCCGTCGTCGCGCTCGTCGATGGCGAGCGCGTGATCGACGCGGTGGAGCAACGTGCGGAGCGTCTTCTTCGCGCGCTCGGCGATGGCGTCGGCGCGGGCCTGCTGCTCGCGCACGTCGTTGGCGAGCGCGACCGCGGCGAGCAGCATCGCCTGGGTGGTCACCGGGCGACCAGGACCGAGCACGGCCTCGAGCTTGTCTTCGACCATGCGCGCGAGCTCACGAAGCTCTTTCTCATCGGCGGTCGTCACGACGCGGCAACTCTGCCCCGCGACGTTGAGCTCGACCGCCTTGTTCGACATGGGCGCAAGCTACTCCGCATTTCGAGGAGCCTCAAGCGCGCCTCCGCGAGCGTCGCCCCAACCTGTTCGCACGCGCTGCGCGATTCGGGCTACGGTGCTCTGCGATGCGCGCGCTCGCCTCGGTCGCGATCACGTTGGTCGTCGCAAGTTGGCCGGCGCCCGCACGCGCCGAGCCGCAGGGCAACGCCAGCCTCACGCTTGGGGGCGCCGGGGTGGGCGCCGACGGTGAGTTCTGGGACCACGCGGAGTTTCATCTCGGGCTGCGCGGCGACGTGTTGTTCGGGCGCGACCAGAGCGACGACTTCGGCGCGGGCCCGTACCTCGAGCTCGGCACGTTCGCCTTCGACGAGCTGCAGCTCGGTGGTGGCGGGAGCGTGCTCTTCCCCATTCACGACAGCTTGCCGCTGGTGGCGTCGGTGGGTGGGTTCGCGCGCATCGGCGACGACGACTTCGGCGTGGAGCCGGGGATCGCGGGCTCTTTGTTCTGGGGAAGCCGCAGCTACAACTTCCACGCGAGCTACGTCATGGCGATGGGCCTGCTCGTCGGATATCGGGCCACTTTCGGCGAGTCACGCGAGTCGGCGCTCCTCGTCGCCGCCCAGCTCGACCTCGGCCTGCTCGGCGTGCCGCTGGTGGCGCTCGTGAACCTCATGCGCGGCCCCACCGACGAGGCCCGCCCCATCGAAGACTGAGCGTCGCCCGCGCGAGGGCCGCCCGACTCATTCGTCTTGCCGCGTTGTTCGTCGGCGCGAGCTGCGCGTCCTCGGAAGCGGCTGCGCGTCCTCGGAAACGGCTGCGCATCCTCAGAGACGGCTGCGCGTTCTCAGAAACAGCTGGTGGCTTCGACGTTGCGCTCTTGCTCGACCTGTCGGCAATCGGGTCGGACGACACCGTCTTGCCCGAAGAAGCAGCTCCTCACGACGTCGTCGTCGCAGGAGATGGGCTCCGCGCAACCCCCGAAGTTGGAGACGGCGATCGGAAAGTCGAACGGGGCGGTCTCCACCTCGAGGCCGCCGAGCGTGCTGCCACGGACGACGACGCGGGCGATGATGGTCTGGTCTACCGGGATGACGCCATCCAGGAACTGCTGCGCGACGGTGCCGTCGACGATGGTCGCCCCCACCACGCCATAGCCCGGGTTGCTGCCCGCGGCAGGATCCGCAAACCCCGTGGCGGGTACCGTGAACTCACTCAGCAATGCGCCGGAGAAGTCGTAGACCTCGGAGTCGACCTCGAAGAAGGTGACGCGGTTGCTCTCGGCCCGCAGGGTGTCCGCGTCACCGCGCGTGACGAGCTGGTTGCCCACGGAGAAATGGGCGACATAGCCTCTCGCCCAGGCGACGTTCATTCCCCCGCCAGTGAACGCGGCGCCCGAGGGATCGGCGTCGTAGACGCAACCCTCCTCGTCGACCTCTGGAACGATGACGTGTCGCACGAACACACCTGTCTCTGCGTCTGTGCAGCCGACGCCGAGCGCGGCGAAGCCGGTGACGAGAGAGACCGAGAGAAGCTTGTGGATGCTGCCCATGGCGAGTGCCCCTAACTGCGATGAATCGCTCATTCTCATGAGAGCATACCGGACGCGGCTAGCCCATACAAAATTGGGAGCAGAGCGCGCTCAGGGTTCGCGTGACACGCGTGGCTGCCAGCGCTTCGATAAGTGAGCGGCGACTTCGCTCGGCGTGCGCTCGCTCGTGCTCACCGTCTCGTGAACATCGGCGTAGGCCCGCGCTCGGCTCGTGTAGAGCGCCTGCACTTCGTCGCGAGACCGCTCGGCGAGGAGAGGGCGCGATTGGGCGCCGGTCGTGCGTGCGATGATGTCGGCGACGGTGGCGGTGAGGGTGACGACGTAGGCGTGCGCGAGGGCGAGGGCGCGGAGCTGGGGGTGGACGAGCGCGCCGCCGCCGAGGGCGATGAGGAGCGGTCGAGGCGGGGGCGTGACGAGCAGCGGCTCGAGCGCCTCTCGCTCGAGCGCGCGAAAGGCGGCCTCTCCCTCGGTGGCGAAGATGTCCGCGATGCTCTGGTGTTTGCGCGCCTCGATGAGCGCGTCGAGATCGACGAACCGCCCGTGGTGCTGCGCCGCGACCAGGGGGCCGAGCGTAGACTTTCCGGTGCCCATGAACCCCCAGAGGCAGAGGATGGGGCGCTCGCGGGGGTGATCGCTCATGCGCGGCGAAGGTCGAGCAGGACGTGCCAGAACAGCCACGACATGCCGAAGACGAGCAACGCTCCTCCCACGTAGCGGAGGTCGCCTTGCTGCGCGATGAGCCAAGAGCCGCCGAGGATGAGCGCGCTCACGACGAGGCCGGTGAAGAGCCGCCGTCCGAGGCGGTCGGTGACGCGCGATCGTTCGATGTCGCGCGACTGCACCGTGAGGCGACCGTGTCGGAGATCGTCCATCACCTCCCGCGCTTGCTGGGGCAGATCGTAGGACGCCTTGGAGAGCCGCTCGGCCCCGCGCCACATGTCGAGGGCGATGCGCTCGGGAGCGTAGCGCTTGCGGAGCAGCTCGAGGAAATAGGGCCGGGCCTCCGCGTACACGTCGAGGTGGGGATCGATCTCCTTGCCCACCCCTTCGATGGTCATGAGCGCTTTGCCCACGAGGAGAAAATCGGGCGGGATCTCGAGGCCGAACTTCGTGGCTCCGCCGACGAGATCGGAGATCATCATCGCCAGATCGATCTCGCCGAGCGGCTTGTTCAAGTACTTGTCGGCGAGGCGGCTCACCTCCGCGCGGTAGGCGCGCATGTCGATCTTCTTCGTTGGCGTGCCCACCTCGTAGAGGGCGTCGGCGAGGGCCATGTGGTCGTTCCGGATGGCCGCGATCATCATGTCGATGGTCTTGTTCCGGAGCTCTGGCGAAAGTCGCCCCACCATGCCGAGATCCACCAGGCCGATCTTGGGGTGCTCGGGATCGCCGAAGATGAGGATGTTTCCTGGGTGGGGGTCGGCGTGGAAGAAGCCGTCTTCGAAGATGCTCTTGATGACGATGCCCGTCGCTGCCTTGGCGATGATGGAGCCCTTGTGGCCCTTCTTCTCGATCGCGTCGTACACCTTGTGCCCGTCGAGGTACTCCATGGTGATGACGCGCTTGCCCGACGCCTCCTTGTAGATGCGAGGGAAAACGGCGTGGGGGTGTGCCGCGAAGTTCTCCGCGAAGCGCTTGGCGTTGTCTGCCTCGAGTGAGAAGTCGAGCTCGCTGGTGATTGCGTGATCGAACTGGTCGACCAAGGCGCTCGGCCGGTAGATGTGCGACTCGGGGATGGTGCGCTCGACGACGCGGGCGAGCGTGTGCAAGAGCTCGACGTCGCGCGCGATGGTGTTCGCGATGTTGGGTCGCTGCACCTTGACCACCACGTCCTTCGGGCCGTCTTCGTGCTTGAGCACGGCGCGATGCACCTGGGCGATGGATGCTGCCGCGAGCGGCTCTTGGTCGAAGCTCTCGTAGATCTCCTCGAGCGTGGCGCCGAGCGACGCCTCCACGGCGAGGCGGATCTCGTCGAAGGGCAAGGGGGGAACCTCGTCTTGCAGCCGCTTCAGCTCGGCGATCCACGCCGCCGGCAAGATGTCGGGCCTGGTGGAGGCGAGCTGGCCGAGCTTCACGAACGACGGCCCGAGGTCGATGGCGACGAGCCGCACGCGCTCCGCGAGGGGGTGCTTTTTGGGATCGCTCTTGCTCGGCGGCTCACTCTCCCCTTCGGTGCGGCCCGAGAAACCGAGGCGCTGCGCGAGATCGCGAAACCCGTGGCGCACGAGCACCACGTAGATCTCGCGAAGGCGTCCGATGTCTCGAACCGCCGTGAGGAGGGACACCATGGTCAACGAACCCGAATGATGGTGCCGCGGTCGTGCGTGGTGGGGAGCGCCGCGGTCCAGCCGCTGGGGGTTCGCGGGCCGGTCCAGCCGAACAAGCGCTGCGCGTCGAGGGGGGCGAGGTTGACGCAGCCGTGACTGCGCACGCTGCCGAACGAGCGATGCCAGAACGCCGCATGCAGCCCTACGCCCTTGTGGAAGAACTGCACGTAGGGCACGTCCTCGATGCGGTAGTAGCGACTCGCGTACTCGTTCTCGAGGTTGTCCATGGTGGCGGTGACGAGCTTCACCCAGATGCGGTGCACCCCCTTGGGGGTCTCGAACGGGTGGCCCTTCGTCTTGCCCTTGCCCGTGGAGACGAGGGTGGCGAACACCGGCGTCTCGCCCTCGAAGGCCACCAATGTCTGGCTCTCGAGCTCGATGTCGATCCACCGCGCGCCGTGACCGATCTCGGGCTCGGACGGCGGTGGGGCGACGGTGGGATGGCGGAGATCGCTGGCCCGCATCCACGTGCCCTCGCCCACCCGCACGTAACCGCCGCCGAAGGTGCTCGTGCGCTCGAAGAAGCCCACCTGGGTGAAGCGCGCGAGGCGCTTGCCGGTGGGGGAGAAGCCGGCGCCGTGCTTGGCGAACACGGGTGCGTTGTCGGTCATCACCCACGCGACGGGGATGACCCCTCCGGGAGCGCCGTCGAGCTCCGCGCCGCGGAAGGTAAACGCGCGCGCGGGGCCGAGATCGCGCATCGGCACCCAGACGCCGCGATTGGTGCGTCCGTAGCTCTGCCCGGCGACGAACTGTTCCTCGACGATGGCGACGGCGAACCCAGGCTCGAGCGTCATCTCCGGCTCGCCGATGTCGACCTCGTCGAGGCTGCGATAGGCGAGGGAGCCGTCACGCCCGGCGAAGAAGTAGCGGAACGGCAGGCCGTCGACGGTGGCGGTGAACGCTGGCTGGTCGTACGCGATCGGCGAGGCCCCGGAGAGGGACACGTCGTCGCCGCAGACCCACGCGCGGGGGCCGACGTGATACCAGGCCGCCTGGCAGCCAGGGCCGAAGCGGGCGCCAAAGAGCGGCAGGAGCGCCTCGCGTTGGCCCGAGCCGCGACGGTTGGCGGAGCCGTCCGGGCGCATGAGCAGGGGCTGGTCCCCTTTGGCGATGCGCACGCTCGTGGCCCAGTCGGGGAGCGGCACCGCCGTCCAGGGGGGCAGCGTGACCCGGTGGGCGACGGGGGGCCCCTTCTCGTGGCCTGGCTGGGCGTCCTCGGGGGCGGCCGAGAGCGTGCCGCCTCCGAGCGCCAAGCCGCTCAAGGCGAGCCCGGCCAAAAGAGCTGCGATGCGTCGCCGCATCTTCTCAGCGTATCACTCGAACACGAAGCGGAGCTCGTGGTCGCAGATGTTGAAGACGTCGCCCGAGGCGATGGGCTTGCGCTGGAGGCGCTGTCCGTTGAACTCGATGCCGTTGGTGGAGCCCATGTCGACCATGAAGTACTGGCTGTTCAAGCACTCGATCATCGCGTGCTGTCGCGACACGTTGGGATCTTTGATCGTGAGATCGCTCGACTGCTTGCCACGGCCGATGATGAAGCGGTCCTTGTTCACCTCGTGGCGCTGGCCCCGATAGTAGAGCACCAGGCGCTGGCTGTTCATGCCAGGGGAGGGTGAGGGCGCGGCCTGGGGGGGGACGCCCGGGTAGGCACCGGCACCAGGTGGCGGCGGAGGCGGTGCGGCGTAGGCCGGCGGACCTGGCGGTGCACCGGGAGGAGCCGGGGGTCGGTACGCACCCGGTGGAGGCGGTGGCGCCCCGGGAGGAGGCGGCGGGCCACCGGTGGGGGGCCGCATCGCTGGCGGGCCGGGCGGCACGGGAGGCGGGCCGGGAGGACCGGGCGGTCCGGGAGGCATCGGCGGCCGCGCGCCCATCGGCGGCCCCATTGGAGGACCAGGCGGTGCTCCAGGAGGACCGGGGGGCCGCATCCCCGGAGGACCAGGGGGACCAGGCGGGGGTCCGGGGAGACCGGGCGGCGGTCCGGGTGGACCGGGCGGGACGACCGAAGGTGGGCGGCCTGGAGGCATCGGGGGCCGCGCACCGGGCGGCGCCGGGTAGCCACCCATCGGCGCCATCGGCGGCGCGGGGGCGGAGGCGCCGTGCGGCGGCCCGGGCGCGTGGTGGGGGTAGGACGGCTGCGGCTCGGGAGCGCCCTGCACGCCGCTCGTCGGGAACGGCGTGCGTGCACCGTACGTCCGCTGGCGGGCGTACTGCTTCATCGCCTCGTTGATCAGGTAGTCGATCGAGCACTCGAGGTCGCGAGCCATCTGCTCGAACGTTTCCCACAGTACGTCACGACACTGGAATGTCCGTGAGCTCTTCTTATTCGGGTCGCCGCTCATGTTCTCGTCGTGGGCTCGCTGCCTTGGGTGGTGCTGAACGAAAGGAAACGATGGGCGCCTCGCCCACCTCTCCTACTTGTCGCCTTCGGGGGGGTCCTTCTTCGTTTCGCCGTCTTTCTTCGGCTCGCGGGCTGCGATCCTGGGTTTCACGCAGAAGGAGACGTACTCGCCCACCGTGGTGATTTTGTGGGTTTCTTTCTCGACCACGCACTCCCAGAGGCACCCGAAGGCGTCTTCCTCTTTCTCCTCGCACTTCGGGGCCTTCTGCTTGTCATCCTCGAAGGCCTTGATCGCGCCGAGGTGGGTCTTGTCGCCCACGGCTCGCCAGTAGGAGAGCGCCGTGATGCGGACCTTGGCGTCGCCGGACTTCATGTGAGGCTCGAGCGCTTTCAGCGGGTCACCTTCTTTCAGGTCCGCCAAATACGCACCGTAGGTGATCGCCTCATTGGGGTTGAAATTCTTGGCCGGTTTTTCCTTGAGCTGCCCGATGAACTCGTCGATGTGCTTGACGGTGGACACCTTGAGGATGGTCGCCGCGGCCAGGCGTCGCCGCTGCCAGTCGGGGCTGTCGAAGAACTTGTAGAGGCCTCCGATGATCGCCTCGCGAGGCAGCTCGCGGATGCGCGCGAACGACTGGTCGACCACCTCGGCCGGCACCTTCGGATCGGCGCCGATCGCGAAGAGCGCCTTGAGGTGTGCCTCGTTCTTGCGGTCGATGTGGCCGGAGAGGGTGGCGAGCGCGAGGGCGCGACGCTTCACGAAGTCGTCGGTGGGGACGTCTTTCGGCTGCTCGTTGTTGGCGGCGAGCCCGAGCGCGAAGTCGATGACGGCCTGGCCTCCCACGCGCTTCATCGACTCGAGGACCCGGGCGAGCGACTCGGTCTGGTACTTGACGAGCTGCTCTTCGAAGAGCTTGCCTTCGATGGTGTAGCCGGCGGAGCGGTTCGCCTCTTGGAGCCTGGCCTCGTTCTCCTTCTTCCACTCTCCCGAGAGCACGAAGGCTGCGATGGAGACGAGCTGCTTTCCTGCCTCTTCTTTCGTCTCTTTGTCGCCGATCTTGGCGACGAGATCCGCCATTTGCCCGAGCTCGCGCGAGTTGCGCACCATCAGCGACGGGAGCTTCTTCACGGACGCGGCGCCGATGTGGCGCAGGAGCTGCTCCATCCCGAACGCCTGTGTCTTGTCGTTCAGGCGTCGCTCGAAGTCGGCCATGGCCCACTCGGTGAGGGCTTCTTCGAGCTGCCGGCGGAGCTCTTGATCCGCGATCACCTGCGTGCCCTCGTAGGTGAGCATCAGATACGCCGCGTCTTTGAACTTGAACGACGGATCCGGCGGCGCCTGCCCGCCTTGCGTGGGCTTGGGCGGCTCTCGCTCGAGCTCGGCGATGAGGAGCGGCACCATCTGCCGGATGATCTCCGCGCGCCGCTCGGGGTCGAGCTCCTGCTTCTGGCACGGCTCTCCCTCCTGCACGTAGGTCGGGTCGCACACGAGCGTGCCCTTCACCAGCCGGTCGATGCCGACGTGCTGGCCCTTGCGCGGCTTCATGTTCACGAGGGAAATGGCGGCCTTGACGCGCAGCTCGAGGGGATACTTGTCGAACAGCACGATGGCCGACAGTCGCCTCGGACCCCCCAGCGTGGTCTCCCAACGCGCCAGGTCGGACTCTTGCACCGCGCAGCCGGACGCAAAGGCCGCCGTTCCGAGCACGGCGGTCGTTAGCGAAAGCAGGGCTGTCCAGCGCATCCGCCGACGACGCGATGAGCTCACCATGAAGGTCCTTCTGCGCCTTGAAGCGCTCGCGGATGCTAGCCTTCGCGAGGCTCGGATTGAAAGAATTTCCTACGCCTTCTCGGCGTCACGGCGAATCGATGGCGCGAGGCCCGCACGCATGAGCAGCACTGGTCGAACGCGCAGCTCGGGGAGCGTCGCGTCGAGGTGCCGAAAGGTTGGCCCTGTTGGACCACGGAGGGTACGAGGGAGTGTAGGCTGCTGTAGGTATGGCGTTCTTCATTCCCGGCATTCGTGCGCTTTGGGCGAGCAAGCGCGGACAAGACCCCGAGGCCGAGGAAGAGACCTCGAAGGCCACCCCCCCCGAGCCCGTAGAGGACACCGTCGACGCGGATGACGCGGAGGTCTCGGGCGCCAAGCCCCGCACGATGCGGACCTACGCGCGCGAGGCGGCGGCGCTCTTGCTCATCGCGTCGGGGCTGTATTGCGGTCTGGCCCTCGCGTCCTACGAGGCGGATCCGTTGCGGCCGCACGTTGTCGGCGAGAACTGGGTGGGGCCGGTGGGCGAGGTCTTCGCGCGAGGCTTCGTCGAGCTCATCGGTGTGGTGGCGTGGCTCATCCCGGCCGAGCTCCTCTTTCTGTCACGACCGCTCTTGTTCGACAAGCGCATGCAGCTGAGCCTCGGACGCGCGAGCGGTGACATCGTCATCGCGGTGGTGTGCGCCGCGCTCGCGCACATCGCGCTCCCTGGAGTGACGGCGTTCGGCAACATGCCGCTCGCGGGGGTGGTGGGAGACCTGTTCGGCGAGGTGGCGCGGGGCCTGTTCTCCACGGTCGGCTCGTTCTTGATCGGCTCGACGGTGGTGGCGCTGATCCTCATGGAGCGGGCGGCGTTTTCGTTCATCGCGGTGGCGCAGCGTTTCCGCGCCTTCGTGGCGTGGGCGCGGCGTCGCACGGGCCGCGAGGTGGGCAAGGTGGCGAACGCGTGGGTCGAGGCGCGCCAAGCCGAGAGGGAGCTGCGCGAGGCCGAGCGCCGAGCCTCCGAGCCGCTCATCGCTTCCCCCGAGCAGGCGGACGCGATCATCGCTGCGTTCGCCGACGATGGCACCGGGATCCCGCTCTTGCCGTCGCTCTCGCCGCCTCCGGTGATGTTGCGCGACGATGACCTCGACGCGTCGCTCGCGGGGCGGGGGTCGGCGTTCGCGTTGGATGACGACGACGCGTTCGGTGAAGCGCCTACGCCGCCGCCACCCGCCACCGTGGTGCGCGCGGCGGAGGTGCCGACACCCTCCCCCGTGATGCCGGTGAAGGCGCGTCGGGGCCGCGTGGAGCGACCGTCGAGCGACGACGACGCGATGGCGTCTGCGTTGGTGGAGGCCGCCACGCCCGCGCCGTCGTCTCCCGCCAAGAAGCGCGGAGCGAAGAAGGGCAGGAGCCGCGTCGAGGATGCAGACGGCGTGGAGGCCGCGGCGCGCGCGGCGGGCGCGATGTCGGCGCCGGTGGACGCGCCGCCGCTGACCGCGGAGCCGCCGCCCGAACCGGCGCCGGAGCAGGGCGAGCCGACCATCGTCGACACCTCGCGCGAGGCGCAGACCCGCAAGGCCAAGCTCCCCAAGCCGCAGAAACAGAGCTTTGCGCTGCCCGAGCCGAACCTGCTCGATCCGGCCATCGTCACCGAGTCGCGTCACTCGCCCGAGCAGCTCAAGGCGACCGCGCGCCTCCTCGAGAAGACCTTGTCCGACTACGGGGTGCAGGGCTCGGTGCAGGAGATCCACCCGGGCCCCACCGTGACGATGTTCGAGGTGTCGCCGGCGCCGGGCACCAAGGTGAGCAAGGTCGCGTCCCTCGCCGACGACCTCGCGCTCGGGCTGTCGCGCAAGGTGCGTATCATCGCGCCCATCCCTGGCAAGGCGCGGATCGGCTTCGAGGTGCCGAACGACACGCGGATCCCGGTGAACCTGCGCGAGCTGGTCGAGAGCCAGGAGTTCATGTCGCTCAACGTGCCGCTGCCATGTGTGCTCGGTCGCGACATCATCGGGAGGCCGTTCTTCGCCGATCTCTCGGGGATGCCGCACGTGATCGTGGCCGGCGCCACCGGTGCCGGCAAGAGCGTGGGGCTCAACGTGATGCTGGTGAGCCTCTTGTGTCGGCGCTCGCCGGAGGAGCTGCGGATGCTGATGATCGATCCGAAGGTGGTGGAGCTCGCCCCGTTCGACCGCATCCCCCACCTCCTGTTTCCGGTGGTGACCGACATGAAGCAGGCGGCGAACGCGCTCAAGTGGGCGGTCGACGAGATGGAGCGCCGCTATCAGCTCTTCGCCGACGCCGGGACCAAGAACATCACCACCTACAACCGCTACGTGAAGCGGGTGCGGTCGGGCTCGCTGCCGCCGCCGCCGGTGTCCGAGATGGTGTCGGCCATCGCGCCCGACGGTACCGAGATCCAGGTACAGAAGGCGAAGGTGGGCTCGGACGCGACGCTGCCGCAGCGCTTGCCGTACATCGTGGTGGTCGTGGAGGAGTTCGCCGATCTCATCATGACCCAGGGCAAAGAGGTGGAGAGCTCGGTCGCGAGGCTCGCGCAGAAGGCGCGCGCGGCGGGGCTCCACGTGATCCTCGCCACGCAGCGCCCCAGCGTCGACGTGATCACGGGCATGATCAAAGCCAACTTTCCCACCCGCATCGCGTTTCGGGTGGCGCAGAAGGTCGACAGTCGCACCATCATCGATCAGCAAGGCGCCGAGCACTTGCTCGGCGGCGGCGACATGCTGGTGAAGCTCAACGGCAAGAGCGACGTCATCCGCGTTCAAGGACCCTTCGTGTCGGAGGACGAGGTGCAGCGCATCACCGACCACCTCCGCGCTCAAGGGGAGCCAGAGTACGACGAGAGCATCGTGCGCGGTCGCGACGAGGACTCCGAAGGCGACGAGGAGGGGGGCGGCGAGTCGGATCCGCTGTACGACAAGGCGGTTCAGGTTGTGGCGGAAACCCAAAAATGTTCGACTTCCTGGCTTCAACGAAAGCTCGGTGTAGGCTACAACCGCGCCGCCAAGATCGTGGAGACCCTGGAGCGAAACGGCGTGGTCGGTCCCCCCAACGGCAGTAAGCCCCGTGAGATTCTGGTGTCCACGCATTGAGCTTCGGTGCTCGCGCGATAAACTAGAGGATCGATGAAAGAGCTTCACATCGCGGCCATGTGCGAGGCATCTCGGGCAAAGCTCATCGGTGAGATTGCCACCATCATCCGGTCGACGGAGATGCCGCCCGAGGCGCGACAAGCCGGTCTCACGCTCATCGGCTGGCTCGCGCGGCGCATGCCGCAAGACCCGATCGACTCGCGCACGACGCGCTGCTCCAACGCGCTCCCTCGGCGGCGCGTGCGCCTCTCGCGTTGAGCGCCGCCCGCTCACTCCGACGCGCGCTCCTGCCGGCGGCGCGTCGGCGCTCACCGCCCTCGCCCCCGTCCCGCTCCTCAGTCGTCGAAGGGGAGGGTGGTATCGGGCACCTTGAGCGCGGGCATCTCGCCGGTGGCGCCGGTGTCCGGGTGGGGCGGCAAGGTGCTCTCGCTCGGCCGCAGCGAGTGTGCCTTCTCCGCGTTCGCGAACGGAATCGCGGTGTCGTCGGCGAGCGCTGTCATGAACGCGGTGTGATCGAGCGTGGCGCCCGAGGCCTCGCTCGCGTCTGGGCGTGACGCTCGCGCGGCCATGCAGCGCTGTGCGTAGCGCTCTGCGAGCTTGAAGTTCTTGCGCGCGCACTGGGCGGCGAGCTCGGTGAGCCAGAACGCGTCGCACGCGTCCCACACGGCGCGGTCGAGGTGGTGCCCCTCGAGGAGGAGGTCTTGCTCGTCGAGGTCGCGGTCGCCGAGCGCGGCCGACAGCGTCATCCACGCCTCGACGTCGAGCGGCGGTGGATGGTCGACCGGATCGTAAGGGCCGAGGTGCGCGTCGGACGGAGGCTCGACGGGGCGAGCGTCGAGGTGCCGGCTGTCGAGGTCGTGGGCGTCGGGGGGGCGGGCGCCGGGGTCGTTGGGGTTCATCGGGGAGCTCCAGGGGGTTGGAACGTGCTCTGGAACGGCTGTCGACCGTCGTCCTCGGTGAAGCGGCGGGCGATGCGCCACGCGAGGGGCACCTTCCAGCGATGACCCTCGAACGCGCGCCACGCGCCCCACAGCATCCACACCAGCGGCACGAGGAGCGCCACGGCAAACACGCCCCAGTAGCCGATGAACATGAACGCTGGCATCGACTTGGGGCCGAGCGCCATGGAGACGAGGAACATGATGACGAGGCCCATGACCCACAGGATCGGGGCCAGGACCGTGAGGCCGACGGAGAGCACGATCGACTGGATGCAGTGGAAGGCCACGTAGCGCGATTTGTCCCGGTAGATCAGGTAGAGCAGGATGGGACCGATGATCCAGAAGCCGGCCAGCCACGTGAGGTAGGAGCAGGCCGCGACCATGCGCTCCTCCTTGTCGGTGTGCTCGCCGCCGGGGACGGAGTTGGGCCCGTGCTGCGGCGGCGCGTGCGGGGGCGGCGCGTGCGGGTGCGGCGCGTGAGGGGGCGGCGCGTGCGGGTAGCCGTGTTGCGGCGGGCCTTGGGGGGCGCTCATCGGCTCTCCTCCTGCTCGTCGCCGAGAGACGACCACGGAAACGGGGCGGGACACGGGTCGTCGTTGAGGCCGATGTGGTCTCCATCGAGGGCCACGCGCTGCATGGCCCGCAGCCGCACGTCGCGCTCGTTGGACTGGATGGCCACCGCGCTCGCTTCGAGCCGCTCCTCGCCGTCGATCCGGGTGTGGCGGTCGCCCCGCACGTGGGTTTGCTGCGTGTCGGCGTGCACGTTGAGCGTCGACGTCTCGACGTTCACCTCGGGGGCGGCGAGCGTGAGGCGGTGGCGCGCGGCGAGGCGGATCTCGGCGCTGTCGAAGCACAGGAGCGGGCCATCGTCACCCACCGCGACGCGGAGGAGGACGCGACCGGAGGCGCTCCGCACCACGATGTGATCGACGCGGGCCCCGGCCTCGAGCTCGAAGCGCCGCCCCGATCGGAGGGTGACATGGTGGGCGTCGTCGCCGAGCTCCACGTTCTCGAGCACGGCCTCGTGGGGCTCGCAGATCGGCTCGTCGCAGGGGGGAGTGGGCTTTGCAGAGAGGTGAGCGGATGGGGTCATGTTCAGCTCCAGAGGAGGAGGGCGCCGTCGAGGCGTGCGTGGTTCACTTCGAAGAGGTAGTCAGCGCCGAGTGGGTTGCGCGGACAAATTTGATCGATGCCTTCGCGGGAGAGGAGCGCCTCGCCTCGAGCTCGCGTCCACCCGGGCCGCGCGTCCAACCGAGCGGTGTCGAGGTGAACACGACGCCGCGGCTCAAGACCGGGAGGAAGGGGCTGCGATTGCGGACGAACATGGTGACCTCAACCGTTGAGCTTGATGTTGGGCGCGATGCCGTTGATGTTGCCGCCAGCCATGATGGTGGTGGCTCCGCCCGACGCGAGCAGTCGGGTGCCCCCAGCGGTTCCGACGTAGCTGGCGCTGGTGACCATGATGGCGCCACCGGCCATGGTGATGCTCGCGCCGGCGCCGTTGTCGAGGCTGATGAGGCCGCCGGTCATCTTCAGCGTGGCTCCCCCCGCGGTGATGGTGAAGCTCGAGCAGGTGAAGACGTGATCGGTGGCGGTGCTGCTGAAGGTGGAGGCCGTGTTGAACATGTGCAGCGGCGCGGTGATGGTGTGGGGCGCGCCGACGACGACGTTGCGCGCTGCCCCCACGGAGATCGTCTCGAAGCCCCCCACGGTGACGGTGTGAGCGGCGGACACCCCCACCGTGCGGTCGCCAGTGACGGTGATGGCCTGACCCGCGCCCACGGTGAGGCTGTGGTGGCCGCCCACGCCGCACACGTCGTCGGCGCCGATGCCGGTGACGCGGTTGGCGGCGACCTCGTGAAACTCGTTGGCCTGGAACACCGTGGTGCGGTTGCCCCCGATCTTCACGAGCTCGGTGCCCATCACCTGGTGGGTGCGGCTGCCCTGCACGGTGTTGCTCTGATCGCCGCCCACCGAGTTGGACTGGCTGCCTCCCACGCTGGTGGAGTGGCTGGCGAGCACCACCTCGTCGAGGTTTCGCTGGGCGTGCAGGAACACCTGCTCCTCGCCTCCCTTGTCGTCGAAACGCAGCTCGTTGAAGCCGTCTTGGGGTGAGCCGTCGGCGCCGACGCTGTCGCTCTTGATGGTGCTCTTGGTGGTGTTGGGCTCGGCGTAGGGGGGTGGGTTCTGCTCGTTGTACACGCGACCCACCACGATGGGCCGCTCGGGATCGCCGCGCTCGAAGGCGACCAAGACCTCGTGGCCCACCCGCGGCACGTAGAGCGCGCCGAACCCGGGCCCAGCCCAGTACTGCGCCACGCGCACCCACTTGGACGTGGGTGTCCCGTCGTTCTCGCGTTGATCCCAGGGGAAACGCACCCGCACGCGGCCGAACTTGTCGGAGTTGAGCTCGGTGGTGCCGTTGACCTCCTCGGCCGTCACCCGCGCCGTCTGCACGCCGAAGATCAGCTTCTTGTCGGTCTTGCGCGCCGGGCGGTAGCGGACGTCGGCGGGGAGCGACTCGTAGCGCACCTCGTAGAAGGGCTCGTCGCCGCCGCCGCGGCGTCGAAGGCCCGCTGCTTCCAAGTCGAGCTGGGCCTCGTCGATGAAGCGCTGCTGGGCGTGTGTCTCCACGCGCGTGACCAAGAGCTCGGTGTCGGGTCGGGTGCCGGTGCGGTCGGCGAGCGTGAAGCGGTAGCCCGGCTCGAGGGTGCGCACGGTGCCGTAGCCCTGGGCCAGGCGTCGCTCCGCCTCGAAGCGCTCCATCTGGAAGCGCGCCGGATGGCGCGCTGGCTCCGCGGCGTCTTCGTCACGGGCGGGGAACTCGTAGTGCTCGAGATCGCCGGCGCCGCCCTCGCGGGCCTCGAACGGGGTGTGGCTCGCGCGCCAGCGGTAGTCACGCATGAGCACCGAGCTCGCGCGCACGCGGAGCGCGTCGCGGTGGCTCCGCACCACCTCTTGGTGGCGGGTCGCGCCGCCCACGCCGGTCATGAGCTCGTGACGCTCGTCGCGCTCGAAGAGCGGTGCGTGGCCGGGACGGTCGGTGAGGGTGAGCACGGCGCCGTCGGCCACGTGCTCGAAGAAGAAGCAGATCCCCTCCGCTTCGAGCAGCCGCGCCACGAAGGCGAGGTCGCTCTCGTTGTACTGCACCAGAAATGGGCGCTTGTCGTCGAGGCGCTCCGGCTCGGTGATCGCCCAACGGTAGTAGCCGACCGGCTCCGAGAACGTGGCGAAGCTCGGCTCGGCGGGCGGGGGGCTCGGTCGCGACGTGAGCTCGAGCAGGCCGCGCCCCGAGGCGCCGCCGGGCGCGCTGTTGTCGAGCACGCTGGCGATCACCTCGCGGAGGCTCTTGTCCACGAACGAGCGACAACGTCGGCGAAGGGCGGCTCGTGAGAGGTGCGGCACCAGGGCCACCCGATGGAGGGTGAGCGTGCTCGTCTCCTCGACCAGCTCGGCCTCCGCGATCACGCCGTGGAGCTCGCGCCAGCGCGTCTCGGTCGCGATGCGGAGGGTCGCGCCGCCATCGACGAGCGTGGTCACGTCGACGGGAGCAGCCTTCCGGTCCCGCGCGAGGAGGATGTCGAGCTCGAACAGCTCGTCGATGGCCTCGGTGGCGCGAAAGCGTACGAGCTCGAACGCGTCCCAGCCCGCCGCGGTGCCGAGCACGTAGTCTGGACGGTTGCCGCGGGGGTTGGGCTTCTCTTCTCGATCCATGAGCGTCTCCTGTCGCAAGCCGGGGGGCCCCGGGATGCGGCCCTATCGGCACGAGGTCGCCCAATGTTGCCCCTCGAGCAGGATTTCGACGCTCTACTCTGCGCGCACGAGTCGTTTCGCCGCTGCGAGGCCGCCGGCCACCAAGGGCGCGTCGTCTTCGCCGCCAGCCTCGAGCTCCCAGATGAGATCCGTGTTGCCCCACGGGCCGGCGAAGCGGAGGCCAACCCACGCTGCGTCGTTGGAGATGGTCGCTCGCCCTCCGCTCGCGGCGGGGAAGCGGATGCGGAACGCTTTGCGCCAGACCGAGTTGTAGGGGAAATAGCGCCGCTCGAGGATGTTGGGCCTGCGGATCGACTCGATCTGCGACGGCGCCGTCTCGTTGCCGGTCGCGTCGATGAGCCGCACGATCCACGCGCTGTCCGCCTTGGTGAGATCGTTGAACTTCTGCTGGCTGCCGTAGAGCGCCACGAAAAACTGGTGGTGCTTGCGCGACTCGTTCAGCCGCTCCGACAACAGGCGCTGACGTTGGGGGATGGTGAGGCGGTGGTCCTGGGCGTAACGGATCACGTAGGCCCAGCGGAAGTCCCAGCTCTCGAAGGTGGCGGTGACGGTGAGCGCGCGCTCGAGCTCGGTGTAGAGGATGAGGCTCTCCTCCCGCGTCCAGTGATCGAGCACGTTCTCGTAGTCGGTGGCCACGTATTCGCGTGGTCCCTCGGCGAGCGACACCAAAGGAGGTGAGCAACCGAGCGCGGCCAGGCTGAGCGCCGAGGCGGCCAGCCAAGCTCGAGCCAGCCAAGCTCGAGCGGAGCGCGGGGCGCAGCCAGAGTTCACCACTTGACCGGATAGAGCGTAGCGTAAATGCCGTCGGCTGGGTGCTCGCGCGTCTCCGAGAGGCGGACCACGTGCACGGCCTGCGTCGCCGGATCGCCGCAGAGGTAGCCGCCGGCGCCCGCGGCCAGGTAGATCTGGTGCCCGTCGGCTTGTTGCGCGTACCCTTCCGACCACTTGTCGCGCTCGGTGACGTAGTCCATGGCGCGGTTTCCCCTCTTGACGACGTCGCCGCGGTCGAGCGCACGGAAGGCGATGGCGGCGGCGCTCCGCGCCTCGCTCTCGTCTTCGGGGATGGGCTCGAACGCGATCTTCACGCCGAGGGCTCCGGGCGCGACCTCTGCCGTCCCGACGCGGCGGGAGCGCATCACGAAGAAGTCGTCGACGAACTGTCCCTTCTTCACCACCGCGCCCTGACCGAGCCAGCGCCCGTCGCCAGACTGAGTGATCGGCGACCACCCGTCGCGGCACTCGCGGAACTTCTCGAGCACGGGACAGGGGCCGCTCCCGGCCTTGCCGCTGCAGCTCAGCGCCTTCATCAACGCGGCGAGCTCGAGCGGCTTCGGCTTGTCCATGGGCGCGAGGCTCGCCTTTGGAGTTGGCGCGGAGGCGGTCGTGCTCGCGGCGACGCTCGCGCTCGGCGAGCTCCCTTGGGGCGCATTGTCGTCGCAGGCAGCGAGCGCGCCGCCGAGGAAAACAACGGTGAGGATCGCCGAGCTCGAGCGCATGCTCGGCATCCTAGCCCCGTGTGGGCGCCATCCGCCACCCACCATCGATCGAACCGTGCCAGGTGACGCGCCGAGGCATCGCGGTGCCGGCCGCGGCTCGGTCACCGCGCCAGATGTCGGACGCGATGATCGGCGACCACGGCCGCGTGACTGGCGCCCAGGATCTCGAGGAACGAGCGACCGAGCGTACCCCCCGAGCCGCGGGTCGCCACCACGCTCATGAGCACGGGGCGCTCGACGAAGCGTCGCGCAACCTTGGCCACGAAGCCGTCGCCGGAGCGCTGCCAGCGCGCCTCGATCGGGCGACCGGAGACGAACACCGCGAACCGAGGATCGAGCGCCGCGAGATCGAGCACGCCGCCCTCGGTATGGAAGCTCGCGCGGATGGTGATGTCGTCCCACGGCCAGATCGGCTGCTGGGGCGTCATGGCGAAGTGAACGCTCAGCGCAAACTGCTCGAGCACGAACCCCGCGCGCGCGTGCGGATCGTTCGCGAAGCGCAGCACCACCCGGTAGCCGTCTTCCGCCGCGGTGAGCTCCCTGGGAGCGGCGATGAAGGTCTTGTGGCTCAACCCGAGCTCGAGCGCCTCGTGCTGGTGGAGCCGCACCTTCGTGCCAGCGGGCAGTCGCATGCGTCCGGTGGTGGTGAGCACGCCGCCAGGCGGGAGCGACACGCGCACCGCGCCTGCCTGGCGCACGACGGACGCTTCGCTGCGAAAGCCCTCCACGTCGACGGCGAAGACGCGCACGAAGTGGCGCCCGCTCTCGAGGGGCAGCGTGACGTGAGTGGACGGGGCCTCGACGACGGCGGGAGCGAGCACCTCCTCGAAGCTCGAGGTGGTGGATGCCTCCACGTGGTACCGGGCTGCACCCGCGACCGGCGCCCAGGCGACGCTCGGAGCCCGCCCCGAGCCGCTCGCGGCGAGCGTCATCGGTCGATCCTCCTCGCTGCTTGGCGACCAGCGCGGTTGCACCACAGCCTGGCGTTCCTCGACGACGCCGTCCGCGACGGAGTAGCTGCGGCCGGGTCGGAGCGCCGTCCACGTGTCGGTCCGCACCCACGCCCGTCCGCTGTCGACGAGAGCGCCCAGACCAGCGGGCTTGGCCCGCAGTCGGATCCGCCCCCGATCGAGCGCGAGCTGATGGCCTGAAACCTGGAGCAGCAGCGGCGCCGCATCGACCTTGGGGCGCGTGACGGCGATCTCCCCGTCGAGCACATCGAACACGAGGCAGCGCCGCGCCCGCTCCTCGTTGGGGAGCTTCACGAACAGCGGCGAGGACGACCTCACCACCGCTCCTTGGGAGAGCTCCACCTTCACGCCGTGAGCCATGGCGAGCACGCAGCGGCCCTCGCAGCGGAGCTGCTGTCCGGGGCGGAGCGACGACACCTTGCGCGGCTCGAACGGGACGTTGGAGTAGTAGCGCAGGCTCACGCCGTGCGAGGCGCTCTCGACGCGGACCCGGCCGTCGTCGGCACTGACGCTGGAGCACAAGAGCAGCGTGGCCAAGGCCAACACCACGCTCGTGCCAATCTTGGCCTCGCTCGAACCACGCGTTCCCACGATCTCGTGAACGACCGCCGCGCCGAGAACTTGAGCCGGCCCCTCGAGAGGCCCGATGTCTGGCCCGCCCCGGAGCCTTCATCGCGACGCGCTCCGTCGGGGCACCGTCGGTCGCGCCGCTGCGGGGGGGGCACCGCGCGCGCTGTTTTCTTGGGGGGGTTAGCGGCCGTGGATGGTGCCGTCGAAGTCGCGGAAGAGGGGGGGGACGAGGTTCTGGAGGGGAGCGTCGTGGAAGGGGGACGGGGCACCGGGTGGTGAAGGGGCAGGTGAAGGCGTGGGCTGCGGGAGGGCGAGGGCGGTGCGGCAGGTGGTGGTATCGGCGGTGGCGACGTGGTGCCTCGCGGCGAGGGTGGCGCAGCGGCGGTAGGCTTCGGTGGCGAGGGCGCTGCGGCCTGCCTGGGAGTGGAGGTCGGCGGCGAGGCGCGCGGCCCGCACGCGCCACACCGGGTGCGGATCGGTCGCTTCGGTGAGGTCGAGGAGGGGGAGTCGTGCTTCGGGCGCGGCGCGGTGCCGGGCGTGGTCGATGAGGAGCTCGGCGGCGTCGTCGCGAACGTCGCCGGGCAAGGCTGCCCGCTCCTGGGAGGAGAGGGCGAGCAGGGTGGCGGCGAGGTGGGTGGCGCTCTCGGTGGCGGTGAGGTCGTCGTCGAGCCTGAGCGCGAGGAGGCCCGCGAGGGCGAGCTCCCCTGGGGATGGGGGTCGTGGATTGGTGGTTTGGGACGCGGTGGTTGCGCCTGGCGAAGGGGGCTGTGGGTTGGCGGTCCGGCGCGCTGCGATCCGAGCGAGGGGCTCGGCGGCGCTGGCCCACTCGGGGGTGGCGAGGCGGCTCCTTGCGATCCAGCGGTCGTGGTCGTCGCGCGCGGCCGCGGTGGGCCAGCGGGTGGCGAAGCGCTCCGCTTCGAGCTCGAGCGCCGTCGTGTCGCCGAGCTGATGATGGAGCGCGATGCCACGGTGGAAGAGGCGCGCTGCCTCGGCGTCGTCGGACGCGAGCGCGCCGAAGTCGCACGCGCTCCTGGCCGCGAGCCCGAAGGCGCCGATGGCCTCGAAGCGCTCCACGAGCTCACGCTGAGCGGCGAGGCTGAGCGCGGTGCTGCCGTGCTTGCGGCGAGGATCCGCGAGCCGCCGCCGCGCGGCGAGGCCCTTCTGGAGGTTTCCCGCGCGTTCGAAGGCGCGAGCGGCCGCGGCGAGGTGCTTCAGGTGCTCGTCGCAGGCTGGAGACTCGCTCTGGCAGGCCGCGTCGCCGTGGTCTGCCCAGAGCCCGAGGAGCGCGTCGCCGGCTCGTTCGAGCGCCTCGATGCGTCGGGCGCCGGCGGCGTCGTCGGCGCGGGTTAGCTGCGCGCGCGCCTGGCAACGGAGACCGAGCTCGCCCTTGGCGTCTGGAGTGCAAGGCGGCGAACCCTGGGGTGGGGGATCGACGGTGAGCGGCGTGGTGTCGGCGTCCCAGGGCCACGCGCGGATGGGGATCGCGGCAGGTTGGGGTGCGGAGGCCGCGCCGAGATCGCCGCGCTCGACGAGGAGGCGGTGGTGGAGGTCTTGCGCCGGTGCGAACGCTGGAGAGCGTGCGAGCGTGTTCGCTGCCGCCGCGATGGCGAGCTCGACGCGGCCTCGGTTCGGCACGTCGTGGTGGGCGAGCTTGCGCGCAATCCGCGCGTGATGCTGGCTCAACGCGGTGTGGAGCTCGGGCCAGGTGGGGGCGAGGACGAGCGCTCGCAGCAGGTTGAGCTCCGCGTTCTCGCGATCGGTGCGCCCCTGGGCGTCTTTCGCGAGGCTGTCGCGCCGGGCCTGGAGCAGGGCGATGGCGAGGAGGCCGTCGGGGAGCCGAAACGAGGCGTCCTCGATGGCTCGCCACAGCTCGGCGATGGTGGCGTCGAGCACGGCGTCACCCTCGGCCTGGTAGCGCAAGAGGGCGAGGTGGAGACGCGCCGGTGCGAACCTCGGGACGGACGCGAGCGCTCGCTCGAAGTGAGGGCGCGCTTCGGCTGCGCGCTGGCAACGGAGCAGGAGTACGCCGAGGTTGTAGGGAAGCTCCGGGAGCCGCGGCTGCTCGCGTGCGTGCGCGGTGAGCGATCGCTCGAGCACGCGACAGCTCTCCGCGTCGAAGGTGGCGGTGTCGAGACGCTCGCGGAGCGCATGGAGCGAGAGGGGCGCCGGCTCCGGCCGAGGGTGGGGGGGTGGTGGTGGCGGGGCCTTCGGATCGCCGCAGCCGACGACGACACCGAGGAGCGCGGCCAACACGGTCGACCAGCCCCGGCAACTTCGCGCCGCGGGGCTCGCCCCGCTCCGCGAGGCCGACGAGGCGCGGGAGGAGAGTGGGGCACGCGAGGTGTGCGAGGTCTGCGAGGCAGCGCGCATGGTTCCTTCTATCAGGGATGGCAGCGCGCCTCTCACCTTGGGTTGGGTTGGGGCGGGGGGGCCGCCCTTCGGCGTGGCCACGCGAACCAGAGGAGCGCGGTGGGGATGGCGAAGAACAACGCGCCCGCCCAGAACGGCGCCGAGTAGTGAGCGTGGCCTTCGCTGCACACCCAGTGGGTGGGGAGCGTGTTGCCGTAGAAGCCGACGCGGGCGTTGTCGTCGGGGCCCCAGGGAAGGTCCATGCTCCGATCGCTCCACACCGCCCCGAGCACGCTGAAGGCGGCCACCAGCGTGAGCCCGAGCGCTCGCGCCACCCAGAGCTTCTTGGACGGCTTGGGGCGGAAGAGCACCGAAGACGGCACCGGCGCCTCCCACGCGTTGGTCGACCGAGGCTCCACGGGACGAGTATCGCCGAGTTGTGCGTGGACGTCGCCTTCGGCGGCTGGGGACTCTCGGCGCCGTCAGCGATAGGTGGCGCTGTTGGCGTCGCCGAGCCACAGCGCGAGCCGTCCGGTGACCACGTTCTCCTCGCCGAGCTCTCGCGTGGCGATAGCGTGGGCTCGGCGGAGGATTGGGAGCGCCGCGTCGAAGCGACGTTGAGACTGCAAGAGGCGACCGAGGCGTGCGAGCGTGGGGCGAAGGGCCGCGTCGTCCGGTGCGTGATCGCGCTCGAACGCGGCGAGCGCGCGGCGATAGAGCGCGATGGCGTCGTCGATGCGTTGCTCTTCCTCGCGAAGCGCCGCGAAGTTGTGAGCGATGCGCGCCTCGAGCTCGCTCGCGCGCGGATCGAGGTGCCGGGCCGTGAGATCGAGCGCGCGTTCGAAGGCGCTCGCCGCCCGCTCCCGATCTCCCTCGGGGCCACGGAGGGTGGCCTCGTTGTGGAGCACCTCCGCGAGCAGTCGGTCGGTGTTCGGGAGCTGCTCGTAGTGCGCGAGCGCTCGCTCGAAGTGCCGCCGGCTCTCGTCGAAGCGCTCCTTCTCGGCGAGGAACAGGCCGAGACGATTGTGGGCCGCCGCGCGTGCTCTCGCGTCGTCGGTGTCGAGCACACGCCTCAAGGCGTCTTCGTAGGCGTGGTCGTCGCCGAGCTGGGCCGCGATCGCTGCGCGCTGCTCGAGCAGCTGGTGGAGGGGGAGCCCCGTCGGCCCCCGCGCGCGAGGTGCGCGCGGGTTGGCTCGGCCCGGACCGGCGCTCGCCTCGGCCGGGGTCTGCTCGAGCGCGCCCACCGCCCCGGACCGGGCGATGGCGAGCGCGCGCTCGCTCGCCAGAGCGGCCCCCTCGCCGTCGCCGTCGGCGAGCCGGGCCGACGCCAACGCGTAGAGCGGTGCGATGAGCTCGGGGTGATGGGTGCCGAACCCTCGTTCCACGAGCGCCACGCACGCTTCGGCGGTGCCGCGCGCTGACGCGGCGTCGCCGTCACGCAGCTCACGCGTGAGCCGATCCACGAGCTCGTGGTACCGCGGGCGATCGAGGAGACGGCGCAGCCACTTCATGGCGCGTCAGGGTGTAGCGCATCCGGCGGACGAGCGACGCTCGAATCCCGTGCGCGCCCGCCGACCGCTCGAGTGTCCACGGACGCGCAAGCGGGTGTCTCGAGCGTGGGGCTTCGTCACACGGCGCCGTCCATGAAGAGCTTCCCTTTCGCGGCGCGGGCGGCGGCGTGCCAGGCGTCGAGCTGCGCGACGGTCTTCTTCGCCGCGCGGAGGACCTTGGCGGCGTCGACGAGCGTGCTCACCGCGCTCGCGTCGAGGGACCAGCAGAGCGCGCTGTCGAACGCAGCACGGCGCAGCTTCACCGGGAGCTTGTCGTTCATCGAGAGCGACGCGTAGCCATCTCCCGGTGTGGGACCGATGGATTCGGCGGCGATGGCGAGACACTCGGGCACGAGCGACTCCGCCTTCTTGAAGGTGCAGCCCGGCATCTTGCGCCAGTCGGAGGCCATCTCGAGGGCGACGTCGGCGGCTGGCCGGTCGTGAAGCCGAGCGCCGATGAGGATGAACGAGGCGAGGGCGGCGGCATCCACCGGGGGCTTGGAGCGCAGGAGGCGTCCGGCCTCTTTGTGGGCCTCGGGGGTGGGCGACAAGCGCAGCGTCTTGGCGTAGGCGTGCACGGCGGGAGGCTTCTTGCTCGCGCGGCAAGCCTCGGCCAACGCCTGTTGCCGTGTGGTCTCGCCTGCGTCGTGGAGGCGTTGGAGCAGCGTCTCGAGCGCGTGCGTTGCTCGATGCTCCTCTGCGCCAGCGAGCGCGGCCGGGACGTCGGCCTGCACCCGGTCCGTCGCTTGGGTCACGAGGTCGGCGGACAGCTCGGCGTCGTGGACGACGAGCTCGTACAACGCCGGGAGGATGGCTGACACGGGCCCACCGGCGACGACCTCGCGCAGCCAGCGCGCGTCTTCGGCCTGCAGCTCGCCGCCGTCGGGGAGGGCCAGGAGCCGCGCCCGAACGGCGCGCTCGTTGGTGACGCCAGCGCCGTCGCGTGGCTTCCCCGCCGACCCCACGAGACCCGGCCGCACCTCGAAGGCCGACTCCTCGCCGCGGGCCTCTATCGCCAGCCCCTCCGGTGCATTCGCAAGCGCGGCGCGCACCGTCTCGTAGTCGCCGCCCCAGTGGAGGAGGAGCGGAGCCACGAGGTTCCCCTCCTTGTCGAAGGCTCGCTCGTGCGACTGCTTGTGCCAGAAGACGTAGGAGTACGCTCCGGTGGCGAGCTTGCGCTTGTGCGCCTTCTCAGCGGCATCCTCGTGTCCGGCAGACTGGGTGATGCGGCGCGTGGACGGCGGGAGCGCGATGAAGCTCCCCCCATCGAGGGTGCGGAAGAACGCCTCGAGGCGAGAGCGATCCGTCGCCCCACTGGCCTTCGCAGCGACCTTCCTTGGGCTCGCCTTCGCTCCCTGGGGAGGCGTCGCCTGGCTCACCCTCACGTCGCGATAGCCCTTCTTGCGCTTGGCCGCGGCGAGTCTCTCCGCCAGCGTCTTCGCGGCGGCCGGCGACGCTGCGGTCTGCTCCTTGGTGGCTCCGGCCGCGCCGATCCGCCCCCACGTCGTGGTCACGACCGGGCCGCTCACCTCCACCATCCAGAACTTCTTGGACGTGCCCGCCTCGAGCTCCAACCGCACGCGCATGTCCCGAAGGATACGCTCATGGCGCGCATCTCTCCCCAAGCAACAGCAGAACGCGCGTCCTTCAATCCCCGGGACGAGGGGGGCCGCGGCGTCCTCGACGGGCGCCCGACGAGGGTCGTTGGTAGAGGCCATCTCCGCCACCGGGGGGCCCGCCGCGTCCTCGACGAGCGTGGGTTGGGTGAACCCACGGTGTGCGCCCGCTCACCGTGGGTTGGGAGAGGGGCCGCCGTGGATGCGAGCGGCGAGGCAGCCGAGCTCGTGGTGGACGTCTCCGCTCTCGGCCTCGGCGAGCTGGTGGTGGAGGCGGACGGCGTCGCGGCAGGTGTCGGCCCACGCGCTGGGGAGGGCTTGGCGGATTGGCTCGAACCGCTCGCTCGCTCGCGCGTGGAGCGAGGCGAGGGCGAGCTGATGGTGTGGGTCCGGCGCGTCCACGTCGGCGCGCTCGATCGCGGTGAGGACGCGCGCGAAGTGTCTCTCCTCGACGGTGGCCACCGCGCCGAGCCAGCCGAGGGC
The DNA here is from genome assembly GCA_964401935.1 of uncultured Polyangiaceae bacterium. Taxonomy (GTDB): domain Bacteria; phylum Myxococcota_A; class Polyangia; order Polyangiales; family Polyangiaceae; genus JAPYTK01. Next base: position 38,288 of record CAYOAL010000016.1, read on the forward strand.
TCGGCTTCGCGTGTTCGCGTCCGGTGCCTCCAAGGTGGCGACGAGCAGCTCGGCGATCCACGTCGCCGGCGCGGCGGCGGGGGCAGGGGCCGGGCTCGGACAGCGCGGCAGGGTGCGTCCTGCCGCGTGGAGCGCGCGCGCGGCGTGCTCCACGAGCGCGGCGTGGGCTCGCGGGAGGGCGGCGACGAGGAGCTCGGCGGCGTCGGGGGGGGCTGGCTCGACGACGGCCATCACGTCGTCGGGTTCGAGGAGCGGAGGGTCGCGCCAGAGCCGCCCTTGGCCGAGGAAGAGCGCCCGCACGAACGGGGCGGCGGCTACTGCTCGCTTCTCCGCCGGGCGCAGCGACCACGGGTGGCCATGGGGGGAGCGCGCGAGCACCTGCCGGAGCGCGTCGACGGCGTCGGGACCCATGGTCGCACCACGCTCGACGAAGGTGATGAACGCGCCGCGAGGCGCCTCGGCCTGCGTGCGCAACGTCCGATCGAGCGCGGCCACGCTGGCGAGATCGGCGAGCTGGCGGCGGCCGAGCGCCTTGCCGAGGTGGGCGTCGAGGAGCTCGCCGGCGCCGTGCACGAGCGCGAGCCGAACCACGGCGCGCAACCCGGCCTCGTCGAAGCCGAGCCGCGCGGTGGCCGCGAGCTCTGCAGACACCGACTCGCGGTGGTGCGTCAGCCGCGCTTCCAGCTCGCGCACTCGCTCCGCCCACGGCGCAGTCAGCGGCTCGAGAGCGGCCGGGGTCGGCTCTTCGTGGGCGCTCGCGAGGAGCGTGGCGACCCATCCCGCCCGCGTCTCGTGCCAGCGCGCGTTGCGATATTCCAGCCAGTATCGGAACACCGGATCCGCGAGCCGGTACCAGGTCTGGCGACCATCGGAGCGGTGCTTGAGCACGCCGTCGTCGACGAGCCGTCGCGCCTGGACCGACATCTGGGTGGCCGTGCTCTCGAGCGCGTTGGCGAGCTCGGTGGGGCCGAGCTCGCGGGGGGCGGCGGCGAGGTGGGTGACGATGCGCTGCGCTTGGGGGGCGAGATCCCGCAGCTTGCTGCGGTTCTGCGGCGTGAACTCGTGCACGACCCGATGCATCAGCTCGGTGGGCGACGCCATGCGATCGCGACGGCGCGCGAGCCCGAGGGCGATGAGGGTGCGCGGGTTGCCTCCCGCGAGCGTGGACAGCGTTCGTCGGGTCGGTCGCCAGGTGGCGTCGTGCTCCGACTCGTCGGCCATCCGATCCAAGAGCCCGCCCGCCTCGTCGTCTTCGAGCGGCTCGAGCGGCCACGGATCGAAGGCCGCGAAGAAGGCCTCGTCGGCCACCGTGAGCTCCCCGGGGAGGGTGGTGCCGGCGCCCACGATCCACACGTCGGGGCCGTCCCCGAGCAGCCTCCGCAGCTCGCGTCGCCCTTGCACGCCGAGCGCACGCAGCTGTCGATCGAGATCTTCGAACAGCACCACCCGGCGCCTGCCGTCGAAGGGGGCGGGGGACGGCTCTCGCCAGCTCAGCCACGGCCGCCGCTCCGGACCCTGCATCATCACGTCGAAGAGCAGGCGCGCCGAACGCATCGCCACCGCATCCTCCGGCACCACGCGAATCGCCACCTCCTTGACGGGGGTGACCGCCTCGACGGCGGCGATGGCGAGGGTGAGCAGGTGACTCTTGCCGATCCCCGCCGCGCCGTAGAGGTACACCGGCAGCGGCGCGGAGCCGCTCGCGAAGGCGCGCGCTCCAGCGCGGATGGCGTCGAGCTCTCGCTCGCGGCCCACCGTCCGTGTCTGAAGGGTGCGTGGGCCCTCGCGCCACGGCGAATAGAGATCGATCTCGATCATCGCCAGTGGCCGTAGCGCTCCCACCAGCGCCGGAAGAGCGGGTTCTGGAACGCGAGGCGCTCGCCGCGTTGCGTGAGATAGAACTCGTCGACGAGCTGCATCATCGCGCGCTCCGCGTCGCCTCGGGTGGCGAGACCGGCGCGGAGACCGGCGGTGATGAGGGTGCTCGGCGGTACGCCGGCGTCGGTGGCCGAGGCCGCCGAGAGCATCGCCTTGAGCATCGGCGCGCGCTCGCCGTGACGCCGAGCGATGTGGGCGTTGCCCTCGTCGTCGAACAAGTGCCGCATGCGCGGCGCCAAGAGCTCTTCCACCGCAGCGGCGACGGCCACCTCGTCGACGGGCGCCCCGCGCCGACTCGGAACCTTGGCCGCGATCTGCTTGATCCAGTGCGGGCTCCCACCCGAGACCGCGTGGGCGTTCTTCGAGGCGAGCGGCGTGCAGTCGACGCCCCGCGCGTTCACCTCCGCCTCGAACAGGCCGATGCCATCGTGCTCGGCGAGGCCACCGAGCTCGTGGGTGGTGAGGTCGTTGAGCTCGGCGGCAGCGCCCACGCTGCTCGCGAGGCCGGACAGGCCCACCGAGCCGGTGAGCACCATCCGCAGCCGCTCCGTGAGGCCCTCGCGCTGCCGCAGGTAGCGGAGCTGGGCGAGCGCTTGCCGCACGCGCGCGTCACCGTCGTCGGCTGCGTCGTCGCCGGCGTGTTTGCGGCGGAGGCTGTCGAGCCACCACGGCACCTCGTCGAGGAACAGGGCGAGGCGCCGCTTCTTCAGCTTGTCGAGCGCGGCCTCGAGCAGATCCTCGAGCGCGTCCCAAGGCGGTCTCACCTCGCCCCCGTCTGCCGAGGCGAAGCCGCGGTCGACCTCCAAGAGGCCCGCCACCTCCACGCGGCGGAGCTCCTTGAGCTGCTCGAGCATCTTGCGCGGGGCGAGGTCGTCGCGATCGAGCGCGTCGCGGAGGCGTGCCACGGCGCCGGCGACGTCGGTCAACCCCTCCAGATCCACGCGCACCGCCACCATGTCGCGCGGCGGGGCCTGGCGCAGGTGTTTGAGCAGCTCCGTCTTCCCGATGCGGCGCGGACCCACGAGGAGCACGCCCCCGTCGTCGAGACGATCGGTGATGGTGGCCAGATCGCCCGTCCGCCCAAAAAGCGCAACAGGGTTGTTTTGAAACATTTTCGTTGTGTATCAGCGTCGCCACGCGCCGTCCACGTACGACGCGCGTCGGGCGTGCCCCCCCGACCCACACGAGAGATGTTCTCGTCGGGGCGAGTCGCTCCTCACGGCGGCGAGGGAGCGTCGGTGGCCCGGTAGACGCGTAGTCCCTGTTCGTGCGACGCGAGGAACACCCAGCCGTCTCTCGCAACCACCCCGCGTGTCTCGAGCGCTCCAAACTCCTCCACGTGGGCGCCGACCACGGGGACGGCAGGGTCGCTCACATCGACCGGTGTGAAGGCGCCGTTCAGGTTCCCGGCGAAGAGACAGCTTCCTTCGATGAAGATCGAGCTGATGCCGTCGGGGAGGGTGGTGTTGGAGACCAACACCGGTGCGCTCGGATCCGCCACATCGAGGACGTAGAGCGACGCGCCGTTGCCGAAGAACAAGAGGTCGTCTCGAAACCAGAACCCGCGGCTCTCGGTGGCGAACCCGTCCTCGCCGCGGTAGGTGGCCATCACCGCCGGGTTCGACGGATCGGAGACGTCGACGAGGAGAATGCGTCCCGCGTCGTTGACCACCACCCGATCCCCGTCGGCCGCGATGTCGGTGTGGTCGCGCTCCTGGAAGTCGGCGTCGGCGAGCTCGCGCGGAGCCGCCGCGTCGCTCGCGTCGTAGACGTGCAACCCGCGGATCCCCTCGGCGGTGAAGGCCGTGTCGCCGACGAGCGCGATCGCGAGCGCGTCGTGCCTCCCGTCCGGCATCCCGTCGAAGGCCGTGTTCAGGTAGCGCGGGGCAGCGGGATCCGAGACGTCGAGCGTGAGGAGGCCCTGGATCCCACCCGCCACGAAGGCCACGCCGTCACGCACCACGAGGTCGTTGACGTACAAGAGCGGCGTCGCCTGCTCGAAGTGAGTGAGCACGCTGGGGTTCGACGGATCGGCGATGTCGATGGTGCGCAGGCTGAACGCCTCGCTGAGGTAGGCGACGTCTCCGGCGATGGAGAGCGCCGTGCTCGGACCTTCGGTCGCGAGGAACGTCACCTGTTCGAAGGCTGCCGGGCAGCTCGCGTCGGCGCCGCCCCCGCCGGGGCCGTCGTCGGGGTTTTTGGAACACGCGAGCTGACCCACGCCAAGCACGATTCCCATGAGCGCCCTCCCGAGCGCTCGCGCGGCGTTCATCTCAAGGACCAAGTGCTCACCGCACCTCGCGCGTCGGCGGACCGAGCTCACTTCGGCGGATCGATTACGCCCTTGAGCTGGACGCCGGTCATGTCGCTGTAGGTGTAGGGGCCGCTGCCGATGGTCACCGGCGTGACGGCCCAGGTGTCCGGGTGGATCTTGTAGGCGGTGTTGGCCTCCTGCGAGACGGTCCACACGAAGCCTTCGAAGTCGACGGCGACGCCCACCATGTTGTTGCCGCCGACGCTCCCGCGCTTCACCACCTGCACCGTCTCCAGGTCGACCTGAATGAGATCACCCACGGTGTTGGCGGCCCACGCGTAACCGGCGCTCGCACCGAAGCCGATGGCCACCCCGCGGTTGAAATCGCCCAAGCCACCCGTCATCACGTAGAGGTTCTCGTTGGTGGTGGGGTCGAAGCGCGAGACGCAGCCGCCGTTGAAGCCGGCCATCCCCGCCGTCCAGATGCGTCCTTGCACATCGACCGAGATCCCGTACCCGCAGTGCACGGTGTGGGTGTTGTGGTCGTTGAGGTCGTCGAGGCTGATGCGCTCGATGGTGCAGCTGCCGATCGTGCACTGCATGTCGACCGTCCAGAAGTTGCCCTTGTTGTCGATGGCGCCGCCGTAGTGGCCGAGCGCGGTCTGCGCCTCATCGAGGATCGCGCCGGTGTCGCCGTCGAGCTTGTACACGGTGCGGTTGGCCATGGCCCCGATGAACACGTGACCCCCTTCGCCGGTGTCGGGATCTTCGGTGCCGTCCCATGCGGTGGCCCGCGCGCCGACGGCGCCGCCTCCGAGCGGCGTGTTCCAGAGCATGCACTCGTCTTCGCCCCACGGCTTGACGTCGTCGCCGCCGAAGGAGGTGTCGATCGTGCCGTTGTTGTTGCGGTCGACGCAGTCGAGGATGTCGGCCGCGAACTTGGTCACGCTCGACGGGCCGCTCGTCGGGTCGCGGTTGGTGACCACCGCGTCGCCGTGCAGGTTCACCGAGGTGCGCGAGGGATCGCCAGCGGCGAGCTGCGGGCTCGTCACGTAGCGGGCCTTCTCCTCACCATCGACCGTGCACACCTTCGAGAGCGTCCCCTCGGCGGTGTTGGCGATCCAGATGAACGACTGCACCGAGCCGGGACACATGTTGGCGCCGGGGGTGCCGCCGCCGGGGCCGTTGCTCGCGAATCCCCCCGCGCCACCGGTGCCCAAGCCGCCTCCGGAGGACGACGAAGCGCTCGAGCTGCTGCTCGAGCTCGTCGCGCTAGAGCCCGCCTCGCAGTACGAGAGGCCGAACACGAGGGATGGAAGCACCAAGAAAGCGAGTCGCGAGCTCCTCATGACGCGGGAATATAGCATCCCTCTACCCCACGGGTCCCGACGGGACCCATCGAGAGTATGATATTTGCCGACACATCCGCACGATCTCGCACCGGACATCGATGGAGCCACGTGGATCTGCGATCGCTCGATTTGTCGCGTGTCATCGAACCGATTCGTAGCCAAAGAACGGAAATCAGATAAGCTCATCGGTGGGTACGGATCGTGTACGTGTTGACCGCGTGCGCGTGCGCCTGGGTGTGGGCTTCGCGTAAGGGAGAATCCGATGGCACGAGCAGGAATTTGGGCGATTGTCGGCTGCGCAGTCATGGCGGTGGCAGCATGCGAGGGCGATCTCGGCGACAACGCGACCACCGCAGGGACCGGGGGTGGCGCGTCGAGCTCCACGGGCTTCGGCAACAACACCGGCGTGGGGGCCGGCAGCAGCGGCTGCGGCGACTGCGTCGAGAGCGGCACCGGCGTCGGCACCGACAACCCGTTCGATCCGGACAACAACCCGAGCGACGGCGTGGGCCTCGATGACGACGGCGCGCTCGTGCTCGACGCCACCAACGCCAACCTCCCTGGCATCATCTGGATCGCGAACACCTCGCTCGGCACCGTGAGCAAGGTCGACACGACCACCTTCGAGGTGCTCGGGCGTTATGGCATTGGCTCGAACGATCCGTCGCGCACCTCGGTCAACTCGCTCGGCGACGTGTTCGTCGGCAACCGCGCGGGCAACACCCTCACGAAGATCTCGGTCGGTGGGCAAGACTGCCCCGACACGAATGGCGACAGCGTGATCACCACCTCCACCGGCTTCGGCGACGTGCTCATGTGGGGTCAGGACGACTGCGTGCTCTGGGAGGTGGATGTGCCCAACGATCCGCTCGTGCGCGGCGTGGCGGCGCAAGACAAACTCGTGCCCGACCCGCTGCCGGATTGGCCGGATCACACCAAGGTCGAGCACTCGGTGTGGCTCGGCGGTACGTCTCACCGCACCATCTACAAGTACGACGGCGACACCGGCGCGCTCCTCATTCAGTCGACCAGCCCGACCTCGGTGTACGGGCTCGCGCTCGACGGCAACGGCCAGCTCTGGATCGCGGGTCGCAGCGACGGCAACTCCCTCGGTCGCGTCGACACCAACCAGTGTCTCGATCAGGCGAGCTGCGACGCGGCGGTGGTGTGCGTGCGCGACTGCACCGGCGGGGCTTGCACCTGCGACGCGGCCTGCCCGACGAGCTGCGACGACGCGGTCAAGGAGCGCATCCTGCTTCCGGACAACCCCTACGGCATCACGGTCGACTTCAAGCAGCGGGTGTGGATCGGCGGCACGACCATCATGCGGTACGACCCGAGCCTCCCGGACGCGCAGCGCTACGCCTCGATCAGCGGGCAGCCCTTCATCCACGGCATCGCCGCCGACGCCGAGGGCTTCGTGTGGGGCGCGGCCACCAACTCCGGCATGGTGCGGATCGAAGGTGACACACTCGCGACCCAAGCGATCGCGGGCGTTCCCTCCAAGGGGATGGCGGTCGACAAGGACGGCAAGATCTGGGGGATCTCCTGGGGTGCCGAAGCTCACGTGGTGGTTCCCGGCGCAACCCTCGCCGAGTTCACGACGGTGCCCAACGCGGTGACGGGCCTCGGGTCTTGCTACACCTACTCGGACATGACCGGGCTGCAGCTCGCGCTCGCCGCGAACGACCCCGGCTACTATCGCTCCACCTTCGTGGGCTGCCCGGAGAACACCGAGTGGTACGAGCTGAGCTACGAGGTGGAGACGCCCCCCGGCACCCGCGTGCGCTTCGCGGCTCGCAGCGCCAACACGCAAGCCGATCTCGCGACCGCACAGTGGGTGCTCGTCGCCAAGGTGCCGCCCGACAGCTCACCGGTGAGCCTCGTGAGCGCGTTCAGCAGCGCTGGGGTGCCCTTCGGGAGCCTCATCGAGGTGGAGGTGACCCTCGAGGGCGCGCTCGATCCGGGCAACGGCGTGGTGAGCCCACGCGTGCTGAACTTCGGGGTCTCCCACCACTGCCCGCAGATCGCCTTCTGATCGATCGCCGTCGGCTCGTCGGGCGTTGACCGCGCCCTACGCGGGCAGCTCGAAGGTGGCAACGGCTGCGTGCTCGGTGGCGATCACGAGCGCGCGGCCCCGGAAGGCGGCGAACGCGCGCTCGCCATGCTGACAGAAGCGCCCGAAGATCGGGCCCGACCAACCGTGGATGGCGCCCTCGAGGTCGCACAGAACCACCGCGAGAGTGTCGTGCTTCGTCTTCACCGTGACGGCCAGCTGCTCGCCACTCGGGCTCACCGCCACGCCGCGGAGGTTGCCGTCGGTGAAGCGAGGATCGAGCTTGGCACCACCCACCGCGTTCTCGAGGGCGTTCGTACGTGTGCACTGCCCGTCGGCGCCCCAACGGAAGAGTCGGCTCCGGGCGATCGCGAACACGTCGTCGCCGTGCACGACGAGCGACGACGGAAACGTGTAGCCCTTGAGCTTCTTCGGGACGGTGAGCGTGCGTCGCACCGCGCCGTCCGCGCCGTGCTCGATCAGCGTGGTGTCGGTGCTCGAGAAGAACCGACCCCTGCCGTCGCTCCCCAAGCACGCCGCCGCGGGGAGCTCCCCCGCGACGGCAACTTCGGCGCTGCCAACGTGCAGGAGGCGCAGGCCGCCCGCGCCGACAAGCGCCAGGTGCTCGTCGTCGATCCAGGCGACCGACGCCACCGCCTCGACGCGCGCGAGCTCGGCGCGCCGCTCGAGATCGACGACCACCACCGGGAAGTTGGCGCCCGGGTCGGCGAGGAGCACCGCCGCGATGCGCCCGCTCGGCGCGAGCCTCAGGCCGTCGAGCGCTGGCTGCGCGACGCCGAGCACCAACGAACCGTCGCGGCGGAGCCCGTCCTCGTGGAGCGTGACGACGTGCTCGTCGGTGACCGCGAGGCCGAGCAGCGCCACCGGGCCGGCACCGAGAGGAGTCCCCCGTCGCACGTCGACGAGGAAGAGCCCGAAGCGGGCGGCGATCGCGCGGTGCTCGTCGAGCAGGGCGATCACCTGGGCGCCGATGGAGGTTTGCTCCGGGGGGATCGCCGGCACCGGCTGCGGCTCGAGCCGTTCGGCGTCGAAGAGGTGCACCCTGCCGCCGTGCGCGCTGAGCAGCCAGCGGCCGTCGACGCTCGCGAGCATTGGAGCGCGGGCGCGCCAAACGTCGGCTCGTCGAAACTCGAGAAACGACGAGCTCACCGGTAACGGGCGACCGTCGCGCCCACGCCGAAAGGTGGCGGCGTCGTCCTCGACGTCGTCGCCGAGATGCAGACTCGTGTTGCCCACCTGCAACACACGACCCACCTGATCCTGTTCGATCGCGGTGAAGGCGCCGTCCTCCCGTGCATACCAGCCGTCGAACAGGAGCACGTCGCCGCTCTTGGGATCTACCTGCGGCGCGAAGCCCCCCAGGGTGCCAACGGGATGGGTGCCGAGGAGGGTGCCGCTGGTGGTGTCGTAGGTCTCGATGACGTCGCTGGAGGCGCCGTCGTCACCGGACCTGCGGCGCAACGCGAGTCTCAGGCGCTCGGGCGCGATGGGGTCGAAGAACGCGAACGCGCCCGGTGCATCGAGCTGACGCTTCGACCCATCGGGGAGCGCGACGTGCACGGAGTCGCCGAGCACCCACGCGACAACGCCAGTGTCCGACACCGCGGTTCGCCCACGCGACGCGTCCAGGTCATCGAGGGACGTTCGGGCCGGAGCCTGCTCGAGGACGAGACTGAACGCGTCGCCCTCGTGCGAGTACACCCGCACGCGGAGCGAAGCCTTGGAGTCGGTCTCATCCTTCGGAGGGAGGGCGTCGAACACCGCGACGCACCGTCCCCGGGGTGACACCGCGAACCGCGCCGCGACCGCCTCGGGGCGACCCGAGAGGGGGAGACACACGTCGGACACTTTTCGCAAGAGCGGCCACTTCGCCTTCGCCATGAGCTCACTTTTCCCGGTGGGTAGGTCGTGAGACTCCCTACGCGGTCGGGGGGCGAGATCTTCCCGCCGCGCGCGCGGGCAACCGCGCGGCGGGGTGAACGGCGCGACGGTCGCCGACGATCGGTCGGGACGTGGCGTCGACCACGCTGCCGCTCAGTGGCGCTTGCCGAGCTCGCCGCCCTTGGAGGCGGTGGTGGGCGCGAGACGCGTGGCCGGAACACCCAGCTCAGCGGCCTCTTCGTCGTCCGCGCTCGGCTCTTCGAAGGACATCTCGATGGCGTCGACGCCGTGGCGCACGGGTTCGGGAGCGGCGACCCAAGCGGGCTCCGAGGTCGGGGGCGTCGCCTCCTTCGGGGTCTCGGCGGCCGGCCCCTGGGGCGCTGCGCAGGCGACGGTGAGCCAACAGACCGGTGCGATGATCCAAGTAAGTTTCATGCTGAGCTCCTGAGGCCGGGGGCCTCGGTAAGGCGGTCGGCTGCGGGACCGAACCGTGTAAGTAACCCAGCGTACGGAGCCGGGAGGACAGCGCTTCCCTGCCTGGCCCGACCGACCGTCTCGCGGCACGGATTCGACGCGCCGAGCGACCCCTGGCGGGCCTCCGGGGTCCGTCCTGATGAGGGTAAGAATTTAGAATTACTTGGTTATCTGGTGGTCGAAGAAGAAAGGACTTGCAGAGGGGCGAATCGTGCGCAGAGTGTCTCTCCACATGAATGAATGTTCATTCACCTCCTTTGGAGACCGACTATGAAGACCCCCCTCGTTGTTGCTGCGCTCGCGCTGACCCTCGCCACCAACGCCTCCTCGTGCGACATCGATGTCCCCTCCGGAGACATCAAAGACCCCCAGACGTGGGGCGACTACTACCTCGAGAAGTACGAGGACGAGCTGGTCATCGGTGAGCTCGAGCCGGGTCCTGCCCCCCTCGCCCAGCCCCGGCCGGTGCTCCTCATCACCGGCGTCACGATCCCCGCCGAGTGGTTCGCGCCGATGGAAGCGCGGCTGACGCGCGACGGCTTCGTGCCGGTGGTGTACGAGCCGCCCGATCTGTTGAGCGGCGACTTGTTCGAGAACTCCGCGGCGCTCGACGCGGTGGTCGATCGGGTTCGTGCCGACAGCGGCCACGACAAGATCGACATCCTGGCCGAGTGCACCGGCGGGCTCATCGCCCGGCACTACATTCAGTCGCTCGGCGGCGATCAGAAGGTGTCGCGCCTGGTGACGTTCATCTCGCCCCAGCACGGCGTCGGCAAGGCGCCCCTGGCGGCGGAGCTCGTGGGGTGGCCCGCGCTCTACGATCTGTCCCCCGGCAGCGCGTTCCTCGAGGCGGTGAACAGCGCCCCGCTGCCTCAGAACGTGCCCATCACCTCGATCTACACCTGCACCGACGAGTACATCCAGCCGTACGAGACGTCGATCATCCCGGGCGCGAAGAACATCGGCCTGTGCGAAGGGTTCGTCGGCCACTACGAGTTCTTCTACAACCCGGAGATCTACCTCATCATGCACGGCGCGTTGACCGAGCCCCTCCCTGGCGACGCCAACGTCTCGGAGCCATCGCCCGAGGACGTGCCCGAGGTGGGCTCCGACCTCGATGACGACGCGCTCGAGCACCCCAGCGACGTCGCCGCACCGGAGACCGCCGGCGACGGCTGCGCGATCGGCAGCGGCTCCCGCGGCGAGGGCTCGCGAGACGCGAGCGCCGTGGCCCTGTTGGGCCTGGCGTGCGCGCTCGCGCTCAGCCGTCGCCGCAGCCCGTGGCGTGCGCGCTCGCGCCGTGCGTAGGCAGCGCCGTGGGGGCCCGCGAAGGAGCTTCAGTCGTCGGTGGCGGCGACCCGGATGAAGGGAATCGTGGGGGTGTCGTCGATCTGCACGCCGTGGATGATGCCCGAGTCGCGGCGCTTGCGCGGTCGCGGCGGCACGGTGTCGTTGATCGGCTCGCGCTCGATGTCTTCGAGGAGCCTCAGGGCCTCCGCGGCGGCGACCTCCGCGAGGCCCCTTGTGACCGCTCGTTCGAGGAAACCCTCGGGCGGGAGCATCGCCTCCGGTTGGGTCTTCGGATCAGCCATGACCGATCTCCACGTCGAGGCGTTCGGCGAGGCGCTTGCGCGCCCGGTGAACGCGGGTGGCGACGGTGCCCTCCGGCAGATCGAGCCGCACCGCGATCTCGCGGAGGGTGAGGCCCTCGAGCATCAACCGAAGCACCTCGAGCTGGCCGAGCGGAAGCTCCGCGAGCGCGTTGAGGATGTCGCGCCGAAACCACGACGCTTCGCAGGTGCGCTGGAGGTAGCGCGAGAGCTCGAAGGCCACGTCTTGGCGTAGCCGAATCCCCACCTGTTTGGTGACGGCTTGCATGTGCACGTTGCGGGCGATGCCGAAGAGCCAGCGCTCGGCCTCCGCTTCCGAGGTGGCGCGCAGCTTCGGGAAGGCCTGGATGGCCCGCGTGATGGTGTCCTGCACGAGATCGGGCACGAACGACCAGTGCCAGTGCATGGGCCCGGAGAAGTAGGCGAAGAGGCCCCGCTCGTAGCGCTTGAAGAAGCTGACCAGCGCGGCCGACTCCCGGCGCTTCGCCCGATCGATGACGTGGAGGAAGGGCGTCTCGATGACGCCCGAGGTCTCGGAAGGCCGATCGATCCGTCCGTAGCTCGGCCGCCGCGAGTGCTTGACCCCGCTCATATCCATCCATGTCACACGAGGCAGGCCGATTCTTCCACCGCTGCTGCGAAAAACGCCGGCTTGCGCGCCTCGGACCGGGCTCGCCGCGGTCGATCGACGACGTGGCGGTGTCCGACGATTGGCATATGGCTACTTGGTTGATTGGCACAATTGGACCAGCAACTTCGCGCTGATTGAGCCTCGCACGGCCCACGTCGACGCCGTATCCTACGGACCAATCGGAGGTTCGAGATGGCGGCCGAGCTGGGACTGGATCTGCACGAAGAGGATGACGCGCCCCTCTACCAGCAGTTGTTCGATCAGGTCGCGGAGCGTGTGCGCACCGGCGCGTGGCCTCCGGGCTACCGTCTCCCCGCGACGCGGGATCTCGCGCAACGGCTCGGCGTGCATCGCAACACCGTGGTGCGCGCTTTCGAGGAGCTCACCACCTCGGGGCTTTTGATCTCGGCGGTGGGGCGTGGCACCTTCGTGGCGCCCCACGCAGCGGCGAGCGCCCCCAGGAGCCCCTCGAGCGAGGAGCTGCCGTGGCAGTCGCTGCTCTCGAGGGCGGCGACGTCGAGGCCGCTCGAGCGGCTCAACCGCTTTCGACGCGAAGGGCTGACCGCCGGCGCCGTGAACCTGGTGGGCATGCAGCCGCCGAGCGAGCTCCTCCCCCACGCCCAGTTTCGCAAGTGCGTCGACCACGTGATGCGGACGTTGGGTCCGCGGGCCCTCGGCTATGCCCCCCGCGAAGGGGTGTTGGCGCTGCGGGAGCAGATCGTGCGCGAGCTCGCCCACGCCGGAGTTCCTGCCCACACCGACGACGTGCTGATCACCACCGGCAGCCAGCAGGCGCTCGACATCTTGGCCCGCGCCCTCGTGGATCGGGGCGATCGGTTCTTGGTGGACGGAGCCACCTACACGGGGGCGTTGAATCTGTTGTCGTTGGTGGGGGCGACGGTGGTGGGGGTGCCGAGCGACGGCGACGGTCCCGATGTGGACTGGCTGCGCCGCCTCGCGCGCGGCGAGGTGAAGGGCCTCTACCTCATGCCCAATTGCCACAACCCTACGGGGGCCACCATCGGCACGCAGCGCCGGCGGGAGCTCGTCGCCTGGTCGCACGAGGCGGGGGTGCCGCTCATCGAAGATGATTACGGCGCTGATTTGGATCTCGAAGGGGAGCCGGCCCCGCCCTACCTGCGCTCCCTCGACTCGCAGGTGCTCTACACCAGCACCTTCTCCAAGAAGCTCATCCCGAGCCTGCGGGTGGGGTTCATCGTGGCGCCGCCGGCGCTGCGTGAGCAGCTGCGCGGCCTGAAACATGCCATGGACCTCGGCACCTCGGCGCTCCTTCAGTACGCGCTCGCCGAGTTCCTGGAGCGCGGCTACCTTCGCGCTCACCTCCGACGCGCCCTCCCCGAGTACCGGCGTCGTCGCGACGCGCTTCACGAGGCCCTCCTCGCCGAGCTCCCCGACGATGTGCGGTGGACGCTCCCCAAGCGCGGCCTCACGCTCTGGCTCGAGCTGCCCGCGGGGATCGATCCCGACGACGTGCACGCCGCGGCTCGCCGCACCGGCGTCGCCTTCTCGCCGGCCGCGCTGCACACCACGGGCGGCGCGATGCGACCCGGCATTCGCCTCACCTACTGCAACGAGCCCCCCGAGCGGTTGGTCGAAGGAGCCCGACGTCTCGGGAGAGCCTTCGCCGAGCTCTACCGTGAAAAACCGCGCGCTCCCCGCGCGCATCAACCCCTGATGGGAGTGTGACGATGACCCGAGACATGCGCTTGAAGACGGGCCTGGCCGAGATGCTCAAAGGTGGCGTCATCATGGACGTGACGAGCGCGGACCAGGCGCGCGTGGCCGAGGACGCTGGAGCGACCGCGGTGATGGCCCTCGAGCGGGTGCCTGCGCAGATCCGCGCCGAAGGGGGCGTGGCCCGCGCCAGCGATCCGCAGACGATCGTCGACATCAAGGAGGCGGTGGCGATCCCGGTGATGGCCAAGTGCCGCATCGGCCACTTCATGGAGGCGCGCATCCTCGAGGCGCTCTCGGTCGACTTCGTCGACGAGAGCGAGGTGCTCACGCCCGCCGACGAGGCCCACCACATCGACAAACGTGCCTTCGCCGTGCCCTTCGTGTGCGGCTGCACCGAGCTAGGGGAGGCGCTGCGACGCATCACCGAAGGGGCGGCGCTCATCCGCACCAAGGGGGAGGCCGGCACCGGCAACGTGGTGGAGGCGGTGCGCCACCTGCGCCGGCTGCGGCGGCAGCTCCGCGAGCTGTCGCAGTGCGAAGAAGACGAGCTTCCGGTGGCGAGCCACGCGCTCGGGGCGCCCCTCGAGCTCGTGCGACGAGTGGCCGAGACCGGGCGGCTGCCAGTGCCGAGCTTCGCCGCGGGGGGAATCGCGACCCCCGCCGACGCGGCGATGTGCATGGCGCTCGGAGCCGAAGCGGTGTTCGTGGGCAGCGGCATCTTCCTCGCCGACGACCCCGCGCGCCGGGCCCGTGCGATCGTGAGCGCGACCACCTCCTGGCAGGATTCAGCGCTGCTCGCGCGGGTGAGCACCGGCCTCGGCGCGGCGATGAAGGGTCGCGAGCTCGCCGAGCTCGAGACCCGCTTCGCGTCTCGAGGCGCTCGATGACAGTGGGCGTGCTCGCGGTGCAGGGCGGCTTCGAGCTGCACCTCCGCGCGCTGGCCGACGTGGGGATCCCCGCGCGCGCCGTCCGCGCCGCCGACGATTTGAGCGAGCTCCGAGGCCTGGTGCTGCCCGGAGGAGAGAGCTCGGTGCAGCTCGAGCTCGTCGAGCGCCTGGGTCTGGGCGAGGGGCTCACGCGGCTCGTGGCCCGCGGCGTCCCCGTGCTCGCCACCTGCGCCGGGCTCATCCTCTGCGCGCGGCAGGTGTCGCCCGCGCAACGGAGCTTTGGGTGGCTCGACGTGGACGTGCGTCGCAACGCCTACGGCCGCCAGCTCGACAGCTTCGAGGCGGAGGACGACGCCGGTAGCCGCGCCATGGTGTTCATTCGCGCCCCGCGCATCACGCGGGTGGGGCCCTCGGTCGCGGTGCTCGCCACCCATCGCGGAGAGCCGGTGCTCGTGCAGGCCTCGGGTGTCACCGCGGCCACGTTTCACCCCGAGCTCACCGGCGAGCGCGACCTCTTCACCGCTTGCTTCGGCGCGGCTGGGGCCAGAGGGCGGTGAACGACGGATCTTGCATCACGTCGAGCAAGAGCTCGCCCATCCGGTCGAGCATCGCGGCCGAGAGTTTGTCGACGGTGTCCTCGCGGGTGTGCCAGTAGGGTGGGAAGCGCGTGGGTGTGTTGCGCGCGTTGTCGATGATGTCCACGGCGGGGATCCCCACCTCGATGAAGGGACGGTGATCGTCGAGGATCTCGTTCTCGAAGCGCGTGAAGTTCTTCCCGAGGCCGTGCGACTTCGCTTTCGTCCAGATGAGCTTCACCAGCTCGGGATCGGCGGTGACGCTCGCCGACTCGTAGAGGAAACGTGCGTCCTCGTCGCCGACCATGTCGAGCAAGAGCATCCGATCGATGGGCACCGGGAGGTGCTGCGCGAAATACAGGCTGCCGGCGAGAGGGTGGCAGTCGTTGAAGCCGTCCTCGCCGTCGAAGAAGGCGACCACGAGGTTGAACGGCAGCACCACGCGCTCTGCTTCGAGCGCGCGCATCAGCTCGAGGAGCAGGCCCATCCCGCTCGCCCCGTCGTTGGCCGCCGGCACCACGCCCCCTTCGCGAGCGTCTTCCTTCGCGTCCCAGTGCGCGCCGATGAGCAAGGTGAGATCGGTTCGGGTGCCCGGTCGCAGGGCCCACAGGTTGGTGAAGCGGTGCTTCGGCAGCTCGCCCCGATCCGAGGGCGGACAGGCGTTCGCGAACGAGGCGGCGGCGCCGAGGGAGAGGGTGAGGTAGTCGGCGCCGGTGAACGACTGTCGCTTCACCGTCCAGCCGGGGTGAGACATCGCCCGCTCGAGCCAGTCGACGGTGCCCTCGCGGCACGGCGCGCCCGGTGCGCGCGGGCGCAGCTGACCCCCGTCGTTCACGATGGCGTCCACCCAGGCGAGCGCGGCGCCCCCGTCGAACGAGCCAGCGGTGCGCGCTGGCGGCTGAAGGGCCTGGACGGAGCAGGCGGCCGATGGGGTCGGCGGGGGAGACGGAGTGCGGGTCTCGGGCTCGTTGGGCGAACAGGCGCCGAGAGCTGCCACGACCCACACGGCGGCCAAGGCACGGCGGAGCGACCAGGGCATCGGGCGCATCCTAGCGTCCGCGGTGAGGAGGTGGTGTTGCAGATTCGGCGGGGTGCCGTCTCGGTGAGACAACGCCCGTCCATGGGGTGATCGCGCGACCCCTCTCGAGCGCCGCGACGAATGTGAGAAATGTCGGGAAATATCGGCACGGGGCGCGCGGACGGCGCGGCTAGGATGGCGAGATCACGCGGCGCCGGGTGGAACATTGCGCCGCCGTGGGAACCGCGACCGAGCTTATCGGTCGGCCAGCCGGTTGGCATATTTTCTGTATATCCGGAGGGGTTGCGTGGACGGCGCTCAACTTCACCGGACGGTGAGTCAGGGCGCCCGGCTTGGATGAGACGAAGCGGAGCGAGGGAGAGCAGGATGGGGCGGCGATGGTTGAAACTCTTGGCCTTGGGGTGGATGGCGGCGTGCGGCGAGAGCGGCACCGAGAGTGTGCTCGACGGTGAAGGCACCGACGGCGGGCTCTTCGATCCTGGCATCGACACCGAGGAGCAGGCTTGCCCCGGGGTGGAGGTGGCGTTCACCCAGCGCGTCCCGTTCATCATGGTGCTCGTCGATCAGTCATCCAGCATGGAGGCGGGCTTCGGCAATGGCACGCGCTGGTCGGTGATGCGCGACGCGCTGCTCGACGAGACCGACGGCATCATCAAGAAGCTCCACCAAGACGTGCACCTCGGGCTCGCCCTCTACTCCTCGAAGAATGGGTACCAAGGGGGACAGTGCCCCATGGTGAGCAAGGTGGACGCCTCGCTCGGCAACTACGACGCGATCCGCGCGCTGTACGACGGCGCCTCCCCCATCGATGACACCCCGACCGGCGAGGCGCTGATGGCGGTGGCCCAACAGCTCGAGAAGATCTACGTGAGCGACGCCACCCCGAAGGCCATCGTGCTGGCCACCGACGGTCACCCCGACACCTGCGAGCAGCCCGATCCAGAGAACGGACAAGACAAGTCGATCAACGCCGCGCGTGCCGCGTTCGACATGGGCATTCGCACCTACGTGATCAGCGTGGGGGACGAGGTCGGCGAAGACCACCTGCGCGACATGGCCAACGCCGGCGCCGGGCTCGACGTCGCGAGCGGCGCCGCCAAGTTCTATCGGGCGCTGAACAACGGCGAGCTCTACGAGGCGTTCAGCGACATCGTCAACGGTGTGCGCGACTGCGTGTTCACGCTCGATGGCGAGGTGGTCGACGGCTACGAGGATCAGGGCATCGTTCGCATCGACGGCGAAGACGTCCCCAAGGACGATCCGGATGGGTGGCGGCTCAACAATCCACGCGAGGTGGAGCTCCTCGGCGCCGCCTGCGCGCTGATACAAGAGGGCGACCACACCCTGTTCATCGACTTTCCCTGTGGAGGCTACGAAGCCCCCCCCGTGTACTGAGGCCTACGATGAGACGCACCCCGATGCATGACGCAGTCTTGTGCACACTGCTCCTCGGTCTCGGCGTCGGCTGCGGTCCGGCGGTGGTCGGCGAGTGGGAGTCGAGCGAGCGGATCCAACAAGAGCGGAGCCAGCTGGTGGTGGAGGAGGCCTTCGTGGCCAACGCGACGGTGTGGATCTTTCGCACCGTGGGTGGCGCCCCCACCGCGCAGCGCTTCTCGTTCGACGTGGCGTGGCAAGAGCGTCGCGGTGGCGAGTCGTACCTGTTCGAGATGAGCTGTCGCGACAGCCCCTACGGGGACTGCGACGTCGAGGACGACTTCCGCATGGTGTGCGACCTCGAGGGGGACGACGATCGGCTCTCGTGCGAGGTGGACGACAACCCGCGCTGGGCGGCCTATGGGTTCGCCTGGCACAAAGTGGAGTGACGCGCGGGCCCTCGTGATGGGGGGATTGACCGCCCCCCTTGACCGCCCTACCCCTCTCTCGATGAGCGAAAGCGGCAACGGTCAACCCAGCGGCCCCCTCCTCCACAGCCTCGATGGCGCGCCCGCGCCGGCGGAGCTCGGTCCGAGCCTCATGAAGATGATGGCGCTCGACGAGAAGATCCGCGCGAGCTTCTCGCAGCTGGTGGTGGCGGTGTTGGGCCAGGCGCCCGATGAGCAGGTCGACGAGAGCATCACGCGGCTGTGCCGAAACAACGAGCTCGACATCGAGGTCGCGGGCACGGCGATCAAGGCCTCGCGGTACTTGTTGCGACAGGCGGCCGCGCTCGGGGTGGGTCCCGAGCAGCTGTCGGAAGACCTCCGCGCCATCGACTGCGCGCAAGAGCTGGTCGAGACGCTGGTGAAGACCTACGCCCAAGTGGTGGGGGAGCTGCGGCTCGAGATCGCGCAGGCCAGCATCGTGGCCCATGGCAACGTGCTCACCGGGGTGGAGTGGCGTGTCGACACGCTGGGGGCGAGCAACCGCGGGCGCGGGCTCAACCTCCCCATCGCGATGCTCACGCTCCACTATCGCAACGGCGACGAGACCAAGCGCATCACACTCCAGGCCCTCCCGGACGCGGTGAACTCGCTGCGCGAGGTGTGCGAGAACCTCTTGCGTTGACCTCGAGGCTCGGGCCACGGCACAGAGCGGCTGCTATGCTCGTCGTTCGATGAGCGGACAAGACCAGAGCCCCGAGTCGACCGACGCCGCACCCACGCCGCCTGCCGCGACCGAGCCGGGAAGGGAGCCGCAGGCTGACGTCTCGCAGCGAGCGGGGGCTGCCCCCAGCGACGGGGAGGGAGCGAACGGTGGGCACGGGCCCGCGCGCTCCACGTCGACGCGCCGCCGCAACCTCCTCCTCGGCGGTGCGGCGGTGGTGGGGGCGGGGGTCGCGGCCTGGCAGATCAAGAAGCGGATGCCCTTGCCGCCACCTACGGTGACGGTGGATCCGGTCGCCGACGCGGGCTTCTACCGCACGCTGGGTCGAACCGGGTTGAAGGTGTCGTCGGTGGCGATTGGCGCGGGCGGGCTCGAAGGCCCGGAGCCCATCTTGCGCGCGGTGGACATGGGGATGAACTTCATCGACACCGCCATCTGTTATGGCGACAGCGAAGAGGTGATCGGGCGGGCGTTTCGCTCGCGGTCGACGCTGCGCGACCAGCTGATCGTGGCGACGAAGTGGGACGTGAACGCGAGCTGGGACAAGGTGAAGATCCTCGACTCCCTCGACCGCAGTCTCAAGCGGCTCGGGGTGGACGTGATCGACATCATGCAGCTGCACTGGCTCGGGGGAGGGCACCGCCAGATGCCGGGGGACGACGGCTTCAATCGCCTCGACAACGAGGCCCTCTACGAGGCGATGGCAGACGCGAAGAAGGCGGGGAAGGTGAAGTTCTTCGGCGCCACCTCCCACGCCGAGAACCGCAGCAAGATCTTGCAGTACGCGATCGACAAGGACGCGTTCGACATGATCCTCGTGAAGATGAACGTGCTCGACTACGCCGACGCCGATATCCCCGCGCTGCTCGCCAAGGCGCGGGCGAAGAACGTTGGCGTGGTGGTGATGAAGTCGCAGCCCCAAGGCGGGCGCTTGCCTCCCGGCTACGAGGACCAGGGGTGGAGCGTGTTTCAGGCCAACCTGCGGTGGTGCCTCGCGCAGCCCGTCGACTGTGTCGTGCAGTCGCGAATCGGCACCGACGCCGACGCTCAAGACGAGGCGGTGAGGGCGGCGAAGGGGGAGCTCACGCGCGCGGACGGCGAGCTTTTGTATCGCTACGCGCGCGCGCTGAGCCCGGAGTACTGCCGCGGCTGTGGCTCGGTGTGCGGCTCCGCCTGTCCCGATGACGTCGCGATTTCTCACGTGCTCCAGTTTGGGATGTATGCGCGCGACTACGGCTGGGGTGCCTACGCCGAGGAGCTCTACGGGGCGCTCCCCGAGGACCAACAGTGGTCGAGCCGCTGCCTCGAGTGCAACGCATGCAGCGACGCCTGTGGCTATGGAGTAGACGCGGCCGAGCGTGTACGCGAGGCGCGCCGCTCGCTCGGTGGGGGCCGCGCGCTCAGGGACAGGCCGAGCTGAGGTTCGCGCTCAGCGAGTGTTCGAGGGCGAGCTCTCGGAGCTCCGCGCAGATCGCGAGGTTGGGGACGCGCTGGGCGATGTCGTCGATCACGGTGGTCGCGGCTTGGGTGTTGCCCTGGGCGGCGTAGCGTCGAGCGAGCTCGACCAGGGTGGGGAGCGGGTCGACGAGCACGGAGGCGAAGAAGGCGTGGGCTTTGGACGGGCTGCCCACCTCGGCGTAGCACGCGATGGCGCCCTGCCTCGCGCGTGCTGCGAGGGTGTCGATGCATGGGGCGTCTGGTTGGCTGCGGTGAGCGGAGAGCACAGTGCGGTGCTGGAGGAGACCCTCTGTTGGGTTCCCCGCGGCCGTGTCGCTCTCGGCCCAGCGGAGCGTGGCGAGGAGCGCCGCGCGAAACGCGGGGAAGGGGTACTTCGTCGCTTCGCGGTAGAAGCTCGTGGCGATGGGCCACTTTGATGGGTCGGAGCTGGCCTCGGCCGCGAAGCTCTCCGCGAACAAGAGGTAGCTGTGGGGCACCAAGGGCGACGGTCGATGCTTGTCGACGAGCTCGTACAAGTGCTCGCGCAGGCGTTGGGTGTGGCCGCTGTGGCGGGCGCTCAGTGCGCGCGAGAACAGCTCGCGGTCGACTGACGGGGCGGTGAGGTGGCTGGCGGTGAGGAGATCCTCGATGCAGCCGTCCTTCTTGGGATCGGCGGGTTCGACGGCCCCGACGGGCACCTCCTCGAGGGTCTGCGACGACCCCTCGACCTCGATCACGGGCGGAGGGTTGGGACGCGGCCATGAGGCATCGGGACAGCCCCACGACAGGGCGATGGCGCCGAGGCCCAGCACACGCGACCATCGCGGCGTGTGCAGCGGCGCTCGCCGAACGTTCCACATCAGCGTCCCTCGGGGTTCGGCGCCGACGCGCGCACGATGAGCTTGGCCCCTTCGAGCGTGCCGGCGTCCACGTCGTCGCCATCGGCGGCGCACACACGCCATGTTCCCACTGGGCTCTGGTGCGCGAAGTCGGAGAGCGCCATGCCGGGGCCGGTGCTGGGGCTCGGGTGGTAGCTGCAGCGCGCGTCGGAGGCGCAGACCACGTCGTTGGTGTTGATGGTGGAGCCCATGGTCTCGGCGTCGTCGGCGGACGCGTCGCTGAACCGAATGGGGGAAGTGGCGGCGAGGTTCGAGCTGTCGCCGTTCGGGCTCTCGTTGTAGTCGTCCGACGGTTCGTCGGCCCCCGGCCGGTTCATGAGGGTGAGGATGGTGCCTTCGGGGCTCACCACCTTGAGGATGAGATCGCCGAGGTAGGGGTGATCGATGGCCACTTCCACTTCCACCGCGTCGATCTCGGTGCCGAGGAGCCCGTTGTGCACGAGGGTCGCGCAATCCATGGTGGAGAGCGTTCCATCGTAGTGGTTTGCCAGATCCGTGATGGCGATGCCGAGGTTCGCGCCGGCGTCCACCTCGAGCTCGATGGCGATGCAGCTCGAAGGCTCGCCGACACACGTGAACCCCAAGGTGATCGCGCAGTCGGCGCAGCCATCCTCGCCGTCGAGGTTGGCGTCGTCGCAGGTCTCCGGCGGCTGGACCACGCCGTCACCGCACTGCGACGTGCCGCCCCCGACGCCCCCACCTCCGACGTCCGTCGGGCCCCCCGCGCCCGGGCCGACCATCACGCCCCCCTGGCCTCCGCTGGCGCCGCTTCCTCCGGCGTGGGCGCCGGCGCCGTCTTCACCGCCGAAGGCGAAGTGGCCGCGCCCGCCGCGATCGAGCACGCAGCTCACCACGATGAAAGCGCACGTCACGATGGCGAGGGAGCGAGTCGGCACGGATCTCGAGGATAGCGGTGAGTGGACGGCGCGCTCAACCCGCGGCGGCGGGATTCGACGATGCGCGCGCCCTCGGCCGCCCCCGCGGGCCGGCCCATCTCTCAGTCGATGAGCACCCTCTTACAGAGGCCGCTCGCCGCCAGCGCCTCGAAGTAGCGGGCTGCGTCTGGGTAGTCGGTGGCGAGTCGCGCGCGGCGTCGATCCGAGAAGAAGTGCTGCGAGAACATGAAGGCGAAGGCCTCGGCCGCTGCGCTCCGATGATGCTCACCGAGCTTGCCACTCGCGACGGCCGCGTCGTAGAGGGTCGTGAACTCGGGTGTCGCCGAGCAGTCGCCGAGCGCCGCGTCCACGAAGTGTCCATACTCGTGGAGCGCTACGAGGCCGGCGCGTGCGGCGTCGTGGGCCACGAAGAGGCGCCAGTCGGCCCGCGTGAAGTAGCCCGCGACGTGGGAGACGGGATCACCGGGCTCGACGCCGCGGGCGGCGATGGCTTCGAGGTTGGTGATGACGACGCGTGCGTCCTTGGCGCGCGCGACCTCTACCAAGAGGTCGGGGAGAACGGAGAGGGCGTCGCGGATCTCGTCGGAGTCTTCGCCCTCCGGGGCCACCTCGATCGTGAGGGTGAGGTGGCTGCTCGCGTTCTCGCGCACCTTGCTGCGGCGAGGGAGCTCGGCGTCGATCGCGTCCATGGTCATCGGTCCGAGCAGGAGGCCATAGAGGCCGAGGGCGCCGGCGCCCCAAGCTACCCATGCCATCCACCGCGGGCCCGCGGTGGGCTCTGTGGCATCCCGTGGCTCGTCGCTCATCGCGAGAGGAGGCGGCGCTCGTCAGCTCGCGCCAAGCGCGGCGAGCGACTGCTCCACGGTGGGCTGCTCACCGCGCGCCACGCTCTGCCGACGGAGCATGTGGAAACGGCCGAGCGTGGCGTTGGCGGTGGCGAGCTTCGCGATCTGCTCCGCGTAGCGCTCGATCTTGGCGCCTGGGAGGGCCCACAGCGCGATGTCGTCGGTGAGGGCGTCGAGGTAGGCGCGGGCGCCGCAGCAGCCGAGGCTCATCGCCGCGCGCTGCTCATTGATGGCCTGGGGGATCATCGCGCAGGCCGGCCGTCCCATGGCCGGGGGCACACCGCCGTCAACGCGCTGGACGCCCTCGGTGATGACGAGCGAGGTCCGGGAGTGCGCGAAGAGCACCACCACATCGGGAGCGATGGGGGCGGTGGCGAGCGGGCCGTAGATGGCGTGGCGCGCCGAGCGCGCGAGCACGGGGATGGCCGCGACCTCGTCTTCTCGCACGTAGTCGAGATCGCGAAGCACGGCGAGGGTGGTGCCGAGCTCTCGCGCCTGGGTGACGGGGGCGCCGGCGAGGTTGTGGGTGTGGACGCCGATCGAGCACAACGCGTGATCTTCAACGCTCGTGCTGAAGGTGGCCTTGGCGGCGAGCTCCCAGAACGAACAGCCGGCAGCCACCGCGCCGTCGAAGGCACTCACCCCGACGGGGACCGCGTCGGCGATCGCGATCGCGACGGGGGCGTGGGCGAGCTCGAGGGATGTTTGGAGCAGCTCGGCGGCGTGTTGGTGCATGGCGCTTCTCATAGCAGGTCGCGCACCACGCGGGGCGGTCCTCGACCTCGATGTGGAGTCGATGTGGAGATCGGTGCACGCATGCGGCGCTCCCTGTGAAGCGGCCTCGTCACGGGCGCGCAGCCAAGTTGTCGAAGTTGCGTTGCCCGAAGCTGGCATGTGGCGTGCGTTGGCCGAGGCCATGAGCGGGCACCGAACGAGGCGTGTGGAGGCAGGAGCGGTGGACGACGTGGGGCGGGTGATCGCCGGGCGCTACCGCTTGCTGGAGGTTCTCGGGCGGGGGGGAATGGCCACGGTCTACTGTGCCGTCGACCGCGTCGCTTGCCGCGCGGCGGCGGTGAAGCTCATCCACGGTGACCGGCTCGGCCACTCCGTGTTGCACACGCGCTTCCATCGCGAGGCGCGCATCATCGCCGAGCTTCAGAGCGACGGGTTCGCGCGCCTCTACGACTGGGGGATCGAACGCGGCACGCCGTTCATGGTGATGGAGATGGTGGAGGGCGAGAGCTTGCGGGAGGTGCTGAGGCGCCACCGGCGCCTCGAGCTCGCGCCGTCGCTGCGGATCGCCATCGCGGTGTGCGCGCGTCTCGAGCATGTGCACGCTCACGGCTTGGTGCACCGCGACATCAAGCCGGGCAACGTGATGGTGCAGTCCCTGGAGGACGCTCGTCTCAAGATCATCGACTTCGGCATCGCGAAGCATCTCGAGCGCCGCGACCTCGCGTCGCTGGGCCAGACCCACCCCCTCGCGCTGACGGTGGAGGGCATGGTGCTCGGCTCGCCGCCGTACACCGCCCCCGAGCAGCTCCGCAGCGAGTCCGTAGACGCACGGGCCGACCTGTACGCGGTGGGCATGTTGCTCTACCGGATGGTCACAGGGGAGACGCCATTCGCGGCGGCGCACTCGCTCGCCACCGCCTGCATGCAGCTCTCGCGGCGGCCCAAGCCCCCGAGCGCCGTCTTTCCGGTGCCGGTCGCGGTCGAAGAGGTGATCATGCGTTGCCTCGAGCCATCGCCTCGCTACCGCTACGCCACCGCTCACGACCTGCGTGCCGCGCTCACGTCGGCGCTCGAAGAGGTGGAGGCGGAGACGTCCGAGGAAGAGCCGGTGACGCTCCCGCTCGAGCGATGGGCACGTGTCGGGAGTGGCGCGGCGGTGTTCGCGGCAGCGGTGCTCGCCGGCGCAACCTCGGCAGCGCTGCTCTTGGGATGACGGCGCAGCGCGGCGCGCGGCACACGAGCTCGAGCCCCTGCGCCGCCTCGAATCGGCGCGCCGAGCGCGGGATTGACCCGTCCTCCCCAACACGCGCCGTCTCGACGCGCGCATCACCGCTCGGCGCTACGGGCGCGGCGACTTGGCGTTGACGCCGTAGGCCGTGCGCCGCGAGAGCGCAGGCACCGCGAGAAACGTGGCGAGCGCGGCGACGAGCATCGCGGTCGCCGTGAGGCGGCCAACGTTCTGGAGAGGCTTGGCGTCCCCGAGAGTGAGCACGAAGAAGCCGGCGGCCACCATCAGCGCGTTGGTGGCGATCGCCGGTCCGGCGTGTTGGGCGGCGTGGCGACCGGCCCGCGCCACGTCGTCGCCGCGCCACGCGGCCATGAGGTGTACGGCGTAGTCCACCCCAGCGCCGATGATGATGCTCGCCAGCATCGACGTGCCGATGTCGAGGTGCAGCTCCATCGCGCCCATCAGGCCGTAGATCGCCACGAGCGTGATCACGGTGGGCGCGGCGGCGAGGGCGCCACTCACCGGTGAACGGAAGAGGACGATCATGATGAGCAGCACGAGCCCGAGGGCCATGCCCAGGCTGCGGAACTGGTTCGAGGTGACGCTGCGCGAGAGGCCGCGGTAGAGCACGGGCACTCCGCTCACCTGATACCCCAACGAGAGCTCGCCACCAGGGATGAGCCCGCTCGATGGTTCTCGCTCCATGAGCGCACCGGCCACCAACGTGCGTGTCACCTCCGCTTGTGCTTCGGGGAGGGTGACCCCAACGTCCTTGAGCAGGGTTTGGGTGGCGGCCAGCGCGCTCGCGCGTCGGCGTGCCTCGGCGAGGGGGGTCTCCACCACGTCGGCCACCGCGTCGGCGTCTACGAGGCGCGCCTCGTGGGCCTCCAAGAGCAGGATGCAGGGGTCTTCCTTGTCGCTCGCCGCGTCGTCGTCGTCGTCGTCGTCGTCGTCGTCGCTGCTCGGAGCTTGCTCCCGTCGTGCGGCCGCCACGCGCTCGCACTCTTCGGACAGCGTCGGTGCGGGCGCCATGATGGCTCGCGTTACCTTACGCAAGGTGGTGGTGTCGGCCTTGAGATCGAGCGCGGCGTAGGCGGTGGCCAGCTCTCTGGCGAGCGCGTGATCCTTGTCGTCGAGCAGCGACTCGTTCGAGGTGAGGTACGTCTCCATGCGCTGGGCGACGGCGGTGGCATCCGCGGCGGGCGATGGTGCAGCGACTGCGGCTCGGAGCTTGTCGTGGGGCACGTTCTCCCCAACCTCGCGCAAGAGGGTAGCGATCCGAGCGGTCACCCGTTCGTGGGTGTGAGCGTCGAGCGCGGCGCGATCGGCGTCGCCGATCGGCATCGCCGCGACGTCGGCCACGTCCGCCTCGGCGATCGCAGCCGCGGGGGGTCGCCCCACCACGCGGTAGGCGGTGACCGCCCCGCCGCCAGCGAGCGCCTCGATTTCCGAGAGGAGCACGTCGACGGCCCCATGCTCGTCGGTGTCGATGCGCGCGTGGATGAGCGCGGCCTCGCGGTCGGGGTGTAGCAGCTGATCGACGGCCGGGAGGCCGGCGAGGTAACGGTAGATGAACCGAACCTGACCGATGCTCGTGGGCAAGCGCCGTTCGCCAGCGAGCGCCTCGTTGGCGAGCGAGAGCACGACGGCGATGTGGTTCACGGAGGTGACGTGGGGCAGGGCGCCGATGCGGTCGGCGAGGTGCTCGAGCTCGCGCAGCACCGCGGGGTCGTTCATGTCACCCTCGACCATCACCTGGAGGAAGAGCGAGCCGCCGAAGTGGTCGCGCATGAACGCCTCCGCTTCGGCGGGTGGGCTGCCCTCTGCGAAGAATGCCGCGTTCTCCATCCGCGCCTCCACGCGGCTCGCCAACGCTCCGCCGCCGGCGAGCACCACCGCGATGCCCCCCACGATCAGCTTGCGGTGGCGCTGCGACCCCTCGACGAGCCACCCCACCGCGCGCTCGTAAAGGCTCGCGTCGAACGAGCGGGCCTTGACGCCGAGCGACACCACCACCGCGGGGACGAAGGTGAGCGAGAGCACCAGCGTGGCGAAGATGCCGAGCCCGGTGTAGAGGCCGAACTGGCGCATGGGCTGGATGTCCATGGCCAGGAACGACATGAGGCCGGCGACGGTGGTGAGCCCGGCGGCGAGCACCGTGGGCCCGATCTGGGCGAGCGTCTCCGCCATGGCTTCGTCGGGCTCGAGACTTCGTCGCAGCGTGTAGTAGCGAACCATCACGTGGATGGAGTAGGCGCTGCCCACCGCAAACAAGATCACGGGCATCGCGCTCAACACGAGGTTGGCGTTCACCCCACGTGCGCCCATCAGACCGTAGGTGAAGAGGATGCCGATGCCGGTGGAGCCGAGCGACAGGAGCGCACCGAGCACGTCGCGAAACGATGCGACGATGATCAGGATGATGAGACCGACCGCCCATGGGATGAGGCGCCGCATGTCGGCTTGCGTGACGTCATAGATGTACGTGGAGATGAAGGGGGCGCCGCCCCAGTACACCTTGGCGTTGGGGAGCGTCTCCGCCACGTGTTTGCGAACCAGCGCCGCGCTCGTCCGTGGGTTGGTGCCGGGGGCGAGGAACGCGTAGATGTTCACCGACTTGCCGTCAGGAGCGATGAGGTTGCCCACGACGTGGCGCTTGCTCATCACCAGCTCTCGCAGCGCTTGCTTCTCCTCGGCGTTCGCAGGTGGCTCCCGCATGAGATAGCGGGTGCTGATGCCGCCCTTGGCGTCGGCTTCGAAGTCTTCCACGTTGTTGAGGCTCATCGCGAAGGCGATGTCGGCCTCGGTGTTGAGCTTGCGAGTGAGCGTGCCGAGCTTCTCCACGAACTCGGGGGCGAAGGGGTCGTCGGTGGCGATGCCGATGATGCCCACGTCGAGGCTTCCGAAGCGCCTCGAGATGTCGCGGAACTGCACCACCTCGGGGTTGTCGGCGGGGAGGAAGGCCAACAGGTCGTCGTCCTGGTTCACGCGCAGCGCGGCAGGCACGGCGAGCGCCGTGAGCACGAGCACCGTGACCACCACGGAGGCGCAGATCCACCGACTGCGCAACAACCGCAGCGACACCGAACGGATCACGAGAGCGGCTCCAGCGCCAGGCCGAGCCGAAGCGGCACGGAACGGATCACGAGAGCTGCTCCAGCGCCAGGCCGAGCCGACGAATCCCTTCCAGGGTGCGCGCGATCGGCACGCCGGTGTAGCAGAGGCGGAGCCACGTGGCGTAGTGCGTGCCAAACGCCTCCCCCGGTGCGAGGAGCACCCCGTTGTCGATGGCACGTTCGAGCAGCGCCTGGAGCGGCGTTCGCTCGAGGTGTTCAGCCACGTCGAAGAAGAGATAGCTTCCCCCAGCGGGAACGTTCGGCGCGAGGCCAATCGACGCGAGCGCGGCCCGCGCCCGATCTCGGGCCTCTCGGTAGGCGCCGTGGGCTTGGCTCAGCCAGTCGCCCCCGCCCTCGACGGCGCGGAGCGCCACACGCTGCATCGGCACGGGCACGTTGTACAGCGTGTGGTTCGACACCCTTCGGGTGGTGTCGATCACCTGCTCCGGTGCGATGACGTAGCCGATGCGCGCGCCGGCGAGGCCGTGGCTCTTCGAGATCGAGTGACTGGTGATGGTGCGTTCTGCCATCCCCGGCAAGTTGGCGATGGACAGGTGCTCCCCCTCGTAGACGAAGTCTGCATACACCTCGTCGGCGATCGCCCAGAGGTCGTGCTCGATGCAAAACTGGGCGATGGCGGCGAGCTCGTCGGCGCGCATGACGTGCCCGTCGGGGTTGTTGGGCGTGACGAAGTACACGGCACGGACCCGGTCGGTGCGAGCGGCCTCGAGCAGAGCGGCGATGTCGACGGCCTCGCCTCGCGCGAGCCGGGTGGTCAGCGGCACCTGGATGGGCTCGACGCCCGCGGTCTGGAGCAGGCCGGTGATCAGAGGCCAGAACGGGCTCACGACGAGCACCGCGTCGCCCGGATCGAGCACGGCCCGAGCCGAGCAGAACAGCGCGTGCGTGCAGCCGCACCCGACATGAACGTTGGCGGCCGCGGCCGCCACCCCGAGCCCACCTTCGCGCCGAAACGCGGCGAGCGCGGAGCGAAGCTCGTCGAGCCCGGCGGGGCTCCCATACACCGCGAGGTCACGCGCTTCGAGTGGCGCGCCGAGCGCCTCCGCGAGCGGCGTGCGGTGCGTGTCACCGATGTGCAGCGGGATGAGATCGCCACCCCGCGACGTGAAGGCATCGATCCGAGCTTGGAGCGACGCGAACACACTCTGTCTCACGGAAGACATCCGTGAGAGAGCGGGGGCAGGAGCGGGCGGAGCACTCATGAACGACGTTCACGCAACGATGGCACGATCGCGCCGCCGGCTCCAGAGTGGCACGGCCGGCGGCGCCCACGCTGCCGAGGTGGCAGGACGCGGCGACGACGCGCCGACGAAGCGCCGAGGTGCACGAGCGGCTCCGCGGCGGGCTCTGCGGGTTCGGGCCGGTCCCCCCTCAGCGCGCGCGCTCACCAGCGGCGTCCGCCTCCGCCTCCGCCTCCGCCTCCGCCTCCGCTTCGATCTCTGCGAGGAGCGCCTTGTCGTCGCTCTGTGCGACGCGCGCGGCCGGCGACTCCGCTCCGCGGGCTCGTTGAATGGCAGCGACGAGCGTGGGCGGGTGACCGCTCCCGACCACGGCCGCGTGGGTGGCGCCGCTCTCGTCGGCCCACTCGAGCCACACCACCTCCTTCAGATGCCCGGGAGCGTACCCCTGGGGCCGCGCGCCCTTCTTGAAACGAGCGCGAAGCTCGTCGCTCGTGACCACCTCACACGCGGTGATGGCGCGGGTCGGGATCCGTGGGCCCCACAAACCCCACTGGATGTGCACCTCCTCGGTGGTCACGACGGTGCGGACCACGGTGCGTGTCAACAAGACGAAGGGAAAGAGCGGGGTGACGAGATAGGTGGCGAGCTTCGAGATCCACGTCACGTCCGCGCCCCAGCCCGATGCGTAGGCGATGGACGCGGCGACGAAGAACACCGTGCCGGCGAGCATGGTCCACGCCAGGAAACGTGAGGCGTACTTGTCGCGGAGGAGCACCCGTCCGCGTGTCTCGATGCTTGCTTCGAACTCGTTCGCGGGCCGGGGCTCGTCTGCCAAAGTGGGGCGAGCATATCAGCTCGACGGGTTCGAGGAAGTGGGCGCGACCGCCGACGGCCGCTGGACCCTACCGGCTCCCGCCGTCGTTGGGCGCGACCGCCGACGGTGGACCGCTTCTGGGCAACGCGCCGAGCGGAGGCCGAGGGCGGTCGTCCGCTGCTCGCCCACAATCTTCAGGCGTTGAGACCGTGGCTCTCGTCGGCGCGGCGTCCTCGCGACTCGGGGGCCGGCGCGGGGGAGAGGGGCATCTCGTGATCTGCGAGCTCGAGGTGGTGGTGGGCACGCATGCTGTGGTAGCCGAGGCGATCGACCCAACGAAGGGACTCGAGCAGGCGTTCGCCGGCTTCCGGATCGATCTCGCCGCGGGCGGTGCGCTCGAGCACCTGGGCGCGCTCTCGTTTGCGAGTGTCGGCGAGCGCTCTTGAGATTGGCTCACCGTCGGGGGCGGGGCCTTCGCGTTCGCGAGTCCAGCTCGCGAGCGCGCGAAAGTGCTCCACGAGAGTGGCGGATGGGGCCGTCAGGATGGGCTCGCGCAGGCAGAGCTTGGCCTTGCCTTCCTCCTCCAGCGCCTCCACGAGGCGATGAAGGTGATCGAGAGCGTGGAGGGTGGCCACGTGACGGCGATGGACGTCCGGATCTTCATCCTCGGCGCGCAGCTCACTCATCTTGTTGCGGAGCGCGTCGAGGGCGTTGTCGAGCGCCTCGGTCTGGGGCGCGAGCTCGTCGTCGTCCTTTTCGCCGGACACGAGCTGCACGGCCACGTCGAGCGCGGCGCCGGCGATGTCGTGGGCGGTGAGGCGGCACGCCTCGAGGACCGCGGCCGGGCTCGCGCCGCGCCCGGTGGCGAGGCGCTGGGTGAGCTCGGCGCCGTGCTCCTCGACGTGGCGTTCGAGCCAGGCCGCGAGCTTGAAGATGAAGGGGACGAACAGGGCGAGGCCGAGCACGTTGAAGGCGGTGTGAAACGCCGAGATGAGGAGGGCCGGCTCCGCCTTGGCGAGCTTCCCTTCGGCAAGGGGCCACAGGCCAGGGAGCAGCGCGAGGGCTACGGCAGCGGTCACCACGTTGAAGATGAGGTGGGCGAGCGCCGTGCGTCGGACGACGGCGCTCCCTCCGATGGCGCCGAGCCCCGCGGTGACGGTGGTGCCGACGTTCTGGCCGATGACGAGGGCCGCCGCCTGGATGAGCCCGATCGTGCCGCTGTGGACGGCGGCGAGGGTGGTGGCCACCGCGGCGCTCGAGGACTGCATCACTACCGTCATCACTGCGCCGACGAGCACGAGGGCGGCGAGGGTGAAGAACCCCCGCCCCGCGAGGCGCGCAAGGTCGATGTGCTCCGAGGCGGTCTGCATCGTGGCCTGGAGGACGTCGATGCCTACGAAGATGAGACCAAACCCAGCGAGCGCAGAGCCGAGAGCGGCGCGACGTCCGCGCGTGAACAGCCGAATGAGCGCGCCGGCACCCACGATGGGCAGCGCGAAGGTGTTCATCTTCACCTTGAGCCCCACCCCGGCCACGATCCACGACGTGAGCGTGGTGCCGACGTTGGCCCCGAACAACACGCCAAGCGCTGCTGGCAACGTTAACAAACCCGCACCCACGAACCCGATCGCGATGAGCGTGGTCGCGCTCGAGGACTGGACCACGGCGGTGGCGACGAGGCCCGTCATCACGCTCGAGAGACGCGTGGACGTGGACTTCTTGAGCACCTGCCGAAGGCGGTCGCCGGCCGCGGCCTGCAGACCGTCGGTGAGGAACGACATGCCGAGGAGGAACAGGCCCACCCCGCCGAGCGCCCCGCCGATCATGGTGGCGTACATCGCGCTGCCTCGCTTGCTCGGGGTAGTCGTCGCATGTGAATGGCGAACGATACGACAAACGCGTGGCGCCCTGCAGCCAGCAAACTGCCGCTCGCTGCGAGCGCCGCTCGTCCGTCGTGTCCGCCCGAGGGTCCGAATCGAGATACGGCGCGGCCGCGCAGCCCACGGCCCCCTGCGTCACGAGGGTCTGCGCTGGGACGTTCGTGACCGCTGGCGCTCCCCCCAGACACGGCGGAGGCTGGAGCGATGGCGGTTGTCGCGAGCGACGAAGGGTGGAGCGACGTTGGCTCCGACGGCGCGACCGCGACCGGCCACGCCAACGTTCAGCCGGGGAAGATTCTCAGCGCAGGGTGGAGCGACGTTGGCTCCGACGGACCGCGACCGGCCACGCCAGCGTTCAGTCGGGGAAGATTCTCAGAGGGGGCGCGTAGGCCTCGCCATGGAGCTCCGGGTTCGGTGTGTTGGCGTTGGAGCGGTGCTTGTCGGAGCGGGAGCGGTGCTGGTCGCGGTGGCGGGTTGCTCCGGCGCGCACGAGATCGATACGAGCGCGACGGGTCGCCCGTCGTCGAGCGGCCAGGGGGGGGAGGCGCTGGGCGGCGGCGGCTCGGGTGGCCACGGAGAGGGTGGGGGGAGCGGAGGCGACGCAACCGCCGCTGGCGGAGCGGGGATTGGAGGGCTCGCAGCCGGTGGTGGTGACGCGGGGAGCGGCGGAGAGATCTCCGGCGGAGGCGGCGCGGGCGGGTCGACGACCACCTGCGCTCCTGGAACGCCGACGAGCTGTTACGAGGGGCCGCTCGGCACGGAGAATGTTGGCTCGTGCCAGAGCGGCACGGCGATCTGCTTGCTCGATGGCAGCGGCTACGGGCCTTGTGAGGACCAGATTCACCCTTCGCCCGAGAACTGCGCGACTGCTGCCGACGAGGACTGCGACGGCGATGCGCCGAGCTGCTCTGGCGCCGGCGTCGGATCGACCCGGTGGGGCGAGAACGGGCAGCAATACGGCACGGCGATCGCGACGGACGCGGCCGGGAACATCATCGTCGGTGGCCTCTTCGGCGGCACCATCGACTTCGGCTTCGGTGCTCACCAGGTGGAGGGCTCGAAGGACATGTTCCTCGCCAAGCTCGATCCGAGCGGCCAGCCGCTGTGGAGCAAGGCGTTCATCGCCTCGGGAACGGAGCCTTACCTCAACGCGGTGGCGGTGGATGATCTGGGTCGCATCTACATCACGGGGTTCTTCTACGGCGCGACGAGCTTCGGAGGACCGGTGGCCGCGCCCCAGGGCGGAGGCGACATTTTCCTCGTCTGTTTCGACGACGCCGGCGTGTTTCAGTGGGGGCGCCGCTTCGGGGACTCGGCCACGCAGTCGCCCGCGGCCATGGCCTCGCGACCGGGGGGAGGCGTGGTGATCACCGGGACCTTCACGGGCAGCGTGAGCTTCGGCGGCAACACCCTCGCGAGCAGCTCGAGCGACGTGTTCGTGGCGAGCTTCGATGCTGCCGGAGACCATGTGTGGAGCAACCGCTTCGGCGACGCCGCCGTGCAACAGGGGCGCGGCGTGGCCGTCGACAGCGCCGGGAATGTGTTCCTCGCGACCACGGTGTACGGTTCCATCAAGTTTGGGGAGGCCGTGTTGACCGCGGCTGGGTCGTTCTCCGCCGACGTGGCGCTCGCGAAATTCAACGCGGCTGGCGCGCACGTCTGGAGCCGGATCTTCGGCAACGAGCACTCGCAAGAGGCGAGTGACATCGCGGTGCGCCCCGACGGCACGCTCTTCGTGAGCGGCAAGACGCACGAGGCGGTGGACTTTGGTGATGGCAATCCCTTGGCGCCACCTGGGGTCGGGGCGTTCTTTCTGGCGA
This sequence comes from uncultured Polyangiaceae bacterium, assembly GCA_964401935.1. Lineage (GTDB taxonomy): Bacteria > Myxococcota_A > Polyangia > Polyangiales > Polyangiaceae > JAPYTK01. Next base: position 72,060 of record CAYOAL010000016.1, read on the forward strand.
GCTACGATGCGGCGGGAGGTCTCCGGTGGGTGAATCAGTACGCCAACGGGTTTGGCCTCCCCGCGGTGAAGGTTGCCGTCGACAGCTTCGGCAACGCCGTGATGATGGGGAGCTTCGTCGAGACGCTCGATCTCGGCGGCGGACCGCTCGCGTCGCAGGGGCACTTCGATGTGTTCGTGCTGAAGGTGGACGGGAGCGGTCAACACGTGTTCAGCCACGGCTTCGGGGACAGCGATCAGCAGGCCGACTACCAACAGGGCAACGACCTGGCGATCGATGGCAGCGACCGCATCGTGTTCACCGGCCTGCTCCGCGGTACCGCCGACTTCGGGAGCGGCGACCTGGTGGAGGACGACACGTACGGGTTCGGGGATGTCTTCGTCGCCGTGCTCGCGCCGTGAGCCCACTCCGGTTCTGCGCGGTCGCCGTGGTGGCGCGTGATCCGACGGCGCCTTTGCACCCCCCGCGCTGGCTTGTCCCCCGAGGGGTGAGCTCGCTCAGGCAGGGGGTGGGGTGGTGGTGAGGTCGCTCAGGCGGGGCGGGGCTGAGCCAGCGCGGCTTGGCCCGCCGCAAGGCGCGCGACGGGGATGCGGTAGGGCGAGCAGCTCACGTAGTCGAGGCCCACGTCGTGGAAGAACCGGATCGAGCTGGGGTCGCCGCCATGCTCACCGCAGACCCCCACCTTGAGGTGAGGGCGCGCTTTACGTCCGCGCTCGGTGCCGAGGGCCACGAGGGCGCCGACGCCGAGCGGATCGATGCTCGCGAACGGGTCCGCGGGCAACAGGCCCATTTCGATGTAGTCGGGGAGGAAGCTCCCCGCGTCGTCGCGGCTGAAGCCGAAGGTGAGCTGCGTGAGGTCGTTGGTACCGAACGAGAAGAACTCCGCTTCGGTCGCGATCTCGTCGGCGGTGATGGCGGCGCGCGGGATCTCGATCATGGTTCCGATAGGAATGTCGAGCTTGCCGCGGAAGCCCTTCGCCTTCTTCACGTCGGCGATGACGGTTTGCACCTGCGCCTTGAGTCGGGCGATCTCGGCGTGCGTGCTGACGAGCGGGATCATGATCTCCGGCCGCACGTCGAGGCGCTCCTGTCGGCAGAGGATGGCGGCCTCGGTGATGGCCGTGACCTGCATCTCCGCGATCTCGGGGAACGTCACCGCGAGGCGGCAGCCACGATGGCCGAGCATGGGGTTCGACTCCTGGAGGGCGGCGACTCGTCTGGCAACGAGCCGCTCGGGTACGCCGAGGTCGCGCGCGACCGAGGCGACGGCGCTCGGGGAGTGAGGCAGGAACTCGTGCAGCGGAGGGTCGAGCAGTCGCACGGTGACCGGGTAGCCGGCCATGGCGCGGAAGATCCCGACGAAGTCTCGTCGCTGAAACGGCAGCAGTTTGCGCAGGGCCTTGCGGCGCTGTCGACTCGTCTCGGCCAAGATCATCTCTCGCATCGCGAGGATGCGTCGGTCGCCGAAGAACATGTGTTCGGTGCGACACAGGCCGATGCCGCGCGCGCCGAGGTTGCGGGCGTGCCGTACGTCCTCCGGGGTGTCTGCGTTGGCGCGCACGCCAAGCGACGCGGCCTCGTCGGCCCAGCCGAGCAGCTTGGCGGCGGGGCCTGAAACGCCCGGAGGCGGGCGCCGCGGCACCTCACCGACCAGCACCTCCCCGGTGAAGCCATCGATCGAGAGCACGTCGTCGCGGCCATAGGTTTGCCCGCGAACGGTCACCGTGGCTCGCTGCGTGTCGATCGAGAGCTCGCCGGCGCCCACCACGCAGCACTTGCCCCAGCCTCGCGCGACGACCGCGGCGTGGCTGGTCACCCCGCCGGTGGCGGTGAGGATGCCGGCCGCGTGGTGCATTCCGTCCACGTCCTCAGCCGAGGTCTCGCGTCGCACGAGCAGCACCGACTCGCCGTGCTCGGCCCGCGCGATGGCCTCGCGGGCGGTGAAGGCGAGCTTGCCGCTCGCGGCTCCGGGCGAGGCGGCGAGGCCGCGGGTCACCGTGACAGCCCTCTTCTTCGCCTTCTCGTCGAAGCTGGGCAAGAGCAGCTGCGTGATGTCGTTGGGGGTGATGCGTCGCACCGCGGCAGCCCGATCGATGAAGCGCTTCTGCACCATGTCGACGGCGATCCGCACCGCGGCGGTGCCGGTGCGCTTGCCCGTACGCGTCTGCAGGATGAAGAGCGTCCCGCGCTCGATGGTGAACTCGAGATCCTGCATGTCGCGGAAGTGCTTCTCGAGCTTGGCGCGCACTGCTTGGAGCTCGCGGGCCACCCGAGGGTTCCAGGTCGCGAGCTCGTCGATCGGACGAGGGGTGCGTATCCCAGCGACGATGTCTTCGCCTTGCGCGTTCACCAAGAACTCACCGTAGAGCTCATCCTCGCCCGTGGAGGGGACGCGGGTGAAGGCCACGCCGGTGCCGGAGTCTTCGCCGAGGTTGCCGAAGACCATGGCCTGCACGTTGACCGCGGTGCCGGCGAGGTGATGGATGGAATGGATGCGACGGTAGGTGACCGCCGAAGGCTTGTTCCAGCTCGAGAACACCGCCTGAATGGCGAGGCGGAGCTGCTCGCGAGGATCCTGCGGAAACTCGCTCCCGACCTTCTTGCGATACACGGTGGCGTAGGCCTGACAGAGCTTCTGCATGCCGCGCGTAGGAACGGCGGCGTCGGTGGCCGCGTCGTACTCGCGCTTGATGCGATCGAACGCCTTCTCGAAGTGGTCGTGATGGACGCCCATCACCACGCTTCCGAACATGTTGATGAGCCGCCGATAGGCATCCCACGCGAGACGCTCGAAACCAGGCTGCGCCGACCAGGACGCCACCACCCGGTCGTTGAGACCGAGGTTGAGGATCGTGTCCATCATGCCCGGCATCGACACCGCGGCGCCGCTCCGCACCGAGATCAGGAGCGGGTTCGTCTCCGAGCCGAACTCGCGTCCGAGCTCACGTTCGATGCGGCGGATCATCTCGTCCACCTCGTCCATCAACCCCATCGGCATCACCTCGCCGCCCTCGAAGAAGGCAGCGCAGGCTTCGGTGGTGATGGTGAAGCCAGGCGGTACCGGGAGCCCGATCGCACACATCTCGGCGAGGTTCGCGCCCTTGCCTCCGAGGAGGTCGCGCATGGTCGCGCCACCGTCGGTGGACGACCGAGAGAAGAAGTAGCAGCGCTTCGAGGGGCTCGGCTTCGCGCGCTTCGGCGTCTTCGTTGAGGGGTTGGTGGTGGTGGACTTGGTGGTTTGGGACTTCTTACGTGCCATCAGATGACGATTCCTGGCTCCCAGCTCTGGAGGCCTTTGACGTAGTTGGCGCGCTCGTAGGCGGCCGGGTTGGGGCAGCGCATGAGACTCATCGAGCCACGCATCTGGCGAACCGAGATGTACTCGTTGTCGGTCATCCAGGTCACCATCTCCTCTTTCACCGCGCGCACGTACGTCGGACCATGGCGCAAGATCGCGGACGTCATCTGCACCGCGTCGGCGCCGGCCATGATCGCCTTGATGGCGTCGCGCCCGGTGTGGATGCCGCCGCTGGCCGCGAGTGAGCAGCCAACCCGCCCGAAGCAGGCGGCGAGCCAGCGTACGCGCAACAAGAGAGCGTTCGAGTCGGAGAGGCGCACCATGGGCCGCACCTCGAGCATGTCGATGTCGATGTCGGGTTGGTAGAAGCGGTTGAACAGCACCACACCCGCGGCGCCTTCGTCGGCCAGGCGGCGGGCGGTGAACACCGGCGCCGAGAAGAAGGGGGAGAGCTTCATCGCGATCGGGATCGACACCTGCTGCTTCACCGAGCGCAACACCTCGATGTAGCGATGCTCCACGTCTTGTGGCGTCTCCGTGGGGTCGCTCGCCACGTAGTACACGTTGAGCTCGAGCGCGTCGGCCCCTGCCTCCGCCATCAAATGGGAGTAGTGCGTCCACCCGCCGAGGGTGACCCCATTGAGCGAAGCGATCACGGGCACCGCCAGCGACTCCTTCAGCGCTCGGATGTGCTCGAGGTAGGCGTCGGGGCGCAGGGCGTATTCGCGTGGCTCGGGGAAGTAGCTGAGCGCCTCGGGGTGCGCGTTCTCGTACGCGGTGGTGTGGTGGAGCAGGGCGTGCTCTTCGCCGGTGATCTGCTCCTCGAAGAGCGAGTGCAACACGATGGCCGAAGCGCCGCTGTCCTCGAGCTGTTTGCAGACGTCGAGATCCTTGGCCAGCGGAGATGCCCCGGCCACGAGGGGGCTCGCAAGCGACAGTCCCAGATAGTTCGTTCGGAGGTCCATGGCGTCAGTCTCGGGTTTGGGCCAGTTGGGTGTAGAGCTCGAAGCGCGCGGTGGCGTGTTTTTGGGCTCGGTCCATGAGCTCCTCCGCCCGCTCGGGGTTTGACATCAGCGGTAGGCGGAAGCGCGTCTCGTTGTAAGCGAAGTCGCGCAGCGTCTTTTTGGGAGGCTTGGAGTCGATCACGAGGGCGGTCTTTCCTTCCTCGCGACGGCGCGGGTCGTAGCGGAAGAGCGGCCAGTAGGCGCTCGCGACGGCGAGCTCTTGCTGGGAGAGGGCGTGGGCGAGATCGTACCCGTGCGCGATGCAGTGGCTGTAGGCGATGATCAGCGAGGGGCCGGGATAGGACTGGGCTTCGAGCATGGCCTGCAGGGTCTGCTTGTCGTTGGCGCCGAAGGCCACTTGCGCCACGTAGACGTTGCCGTAGGCCATCGCCAACATGCCCAGGTCCTTCTTGGGGAGGTCGCGCCCGGCCGCTGCGAACTTGGCAGCCGCGCCGAGGGGCGTCGCTTTCGACTGCTGCCCACCGGTGTTCGAGTACACCTCCGTGTCGAGGACGAGCACGTTGATGTTCTCGCCCGAGGCGAGCACGTGGTCGAGTCCACCGTAGCCGATGTCGTAGGCCCAACCGTCGCCGCCGACGATCCACACGCTCTTGTCGACGAGGTAGTCGACGAGGCTGCGGAGGCGCTTCTTGTCGAGGCCGCCGACATCCGTGAGGCGCTCCTTGAGCCTCTGGACGCGATCGCGTTGCGTCGCGAGGTCGGCTTCGGTGCTCTGGGTCGCGGTGAGGATTTCGTCGGCGAGGCCACCGTCGAACTGACCCTTCAGCTTGTCGAGGAGGCGCCGCGCGTCACGCTGCATCTGCTCGACGGCGAGGCGCATCCCGAGGCCAAACTCCGCGTTGTCTTCGAACAGGGAGTTGGCCCAGGCGGGGCCGCGCCCTGCGGCGTCGGTGCAATAGGGCGTGGTGGGCAGGTTGCCGCCATAGATCGAGCTGCAGCCGGTGGCGTTGGCGATGATGAGCCGGTCGCCGTAGAGCTGGGTGAGGAGTTTGATGTAGGGGGTCTCGCCGCAGCCGGCGCAGGCGCCCGAGAACTCGAACAGCGGCTCGAACAGCTGCGTGTGCTTCACGTCGAGGCGCACCTGTGCGCGCGAGAGCTCGGGGATCGCGTCGAAGAACGCGAAGTTGTCGCGCTCGGGGGCGCGGAGCGGCGCTTGCTCGGCCATGTCGAGCGCTTTGTGGCGGGGGTTGGATTTGTCGCGCGCCGGGCACACGGCGACGCACAGGGTGCAGCCCGTGCAGTCTTCGGGCGCGATCTGCACGGTGTAGCCCATGTTGGTGAGGTCTTTGGAGCGGAAGGGCACCGACTTGAACGTGTTGGGCGCGGCCGCCGCCACCTCCACGGGATACACCTTGGTGCGCACTGCCGCGTGCGGGCACACCAACGCACACTTGTTGCACTGGATGCAGAGCGCCTCGTCCCATACCGGGATCTCGAGCGCGATGTTGCGCTTCTCCCAGCGCGCGGTGCCGGTGGGCCAGGTGCCGTCGGGGGGAAACGCGCTCACCGGGAGCAGGTCGCCCTTGCGCGCGAGCATGAGGGCGGTGACTTTTTGCACGAAGTCGGGAGCGGCCTCGGCGACCACCGGCGGGCGGTGGCGCTCGCCGCGCGGCGCGGTGGGGATCGTGACCTGGTGGAGGTTCTCGACCGCGGCGTCGACGGCGGCGAAGTTGCTCTCGACCACCGAGCGGCCGCGCTTGCCGTACTTCTCCTGGATCGACTTCTTGATCTCGCTGAGCGCTTCGTCGCGCGGCAGCACGCCGCTGAGCGCGAAGAAGCAGGCTTGCATGATCGTGTTGATGCGTCTGCCGAGGCCGAGGGTCTTGGCGACCTCGTAGGCGTCGATCGTCCACAACGTCAGCTGGCGCTCGATCACCTGCTGTTGGGCCTCGACGGGCAAGCTCTCGAAGACCTCGGCGGGAGACATCGACGCGTTCAAGAGCACGGTCGCCTTCGGGGCCGCCTGCTCGAGCACGTCGAACTGATCGATGAACGACCACTGGTTGATGCCCACGAAGCTCGCGGCGTCGACGAGGTACGGCGCGCGGATGGGCTTCGGTCCGAAGCGGAGATGCGACACCGTGACCGCGCCCGCCTTCTTCGAGTCGTACACGAAGTAGCCCTGAGCGAAGAGCGGTGTTTGGTCGCCGATGATCTCGACGCTGCTCTTGCTAGCGCTCACCGTTCCGTCCGACCCGAGGCCCCAGAAGATGGCGCGGGTGGTCTCCGGGGGCTCGATGTCGAGGGCGCGGCGAACGTCGAGAGAGGTGTGGGTGACGTCGTCGACGATGCCGAGGGTGAAGCCGTGCTTGGGGGCGTCGGCGCGGAGCTCCTCGAAGACCCGCCCGATCATGGCGGGGGTGACCTCTTTCGAGGACAGACCGTAGCGCCCGCCGACGACCGCCACGTGGCGGTCGGAGCGCGCGAGCGTGGACACCACGTCGAGGTAGAGGGGCTCTCCGGGGGCACCGGGCTCCTTGGTGCGGTCGAGCACGGCGATACGCTTCACCGAAGCGGGCAACGCGGCGAGGAGCTGCGCCTCGGGGAACGGCCGGTAGAGGCGCACGGTGAGGGTGCCCACCTGCTCGCCCTCGGCGGCGAGGAAGCGCGCGGTCTCTCGCGCGGTCTCGGCTGCGGAGCCCATGACGACCACGACGTGCTCCGCCTCCGGGTGTCCGTCGTAGCTCACGAGGGCGTGCTGCCGGCCGGTGAGCTCGGCGAAGCGACCCATCACCGCCTCGAGCTTCTGGGGGATGGCGTCGTAGAACGTGTTCACCGCCTCGCGCGCCTGAAAGAACGTGTCGGGGTTGTGGGCGGTGCCGCGAACCACGGGATGGTCGGGGGTGAGGGCGCGCTCGCGGTGCTGGACGATGCGGTTGTCGTCGAGCAGCGCGCGGAGGGTCTTGTCTTCGATGGGCTCGATCTTGGCGATCTCGTGCGAGGTGCGGAAGCCATCGAAGAAGTGGAGGAAGGGCACGCGGGTCTCGAGGGTGGCGGCGTGAGAGATGGCGGCCAGGTCCTCCGCCTCCTGCACCGTGGTGGCGCCGAGGATGGCGAAGCCGGTCCCCCGCGTGGCGTACACGTCGCTGTGGTCGCAGAAGATCGAGAGCGCGTGGCTGGCCAGCGAGCGGGCCGCCACGTGGATCACGCAAGGGGTGAGCTCCCCTGCGATCTTGTACATGTTGGGGATCATCAGGAGCAGACCCTGGGACGAGGTGAACGTCGTGGCGAGCGCGCCAGTCTGCACGGCGCCGTGGATGGCGCCCGCCGCGCCCCCCTCCGACTGCAGCTCGGCGACGCGCGGGACCGCGCCCCAGACGTTCGGGCGGTGGTCGTTGGCCCAGGTGTCCGCGTGCTCACCCATCGGTGACGCAGGCGTGATCGGATAGATCGCGATGACCTCGCTGACACGATAAGCGACGTCTGCGACGGCATGGTTGGCGTCGACGGTGATCATGGAACCGCGCATGGGATCGCGCTTGAGCAACGACCATGCCCGGGGGCGCCGACGGGGTCGGAAGAGGGGAACGGGTGGGAGGGCCGGTTTATGCGCATTTTGCGCCGTCGCGACGCGCAATAGGTGCGCTGTGCGGCATCGTTTGCGCTTTGGCGGGGCCCGTCGGGTTCAGTCGACGGCGACATCCGCCTCGTAAGCCGTGACGCAGCTCGGGCGCGGGACGTGGTGGTGGGCGCCCCAGCGGCTGAACCAACCGCCGGTCTCCACGTCGAGGGTGGCCGCGAGCTGCTCGGTGTCGAGCCAGGCCTGGACGCAGCTGGTGAGCGACAAGGAGGGGTCGAACATGGCGTAGACGGCACGCTGCCACGCGAACAGGTGCTCGACCACGCGCCGAGCGTCGCCTTCATGGTCCTTGGCGACGCTGTGCTGGATCTGGGCGACCCGCACCTCCTCGGTGGCAAACACCAGGCGATCGAGCTCCCACGTGGCGCGGGCCTCGAGCCAGAGGCTGGCGCCACCACGGCTCGTGGTGCGCTCGGCGTCGTACGACGTGGGCGACAGACTCACCGACTCATCGACCAGCCGCGTGGCGCGGAGGCGCACCGTGGGGAGCAACGAGGAGAAGCGAGCTCGCGTCGCCATGCCGTCGAGCTCGTCGAGGGTGGTGACGGTGCCCCTGCGGCGCTGGGTCGCTGCGATCGCGGCGCGAGCGTCCTTGGGGCGTACGACCGGCAGCTTGGGGCCTGTTGCGTCGAGCTCGTCCCCGCCACCGCCACGCTTGGGGCGCCGTCCCTTGGTCTTGTTGCGGCGCTTCTCCGCGTTGGCGTGGGTGGACTCGCTGCTCGCGTCGTCGTCGTCTTCGCTGCTCTTCGCCTCGAGCGCCTCGTCGTCGTCGGGGCTTGGGCGCGGCCCGGGTCGTTTGGCCTTGCTGGGGGCGACGATGTCGAGCGGAATCGAGAGGAGCAGACCGCCGGAGAGGCTGACGCGGTGGTCGCTGTCGAACAGCGACAACGACAGACTCAGGGAGGTGCGACCGCTCGGCGGGGCGGCGAGGAGCGGGCCGAAGGCGGGGACGAGGTCCTGCACGGGGAGCTCGTGGGTGGGCAGATCGCCGAGGGGACGATCCGGATCGGGCACGTCGTCCAAGTCGGAGGGGGAGCCGGCCAGGGCGTGAGGGGTGAGGGAGACAAGGCAAAGGAGCGCCATGACGGCGCCGCGGGGAAGGCATCGGTGGTTCATCGGGTCCTCTCACTTCCACATCGCTTCGGAGACCCGTGGAGTTGCCTGCCGATCGGTGTTTTTCGAGCGAATGTGCGCCCCATCGATCGGTGGGGCGAGGTCTCGCTCGACCGACGCACGCCCGCGGATGGATGGTCGGGATGGATGGGTCGCTCGAGGAGCGCCCCTCTTGCCCCGCGGGGTGCTCAGCTGCGGGAGCGGTGGCGCTGAAGATCGCTCGCGCCGCCGAAGAGATCGCTCGCGCCGCCGAAGAGATCGCTTGCGCCGCCGAAGCGCTCGCTCGCGCCGCCCATTCGAGCCGGTCCGTGCGGCCAGGCAAAGAAGCGCTCGGTGAGCCGATCGGTGATGCGATGCAGGTCGCTCGCTCCGCCGAAGGACACGCGGGTGACCTCGCGGGTGCTGGTGCTGTCGGAGAGCTCGACGATGGGCACCGCGCCGCCGTTCATCCTCCCGGCGATGGTGAGCGCGTGCTCGCGTGCGACCCGATGCGCGGGCGTCTCTTGGAGGGCAGCGCGCCCGGCGCGGACCGCCTCGCGCCACGACGCCGCCAGCCGTTGATCGGCGTTGGTCGTGGCCTCGACCGCGCTCTGGTAGTCGCGGGGCATGGAGATCTCGGAGGCGATGGCGAGCGGGCTGAACCCGCGCGGGCCGAGCCACCCGATGCAGAGGCGCACCTCGGAGCCAGGAGGCAAGCCGTGGACGAAGCGCTCTCCGGTGAGCTCGTCGACGTCGATGTCACGTTCGTCGCCCACCACCGCTGCGCGTGTCTCGTCGACGCTGGCCAGGATGCTCACGATGCGCAACACCAGCTTCCCGCGCGGGTCACGCCAACGGGCGCGGGCGAACGTGATGGGGCGCACCTCCCAGTACACGAACATCGAGCTCGGATCGGTGGGCAGACAAACGACGTCGTCCAGAGGGGCCACGCGGGCGGGCGCGGTCGCGTCCGACGCGACGAGGGACGCCGCGCCAGGTGCGGTCGCCGCGTCGGTGCCGACCGACTCCGGGAGGCCTGCCCCCGGTCTCGCGCTCGAGCGGCTCGTGGTCTCGGCGGTCGCGGGCTCGTTGGCTGCGCTCGAGCGGTTCACAGCGCTCTTGGCTTCGCTCGAGCGGGTCGCGGTCTCGTTGGCTGCGGTCTCGTTGGCTGCGGTCTCGTTGGCTGCGGTCTCGTTGGCTGCGGTCTCGT
>CAYOAL010000016.1:82364-100654 GCA_964401935.1 uncultured Polyangiaceae bacterium
TGGCTGTCTCGGTTTCGCTGGCGACGGGGGGCTGGGCCGTGACGACCGGGGTGTCCGTCGACGCGGGGTTGGCCGCCTCCCCCGCAGCGGCCTCCGCCGTGCGGGGAGCCGTCGCGTGGGCTCGTCCGGAGAGGCGCGCCGAGAGCGCCAACGCCTCCGCGTGACGCGGGGTGTGCCGGAGCACCTGGTCGAGCACCTCGAGGGCCTTCTCGGTGTGTCCCTGGGCGGCGTAGATCTCGGCGAGCGTGACCGTGGGGAGCGGCGGCGGTGGCGGGGTGGGGGGCGTCGCCACCGTCCGGAGCAGGTTGGCGGCCTCTGGCATGTGCAGCCCCTGCTCGACCACGCGGGCGACCAGCTCACGAGCGCGACCGAGCCAGCCCCCAGCGCGGCTCGCGGGGGGCGAGGAGTCTTGCGGACGCCCACGATGACGCTCCGCGCTCGTCTCGCCGAGGGCGCTCACCAGCTGCTCGCGGCGCATCGACTCGGCGCCAGGGATGCCGAGTCGTTGGGCTCGCGCCACGAGCTCGGCGACCGACAAATCGTGGAGTTCCTCCCCGGACGACATGCGGCGGAGACTACCCCAGGGGAGCGCGAGGTGTCGCCCGATTTATCCCAACGCTCACGCCTTGCGCGTCAGGCCCAGGCGCCGCCGAGCGCTGGGTTCGGGGTGCTGTCGGCGGTGGCTTCGCGAGCGACGGAGCAGTCGTCGGCGATCTGGGACCGGAGCGCGTCGAGGCTCTCGAACTTCCGCTCGGCCCGGAGGTGCGCCACGAGGTGCACGCGCAGCTCGGTGCCGTACACGTCTTCGTCGAAGTCGAACGCGTGGGCCTCGAGCAGTGGACGTTCGCCGCCACCGATCGTGGGCCGGAGCCCGATGTTGGCCACCCCGCGCGCCATCGCGCGCGCTCTCGGCGGCGCCCCCGCGGCGTCGCGATCGACGCGATCGATCAGCACCGCGTAGACGCCCAAGGGAGGCAGCGCCTCCTCGAACGCGGCGATGTTGCAGGTGGGGAACCCGAGCCGTCGGCCGCGCTGGTCGCCGCGCGAGACCACTCCGGAGAGCATGTGGGGTCGACCCAACAAGGCGCGGGCGCCGGCGACGTCGCCGGTGGCGAGCAAGGCTCGAATCCGCGTGCTCGACCAGGCACCCTGCGCGTCTCCCAACAGCTGCGTGGGCTCGACCTCGAAGCCGGCGGTCGCTCCGAGCCGGGCGAGCGCGGCGAGGTCGCCCGCGCGGTCGCGGCCGAAGCGGAAGTTGGCGCCCACCATGACCATGGCGGCGTGGAGCTGTTGGCCCAGCACGCGGTCGACGAACGCTTCGGGCGTCTGGCGCGCGAACTCGGGGGTGAACTCGGTGACGATCGGCTCGATGCCGGGGCACGCGCGCGCGACGAGCTCGAGCTTGCGCTCGAGCGTGGTGAGCACCGCCGGCGCCCGGCGTCCGAGGGTGACGGCGGGGTGAGGGTGAAAGGTGAGGAGTCGCGCCGTGAGCCCGCGCTTCGCTGCCTCGCGGTGCACCGACGACAGCACCGCCTGGTGCCCGCGATGCACTCCGTCGAAGTTACCGATGACGACGAGCGATCTGTTCATGATGGAGACGAGGGCCTGGACCGAACGCCGCGTGGGGCGCCTTTAGGGGCCGGCGACGCACGCGGCCGGCGTGGGGTGCTCGGCGCAATAGCTCGCATCTTGCGGGGGGCCAATGGTGACCACCACGTCTTGCGACGCGAGGCGGGCGCGCTCGCCACAGCGCGAGCCGTCGCTGCTCATGGGCTCGGTCGTGGCGCAGCGGCCGGCCTCGTTGGGCACGGTCCAGGCTTGGCCCGTCTCGTACACGAGGTTGAGGTTGTACGTGCCTTCGGGCAGGCAGCCGACCCGAAGCCCCACGGGGCGTCCGAACTGGGCCGACAGAGCGGCCTCGAGCAGCACCGGGTCGTCGAACAGGGGTGTGCCGAGCGCGTCGGTGGCGCGCGCGCTCACGAGGACGCCGGGGGCGTCGGGATCGAGCGGATCGATGCACAGCACCGCGGGCCGCAGGGCGAGGAGCACCTCGGCGCGGGGCGCGGCGAGCTCGGGGGGCGCGGTGGCGGTGCCGAACAGGCTGTCGAGCAAGGTCACCCCTTGCCACAACACCGCCGGTCGTCGTGAGACGAGCGGATCGGCGGTGGTCTTGCTCAGCAGACCGAGCGGCCCAAGCTGCGGGATGGAGCTCGACTCGGGGATGGAGTCGCGTTCGTCGATGACCCCGTCGCGGTTCACGTCTTGGCGCGTGTGGAGCAGGATCGGGTTGTCGACGGGGAAGCGAAAGGGGCGCTTCGCTGCGGCCTCTTCGTCGTCGGGGCCGACGCCCGCGCCGAGCACGAGGCGCACGAACGAGGCCTCGGTGGCCATCGGGTCCATCAGATCGAAGAGGGCGAGCGGGTAGTCGGAGGGGACGACGATCGCGCGCGGATCGGTGTTGCCGAAGACTTCGTCGCGAACCTCCCGCACGTGGAACACGGGTCGCTCGAGGGGGAGGGGGAGGCCGAGCGAGACCACCACCCCCTCCACGTGCACGCCGGTGTCGGGCATGGTGCGGGAGCCGTCCTCGTTCACGTCGCCGATGGGGATGCGTCGAAACTCCACCGGCGCGCCGAGCAGCGCGGCCTGGGCGTTCTCGATGGCCCCTCCTGCCACGTCGCCGGCGGTGGGCAGGTTGAAGATCGAGAAGCCGGGGTGGAAGTCGCCATCGTAGTCGTAGAAGCCGCGCACCTCGAACACGCCGGCGGGGAGCGGTCCGATCGCGAGGTCGGCGCTCACCTGCACCGGCGCTGCTCCGGGAGGTGGGCAGTGGAGCGAGCCGTCCTCGTTGAAACCGAGCTCCGCGCGGATGCCGCTGAAGAGGGCCTCTCCGGTGATCACGTTCAAGCTCGCGGCGGTGGTGCCGAGCCCTTCGGGGGGAGGGAGCAGGCGCTCCTCGAACGCGAGCAAGATCGCCGCGCCGCGCACGCGCCCCCCCTCGGTGCAGGGAGCGGGGCCGGTGTAGCTCACGGTGCCGGTGATCACGCCCGCGGGCCCCCCGAACTCGGGCAGCGGCACGAAGGTGTCCGCGTCGGTGCAGCCGCTGCTCACCGCGGCGATGGCGGCGAGGAAGGCGAGTCTCGCGCTGGAGGAGGCGTGCATCGATTCAGAGTCGGTAGGAGAAGAAGCCCATGAACCGGCGGCCGATGCGGTTCCCGAAGGGGTGCATCTGCGGCGGGTCGCCGAACACATCGGCCAGGGCGTTGAACACGGTGACGGCGACGTTGGCGTTCTTGCGCTCGAGGAAGCTGAAGCCGACGCGGCCGTTGAGGAGGTGATACGCAGGGAGCTCGAAGAGGCGGAGCTGAACGCCGTCGAGGGTGGCCACCTGCTCGCCCCAGAGCTGAGCGGTTTGATAGTGGAACGTGATCTCCCCTTCGAGACCGAACGCCGTGCGGAGCTGCGTGCCCACGTTGATCTTGTGGTGGCTCGTCTTCTGATCTCGGGCCACCACGCAGCCGGTGGGTAGCTCCTGGATGCCGTAGTTGATGGCGTAGTTGGCGAATATGTCCCAGCCCTCCACTCCATAGAAGCGCCCGCCGACCTCGCCGCCGAACACGTGATCGATCGCGCACTGGTTGGTCCAGCCGCCGAAGCCGACCACGTAGCGGCCGGTCTCTGGGTTGATCCCGCCGATCCCCTCCGCCACGTTCGACAGGCTGAGACGCCGTGGGTCGGCGAGCACGATGAAGTCGCTGATGCGGTGGTAGTAGCCGTTGACCTCGAGCTGGAAGTCGTCGCTCATTTGATTGAGATAGCCGAGGTCGGCGGCGACGATGTTCTCGGGTCCGAGGAGGAACTCCGGGTCGTCCTGGCGCGTGCTCGAAGACTGCAGATCGAGGCCCGGGAACGAGAGCTGGATGGGGATATCGAGGAAGGCTTCGAGGAAGGTGGGCGTGCGGAAGGCGGTGCCCACCGAGGCGCGGATGGCGTGGCGGTCGCTGCCTGGCTTGGCGATGAACGTGGCGCGACCGGAGGGGACCACCGTCTCGAGCACGGGCACGTAGTCGAGGCGCCCGCTCAGCACGAGCGAGTAGCTCTCGAGGAACGTGAGCGCCTCTTGGGCGTACACCCCCACCGGATGCTGGATGGGCGGCTCGTCGACGAGGTACGTCCAGTCGATGCTCTTGAGCCGATACTGCACTCCGGCGAGCAGACCGTGGGTGACGCCCTCGGGCCATTTCACGGTGCCGGCGAGCTCGAGGCTCGTCTCGAAGGAGTGCTGGCGAGGGTCGCTCTCGTAGAGCGTGTGGCCGCGGTAGTCGTGGTTCGCGCGGGCGAAGGCGCCCAGATAGGTGTAGTTGCTGCGCACCGTGATGAGGTCGCTCCGGTACGCGACCGAGACGTCACCGGAGTCGAACTGGGTGGCGTAGTCGTTGAACGGGCCAATGCCATAGAGCTCGAGATCGGTGCGCGCGAAGCCGCCGCCGAGCTCGATGGCTTGGTCTTTCCCGACGCGGGTGCTGGTGCGGAGATCGAAGCGTGCGTTCTGGGCGCCGAGGTTCTGATCGGTGTCTGCCAGCCGAAGATCGACGCGGTCGGCGCTCACCTCGCGCGTCCAGCGCGGGTACCGGGTGTAGCCCGCCGAGGCTCGGTAGGCGAAGTCGCCGGCCCGTTGGGTGGCCCACGCCGAGCCGTAGGCCTGCACCGAGTCGCCGAGGCCGGCACGGAAGCCGGACGAGCCCTCGCCGGGGGCGATGGTGATGATGTTCACGACGCCCGAGAAGGCGTCGGCGCCGTAGAGTGAGGAGCCAGGCCCACGCACCACCTCGATGCGCTCGATCTGATCGACGTCGATGGAGAGCGTCTCCCAGAAGGTGGAGCCGAGCACATCGTTCTTCACCGTGCGCCCGTTGACCAGCACGAGCAGCTTGTTCGAGAGGCGGCTGTTCACCCCGCGCATCGAGACGCTCGTGTCGCCCCCCGTGAGCTGCATCACGTCCATGCCGGCCACCCGTCGGAGGAGCTCGGGGATGCGGGTGATGCCGGAGAGGCGGATGTCTTGCTTGGTGACGATGGTCGTCGAGCTCGGGGAGTCGAGCGGGCTCTGCGCGCGACGAGAGGCGGTGACGACGCGCTCTTCGTAGATGTCGAGGTCGGGCGCGGTCTCGGTGGAAGGCGGCTCGGTGGCTTTGGCGGGCTTGGGCGCGGGGGCGGGGCCCGGCGCGGGCGCAGGATCGCCGGGGACCGGGGTCGCTGGCGCCTCGGCCGCCTTCTTCTGTTCGATGCGGGCGCGTAGGTTGATGACCGCGGCCTCGGCCTCTGCTGCGTCGTCCGGTTCGGTGGCCAGGTAGCGCTCGTAGGCGGCGAGCGACTTCTCGAGCTCCCCCGCGTCGCGCCAGGCGCGCGCGATGTTGTAGAGCACCGCGGGGTGGGGGAGGATCTCGTAGGCGCGCTCGAGCTCGGCCACGCCCTGCGAGAACCGGGACGCGGCGATGTGATCCATCCCCGCCTCGAAGTGACGGCGGGCCTCGGCGCGCGCGTCGGCTCGCGCCGGCTCCGTGGCGAGCAACGACGCGACGCACACCACCAGCGCGAGGGAGCGACGCCTTCGAGTGCCCCGGCCACCCGTCATGGGGGGACCATAACTGAAGCGGCCGGCGGCGGGACAGACGGCTCGACGTCGGCGCCCCGAAATGGGCTCGCCCGAGCGGGAGCTCGGAGCTGCGATGGGCGCTCGGTCGACCGGGCGTCAGGACGCGGGCTTGTCGACCTTCTTGCCGGCGTCGACCCAGCCGCGGATGCCTTCGCGCATGACGCTGACATCCTTGTAACCCGCCGCTTGGGCGAGCTTGGCCGCCTTGGGTGCAGCGTTGCACGCCTTGCCTCCACAATAGAAGACGAGCTTCGACGCCTTGTCGTCGGGGAGGCCGTCGATCGCGTCGCTTCCCGCGAGCAGCACGGCGCCGGGGACGATGCCGTACTTCTCGCGCGTGGACGTGCCGTTCACGTCGACGGGCGTGCACGCGCCGTCGTCGATGAGCTTCTGCACCTCGTTGGGGGTGAGGTCGGCGAAGGCCGCGTGGAGATCGCCGCCGTTGTCTTTGGCCGCGCTGCCGTCGGTGCCCTGCTGGTCGCAGGCGACGACGGGGAGGCAGAGACTGGCGGCGATGGCGAGCGTGGTGGCTTTCATGAGAGATCCTTTCGGCCGCCCCCGCGGCGTGGTGTGCGCGTGAGCCGTGATGTGCAGCTCATCTTGCAAGCCGGGGCTGCCTCGCGCAACCGGAGAAGCCCTCGATCCGCGGCGCACCTCGCGTTTGAGGGCTCGGATCGACGCTGCGTGGCGCACGGCAGGGTGGCCGCTCCGCGCACCGAGCCAACAGAATCAGTAGGGTGAGTCTTTGTAGCCGCTCAGCTTGGGCCGCGGCGCGGGCGTCTCCGACTTTGGAGCGGGGGCGGGGGCGGCCGGTTTGGGCGGCGCGCCGAGCTTCGGCGCCGGCGCGAAGGGCGACGGCGCGGGCGGCGACTTCGAGCCCGGCGGGGTCACCACCGTCGCGAGCGTCGCGCTCACCTCGGTGGCGTCGACGGATGTGGCCACCTTGGTCGGCGCGTGGCCGTCGAGGGTGAGCGTCAGCTCATGGGTCGCGCTCGCCTCGGTGCCGCTCCACGCGATGTCGCAGGGGGTGGCCTCGCAGAGGACGCGTTCGCCTTCCGCCACGCGGGCTCCGCTGGGCTCGGACCGGACGCGCACGACACGCGACCGTTCGCCGTCGGGCGTGGCTGTGCTGGCCGCGGAGGGGCTCGAGGTGGGGCTCGGTTGGGCAGCGGCGGTCTCCGCCGTGCTGCTCTCGAGCGCGAAACCAACGGCCACCGCTCCGACGAGACCCACCGCGGCGAGCGCCACGACGACGGGGGTTCGCGAGCGCTTGGGGAGCGCCAGCTCGTCGAAGGCGAGCTGCTCCATGGGCTCGGGGGTGCCGCTCGGGTGAACGCTCGGCCGCAGCGAGTCGGGGGCCAACGATCTCGGGGACACCGACTCGGGTGGCATCGAGTCGAGCGGCGACATCGAGTCGAGCGGCGCCATCGAGGCGTGTCCAGGGGGGGACGAGGGGCGTGGCGGCGACGGGTCGCTCGGGCCGAGGAGCTCGTCGAACGCCCGCCTCGTCGCCGCGGTGGTCGCGCTGTCGCCGCCGGGACGCGGAGCCGTGGCGCCGTGGGCGGTGGAGGAGCCGGGGGCGGCCGAGCGGGAGATGCGCTCGGTGGGGTTCGACTCCAGCGGATCGGCGACGTCGAGCAGCGGAGGGGGCGGCTTGACGATGGGCCCGGCGAGGAGGCTGTCGGTGAGCGTCCCTCCACCCTCTACGCGGGTGAGCGCGCGCAAGAGCTCGTCGATGCTCGCGTAGCGACTCGCCGGATCCTTCTCCAGGCACCGCATCACGATCGCGTTCATCGCCGCCGAGAGGTACACGCGCGGGTTGACCGCGCGCATCGAGCGGGGCGTGTCGTTGACGTGGGCCATCAGCGTCTTGACGCTCGAGCCGCGGTCGAAGGGCACCTGGCCGGTGAGCAGCTCGTAGGCGAGCACGCCGAGCGCGTACACGTCGGTGGCGGGCGACACCGGGTTGCCCAAGATCTGCTCGGGGGCCATGTACTTCGGGGATCCCATGAACAGGCCCTGTTGCGTGAGGTCTTCCGCGTCGTCGCCGCTCACGTCCTTCACGAGCCCGAAGTCGAGCACCTTCACCGTGTCCTGCTCGTGCTCGCTCTCCACGAGCACCACGTTGGCAGGCTTCATGTCGCGGTGGATGACGCCGAGCGCGTGGGCCTCCCGCAGCGAGCGGCCCACCTCCCGAATCACGTGGGCGACGCGGTGCTCGGCGAGCGTGCCCTCTTCGCGGAGCACCCGGAAGAGCGTGCGACCGCGCACGTACTCCATCGCGATGTAGTAGAGGTCGAGCTGCTCGTCCCGACCGTAGTCGAAGATGGTGACGGTGTTCGGGTGGGTGAGCTTCGCCGCGGTCGAGGCCTCGAGGTAGAAGCGGCGCTGGAACTCCGGGTCTTCGGTGCCGTCGTACTTGGGGCTGAGCACCTTGATGGCGCAGATGCGTCCGAGCGGCGCCTGCTCCGCCTGATACACCTTGCCCATGCCGCCTCGGGCGATGAGGCTGAGGATCTCGAAGCGACCGTTCACCACCTGACCGATCAGCGGATCGGTCTTCTTGCGGTCGCCGGTGACGGCGCCCTCCCGCTCTCTGGCGGGTCGCGCGTCGCTGGCGCGTGTGTCAGGTCGTTTTTCAGCGATGGACGGCATGCGCGTCCCCCCGTGGACGCAGCGCGTCCTGAGTCGTGCGCAATAGTGTAGCAGGCAGCGCGGCCCGACGCGACGAGGCGTGTGTGGGCGGCCGCTCAGTCTGCGGCCGAGTTGGTGTCGCCGCGAGCCGCCTCGAGCCCGGCCAGATCGACCGGCTCGCCCCCTAGCCGACGCAGGAGCGCTTCGGCCTCCGCCATCGTCTCCGCGAGCTTGGGAAAGGTCTCGCGCTTTTTGGCCTCCACCAACAGCTCGATCGCCGACTCCTGCTCGAACGACACCATCGCCGCGGTGACGAGGGCGAGGGTGGCGTCGTGGCGTACGATGGGATCGGGGGAGGCGAGGTAGAGCAAGAACAGGTCGGTCCAGTCGCCGTCCCAGCCGATGGCCATGTGCGCCAGGATTCGGAGGGCGCGGAGCCCCTCCGGGGTGCCGATGCGCAGGGCGTCGCCCCACAAGCTCGACTGCGGCACGAAGCTCGTGGCGGCGAGGATCTTCGCCATGGTCGGCACACAGCCGGGTTGGTCGCCCTCGAGCAGCGCCACGCCGAGGGCCTCGCTGTCGAAGAGCACGTAGTGGGCGCGGGGCGACTCGGTGGCGAAGCGCAGCACCGCCCCCGAGGCCTCTTGTTCCACTCTCGGCACCGCCTCGGCCTGGAAGATCTCCACCACCTTGGCCACCGAGCCGCGGTTCAGGGCGTAGATGTAGCGGTCGCGCTCGGTCATGGCGAGGAGCAGGGCGCGCGCCCGCTCCTTGAGCGCCTGTTGCGTGACTTGGGGCATGGATCAGAGGATGAGCGAGAGGCCGAGCGTCTGCACGAAGGAGACCTCGATGGCGCCGAAGGGGCCCACGTCGCGGAGCTCGCCGTCGGCGTCGACCACCTGGAAGATCGAGTGCGCCGAGCCAGATTGGCCGGTGACGGGGGCTGCGGTGGCCTCGTAGTGGAGGGCCAGCCAACGCTCGATCACGTCGAACGCGACGCCGAGCCCGAGCGGGAACTCCACGATCACGCCGTTGCGCTCACGGATCTCGAAGGTGGAGCCGTCTCGCTCGGTGACCATCATGGTGGGGAACTCGAACCGCCCCCAGCCGATGCCGGCGGTGAACCATGCCCGCCAGCGATCGGTGAAGTTGAGGGTGGGGGAGAGCTTGATGCCGAGCACGTAGGTGGCGACGCGCGCTTCGGAGATCGTGGCGTCGGGGCTGATGGACTGACCCGAGTTTGCCTGCAGCGCGCCCTGCGGGATGTCGAGGCCGTGGAACACGTGCATGAAATAGGGGTTGATGCGGAGCCACTCCTGGATGGGCCAGTGCAGGTGCACCATGAAGCCAGCGCCGGGGTCATACTCGACATCGGAGTCGGCGAGGCCGCTCGAGAACGGCCTCAACACGAACGCGAAGGAGGCGCCGACCTCGAGCCGCCGCTCCCAGGGAGGTGGCTCGGGGAGGTCCACGTCGACGAGGGGCTCGCGAGGTTGCGCGGTCTCTCGCGCCGCTTGGGCTGCCGCCTCGCGGCGCTCTGCCTCGAGCTTGGGGTCGACCAAGGGTGCGGGCTCGGCCGGCTTGGGCACCTCGGCGTCGCCCCCTGGCTCGGGGTCGTCGCCCGACGGCTCCTCGGGAGCAGCGCTCGCCGGATCGGGCAGAGGCTCGGCGGGCGGAGCGTCGGGGGCCGCGGGCTCCGCGGGCGGCGGCGCGGGAGGCTCTGCGTGCGCGGTCGCTTGAGCCAACAGGGTGGCGAGGGCACCGAGGCAGACCGCGCGCTTCACGGCGCGAAGCTTGGCCCGCCATGCGGCGGAAGGCAACGCTCGGAGATGCGCCCCCGCCGCATGCCGCGACGGCGTCGTGGCGCTCAGCGCTTCTTGGCGAGCACCAACGAGGCGAGGTAGAGGCAGCCGAGCGCGTTCAGCGCGCACCAGCCGGTGGTGAGGGTGGCCCCGAACGGTGTGGTGAGGTGCCCCATCCACAGGGTCGCGGCGAGATACCCCGCCGTGCCCACCGCGACGCCGCCGAGGAGGCCGGCCGCGCGCTCCACCCGGTAGAGCACGAGGATGAGCGCGAGTGGCACCCCCACGTGAGCGAGGGGCAAGAACTTGTGGAGCTCGGCGCCGATCAAGAGGTCCCAGTCACCGATGGGACGGCTGGCCCAGTCGACCCAGAGGTGATGACGCGAGAGGAGCCACGGTGCGAAGAACAGCGCGCCAACCCCTGCGGTGAGCCCGCTGAGCCAGAACGAGGGGGACAGCGTGGAGATGGTCTCGCCGCGGCGGCGGGCCCAGGCGAAGGCCAAGAGGGCCAAGCCGAAGAGGGCGGTGAGCCGCGTGGTGACCTGCTCGCGGTGAACGACCTGGACCGCTTCGTGGGCCTGCACGAGACCGGCCCCGAACCGATCGCGCCCGGCCGGGGAGCTGTCGAGCTCCTTGGCGCTGTCCATGAGGATCTGCTCGACCGCGTCGGCATCGGTGACGCCGAGGCTGATCAGCAGCGCTGCCACCCCGGCGACGTGGGGGGAAGCCATCGAGGTGCCGTTGTAGGCCGGGAAGATCTCGCACTTGTTTCGTCCGCGCTCACAGATCGTCTGCTGCGTGACGTTGACGCCCGGCGCCGCGATGTCGACGCCTTTGCCCCGCGACGAGAACCACGCGAGGCCGTTGTTGGCGTCGGTAGCGCTCACTCCGATGACGCCCTTGCTGCCCCCGGGGTAGCCCACCGATCCGCCGCTGTTGCCGGCGGCGGCGACGACGACCACGCCCTTCTTCCGCGCGTGGTCGACGGCGCTCTGGAGCACGCGCGAGTTGCGGGGGCTCCCGAGGCTGAGGTTGATCACCTGGGCGCCGTGATCGGCGGCCCAGCGGATCCCGTCTGCGACCGCGGTGGTGGTGCCCCAGCCGTTGGCCGACAGCACCTTCACCGGCATCAGTCGCGCCGCAAACGCCACCCCGGCCGCGCCCACGCCGTTGTTCGTCGACTGGGCGATGGTGCCCGCGACGTGGGTGCCGTGACCCTGATCGTCGTTGGCGTGGGGGCTCTTGTTGACGAAGTTGTAGCCCTCGACGCAGCGGGTCGTGTTGAGGTCGCTCGCCTTGGTGAAGCCTTCGAAGGTCTCGCACGCGATCCCGGTGTCGACGACGGCGACGGTGACGCCGCGTCCGGCCGAGATGTGCCAGGCGGCGTCGGCGCCGATCTGCGCCATGTGCCACTGCTTCTCGAACAGCGGGTCGTCGGGCGTCCACATCACGCGCACCTTGGCGTGAGGCTCGACATGCTCCACGTCGCCCCGCGCGCGCAGCTTCGCGAGGGCCGCCGACACGTCGCCTTCGATGCTCACGAGCCCGATCTTGGTGTCGGCGGCGAGGGCCGAGTCGCGGAACGCGAGCCCGAGCGAGCTCATCACCGTGGCGATGGTCGAGCGGTCGGTGTCGTCTTCGAAGTCGACCACGTACTCGCCGGGGATGTCCCACTCGTCCTCGGAGGCCCAGCTCACCGGGCCCTCCGCGTTCGCGGTGTGCGAGACCGCCAAGGCCCCGAGGAGGGTGAGGGCCAACAGCGGCTTGTTGGGGCTTGTTCGTGCGGGCTGGATCATCAGAGCGCTCCGTTATCAGCGTATCTCAGGAACAGTGTGACGCCAGGGATGCTTCCCGTCTGTCTTCGTTTCGTCATCGTTGGGCGGAGCCTGGCGCTCGCAGGCCAGACGAGGCGGCGTCGACGGGGGCGGGAATGCGGTGGCGGAACATCGGCGTTTGGCCCCTCGGCGGTTGTGTTAAGTCGTCGGCGGGTACCGCGATGTCGGGAAGAATATCGAGCGTTTGTCGGCTGTCTTGGGCGAGCGTGGTGGCGTGTTGGGCCGGCGTCGGCTGCGCTGGCGCCGCGCCCGAGCCCGCTCGCGCGAGCGACTTCGATCGACCGGTTCCCGCCTCCGAGCCGCGGGCCACCGCGAGCTTCGTGGTCGATCTGGAGGCCGCGACCGACTGCGAAGAGCGCTTCGATCTCGCCATCTACACCCACCGCGGGGTGGAGCTCGTGGCCTGGGACGAGGCCACCGGGGCCTGCGCGGGGCGCGCAGTGCAGATCCGATATCTCACGGGGAAGCTCGACGAGGCGGCGCTGCGCGCGCTCGTGAAGGAGCACGCCAAGGCGGTGAGGACGACCGAACGATGAAGCGAACCAACTACGGACCCTGGGTGCTCCTGGCCGCGATGCTGCCGACGCTGGTGCTGGGCTATCAGTCTGCCCTCGTCACCGACGGCCACGCCGAGGGGCGGAGGCCTACCCGTCGCGAGAAGGCGCTCTCCGCCATCCCCACCGACGCGACGGTGCTGATCAACATCGGCGCCAGCGACATGCCCGCGAGCCCCGACATCCTCGCCCTCGGCAAGAAGGCGACCAAGGCGCTCATGCGCTGCCTCGCGGACAACATCGACGCCATCAACCGCCAGCGCTGCGCGATCACGCTCGCCGCGCTCGGCGATCGCGCCGCGCTCCCCACGCTGCAGACGGCGCTCGAAGACTGGGAAGCCAGCGTGCGCTTCGAGGCGGTGCGGGCGCTCGGGGCGATGCCGGACGCGAGCAGCGTCGCGCCGCTCCTCGCGCTCTACGCGCGCCAGGACGAGGAGGCTTACGTGAAGCGGGAGATCCTCGCCGCGCTCGGCCGCATCAGCGATCAGCGCGTGGTGCGGATGCTCCGCAACGAGATGAAGGCCAAGGTGAAGGAGAACGCCCCCGACTTTCGCGCGCAGGCCTTCGACGCGCTCTGGCACAACCGTCACCTCATGGCGCGGGCCACCCTCATCGGCGACACCCGCAGCGCGCTCCAGAGCAAGAACGACGAGCTGGTGCTGTCGGCCACCTTGGCCTCCGCCGAGCTTCGCTCGCCCCGGCTCGTCCCGTCGCTCGTGCCGCTGATGGAGCACGAGTGGCCCGAGGTGAGGAACAAGGCGGTGTATGCGTTGGGCAAGATCGGCGACAAGAAGGCGACCTCCGCGCTCCTCGCCCACCTGCCGAACGTGCGCGAGTCGCGCATGCTCAACAACATCGCGTTCGCGCTCGAGCGCCTCGACAAGAAGGCCTTCTACACGTCGATCGAAGACTTGATCGCGCACAAGCAAGCCGTCATTCGGCTGAACGCTGCCTTCGTGCTCGGCGACGTGCGACACGCCGACGGCCTGCCCATGCTGAAGAAGGCGCTCGGCGACTCGAGCGACTTCGTGCGCACGAGCGCGGTGGTGGCGGTTGGCAAGCTCGGCACCACCGACCCCTCGCAGCGAGAGGACGCGATCGGCGCCCTCGAGCCCCTGACCACGCACGAGAACCTGAGCGTCCGCGAGGAGGCGGTGTACGCGCTGCACAGCCTCGCGGAGGGGGGGCGGAAGGATCTCGTGCACGACAAGCTCTTCCAGCTCGATCGGCGTCAGCACGGGGCGCTGGTGCGGCGGGCCGCGATCGCGCTCGCGCAGGCCAACGACACCCGCGTGAAGGACTACGTGTTCGACTGCGTGGTCGCTGGCAGCTGCGGGCCCGACGACGTGTCGCAGTTCATCACCCAGCACGCCGACGATCGCATGAAGGGGAGGCTCCTTCTGTCGTGGGCGCGGGGGACGCACCAGTTCGCGCCGCTCGTCGCGACGCTCAAGCCGGAGGGAGCGAAGCCCATCGCGCGCGCCGTGTACGACGCCTCGTATGATGGCGGACCGATGCGCACGTCGGTCGATCTCATCGCCACGCTCACCGATCGATCGGCGCTCGAGATGCTCAACGAGCGCGTGACGCACAAGCACTCTTTCACGCGTCTCTATGCGCTGGTGGGCGCGTGTCGCCTCGGTGACGGGGCGGCGCCAGCGAAGCTCATGCACGAGCTCGACGACCTGCCGATCGAGTATCTCCCGCAGTTTGTCATCGCGGCCTCCACCATCACCGAGAAGGCGGCGCGTGCGGCGCTCTCGCCCGAGCTCGGCAAGCGTCAGAAGGGCAGCGACATCGACGTAGCGATGGCGGCGGCGGCGGTGCACCTCGCCTGGGACGCGGACGCGGCCATCTTCCGCTTCTTGGAGGCGCTGGGCTCGACGAGCGCGTACGAGCGCGAGCTCGCAGAGGCCTATCTGGCGCGGAACCGCGCCCAGCGGGTCACCTGGCTCCTGCGTCGCGCGCTCGCCCGCGAAGGACGCGAGGACGTCGCCGATCGGCTGCGGGTGATGCTCGACGAGCGTGGGTAGCGCGCCGGGCGAGGCTGGCTCGACGCGCGTGGTTCGCGAGGCGCGCGGCGGTTCGGGGCTCGGAGCGGAGCGCCTCGGTGGGGCGGCGTCGGCTGCCGGCGCGCTGTTCCTCTCCCTCGCCGCCCTCGCTTACGATCCGAGCGTCTCCGCCCGCACCCCGAAGACCGTGTTGCTCCTCGCGCTGAGCGCGGTGGCGCTGTCGCTCTGGCTGCCGGGGGTGGTTCGTCGCGAGCGAGCGAGTCTCACCCTGCCCATCGTGGCCTGGTGCTCGCTCTTGGGCTGGCTCGCGACCGGCCTCGCGCTCCACGAGCACGCGGTGACGTGGCCGCTCGGGAGCGGAGTGGCGGTGGCGGCGCTGGCCGTCGTGCTCGCCGGAGTGCCGCTCGAGGCGCTGCGTACGCTGGCCGGTCGCACGGCGCTGCTCACCGCTTTGGGCACCGCGCTCGCGGTCGCGAGCGCGTGGGCAACGGGTGGGATGGCCCACGGTGGGCACGGCAACCCCGACTGGGCGGGGCTCTCGTTGGTGGCCGCGCTGCCGCTCCTCGTCGAGCACGGGCTGAGGGCCCGCGCCACCGAGCGCTGGGTGACCGCGGCGGTGGTGGTGATGGCGGGCGTGGGCCTCGTGCTCGCGGGATCGCGGAGCGCGTGGGTTGGCGGTATGGTGGCCGCGCTCCTCGTGACGCGGGGGCGGAGCCGCGGGGTGGTGGCGGTGCTCGCGCTCGTGGCGTCCGTGGTGGTGGTCTGGAGCACCGACGTCGGCCGTGCGTTGACCGGGAGGCTCTGGATCTGGCGTCACGCGCTCGTGGCCGGGCTGCGGGAGCCGTGGACGGGCGCGGGGGTGGGGCGCTTCGGCTTCGCGTTCCTCGAGGTGCAAGGGGAGACGCTCGGCGACATGCCGCTCGAGGCGTCGGCGGTGGCGTTCGTGAACGCTCAGACCGCGCACCACGACGGCCTTCAGCTGTTGGTGGAGGGCGGCGTCCCCGCGCTCGCGTTGGGCGCGCTCGCGCTCGGCGTGGCGGCGTGGCAGCTCCGCGCTCGGTGGCGTGGGGGAGCGGCGGCGGCGATCGCGGTGGGGGTGGCTGGCCTGGGCGACGTGGCGCTCCTGCAGCCGGGCGTGTTGGTCGCGCTCGTGTTCGTCTTCGCGGCCTGTCCGCGCCTGGCCCCTCGCCGCCTCGACGGCGCGTTGGCGGCGGTGCTCCTCGCGATGGTGGCGGTGCTCCTGCCCCTCGCCGGCTCGCAGTGGCTCGCCGCGCGAGCAGCGACGGCGGCGCGGGGAGCGGCGCTCCACGAGCGGGTGGTGCTCCTCGAGCAGGCGGTGCTGCTCGCCCCCGACGACGGCGTCCTCGCGCTCGAGCTCGGGATGGCGCTCCTCGGCGCGGGCGACGCGGAGGCGGCGGTGTCTTGGCTCGAGCGCTCCTCGCTCACCCACGCCAACGTCGGCACCTTCGTCGCGCTCGGCAACGCCCACCTCGCCGCTCTCGATGCCGACGCCGCGGTGACCGCCTATGAGCGCGCGCTCGCGCTGCAGCCGGCGCGCTTCGCGGCCCACACCAACCTCGTGGAGGCGGCACGGCGCGCCGGTCGGCTCGAGCTCGCCGAGCGGCACCTCCTCGCGGCCGCGGAGCTGTTGCCCCACGATCCCAAGCTCGCCGTGATCCGTGAGCGGGTGCGTCGCGACCGCATCGAGGCCGCCACCGCCCGGGAGCTCGACGCCGCCGCCGACACCGCCACCGACGCGGGGCCATCCGACTGACGTCGGGTGTGCGAGCTGGACTAAGATGCGCCCAATGGACGCCGACCGTGACGAGGCGCGTGAGGTCGAGGCGAGCGTGGGACCCCCATCCCACGACCTCGTCTTGGCGGCCCACGTGTTTCCGCCCCACCTGCCGATCTTGCCGCTGCCCCAGCGACCGCTCTTCCCCAAGACGGTGATGCCGCTCATCGTTACTCAGGAGCCGCTGGTGGAGATGGTAGAGACCGCGCTCTCGTCGCAGCAGCGCATCCTCGCGCTCGTGCTGCGGCGCCAGCGCGACACCCCCGAGGGCGGCACGCGACGTGATGCCCCGCAGTCGATCGCCGACACGCGGCCCGAGGATCTCCACGGCTACGGAGTGGTGGCGCAGATCATCAAGGCTCAGCCGATCCCGAACACCAAGCACCTGCAGATCCTCGTGGGCGGCATGGAACGCATCCGCGTGAGCCACGTGCTCCTCCGTGAGCCCCACATGATCGCGGAGGTGGAGTACCTCTACGAGAAGAAGGTCGATGTGGAGGCCGAGCTGCGTGCCTACGCCCTCGCCGTCATCAACAGCGTGCGCGATCTCATCGAGCTCAACCCCTTGTTCAAGCAGGAGCTCAACCTGCTCGTGCAGCAGGGCAGCATCGAGGAGCCGGGGCGCCTCGCCGACTATGCGGCCTACCTCACCGGGGCCAAGGGAGAGGAGCTCCAGACGGTGCTCGAGACGCTCGACGTGAAAGAGCGCCTCGTGCGCGTGCTGGAGTTGTTGCGCAAGGAGATCGACATCTCGAAGCTGCAGCACGACATCCGCCAACAGATCGAGGAGCGGGTGAGCAAGCAGCAGCGCGAGTTCTTCCTGCGCGAGCAGCTCAAAGCGATCAAGCAGGAGCTCGGCCTCGAGAAGGACGACAAGGAGGCCGAGCTAGGCCGCTTCCTCGAGCGGCTCGAGACCCACAAGCCCAGCGAGGAGGCGCTCGGCCGCATCGAAGAAGAGGTGGAGAAGCTGCGGGTGCTCGAGCCTTCGTCGCCGGAGTACAACGTCACCCGCAACTATCTCGACTGGCTCACCTCGCTGCCGTGGGGTGTTCGGTCGGAAGCCGAGATCACGCTCGACGGTGCGCGCGCCGTGCTCGAGGAGGGCCACTATGGGCTCGGTGACGTGAAGGACCGCATCCTGGAGCACATCGCGGCCGGCTTGCTGAAGGGCAGCTTCTCCGGATCGATCCTGTTGCTCGTGGGGCCGCCGGGAGTGGGCAAGACCTCCATCGGACGCTCGGTGGCCAAGGCCCTCGGCCGCCCGTTTTACCGCTTCTCGCTGGGCGGCATGCGCGACGAGGCGGAGATCAAGGGCCACCGCCGCACATACATCGGCGCGATGCCGGGGAAGTTCGTTCAGGCGATCCGAACGTGCAAGGCCAGCGACCCGGTGATCATGCTCGACGAGATCGACAAGGTCGGCGCGAGCTATCGCGGCGACCCGGCGAGCGCGCTCCTCGAGGCGCTCGACCCCGAGCAGAACGTCGACTTTCTCGATCACTATCTCGATGTCCGCTTCGACTTGTCGCGCGTGTTCTTCATGTGCACGGCCAATCAGCTCGACACCATCCCCGGACCGCTGCTCGACCGCATGGAGATGATCAAGCTGAGCGGCTACCTGCTCGACGAGAAGGTGGAGATCGCGCGCCGCCACCTGGTCGAGCGGCAGCTCGCCGCGCACGGGCTCACCACGCGGCGCCTGTCGTTCACCAAGGCTGCCCTCCACGAGCTCGCCGACGGCTACGCGCGGGACGCGGGGGTGCGAACGCTCGACAAGCTCATCACCAAGATCGTGCGCAAGAGCGCGGTGAAGCTGCTCGACCGCGCCGCGCCGAAGATCGTCATCGGGCCGAGCGAGGTGCGCTCGCTGCTCGGGCGACGGCCTTTTCGTGACGACGATCGCCGCAGCCGACCCAACCCTGGCGTGATCATCGGCCTCGCCTGGACGAGCATGGGCGGCGACACCCTCACGGTAGAAGCGACGGCGCTCCGGAGTGAGCGG
>CAYOAL010000017.1:0-1358 GCA_964401935.1 uncultured Polyangiaceae bacterium
GTGAGCGGGGGAGCACGGAACCGTGCGCCGGGGGGCCGGGAAACCGTGAGGCGGAACCGGGAGCAGGGGGAGGCAGGAACCGTGAGCCACAACCGTGAGCCGGGGGGAGCCAGGAACCGCTAGCCGGGGAGCCAGTCGGTGGGGAGGCCTCTCGGTCCGGCGCGTTGCCAGCCGGAGCGGAGGAGCCAGGTCTCGGGGGCGGCGACGGGGCAGGCGGGGGTGAGCGGACGTGCGTCGACCGGACGGGGGCGAGCGTGCGGCGCGCCCGGCACCTCCCAGCCGGAGAAATAGGGCGCTGAGCTGCAGCCGCGATCGAGCCAGTCGCGGGCGAGGTGCTTGGGGACGAGGAGCTCGGCGTTGTGCTTGCGGGTGTTGTTGAGCACGTAGCCGAGGGCCCAGCGCACCTCCTTGGGGCTCCTCAGGATGCGGTGGTGGTAGCGGTCGTCGAACACCTTTCCGCGGCGCGAGAGGTGCCGGTTGATGCCCTTGGCCACGCGGATGGCCAGCGCCTGAAGCCCACGCGCGAGCGCCGTCGCGTCGCTCGCCTCGCAGAGCAGGTGTACGTGGTTGTGCTGCACGCTGAAGTGCACCAGCCTAAACCACGCGCTCGCGCTCGACACCGCGCGTGACCCGGCGCTCGCTGGCGCCCCCGCGCTCGACCCCGTGCCCGTGCCCGGAGGCGCCCCCGCGCTCGACCCCGTGCCCGCGCCCGCCGGCGCCCCCGCGCTCGACCCCGCGTGGGCGCTCGACCTCGCGCCCGCGCTCGCGCTCGCGCTCCCGGCGGCGTGACGGGGGTACAGCTTCCCGGCCGCGAACCGACTCCGGAGGACCCGCATCACCTCGGCCGTCCGCAGGTTCGGCAGTCCGGCAGAGATTCGCCACGTCACATGCACCGGATGCGCCGCCGACAGCGCTGGCCGCGGCTCGTGCCGCAGCCGGGCCCCCTCCTTCGGCGGGCGCCCCGGGCGAAGCCCCCGCGCGAACGTAGCCACCCGTCTCCGCCGCCCCGTCCCCCCCTTCGTGAACAAACTCGGCTGCCGAGGGTTCGCCACCGAACGCACGCGGCGCGATCGGCGAGCCGTGGGGTGCCGTTCGCCGCCTCGCGACGACGAGCTCTCCGACGACGAGCGTCTCGAACGCCGCTCCGTCTGCGATGTCTCCTCCGCCATCCTCTTAGTATGGGCATATTTTATTTCGGTGCAACCCAAGGAGCCTTCTTTTGTTTCGCCTGGCGCGTTTCGGTGCCCGTCCTGGCGTCCCGCGATGCCCGTCCTGGCGTCACGCGGTGTCGTGTCCAGGGTCGGGCACCGCTCGTGGCCTGCCAGTCCTCGCAGCGCCCGACGCCTGGTGCTCAGCAA
>CAYOAL010000017.1:1458-78213 GCA_964401935.1 uncultured Polyangiaceae bacterium
GCGCGGCGCTATGCGCAGCCGGGCGTGCCCCCGGCGACACGACACCGCGTGACGCCAGGACAGGACACCGCGTGACGCCAGAGCACGGCACCGCTCGTGGCCTGCCAGTCCTCGCAGCGCCCGACGCCTGGTGCTCAGCAACGCGCGGCGCTATGCGCAGCCGGGCGTGCCCCCGGCGACACGACACCGCGTGACGCAGGACAGGACACCGCGTGCTTGCGCGGGGCGAGCGCGTGGTCGAGGCGAGACAGTTGCGCGGGGCGAGCGCTTGCGCGGGGCGAGCGCGTGGTCGGGGCGAGACAGTTGCGCGGGGCGAGCGCTTGCGCGGGGCGAGCGCGTGGTCGGGGCGAGACAGTTGCGCGGGGCGAGACAGTTGCGCGGGGCGAGCGCTTGCGCGGGCGAGTGCGCTCGGTGCTCGGTACGCTCGGGGGTCGGTTCATGCCTGGGGGCCGCATCCAGCGCTGTCCCCTTTCGCGGCCCGCCGACCCGACCCAGGAGCCGTCGAGCGGGGACCCTGGGGGCCGCATCCAGCGCTGTCCCATTTCGCGGCGGCGTGGCCGCGAGGGTGGTCTCGTCAGGCGTCTTCGAGCAGCTCGGGGGAACGCACGAGGCGCCGGCCTGCATGCTCGAAGAGCACCACGAGGCTGTCGTCACGTTCGTCGATGACGCGCCCGATACCCCACTCGGGTTTGTGCGGATTGCGCACGAGCCACTCGTCGGAGGATGGGGCGGCGGCGCCGGGCGCCTTCTGAGGGTGGATGGAATGGTGCTTGGTCGCGATGGTTCCCTCGATGAGCTCGGTCGCGAGTGGCCGCAGGATGGTGCGGACCTCTCGGGGCAGGCGCGGGGACGTGGTCACGTGCACCTGAAGCGCCTCGAGCGGTTGCGAGCGCCGGCGGGCAGTGGCCAGGGCGTGCGCCCCCTCGTCGGAGAGGGCGGGTCCAGAGAGGTGCAGGTGCGTGAGCGCCCCGGTCACGTTGGCCTTGGCGAGCGCCTCGCAGGCTGCGTCGAGGCCACCCAGGTCGCCGTGCTCCGGCCGCACGTGCACCGCCAGGTGCGCGAGCTCTGGGAGAAGGTTGCGGTTCAGTCGCCGGAGCCAGGTGCTCAGCGGGCGCCTCGACGCGTCGTCTTCCCCGAAGGGGGGCTCTCCGGTGCTGGTGATCGACAGCTCCGCCAGCGCGGCGTGCTCGAGCGTTTTGTCGGCGGGCAGTCCGTGGAGCGTGAGGCTGCGAAGGCGGGGCGCGGTGGCCAGCAAGGCCCGGAGCGAGCCTGGCCCGACTCCGACGTGGCCCCGGATCTCCAGCTTCCGGAGGGTGGGGGCCAACGCCCGCAGTTCGGCGGCGATGGTGTGGGTCACCGCGAGCTCCCGCAACAGCCTGAACGACGGGTGTTGCAGGTGCTGCTCGAGCCAGGCCAGCACCACGCTCTCCTCGTCGAGCTCGACGCGATGGATAAAGCCCCGCCTCCACAACAGACGCCCGCCCAGCTCCGGGACGAGCTCCTTCTTGTGGCGCTCGAGGTGGGCTCGAGCCGCCTCGTGGAGCTCGGTCCAGCGTTCCCCGGTCGCCGTCTCCTTGGCGAGCGACAGCGCGATGAGGGCGCCGCGGGGGTGGCCGATCGACTGCAACCAGTCGGCGAGCACCATCACCGGACCCGGCTCGTCAGCGGGCGCGGCCTCGATGAGCTCGATGAAGCGCTCGTGCTGTGCGCGCGTGGCCTCCTCCGGAGCCCCGCCGAGGGTGGCGTGGGAGAGCGCCTGCTCGATCCGGCCGTGAAGCAGCGAGCGGAGCTTCGAGACCTCGTCGAACACTGCGTCCCGCGACGACAGGTCCGCGAGCGCCGGCCGCAGCCGCAAGGGAAAGCTGTCGGCGGCGCACTCGAGGTGATGAAACCGGGCCTGCACGTCGGGGCTGTACTGGCTCGTGAAGGCCTCGGCGAAGCGAAGCGAGCCCTTCGGGATCCCACCGCCACAGCACTGGCACCGCGAACGGCCGCTCACCGCCACCTCGATCCGATGGGAGCTCATCTGCGCGATCTACGCCGCACGGCAGCCGAATCTTCCCGCGTTCCATCTCCAAGGAGGGTGACCTCCCGGGGGGAGGGGGCGTCCTCGAAGCCAGGAGGTCGACGTTCGCCGCTCCGTGAGCCCGTCGAGCGTGCGCTCGCCGGCTCTTCAAGCTCCAAACCAGCGCGCTCCCTTGCGGGTAAGATGGCGGCGATGAGCAAGAAGAGGTCCCGGAGTCACGTCGAAGATTTACGCGGCGCGAGTCGGCTCGCCGTCGAAGCGACCCGGGGCGTGACCGCCCTCGTCCAGGAGATGCACCGGACGATCGGGAGCGGACCCGAGGTGCTCGGGCGGCCGCTCGCAGCGCCGGTGAAGGCGCTCACCGACTTGGTCTACGGGGGCATCAAGGGCGTCACCGGTCTGGTTGGCGCGGGCATCGACGTGGCGCTCTTGCAGCTCGCGCCGCTGCTCGGTGAGAGCACCCCCGGCCCCGAGCGAGAGGCCGTGCTCGCGGCGCTCAACGGCGTGCTCGGTGACTACCTCGCGGAGACCGACAACCCGCTCGCGATCGACACGGCGCTCCGTCGTGATGCGGAGGCGCTCGAGCTCGACGACGCGGGGAGGCTGCGCGACGCGATCCCGCAGGCGACGGGCAAGCTGGTCGTCATGATCCACGGCTCGTGCATGAACGACCGGCAGTGGCGCCGGAACGAGCACGACCACGGCGCGGCGCTTTCGCGCGACCTCGGGCACACCCCCGTCTACGCGCTGTACAACAGCGGTCGCCACGTCTCCACGAACGGCGCGGAGCTCGCTCTTCTGCTCGAGGCGCTCGTCGCGGCCTGGCCGACGGCGGTCGACGAGCTGGCGATCGTCGCCCACAGCATGGGAGGCCTCGTCGCGCGGAGCGCGTGCCACGCGGCCGAAGCCGAGGAGCTCGCGTGGCGGCGAAGGCTTCGCGCGATGGTGTTTCTCGGCACCCCCCACCACGGCGCGCCGCTGGAGCGGGGAGGCAACTGGGTGGACGTGCTCTTGGGGATGAGCCCGTACAGCGCGCCGCTCGCTCGGCTCGGTCAGATCCGGAGCGCTGGCGTCACCGATCTCCGCTACGGCAACGTGATCGAGGAGCATTGGCGCGGCCGCGATCGCTTCGAGATGAGCGACGATCCGCGAAGCCCCGTGCCGCTGCCCCGCGACGTCGCGTGCTTCGCCGTGGCCGGAGCGCTGGCCGGCGGTGTGGTTGGAGCCATCGGCGGCGACGGCTTGGTCCCCGTCAACAGCGCGCTCGGCGTTCATGGCGAGAACCCGTCGCTGTCGCTCGACTTCCCCGAGCCACACCGCCGCTGCATCACCGGCGCCGCTCACCTCGACTTGCTCGACCGGGCCGACGTCTACGACGCCCTCCGCGGCTGGCTGGCGTGAGCCACGACGACCGCGACGGACACGGGGGTGAGGCGCTCGTGCGCGTGGCGACGCTTGGCGCGCGCGAGCACGCGGCCGCCGCGGTGCAACGACCCGAGAGCGCCCCGAGCGGTGGCGAGACTCACGCGCGACGAGTCGTGGCCGCGCAGCCACGGCGACCGCGTGGTGCCCTCCCCAGAGAGGGAGACACGGGCGCCGACGGTGACCAGCTTGGCGAGACGCTCGGCTCGTCGGGCGGGAGGAGGCGTTATGTCGCTCGTGCTGGTCGCAACCCTTGGCGTCGTGGGCGCTCCCTCCGACGTGCCGAACGACCCACCCTCCGCCGAAGAGGCGCTGCTCGCCGACTCGGCGTCGGAGCGCCCCCCTGACGAGGCGTTCTGGCGCGCCACGCGAGCCGGCGACGGCGCTGGCTTCTACGCGCGCTACCACCTCGGCGCACACTTCTACACCGGCACCCTGGGCGAGATGTTCGCCGACGCCGGCTTCGGCATGGGGTTGCAGCTCGGCGCGAGCTGGGACCGCTGGATCGTGACCGGCGAGCTCGGGTTCTCGACCCTCGGGAGCGGCGATCCGGAGCGCGGCGATCCGGAGAGCGCCCTCTCGATCCGCCACAACGTCGGCGCGTGCGGCGCTCACCGCGTGCTCCTGGCACCGGTGTGGGCGTTGACCGCGGGGCTGTGTTACCAATACGCCTGGATGCCGGGCGTCGATGGCCACGGCGTCGATTTCGATGTGGCCCTCGTCTACGGCCCCGGCGGTCAGCGCGATGAGACGACGCGCCTTCGCATGGACATGCTCGCGGCGCTCCGCGTCTCGCCGCTGTGGCTCGTGCACGGAGAGCGAGCGCTCGATGGCGTGATGCTGGCCGCGTGGCTCGGGATGAGCTTCGACATCGCGAGCTTTGGCGCTCCCGGCGGGGCGCCGGCCGCGGGCTCGCGCTGGTGACCGGGCGCCTGCCACGGGTTCGTGCGCGGCGGCCTCCGCAGCTGGAGGCGCGTCGAGGGCTCGCGGGGGATTTCAGTGGGCGTCGGCCCAGGTTCTGCCGTAGCCGACGTCGACGATGAGGGGCACGTCGAGCGCGAGCACCGACTCCATGGCGGCCTTCGTCTTCTGCGCGGCCTCCTCGATGCGGTCTTCGGGGACCTCGAACACGAGCTCGTCGTGCACGGTGAGCACCATCCGCGCGCCCTCCACGACGGGCTCCCGCAGGCGCACCATGGCGAGCTTCAGGATGTCGGCGGCGCTGCCTTGGATTGGGGTGTTCTGCGCGATCCGCTCGGCGTAAGCGCGACGGGCGGGGTTCGTGCTCGAGAGCTCGGGGAGGATGCGGCGCCGGCCGAGGAGGGTGCGGACCACCTTGTGGTGGCGTGCTTCGGCGAGGGTGGCGTTCATGAACTCGCGCACGCCCGCATACTTCTCGAAGTAGGCGTCGATGAAGCCCTTGGCGTCTTTGCGTGGGATGCCGAGCTGCTTGCCGAGGGCGACCGCCCCCATGCCGTAGATCACACCGAAGTTCACCGTCTTGCTCTGCGCGCGCATGGTCCCGGTGACGTCCTCGGGGCCCACGTCGAACACCTCCATCGCGGTGCGGACGTGCACGTCCTGGCCAGTGGTGAACGCCTCCACGAGCTTTTCGTCGTGGGAGAGGTGGGCGAGCACGCGCAGCTCGATCTGCGAGTAGTCGGCGCTCAGGATGAGCATGCCCGGAGGGGCCACGAACGCCTCGCGGATCTGTTTGCCGTGGGGGGTGCGGATGGGGATGTTCTGAAGGTTGGGGTGGTTGGACGCGATGCGGCCGGTCGCCGCCTGCGCCTGATCCCAGCGGGTGTGGATGCGGCCGGTGTCGGGGTGGATGAGGAGCGGGAAGGTGTCGACGTAGGTGCCTTTGAGCTTGGCGATGCTGCGGTGCTCGAGCACGAGCTTCGGCAGTGGGTGCAGCTCGGCGATGGCCTCGAGCGACTCGGCGTCGGTGGAGCGGCCGGTCTTGGTCTTCCGCATCGACGACAGGCCGAGCTCGTCGAAGAGCACGGTCTCGAGCTGCTTGGGCGACGCGAGGTTGAGCTCGTGCCCGGCCGCCTCGAAGGCGCGCTTCTCGAGCTCGGCGAGCTCTCGTTCCATCGAGCGCGACAGCACCGCGAGCGGCGCGGGATCGACGAGCACTCCGAGCTCCTCCATGCCCGTGAGGATGTCGAGGAGGGGGAGCTCGAGCTCGTTCATGAGCTTGTCGAGGTTGTTGCGCGCGAGGCGCCGCTCGTAGCGGACGGCGAGGCGCGACGCGGCCTCGGCGTGCGCGCAGCCGTAAGGGGTGGCGAGCTCGACCTCGATCTCCTCGAGCGTGAGCTTGGGGTTCTTCTTCCCCTTGGGGATGAGCTTCTCGAAGTCGGTCCAGCGCATGTTCGCGTCCTTCTCGGCCACGATGCTCAGCTTGTGGGTCGACTCTGGATCGAGCAGATAGCTCGCGAGCATGCTGTCCATCGCCGCACCTCGAACCGGAAGGCCATGGCGCGCGAGCAGCACCTGCGTGAACTTGAGATCGTGACCCACCTTCGCGATGCCAGGGTCGGCGAGGATCGGCCCGAGGAGCTCTCGGATGTCGTCGAGGGGGAGCTGGGAGGGCACGGTGAGGTAGCGGTGACCGATGGGGATGTAGGCCGCGTTGCCCGAGCTCGGGGAGAGTGCGAGGCCGATCAGCGGCGTGCGCATCGGGTCCTCGTCGAGCCCGAACGCGACCACCGCCGTGCGCCGCGCGGCCTGGATCTCGCGCACGAGGGCCTCGAGCGTCTTGTGCTTGTTCACCATCCGGAAGGTGGGGGTGCGATCCGAGTCGGGCGGCGGCTCGCTGTCGGGGGCTCCGAGCAGCTCGAGAAACCGCGTGAACTGAAGCTCCGTGAAGATCGCTCGCAACCGCTCCACGTCGCGGTCCGAGCCGTACTCGAGCGCCGCGAGATCGAGCTCGAGGTCGGTGTCGTCGCGCAGCGCCACGAGCAACAGCGCGCGCTCCGCGTCAGCACGGTGTGCGGCGAGGTTCTCGCGGAGCTTCGGCTGCTTGATCTCGTCGAGGTGGGCATACACCCCGGCCACCGAGCCGTACTCGTTGATCAGACGAGCCGCCGTCTTGGGGCCCACGCCGGGGACGCCCGGCACGTTGTCGGAGCTGTCGCCGATCAGCGCGAGCACGTCGCGCACGCGCTCCGCTCCGACCCCGAACTTCTTGTGCACCTCGGGCACGCCGTACACATTGTTCCGCATCGCGTCCCAACAGAGCACCTTGCCCGGCGACACGAGCTGCATCAGATCCTTGTCGGTGGAGGCGATGACCACCCGGAGCCCAGCCGCTACCGCCTGACGGGTGAGGGTGGCGATCAGGTCGTCGGCCTCGTAACCCTTTTTGGCATAGATCGGAACGCCATAGGCTTCGAAGATCTCCCGGCAGCGCTCGAGCTGTCGCACGAGATCTGGCGGGGCAGCGGAGCGATTGGCCTTGTACTGGGGATCGATCGCGAGGCGCGCGCCGCGATCCTTGGAGTCCATGACCACGGCGAGGTAGGCGGGTTGGTAGTCCTCGATCATGCGGTTGAGCATGTTGAGGGTGCCGAGGGTGGCGTTGGTCGGCTCGCCGTGGCTGTTCGAGAGGGGGGGGAGCGCGTGATAGGCGCGAAACACGTAGTTCGACAGATCGATGAGCCACAGCACGTCGCCTGCGCCTCTGCCCGGTAGGTCGCTCGACTTCGCCTCGGTCGCCATCTCCGGGGTCTACCGCCCCTCGGTGCGCGACTCCAGCGTCTAACGCCGCGTGCGGCGCGAGGTGCGAGCGCTCGCCGACGCTCAGCGGTTGCCGTGCCGCAGCTCGTAGCGCACGCGACTGCCCACCACCAAGTCGTGGGCCGCTCGCTTCTGGGGGTGAAACGCGGCCAGCGCGAGGCCGCCCACGTAGAGCAGCGACAAGAGCGCGTTACCGATGATCACGGCCACCGCGAGCGACTGGACGGCGTCGAGCTCTCGCGCGTCGAGCCGCTCGATGAGGCGGGCGAGCGTGTCGAAGCCCTCGGTGAGCAGCACCGTGAGGGCCACGATGAACGGCATCCACATGCTCGCGAGGGTTCGCGCGGCCGAGCGCGGCAGGCTGAGGAGCGAGCCATCGACGCGCTCCACCTTCAGGTTCATGAGGTACTTGCCGAGCGTCTGCCCGCGATACGCATGGGCGGCGGTGAGGTAGCCGAGGTGCAGCACGATGGCGGGCCAACCGATGAGACCGATCAGCAGCCCGCCGAGGAAGGAGTCGATCAGCGCGGCCGGCACCCGCACCCAGAAGCCGGCGTAGGCGCTCTTCGGGGCCGCGTCCTCGAGCGCAGCGATGAGCTCTGCATAGCTCTGGAAGCGGTCCTCCGGCTCTTTCGCCATCAGGCGCTCGACGATGCCGGCGAGCGCCCGAGGCACCTTGGGCGCCTTGGCTCTTACCGACGGGACCGCGGCCAGCATGTGCTTGCTCACGACGGCGAGGGCGGTGTCGCCATCGAACGGCACCTGCCCGGTGAGCATGTGAAAGAACGTGCAGCCGAGGGCGTACATGTCGGCCCGTGCGTCCACGTCGAGGCCTTTGGCCTGCTCGGGCGCCATGTAGAGCGGGCTCCCGACCACGGTGCCGGACAGCGACAGCCGGTCGTCGCTCTCTCTCTCGGCGGCCGGTCCCACCGGCTTGGCCACGCCGAAGTCGGCGATCTTGAGGTCGCCGCTCCGATCGAGCAGCAGGTTGCCTGGCTTGATGTCGCGATGCACGATGCCCGCGTGCTGCGCGTCGGCGAGCCCAGAGGCTGCCTGGAGGAGCCACCTTCGGCACTGCTCGGGATCGGTTGGCTCGCCGCGCTCGATGTGGTCGGCGAGCGAGCCGCCGGGAACGTACTCCATCGCGAAGTAGAGCGAGCGCGCGCCCCGCTCGTCGGGCGGGGTGCGGCCGATGTGATAGATGTGCGCCACGCGCGCCGACTGCAGCCGCGCTTGAGCGCGGGCCTCGCGGATGAAGCGCTGCTGCAGCCCGTGGTTGTCGGCGAGCTCGGCGGGGAGCACCTTGATGGCCACCGGCCGATCCAGCGACACGTCGCGTCCGAGATAGACCGCCCCCATGCCTCCCCGTCCGGCGAGCTCCCCGACCTCGTAGTGATCGAGCTCGGCGCCGGTCCACGGCGCGTCGGGGCGACGGGTGACGGGGGCCGGGGTGGGGGTGCCTGCGGCGGCGATGACGGTGTCCTCGAGCGCGCCGGCTTCGAACGCGCCCGGCTCGTGCGCTCCTCCCGCGCCGCGCGCGTCCTCGGTGGAGTCTCTCGTGTCGCTCACACCCCGCTCGCTCTCACTCTTCGAGCTCGGGGTCCTCGCTCGGGGTGAGGGCCGAGCCGCCGTCCGCGCTCGGAGCTTCCGCCGACCCGCCGGCGCCGCCGGCTCCCCCCCGCTTGGTGTAGTTGTCGGGCAGCTTCGTCGTGTCGATCACGTTGCCGCGCTGCCGCCCCTCGCCAGCGGGACCGGGCTCGAGATCGATGGGCTCGGCCGGCCAGGGCGTCTCGCTCGAGGAGCCTCCGCACGCCATGAGCGCCCCGAGCGCGCACATGGCCAGAGCGGCGAACCACGCCACGGCTCGTGCTGTACGGGGGGTCGCGGGTCTCGTCGCCGCCCGGAGGAGGAAGGTCATGGCCTGCAAGATGATCGAACCCGGCCCGCGTGCCAAGTGGCTTTTGCGCCGAACCAATGCCTGTGGTAGCCGCAGAGGCGAGATGGACTTCCTCATCCCATCGCGACGCGAGCGCTCCGGCGACGACCCGATCTTCACGCTGAATGCTCAAGCGAAGGAGCGGCTGGCGCTCGGGGAAGACATCATCAACGCCACCATCGGCTCGCTGCTGAACGACGAGGGTCGCCTCGCGGTGATGCCTACCGTCGTCGAGACGTTGGCCAGCATCCCCGCCGACGTGGGGGCTGCCTATGCCCCCATCGCCGGTCGTCGCGACTTCCGGGACGCGGTCGTCGCGGATCTCCTCGGCCCCTACGGAATGGCCGACGCCGGCATCTGCGTGGCCACGCCAGGCGGCTCGGGGGCGCTCCGCATCGCGATGGACGACTTCCTCGAGTACGGACAGAAGGTGCTCACCAGCTCGTTCTTCTGGGGGCCCTACGGCACGCTCGCCGACGAGTCGGGCCACAAGCTCGACACCTTCAACAACTTCGAGCCGGGGAGCGGACGCTTCGACGTGGACGCCCTCGATCGGAGGCTCGGGGAGACGCTCGCCTCTCAGGGCCGCGCGATGCTGATCCTCAACACGCCGTGCCACAACCCTACCGGCTACTCGCTCGACCAAGAGGAGTGGGATGCGGTCTCGGAGGTGCTCGAGCGGCACAAGGAGACCGGCCCCATCGTGCTGCTCATCGACATCGCCTACGCCTACTACGCGGAGGCCGGGCTCGACATCGCGATGCGGGCCGCGCAGCGCCTCGCGTCCAGCGTGCAGGTACTCTTCGCGTGGTCGGCGTCCAAGTCGTTCGCGCAGTATGGGCTGCGCATCGGTGGCCTGGTCGCGGTGGTACCCGACGCCGCGGCGCGGAAGCGGGTCGAAGCGGCGCTCACCTACTCGTGCCGCGGCCTCTGGTCCAACTGCAACGCGCTGGGGCAGGCCGCCATCGCCAAGCTGCTCACCGACGCCGCGCTTCGCGAGCAGGTTCTGGTCGAGCGCGCGGAGCTGGTGGCCATGCTCGCGCACCGGGTGGAGCGTTGGAACAGCCGCGCCGAGGGCACCGTCATCCGCTACCCGCGGTATCAGGGCGGCTTCTTCACCACCGTGTTTCACGAGGACGCACAGGGCTGCGCCGCCAAGCTGCGCGACCGCGGGATCTACGTGGTGCCGATGCGTGGAGCGATGCGGATCGCGATGTGCTCGGTGAACAACAGCCAGATCGATCGCATCGCGACCGCCCTCTGTGAAGTGCTGTCGTGAGTGGAACAGCGCACCGACCGCTCTCGTGGAGCAGCGTGCTCGGCGGCCTTGGCTGCCTCGTGAGCGGCCTTGGCTGTGGGGGCGGTGCCCCGCTCATGCACCCCGCCCACGCGCTGCCCGCGGACACGTTCACCATGGGAGCCGGCTTCTCGGGGACGCTGCCGGTGTCGGCGCCGGAGGTGGAGGGGGCGGCGGAGGCGGTGCTGGAGAGCGGCGCATTCTCGCCTGGCCTCGCGCCGTGGGTGGGAGGCCGCTACGGTCTCGGCGACGATTTCGACGCGGGCCTCACCTACACCGCGCGCACCGTTCGCCTCGACGGACGGCGCGCGTTCACGTTTGGCAACCAAGACGAGGCCGCGGTCAGCCTCGGGCTCGCGGCCTCGGGGCTCCTCCCCAAGCGGGACGACGAGCTCGGCTCGCGCATCGGCGGCTTCGGTGGGGACGTCCCCATCCTCATCGGGTGGCGCTCTTCGGCCGACATCTACGCGATCTGGGCGGGGGCACGGGGCGGGGCCGAGCTCCTGCGTGGCCAGCGCGAGCTCGCCGTCGAGCCCAACGATCCGAGCGCACCGCTCGTGGAGGACATCGAGGGTTGGCACGCTCACGCGGGGGGCCTGCTCGGGATCCGGGTGGGATTCCGCTACATCTTTGCGGTGTTCGAGCTAGGCGCGGCGATGCACTGGGCGGGTGGGAGCGTGGGCCCGCTCGAGGTGACCCTCAGCCAGTTCAGCGTCGCGCCGGCGGGGGCCCTCGTCGGGCGCTTCTGAGAGCCCACGCGCTCACGCGATGACGATGCGGATGCGGGGCCCGATCGACACCGTCAGCTCTCCCTCGTGCTCGTACACGTCGCCGTCGAGCGTGTAGGGCACTCGCCCATCGCGCGGCACCAGCACCGCTCGCTCGGTGAGCTTCTCGTAGGTGTGCTCGCCGCCGAGGGTGATGCCACGCCAGATCCGGGGGAGGCTTCGGATGAAGGTGGCGGTGGAGCAGTGGATCCCGAGCATGTGGAACCGATCCGGGAGCTCGCCGCTGCGATAGAACGGCTTGAAGCCGAGGCCGATCTCGCCGCAGGTGGAGGCGCCCACCGTGAAGTAGCTCATCTCGGGAAACACCGAGCCGTCGTCGAAGCGGACGGCGCCTTCCCAGCGCTGGCTCACGCGGGCCACCGTGCCCTTACCCACCACGCTCGAAGCGATGGCGCGGCCGAGCACCTGGGCGGCCCAAGCCGGTGAGCGCTCCTCGCGCTGGTTGTACTCGGCGATGAAGCCGTAGATCGCGCCGGTTCCGAAGATGAAGCCGTAGCGCTCGCCCACCTGGAGCACGTTGGGCTCGACGAAGCGCAGCGGTCGCAGCGCACGGCGTGCGTAGGCGCGCCGGTA
Source organism: uncultured Polyangiaceae bacterium (assembly GCA_964401935.1). GTDB lineage: Bacteria > Myxococcota_A > Polyangia > Polyangiales > Polyangiaceae > JAPYTK01. Next base: position 13,242 of record CAYOAL010000017.1, read on the forward strand.
GCGCGTGAGCAGCTGCTCCGGTGACGCTCGCGTGATGCCGAAGGAGTTGGCGATGGTGTTCATCGTGCCGCCCCGCAGCATCGCGAAATAGGGGAGCTTCGCGTCCCGATACACCTCCGCGAGCCGGGAGATGGTGAGGTGGTTGGTGCCGTCGCCACCGGCCACCGCCACGAGCTCGATCCCGAGCCGCTTGAAGTCTTCCACCACCCCCGCCAGCTCGTCGAGGGTCTGCGCGCTGCGCACCACGCCCTCGCCGTCGAGCTGGCGCGTCAGCCGCTCCGCCAGGCCAGGGTCAATCTTGTGACGCTTGGCCCGCGGGTTCAGAAGAAGCCCGATCCCCGCCATGCGGTCACTCGGGCGCTTCGTCGTCTTTCTTCTCGGGGAGGGCGTCGCCGTGCTCTTGCCGAAGGAGCTGCTTCTCGATCTCCTCGATGGCTCGTTGGGCCTCGGCGCGGTAGGCGTTCTCGGTGTTCGTCAGCTTGACGAACTCCTTGTACGACGCGAGGGCCGTCTTCGGCTCGCTCTGGCGCACCGTCTCCGCGAGGAGGTAGTGAGCGTTCCACAACCAGGCGGGCTTGAGGTCGTCTTTTACGAGGGTCACCGCCTTCTTCAGGTGGGGCAGCGCCTCGTCTCTCGCGTTGCGACTGACCATGAGCTTCGCGAGGCGGAAGTGCCACTCCGCGTTGTTGTCGTCGCCCTCGAGGGCCTTGCGCCAGGATCTCTCGGCGCTCTGTTGGTCGAGCTGATCCTCGTAGCAGCGGCCGAGGCTCGCGTGGGCCTCGAAGAGGGTGGGGTTCTTCTGCAGCGCGATGTGCAACAGGTCGATCGCGTCTTTGGTCCTGCCGCGCTCGAGCACCGTGACGCCCTTCTGCCAGAACGCGTCGCCGTAGTTCTTGTCGATCGCCAGCGCCGCGTCGACCGCCGACTCCGCGGTGGGGAAGTCGCGGATCGCGTTGGCGACGATCGCCACCCACAGGTGATACTCGGGACGGTTGGCGTCGAGGGTGGACGCCAGCTTGAGGTTGGCGAGCGCTTGTTGGGGGTTCTCACCGGAGAGAAACTGAGCGCGGCCGAGGTAGTGGTTCACCTCGGCCGAGCGCGGCCGCTTGCCGTGAACGTCGAGCAGCAAGGGGAGCGCCTTCTTCGGGTAGCCGCTCACCACTTGGGTGGCGGCGACGCGGAGCTTGAGATCGACGTCGTCGGGCGCCTTCTTCAAGGCCTCCGTGTAGATCGCCAGCGCCTCGTCCACCTTGCCCGCGAGCTGAAGCAACAACCCCTGCTCGAGCATGAGGCCAGGGAAGCTGGGGTCGGCCTTCTTGAGCTTGTCGAGCTCTACCTGGGCCGCGGCGATGTCCCTGGCACGTCGGTGGGCGACGGCCAGCCGGAAGCGCGACATCGAGTTGTTGGGCTCGAGCTCGAGCGCCTTCAAGAACGCCGCCTTCGCCTCGGGGATGCGGCCCCCCTCGAGCGCCACGTCGCCCTTCGCGTTGTGGAGGGCAGCGCTCTCCTTGAGCTTCTCGGTGGCCTCGGCCAACACCTGGTTGGCTTCTTCTTGCTCGCCCCGTGACCCCAGCAGGCTCGAGAGCGCCACGTACACCATCACCGCGTCGGGGTGGCTGGGGGCGCCCTTGATCGCGTCTCGATAGGTCGCCTCGGCGGCCTTGCGGTCGCCGAGCGCCTCCTGCGTCTGGCCGAGCCAGTAGCCGATGAGCGGGTGTTTGCTCGTCTTGGCCGCCGTCGCGAGCTCGGTTTGGGCGTCGTTCGCGCGCTCGAGCTTGAGCAGCGACTTCGCGATGCCGACGGTGGCGGGGATGCTCGCCGCGTTGACTTCCCGCGCCACCTTGTAGCGCGCGATGGCCTCGGAGTAGCGACCGGCCACATAGAGGAGCTCGCCGTTGCCGATGAGCGCGCGCTCCGACTTGGGATCGAGATCGAGCGCCGCCTTGAACGACGCCTCCGCGTCGGTCATCGCGCCCCGCGACAGCTGCATCGTGCCGCTGAGGCTGAGCGCTTCCACGCGCTCGGCCGTGCTCGCGGCGCTCTTCACGGGGCCGTCGGAGGTCACCTCGGTGAGGAGCTTCTGGGCCTCCTCGCTGGTCTTGTCGGCGTCGTAGAGCACGGTGGCCTTGAGGATGCGGGCGCCGGCGTGGTTCTTCGAGAGGCCGAGCACCTCGTCGAGCGACGCGAGCGCCGCGGCGCTGTCGCCGGCTCGAACCTGAGCACGGGCCAGCCCGTAGTGGGTGCGGGCGCTCTTGTGAGTTGCCGTGGCCTTGGTCCACGCGGCCACCGCCTCCTTGGGCGCGTCGCCGAGCAAGGCGACCTCGCCCGCGAGCACCTGCACGTCGATGTCGTCGGCGAGGCGGTCCCCGAGCCCGCTGAGCATGCTCTGGGCCTGGGGCACGTTGCCGTCGAGCGCGACGAGCGCGGCTTGGGCGAGGATGCCCATGTCGCCGCTCGGCTTGTCGTCGGTGAGGAGCTGGCGGCCGGCGGCGAGCACCGCCGCATCGCGGCCGAAGCGTAGGTTGCTCACGAGGGCGAGGTAGGCCGTGTAGCCGGACATCGGGGCGAAGCGCGGCATCTGTGCGAGCTCGTTCTTGGCGCGCTCGACGAGGGCAACGGTCTCGGCCGCGGTGTCCTGATCGAGCTCGCCCCTGGCGGCCTCGCGGAACGACGTGAAGGCCGCCTGATGGGCGTCGGCGTTGAGGGCATCGCTGATGGCGTAGGCGCCGTAGGGACCCATCGAGGTGAAGGTCAGCAGACCCCCTCCCACCCCGAGGATGGAGATCGCTGCGATGGCGATGCGGAGGCTCTTCTTGCGGCTCTTCTTCTTGAGCGCCACCCGGGGGCCGCGTCCGAGGCCATCGTCGACCTCGGTCGCGAGGCCCGACTCGTCCACGTCGAGCGCAAACTCGTCGCCGACGCCGCCCCCCTCGCGCCGCGGGGGTGGGGCCGCCGGCATCCCCGGAGGCGGCTCGGAGCCGAGCTCGCCGGGAAATCCCCCTCCGTCGCGGAACGCGTCGTGACCGCCTCGCGGGGCAGGGAAGTCGTCGTCGAGCGCCATCGGCAAATCGCCCTCGGCGCTCGCGGGGAGGTTGAAGTCGGCGGGGAGCGGCAGGTCGCCGTGAGCCGCGGGGAGCGGGAAATCCTGATCGACGGGCAGCGGCAGATCGCCCCCCGCGAACGGGAGGGGAAGGTCCTGATCGTTGGGCACCGGCAGATCGCCGTGGAGGTGCGGAAGGGGCAGATCCCCGTGCGCGGCCGGGATGGGGAGATCCCCGTCGGTGGGCGCCGGCAGATCGGCGTAGGCCGCCGGCATCGGCAGATCGTCGTGCGCGGAGGGCATGGGCAGATCGCCGTAGCCGGCTGGGACGGGGAGATCCGCGTGGGCCGCTGGGGCCGGGAGATCATGGTAGTGGGCCGGCATCGGCAGATCGCCGTGGTGCGCGGGCACGGGCAGATCGGCGCTGTCGGCCACCATCGGGAGACCCGCCGCCGAAGCCGCCAGCGGGAGATCGTGGCCGCGGCCACCACGCCGCGCGGGCACCGGCAGATCGGCGCGGGCTGCCGGCATCGGCAGATCGGCGGCCTCCGCTGGCATCGGCAGATCCGTGCCGTCGTCGAAGCCGCCGCCGTCGCCTGGCAACGACATGTCGAGCACGCCGAAGCCGTCGTCCATCGGGCCGGCGCCGATCTGATCGAGGACGGGGATGTTGAGGCTCCCCGCCATCGCGGTGGGAGCTCCCCGTCGAGGGGCGGCCGGAGCCTCGCGCTGGAACACCGACTTCGACTGCGGGGGCGGGGTGGGCGCGCCCACCGACGCTCCGGCGGTGGGCTGGCGCGGGGGGGGCCGTGGGGGCGGCGCCTGCGGCCGTGGCGGCGCGGCGCCCGGGCTATCGCCTCCGGGCTTGTTGACGACGAAGCTCTCGCCGCACTTCGGGCAGCGCATTTTCAGCCCCGTAGCGGGAATCCGCTTCTCGGAGACGTTGTACGGGGCGCTGCATCCCGGGCACTCGACGTTGACCATTCGTCCCAACTCGGCCCGCGCCGCAAAGAGATGACGGTGGGTGGACGCGGGTGCTGTGGCCAAGACTAGCAAGGCCCCTAGCCTGCTGCCCACACTTTGCTTTGAGATCTCACCGTTCTCGTAGGTGGGTGTCTGCAGGCGCCCGCGCGCCGCGGCGTGGGAGGGGGCGAGCCGGAGCCCGCCGGGACGCGCGCGGCGGGGAGGGGCGTGGCTCGGGGCGCGAGAGGCGACACAGAGTGCGCACCCCCACCCACCGCGTGTTAAAAGGAGGGCCCTTGAGCAACACGAATCCAGACGATCGAAGCGAGGGTGCCCAGCTCTGGGCCGACCCGGTGTGGATGGTGCGCATCCCTGGTCAAGAGGACATGGTGGGTCCGGTCTCGCTGGATCAGGTCAAGCGCGGGCTGGATCACGGCAAGCTCGACGCAGCGGCCGAGATCGCCCGTCAGGGAGACAGCACCTGGTGGCCGGCACGCGAGCACCTCGAGCGGCTCGCGGTGGGGAACGCCGCGCCGTCGTATGCGGCCGACGCGCGTCCGCCGATGCCCTCGGTGAGCATGATGGGCAGTCCCCCCTCCGCGCCCCCCTCGCGTCCCCCGGCCTCGCGTCCGGCGCCGTCGAGCGCCGGGGGGCCGCCGCCCCCGCCGCCCCCTGGCTCTCGCGGTCGGATCGGCAGCGCCGCCGAGCTCGCGCGCGCGATGTCGTCGAGCTCCGCCGGCCCGCCCCCGCCGCCACCCCCCGGGCCGCGCGGCCGCTTGCCGTCGACGCCGGCGGCGAAGCCGACCGAGCCCGGGTTCTCCGCGCCCGCGTCGGGCGCTCACGCTGCGCCGCCGCCGCCTCCGTCGCAAGCGGCGCCGCCAGGGCCACCGCCCTCGTCGCAGGCCATGCCGCCCGGGCCGCCGCCCTCGAAGTCGGCGCTGCCCCCCCCGCGACCGTCGGGAGCTCCAGCGCCGCGGCCGAGCTCCGCGGCGCCCGTGGCGACGCCGGCCTCGGCGCCCGCGGCGCCGCTCGCGCCCACCGTCCCGAGCCCGCCCTCGGCGCCGCCGCGCCCCCCGGGAGCGAAGGGCGCCCCTCCCCCTCCGCCGCCGGGCACGATGACCGCGCAGCCTCTGGCGCCGCCTGCCAGCGGTGGGGCCGCACCCCCGCCACCGCCGACCGGGATGATGGCGCAGCCGTCACCAGGCGTCGGGGAGCTGGCTGCGCAGCCTCCCTCCGCCTCTCCGGGCATGATGGCGAGTGATCCGGCCGCGCCGCCGGCGGGGAGGGTCGCGGAGCCGACCGCCGACATCTTCGGCGGGACGCAAGGGGCTGCGGCGTGGGAGGCCCCCGCCGCGACCGCCGGGGCAGCGCCAGGGGTCGCCGAGGCGTGGGGAGCCCCCGCCCCCGGCCACCCCGCGCCACCGATGAGTGGGGCGCCGATGACGTCGCAGCCGCTGTCCGCGCTACCGCTGACCGCGCCACCGCTGACCGCGCCACCGCTGTCCGCGCCACCGATGACCGCGCCACCGCTGTCCGCGCCCCCGATGACGTCGCCACCGATGACGTCGCCACCGCTGACCGGGCAGCCGCTGACCGCGCAGCCGCTGACCGCGCCACCGCTGACCGCGCCACCGATGACCGCGCCACCGATGACCGCGCCACCGATGACCGCGCCACCGCTGTCCGCGGCACCTGCGCCAGCGATGGGGTCACCGGCGTCGCAGGAAGCGATGGGCGGCGGCATGGGCATCGTGGCCGCGCAGGCGGAAGCCTCGATGACGCCTCCGGCGGCGGCGCCGGACGTGGCGTCTGGGCTTCAGGCCGAGATCCAGCCCCCTCCGTGCACCCGTTGCGGCCACGGCGGCTTCATGACGGGGGTCACGCTGAACACGGCCTCCGGCGCCCTGTTCCTCCAGCTCCGGGACGGCACCCAGACGGTGCCTACCGCCACCATCTGCAGCGGCTGCGGCGACGTTCAGATCGCCGTGAACCTCGCGCTCTTGTTCCAGTCGTTCGCTCGGAACGCCTGAGCGCGACCGCCACAGAGGCGGGGCGTTCGCCTCTCAAGGGAGGAGCTTGGCGAGGAACATGCCGTTCTGGTCGCCGGCTCCCACCGGGCCGCCTCCAAGATCGAGCTGATCCTTGTAGGTTCCCACCACCACGATCTTGCCGTCGCTCGGATCGACGGCGACCGCGGTCGCGTTGGCGTCGTTCAGCGCGTTGGCCTGGAAGCCCCAGTAGCCGTGCCCGGGCGGGCCGAGGCGGATGACGAACGCGTCGCGGTTGGTGGCGTCCCAGGTGAGCGTCGTCTCGCCGTTGACGACGATGCTGTTCGCGTTGAACGAGCCCACGATGGTGGCGAAGCCCGTCGAGTCCACCCCGATGCTCGCGGGCACGTCGGTGCCGGTGCCCCCGAAGCGGCTGGCGTAGACGACGTTGCCGGTCGCGTCGAAGCGGCCGACGAAGGCCTCGCGCGCGGCGCCGCTCGCGGTGAGCACGCCGCTCCCCAGATCGATGGTCTGCGAGAAGTTGCCCGTGACGTAGAGGTCTCCGTTGGTGCCGAACACGACGTCGCTCACCTCGGCGTTGCCATCGCTCTCGAACAAGTACGCGAAGACCTCGTTGCCCGCGGCGTCGAGCTTGGCCACCACCGCGCGGCGCCCGGAGCCGCCGTGGGTGAGCGTTCCCCCGCCGAAGTCGATGTCGCCCTCGGTGGAGCCGCCGATGGCGATCGCGCCGTCGGGCGCGACGGCAACCGTGTTGGCGTCTTGTCGCGCGGCGTCGCCGAACGTCTTCTCCAGCGTGACGTTGTGGGCCGCGTCGTAGCGCGCGAGGAACATGCTGTAGCCGCCGCCCACTGCGTTGTGGGTGGTGGTGAAGGTGATGTTGTTCTGGAACGTGCCCGCGAACACCACGGTGTTCGACGGCCCCGCGGCGACTGCGCGACCAAAGTCGGAGTAGTCGGAGTTCTGGCCGTAGGAGGCGGAGAACTGGTGACCCCCGTTGGCGTCCAGCTTCGCGATCCAGGCGTTCGGGAACTGGTTGTTGCCGTTCGTGATGTTGTTGCCACCAGGGAAGTTGAACGTCCCCTTCACCACGCCGCTCACCCAGATGTTGTTGCCCTGATCCGTGGTGACCGAGAGCGCCGCCTGATCCGCGCCGTCGCCCACGCCGATCGACCAGAGCCACGTCCCGGCGCTGGTGTACTTGGCCACGAACACGTCGTCTTCGCCGGAGCCGGTGAGCAGGTTGCCCACGCCGCCCCCGAGGTCGACCGTGCCCTCGAAGGTGCCGACGACGATGATGTTGCCGGCGGTGTCGATCGCGACGCCGGCGGGGAATATCTGGTTCCCGACGACGGGGTCGCCGTAGACGTTGTCCCACTCGAAGCCGGGCTCACCGGTGCCGCCTTGATTGCCCTCGCCACCGTTGCCCCCGGCGCCGCCGGGCCCTGGACCCGAGGGACCCATCCCGAAACCACCGATGTCGGCGCCCGAGCCGTTGCCCCCGGCGTTGGCGCCGCCGGTGGGCTGGAACGTGTCGGCGTCGTCGTCGCTGCAGGCGGCCGCGACGAACGCGGCGAGCGCGGAGGCAGACAACGCGACGAGCGCGAGGCTCTGGTGGCGACGGGGCGGGGGGCGACGGTGGCTCATGTTGCTCACGAGAATAACCTCGAGTGGACGGATTGGGGTCGCTTTTGATAATCGCTGCGTCGCTCGTCGAACCGGGCCGGGCGCGTCAGAGCACGGCGTCGGACAGCGTCACCCACAGCTCGTCGGTGCCCACGGCTCCGTCGCTGTCGGTGATGGTCACGATCACCTTCACGTCGTGCCCGAGCAACGTCTCCACGTCGTGGCCGTCGATGTCGATCTGGAAGCGGAGGCCGTAGAGCTTGCAGAAACCGCCTTCGTCCGGATCCATCGTGAAGATCACCTTGAGGGGGGTGACGCTGATGCCGAGATCCGGAAACTCCCCGCCGACCTCGGTGATGGAGCCCGAGCGGCGCAGGTTCTTGATGCGGGTCGCGATCCAGATGTGGTGGCCACCCTGGGGGCCCGCTTCCACGTTGGCCACCTCGTAGTCTTCGGCCGCGAAGTAGTCGCTCATCCCCTTGCCGACGATGACGATGGGGTCGCCAGCGTTGGGCGGCTTGCACACGTCGCCGAAGCGGTCGGCCCAGCCCTCGACGTAAGGCTCGTGCTGCGCCGGATCGACGAAGGCAGCGCGACACTCTCCAGAGATGCACGTCTCGCTCACCTCGTCGCAGGTGGGGGCGCTCGGGCCCGACGAGCCATCGGGCTCGAGGCGACAGAGGGCCTCGAGGTGCACCCGCAAGAGGCGCTTCGGGCCCGCCTTGGCGGTGGTGGCGACGTGTCGCACCACGCGCACGGTGTCGTTGGCGTCGTAGCCGGTGAGGGTGAGCGCGAGCGCAGCGCCATCGGGGACGTCCTCGAAGGCGAGCTCGGTGGGGAAGCGGGTTCTCCCCGCCGACGCCCCGAGGGGGAGGCGCGTCTCGCGCGTCACCGCGCCATCGACCTCCATCACCACGTCGAGCCGCGTCAGATCGGAGCCAGCCATGTAGTCGCTCGTGACGCCGATCACCACGGTGGCGAGGTCGTCGTCGGTGTCGCAGGCGGCGACGGCGAGGAGCGCGAGGAAGATCGCGAACAGCGCCTGGAGCGAGCGGAGGGGGAGGGTTGAAGACCAACGTGGAGAGCGTGACATCGACCTGATCACAGGCAGCGAAGCAAGTGTTCGGAGCTTAGCACGAGGCCGCGCCGGCGCCGCTGCCGGCGACGCACGGGCGCCGCGGCTCGCGCCGTCATCAGCCCTTCACGGCTGCCGTCTTGTCGTCGTCGGTCTTGTCGCCGGCCTCTTCGCCTTGCTGCTCGCCCCCTGGCTCGCCAGCCGGCGCCCCCTCGTCGGTGGGGGGCTTGTAGCCCGTCTTCGGAAACTTCTCCGAGGCCTTCGCCAGCGCGTTGAGCAGATCGTTCTTGGTGATGGCCTCCGGGAGGAGGATCTTGTCGCCGCCGGGGAGGAACACCACGTAGATGGGGATCCCGCCGCGCCCGAGGTCTTTGATCCACTTCTCGATCTCTTCGTCCTCGTTCGTGAAGTCGGCCTTCATGGGGAGGATGTTGGTCTCGACGAGCTTCTCTTGGATCGGGCCGGTGTCGACCACGTTCTTGTCGTTGGCCTGACAGTTGATGCACCAGTCGGCGGTGAAGTCCATGAAGACCGGGCGCCCGCGCTCGAGGTTTGCCTTCACCACCGCGGGGCTGAACGGCGTCCACGCGATCTTGCCATCGACCACCACCGGTGGATCCTTGAGCTCCACCTTTCCCTCGGCGTTTACCACGCGCTCCGGCGCGGCCGTCGCGGCGGCGGCCTTCGGAGGCGGCTCGAACTGGCTGTTCACGAACAAGCTCCCCGCCACGGCCAAGGCCGCCGCCGAGCCCTTGACGACGAACCGGCGCAGAGCGCTGTGCTCGAAGCCGCCGAACTTGCCCTGTGCCCACAGGAGGAGCGCGAGCAGCACCGTGAAGTAGAGGAACCACTGCGCCGCTCCCGCGCTGAGCTGGGCGCGGAGCACACCGAAGAGCCACACCGCGGCCCCCATCAGCGTGAAGCCCATGATCTTCTTGGCGGTGTCCATCCAGGCGCCGGGCCGCGGCATCTTGGCTGCGAGCCGCGGCACGAAGCTGATGAGCACGAAGGGGAACGCGAGGCCGACGCCGACCATCACGTAGATGAGCACCGTCTGGAAGGTGGAGGTGTCGGCGGCGACGGCCACGCCGAGCGCGATCCCGAGCATGGGAGCCGAGCACGGGATCGACATCACGGCGGCGAGCAGGCCCTTGAACGCCGACGCGCGGAAGCCATCGCCTTCGTTCTCCACGCTCGTGCTGATGGTGATCTCGAACACGCCGAGCGCGTTGAGCCCCAAGGCAAACATCAACAGACACAGGCCGGCCGTGAGCGACGCGTGCTGAAACATCGTATTGGCCGGCGCTTTGGTCATGCCGACCACGACGCCCACCGGCAGGTAGAACAGCAGGATCCCGACCAGGTACGCGATCCCATGCTTGCGGTTCACCTTGGGGTCGACCTTCGCCTTCTCGACGACGTCGTACACCTTCAGCGACAAGACCGGCAGGACGCACGGCATGATGTTGAGGATGACGCCGCCCACGAAGCCGGCCAAGAGCACCGCGGCGAGCTTGGCGCCGGGGGGGAGGGCCATGATGTACTGCTGAAGACTGTCGAGAAATTCCATGACTGCCTGTGTGTGCCTAGCCGCTGCCGCGTCGGATCTCCCGAGCCACGCGCGCTCGTCGTTCGTGGTTCCGCCGTTCCGCGTTCCACCTCTCAGCGTACCGCCGCGGCGCCGTGGTGACCACCGTCCGATGGCGGGGGCGCGGTCCGTCGGCCCCCGCCGGACAAGGGCGGCCTGCGCATGACGCCCGCGAAGGGCGGCCTGCGCGTGAGGGGACTACGGTGTCGGACGGCAATGGTTTCGGCTCGGGTGGGAGGAGGCACCGACGGGACGCGATCTCCTCGGAGAGGGGACGCGGCCGGTGGCGAAGCGTTAACGAGCCAACGCCGCGGAGGAGGCCGTCCCGGGCCAGGTCGAGGGACGCGGCCTCAGCACGCGTCGAGCTCGGCGAGCGTCGCCTTCGCCATGTCGAGCTCGGCGGACAGGGCGATGCGCATCGGCGTGTGCCCCGACTTGGTGCGCCGCACGAAGGCGCTGAGGTAGCGGCGGGCGTCCTCGAAGCGCTCGCTCTCGAAGGCCAGCTGCCCCAGGACGAAGCGGCCGTAGCCTTGCCCCGCGGGGCAGGAAGCGAGGCGCTCGATCAGCTGCTCGAGCCCGCGGACCTTCTTGCCGGCGCGGCACTTCGCCAACGCCAGGTGCCCCTGGTAGAGCGGCTTGTCGGTGGTGCCCCAACGCGCGGCTCGGCCGAGCGCGGAGATCGCCTCGTCGTGGCGACCGGCCACGAACAGGAGCGAGCCCATGGTCCACCAGTGAAACGCTCGGCGAGAGGCCGGGCCGAGCCGCGCCGCGAGCCGGAGGTGTCCGACGGCCGCGTCCACCTCCCCGAGGGCGTGCTTCGCGCGGGCCATGTCCTGGTGGATCACGTCGGGGAGCACGCCGAGGCGTGCCGCTTGCCGCCCAAGCTCGTATGCTTCCGCGAAGTCCCCCTGTGAGAACCGAGCCAAATAGAGCTGCCGCAGCAGCATGGCGTGGGTGGTCTCGTCGAGCTCTTCGGGGCACGCGAGCCCCCGGAGGGCCCAGTTCGCTCGTGCTTGCGCCGACTTGGCGCGCATTGCACGCTGGAGGTAGTCTTCCGGCAACAACCGCCTTCGCTTGCGACGAGGGGCGCCCGACCCGCTCCCGGGCGCTCTGGCGAGCAGCTTGGGACGCGCCTCTTCCGGCGGGACGTGACCGGAACCCGATGCCACCCAAGAACTTTAGCAGGAGCTATGCAAGCGTCCAGAATTAGGCCAAAATCCGCCGCCTTGCGCGCCCTCCACGTCCTCTCGGCGGCCCACCCATCGGCTCGTGCCGCGTCCTTCCACCTCGTTTTGATGGCGTTTTTTGCGGTTGGCCTCACCGCGTGCGGGCACCGCGCCACCAAGGAGGAGTGTGAGGAGATCTTCCGCCGGAGCGCGGAGCTGGCGCTCGCCGCGAAGAACGTCCACGAGCCCAAGGAGGTGGAGGAGCAGACCGAACGCGCCCGCCTCGTGAAGGGCGACAAGATGATGACCGAGTGCGTGGGCCTCAGGATCACCGACGCCGCGATGGAGTGCGTGCGCAAGGCAAGCTCCCCCCAACAGCTCGAGGCGTGCATCGACTGAGCCATGGCGCCGGGCCCCCAGAGCGACCTCGAGGCGGCCGATGCCACCGCGCCCGCCGACGCGCCCGAGCGTCCCGACGCGGGCGAGGCACCCACGCTCGTCGAAGCTTCCGCGGCGGTGGAGGCCGCGGAGGTCGCCGAGCCTGTGGCGGGGCGCGCCGACGGGCGGGGCGAACGAGACGAGCGCCCCGTCGGTGTCGCGGTGGCGCGCCGCGATCTCTTGGGGGGGGCGGCGGTGGTGCTCGGGCTGGTGGGGGTGGTCTCCGGCAAGCGGCTGCTCCGGGCCCTCAGCGCCGCCCCGACCCAAGCGCAGTGCGAGGCGCTCGTGGCGCGCTGGGTGGAGCACGCGAGCCGTCAGCGCGATCCGGCGGTGGACGACGACGACGTGGCCGCGGCGCGCGCTGCCGCGCCCAGCACGCCGGAGTACGTGGCCGATCTCGAGCGCTGCCGGGAGCAGCTCACGGCCGAAGAGGTCGCCTGCGCGGTGGAGGCGACCTACCTCGACGCGCTCGAGCGCTGCGTGCAGTGAGCGCCCCGTCGCCGGCGCTGCGCGAACACGACCCCGCGATCGACTTTTTCAAACCCCGTCGGTAACATCCGCGACGGTGGTGAAGCACACGGGGCCGCTCCTCGGCTACAACAACAACGTGCCCTACAAAGGGCACGTGTATCACGTCCAGACGGAAGACTCTGGGAGCCGACGTCCCCACGTCATCACGCACCTTTTCGCGGACGGGGGGCGCATCGTCAAGACGCGGAAGACGTCGTACGCCCAGTTCGTGGAGAGCGAGAACCTCACCGAGCGGGTGCGCGTGCTCATGCGCAACCAACACAAGGAGATGGTGCTCACCCTGCGCAAGGGCGAGTTCGATTTTCTCCTCGAGCCGGCGGAGGGGTCGGATCCTCGCGAGCTCGCCAAGCACATGGTGGAGACGCGCGAGCTGCCGTCGGATCCGCTCGAGGACGCGAACAAAGTGGTGGACGAGCGTGACTTCCATCGCGAGATGGAGGAGCTGGCCACTGCGCCGAGCAGCGCCCCGGCCGTGCCGCGCCGCGCCCCACCGCCGCCACCGCCGCCCACCGCTGCCGCGGCGCCGTCCACCCCCGTGCCCTCCTCTGCGGAGGCGGCGCCCATCCCCTTGGTGCAGCCCTCGGCGTCCACGCCACCCCCGGAGGAGGAGACCACCTACAAGTTCGTGGGCTCGGCGCCGCCCAAGCGACGCAGCGGTCCGTCGCCCGCGACCCCGGTCCCCGTGCGCTCGAGCCCCCCCAGCCGCTCCACGCCGCCGCCCGCCCGTGGCCGCGGCGGCGCGCTCCCCATCAAGAAGCGCGGTCGCACCGACTCCCAGCAGAGCTTCGACGAGTCGGAGCTCGGTCCTTTCGGGACGCGCTTCGTGACCGAGCGCCGGTTCGACGAGGTCGTGCTCGCTTTCTTCTCGGGAGGCTGACCCCGCTGGGTCCACGTCAGTCGGCGGCGCCGCTTCCGCGCCCGCCGCCGGGACCCGGTTTTTTCCCTGGGCGACCGCGTTGGCGTCGTTCGCCGCCGCCGCCCCTACGCCTCCGTCCGCCGCCCCGGTTCGGGGGCCGGGCTGGGCGCTGCGCGGGCGGGGTGGGGAGCGCTTGGGTGGAGAGCGTGAGCGTGGGCACACCTCCCTCGACGGCCACACGGGCCGACGCGTAGCCTGCGCTCGCGGCGAAACCGTCGAAATCGCCGCGGTGCGCGTCCATGTGGGCGCTGAACCGTTGCCACACGGCGCGGGCCTCCGCCTCGGGGAGAGCCTGGCCGTCCACGACCACGCTGAGGGAGCTCGACATGCCGTCACTGTGCCTCAGATGCTGCGGGTTTGCGAACCGACGGTGGTCGATGCAAGATCGCGCCATGAAGCGACAGACGCTCGAGGTGGTGGCGGTCATCCTGCTCACCGTGTTCAGTGCCATCGGGTGCGGCGAGAGCACCCCCGACGCAAAGACTGCCAACGTCACCGCCGGAGCCATGCCCGACGGGGGCGACTGGGACGGCGTGTACTACGACATGTTGTTCGGCTACCTGCACCTGGTCGCCGATGGAAACCTGGTGAAGGGGAAGTGGCAGCGACCACGCAAGGGGCAGTGGGGCCAGCTCACCGGCAACATCGACGGCAACCTCATGCGTTTCGACTGGGAGGAGTACATCGACGGGCTCGTCGGTCCCAACTCCAGGAAGAAGGGCAAGGGGTACTTCGTGTACACCCGGCCCGAGGGCGAGAACGTCGACGACATCATCGAGGGTGAGGTCGGGCGTGGGGCCGACGAGGTCGGCACCGAGTGGCGCGCCATCAAGCAGCGCAACGTCAAGCCGGATCTCGACTCGATCGGCGGCTCTGGCGCGGGAGAGGTTGGCGGTGGCGACTGGGACAGCGACAACAAAGAGAAGGGCGATCCCGAGCCTCCCACCGAGCCCGACTCCGGCGACGGGCCCGAGCTCTGACGGTCGCCCCGGTCGCGACGTTCTTTGCGGCGTCGCACCGGGCTCGAGAGGGTGGCGTCGAGGGCCCCGACGACGGCGGCCGGGGGCGCCTCGCGCACGGAGCCCATTTACGGGGCGCGCCCTGGGCGTTAGGGACTGGGCATGCCCAACAGCGCAGAGCACGGTCTTCAGCTCGCCGAGCCCCCCATCTTCGAGCGCGGCGCGAAGGGACGCACCGGCGTCTCGCTCGCCCCGCTCGACGTGCCCGGGGTCGACCCTGGCACCCATTTCGGCGGCCTGGCCCGCCAGCGCGAGGCCAAGCTCCCCGAGGTGAGCGAGCCCGAAGCGGTGCGCCACTTCGTGCGGCTGTCGCAAGCCAACTTCTCGATCGACACCCAGATGTACCCGCTGGGCTCGTGCACGATGAAGTACAACCCGAAGGTCAACGAGTGGGCCGCGCGACAGCCGGGCTTCGCGGCGATGCACCCGCTCGCACCGGCGGCCTATGTGCAGGGCTCGCTCGAGGTGATGTGGCGCCTGCAAGAGATGCTCTGCGCGGTGACGGGTCTCGACGCCTGCTCGCTGCAACCGGCGGCGGGCGCTCAAGGCGAGCTCACCGGGCTGATGATGATTCGTGCCTATCAAGCGGCGCAGGGTCGTTCGCCGAAGAAGGTGTTCATCCCCGAGAGCGCGCACGGCACCAACCCCGCGAGCTGCACCCTCGCCGGTCTGGAGGCGGTGAAGATCCCGGCCTCCGGCGACGGCCTCGCGCACCCCGAGGACGTGCTCGCGGCCATCGAGCGCGAAGGGGGCTCCGACTGCTGCGCGCTGATGATCACCAACCCCAACACGCTCGGGCTCTTCGAGTCGCGGATGGCCGAGATCGCCGCCGTGATCCACGACAAGGGGGGCTTGGTGTACGGCGACGGCGCCAACACCAACGCGATCATGGGGCGGGTGAGGCCGGGCGACCTCGGCATCGACGTGGTCCACCTCAACCTGCACAAAACCTTCACCACCCCGCACGGGGGCGGCGGCCCCGGCGCGGGGCCGGTGTGCTTCACGGCGGCCCTCGAGCCGTTCCAGCCCCGGCCGGTGTTGGTGCGACGCGGCGACGCGCTGGCGTGGGACGACGACCGCCCCCTGAGCGTGGGCCGCATGCGCGCCTTCCAGGGCAACTTCGGGATGTTCATCCGCGCCTACAGCTACATCCGCGAGATGGGCGCCGAGGGCCTGGCGCGCGCCACCGAGCTGGCGGTGCTCAACGCCCGCTACCTCTGGGCGAAGCTTCACGACCTGTATCCTGCGGCGGCTTCGCTCCCGTGCATGCACGAGGTGGTGCTCACCGACGAAGCCCTCGAGAAGAAGACGGGGGTCAAGACCCTCGACGTCGCCAAGCGTCTCCTCGACTACGGCTTCCACGCGCCCACCGTGTACTTCCCGCTGGTGGCGAAGGGCGCGTTGATGATCGAGCCGACCGAGACCGAGACGCTGCAGACGCTCGACGAGTTCGTGGCCGCGATGCGCGCGATCGCGGCAGAGGCCGAGAACGAGCCCGAGATGGTGAAGACCGCGCCGCACCTCACGCGCGTGGGCCGCCTCGACGAGGCGCGCGCGGCGCGCAAGCCGAGGCTTCGTTGGGACGACACGTCGTCGTCGTGACGGGGCCGCGCCCCCGGAGCTCGGCGGCCGCAAAGTCTCCGAAAAGGTTCCCGCGTCCCGCAGTCCCGCCTACAATCTCCTATGTGTGAGCACTTGTAGGTAGCTTTGTCGTTGGCGGTCGGTGGCCTCACCGCTGCGAACGGCGAGCCTTGGAAGGTTGGCGCCACGATGCGAGGGTGTCGACCAGCGCGCCGCCCGCGGGCGGCCATCGACTGCCGAGCTGGCAGCAAGACGTCGTGGCGACCATCGAAAGCACGGGAGACATCGAGAGCATCTGCGAGTCGGCAGATGGTCTCAAGGTTGGCGACACCGCCCGCCTCGTGTTCCGGGCGTGGGACGAGTGCGCGCCGCCGTTCACGGTGAAGGTGCGCGGCCCCGACGGCAAGACGGTGCTCGAGCGCGTGATCCGCGAGCTTCCCACGGGGAAGCCGCAGAGCGCCCCGCCCATCGCGTTTCCGGTGCAGCTCGGTGGGAAGTACCAGATCAGCATCAAAGAGCTGTATGGCAAGAAAGAGGGGCTCGCGACGCTGACGGTGTGAGCGTTCGACGACCGCTCCGAAGCCATCCTTTTTTGGTTCGCGCGCGTCGCAGGGTTCGATACTAGAGAAACGGAGACCGGGTCGGGATGCCATCAAGACTGGAGAGTCACGGGGATATCGAGATCATCTGCCTCACCGATGACCTCGGGCCGAACAAGATGGCGCAGATCGTGTTCCGCGCCTTTGGCGACGCGATGCCTCCGTTCGAGATCAGCGTAAAGTCGCCGAGCGGCCACATCATCCTGAAGCGGGTCATCCGTGAGCTGCCCACCGGCGAGCCGCAGAGCCCGCCGCCGATCACCTTCTCGGTGCAGAAGGGACAGTACGAGATCCTCGTGGCGCAGCTGCGCGGCACGGCCGAAGGGCAAGCCACGCTCGTCATCAAGTGACGGGCGCGTCGCTCGAGGTCGGAAGGCGCTCGACGCGGCGCTGAGCTGGCGCAGCGAGGTGGAGGTGCTGGCGTCAGAGCCAGCTCGCCGCCGCGTGCGCTCCGAGCGA
This sequence comes from uncultured Polyangiaceae bacterium, assembly GCA_964401935.1. Classification (GTDB taxonomy): domain Bacteria; phylum Myxococcota_A; class Polyangia; order Polyangiales; family Polyangiaceae; genus JAPYTK01. The sequence continues at coordinate 30,249 of CAYOAL010000017.1, forward strand.
GTCGAGGACGGCCTCGGCGGCCCGCACGCCGCGGAAGCTCGCCTCCTCGAAGAGCGCGAAGCCGCTCTGATCCACGTGAGCCCACGCGACGCGCTCGTCGATCCAGAGCGGCATGGCGCCGCTCGCTTGCAGGAAGCCCACCGTGGGGCGGGGCATGGCGTGGCCCCAGACCATCACGTCGATCCGCCGCGTCTCTTCGACGATCTCGGGGTGCGGGGCCCAGAGGTCGCGGAGGGCCATGTTGGCGTGATCCGTCCATGCGCTTCGCAAGAGCGCGTCACGGGTGCCGGCGACGTCGGCGGCGCCGAAAGCGCGAAAGTAGGTGAGGACGGTGCGGTTCTCGGGGGCCGTGAGCTGGTGGCCGGCGTCGACGTAGCCGAGGCTCTCGCCGCCGTAGATCACGCTGTCCCACGCACGATCCGGCTCCTCGGTGCGTTCGACGTGGAGGTTGCACACGAGCCACGGGGACGACTTGCGGGTAGGCAGCGCTTGGCTCGCGAGGAGGCGCCGGGCCACGAAGGCGGGCACCGCGAGCACCGCCGCCTTCGCCGCTACGCGGTGTGTGGTGCCCGAGGCCACGTTCACGTAGGTGACGGTCACGCCAGACCTCTCCGACGCGACGTGGGTGACGAGCGCGCCGGTGCGGACCTCACCCCGTACGGCCTCGGCGAGGTGGCGGATGAGGGCGCCGTTGCCCTCCGGCCACACCAGGTAGCGCGAGCCCTCGAGCTGCTCGGTGACGAGCCGGCGCGACGAGAAATAGTGCCAGACGGCCCACGCCGAGACGTCGTCGAGGTCGGCGCCGAAGTCGTCGAGCGCGGCATAGGCCACGTACCAGCGCACGAAGGGGCTCTCGAACCCATGGGCGGTGAGCCAGGACGCCATCGACGTGGTGTCGAGGGCGAGCACGTCGGGATCGCGCGAGGAGTGCTCGAACGGGATGGCGAAGGCGTAGCGGCCGTCCCGCCCGCGCCACTCGCGCATCGCCACGCGCCGGGCTCGGAACCGCTCGAGCTCCTCGCGATCCGCGGCCGGCATCGCCTCCTCCGGCACGAGGCCCGCGTACCACTCTCCCTCGAAGAACACGCGCTCCTCGGGAGCGTGGCAGAGCTGCTCCTCGAGCACCGTGGGCCGTCCCGCGGCGTCCCAGCCGGTGATCACCCCCATCTCTTCGAGCAGCCGCGCCACGGCGGTGGCGCCAGGCTCCGGCACCGGCAGATAGTGGGCGCCGAAAGGGTGGGGCACCGCGCCCTCCTCGCCCCAGGTGCTGGTGCCGCCCACGAAGGGCTCGAGATCGAGGACGAGCGTGCTCACGCCGGCGGCCGCGAGGCGCCAGGCAGCGCTGAGGCCGCTCGCGCCGCTGCCCACCACCACCACCTCCGCCGCCTCGGCGGGCCCGTCGGCCTGGGGGGAGGCCACGCGCAAGAGGTGACCGACGCGGGCCGAAGCCCCGACCAGGCTGCCGGTGATGGCGCCGCGATCGGGGAGCACCTGGTCTGCCAGCCAGCCCGCGCCGAGCGCGCCGAGGAGCTCGCGTCGCCCCATCATCGCCAGCTCTCCCACTCGCGGGTGTAGAGCCCCACCAGCTGCTGATCGTTGATGCGGTTCACCGGGGCGTCGACACGTCCCATGTCGGACGGAAACTCGAAGAGCGAGCGGAGCACCGCGTTGTCGAGGTAGCGCAGCTTCTCTGGCGACAGCCGCAGAGTGGTGGGGGCTCCGACCTCGGGGCCGCCGGCGAGCACGAAGCCCCACTCTCCGAAGCTCGGCACGTAGGCATGCAGAGGCAGAGCATGGAAGCCGGCCTCTTCGATGGTGCGGACGATCGACCAGTACGCCGTCCGCGCATAGTAGGGCGAGGTGGACTGGACGACCGCCACTCCCCGCACCCCGAGGCGCTGCCGTAGCCGCAGGTAGAACGACAGCGAGTAGAGCTTCCCGATGGCGTAGTTGGACGGGTCGGGGAAGTCGACGACGGCCAGGTCGAACGACTCGCGCGTGCGCCCGAGGTAGCCGAAGGCGTCCTCGTTGAGGACGGTGACGCGCGGGTCGCGGAGGGCGCCGGCGTTGAGGGCGACCGCGGTCTTCTCCTGTGAGAACAGCCTCGTCACCGCGCCGTCGAGGTCGACGAGCGTGATCGACTCTACCCCCGGATACTTGAGGATCTCGCGCGCCGCGAGGCCATCGCCGCCCCCGAGCACGAGCACCTGGCGCGGGTCGCGGCCGAGCGCGGCCACCGCCGGATGCACCAGCACCTCGTGGTAGCGGTGCTCGTCGTCGGAGCTGAACTGGAGGTTGCCGTTGAGGAACAGGCGCGTGGTCTCGCCGGCGCGGGTGATCACGATCCGCTGGTAGGGCGACTGCTCGGCGTAGAGGATGGGGGCGCCGAAGTAGCGGCTCTCCGCCTCGAGCACGTGGCTGTCGATCACGAACATGCCCACGCCGAGGGCGATGGCCACCACCAGGCACTGGGCCCGGAGCCGCCACCGCGCCTGCTGCTCGATGGGCATCAGGAAGGTGGTGAGACCGGCGACGGCGCAGTTGAGCAGACCGAACGAGAGGCTCGTGCGGTGAATCCCGAGGCGGGGCAAGAACACCAAGGGGAACATGAGGCTCGCGACGAGCGCGCCCACGTAGTCGAGCGACAGCACCCGCGCCACCAGCTCCTTGAGATCGAGCCTGAACTTGAGGAGGCGGATGAGCAGCGGGATCTCGAGGCCGACCAGCGTGCCTACGATGAACACGATGAGGTAGAGGCCGGCCTGAAAGGCGCCGTGCCAGGTGTAGAGGGTGAGGAGGATGGGGGCGGAGGCACCCCCCACGAGGGCGATGCACAGCTCGACCTCGACGAAGCGCACGAGGAGCCGGCTCTCGACGTACTTCGACAGATAGGAGCCCACTCCCATCGCGAACAGGTAGAGGCCGATGACGAAGCTGAACTGGGCGACCGAGTCGCCAAGCACGTAGCTCGCCATGGTGCCGGCGATGAGCTCGTAGATGAGGCCCGACGTCGCGATGACCACCACCGACGAGAGCAGCACCGGCGACACGAAGCGACGCGGGATCACGCCGCCGGTTGTAGTCCATGGCTCGCCTTTCCGTGAGACTCCATTAAGATTCGGCCGTGCCCAACCTCGATCGCCAGGCCGACTGCCCGAGCTGCGGCGCGTCCGTGACGTTCAAGTTTGCGGGCGCCCGGTCGGTGGTCTGCGACTACTGCCACGCGGTGGTGGCCCGCACCGATCGCGGGGTCGAGATGACGGGTCGCATGGCGGAGCTGCTCGAGATCCCGAGCCCCCTCGGCTACGGCGTGACCGGGAAGTGGAGCGGCGAGCCGTTCGAGGTGATCGGCCGCGTGCAGATGGATCGGGCGGGGGCGCCGGGGGCGCCCTGGCAAGAGTTCCTCCTCTGGTTCTCGCTGCACGACCGCACCACGTGGGTGGCGAGCGCGCAGGGGCGCTGGTACGCGACCAACGAGGTGCCGATGCCGGCGCCGCTGCCGCACTTCGGCACGCTCCGCCCCGGGGCCCAGGTCGATCTCGGGCCGGCCGGCCTGTACGTGGTGGCGGAGGTGGGCCAGCGGCGCGTGGTCTCGGGCGAGGGCTCGCTCCCCAACGTGCCCAAGCCGGGGGCGGTCACGCCCTACGCCGACATCAGCGGCGCCCAAGGGGCGTTCGGCACCCTCGACTACGGCGACGGCACGGCGGCCCCCGTCGTGTACCTCGGACGGCAGTTCGATCCACGCGAGCTCCAGCTCGACTCGGGGCTCCCCGTCGTGGCGCCGAGCGCCAACGTGAGCGCGGCCGAGTGCCCCAACTGCGGCGCGAGCCTGCCCATCGTCTCCGAGCAGAGCGAGCGCGTGATCTGCCAGTACTGCGGCACCGCCAGCGACATCACCTCCGGCCACCTCACCGCGCTCGGGCCGGCCCCGCCGCCCCCCATCAGGCCCTACATTCCGCTCGGCAGCCGCGGCAACCTCCGCGGGGTCGACTACGTCGTCACCGGCTTCGTCATTCGGTCGTGTGTGGTGGAGGGAACGCGCTACAGCTGGCGCGAGTACCTGCTCTTCGGAGGCGCCACCGTGGGCTACAAGTGGCTGATGGAGGAAGACGGCACCTGGAGCTTCGTCGAGCCCTTCGAGGCGGGGATGGTGACCGACTCGGGCTACGGGCAGGCCCTGAACTACGCCGGACAGCGCTACAACCTCAAGCAACAGGTGCAGGCGCGGGTCGACTACGTGATCGGCGAGTTCTATTGGAAGATCGAGATCGGCGAGACCGTGGAGGCGGCCGAGTTCACCGGTGCCCGCGGCAAGGTGAGCCGTGAGCGGTCGGACACCGAGGTGAACTATTCGCTGGTGGTGCCGCTCGATCCGAACGAGCTCGCCGCCTTCGGCGTCGCGCCGCCGCAGACGTTCAGCGGGTTCGGTGGCGACTTCGACGTCGGTGAGAGCGGAAACACCTCGAGCGCGCTCGGCGTCGTCGTGGTGCTCGTGGTCATGTGCATCGTCTTCGGTGCGATGGCCGACGACTGCGGTGGCGGCGGCAGCGGGGTGTACATCGGCGGCGGCAGCGGCACCTTCAGCAAGTGACGGGCTTGCCCCGCTCGCCGCGGGGAGCTCGCTCCCGCTGCGAGCTCGCGGCGCCGGCGCGAGCGCTCGGTGTCGCGGCCCGCGAGGGTGTCAGAGGCCGTGCTCGGTGAGCCACGTGGCCGACTCCGGCGGCGGCGCCTCGGTCGCGGTCTTGAGGTCCCAGGGGCGCTTGCCGTTCGGATCGCGGTTGTGGAGCAACCACCGGATCATGAAGCTCGCCCAGCGCCTGCGCTCGGGGATGGTGGGGTGCACCTTGTCGCCGAGTCGCTCGAGGTCGGGGAGCGCGCCGCTTGCGATGTACTCGTTGGTGTCGACGAAGACACAGGGCGCGCAGTTGTCTTTGATCACCTGCATGATGCCGGTGTTCGGGGCCCCCTTCCACAGGGGCGCTGCGATCCAGATGCAGGGACGGTCGCCCACCTGCTTGACCATCCGGCGCACCGGCTCGGCGCGCACGGTGGGGTCGGGCATCGCCACCTCGTTGCCGCCGAGGGTGATGATCACGAGATCCGGCTTGTGGCTCGCGAGGTGGCCGGTGAAGCCCATCGTGAAGCCGGCCCACTGCGGGATGTAAGTGGCCTCCTTGGCCTCGAGCACGTTCTTCACCCCGCGCTTGTGGAGCTCCAGCTTGAGGCTCTTGCCGAGCGCGTCGGCCATGCTGTCCCCCACGTGCAGCACCACGGTGTCTTTCGGGAGCGGGGGAGGCGGGCCCGCGGGCTGGCTGGGCTCGGCGGGGCCCTCGCCGCTCGGAGCCGGCCGCTCCGGGGTCGCGGTGGTGCTCTCGGGCAGAGACGGGGGCGAGCTCTTGTCCTCGAGAGAGCCGTCGTCGGCGGCAGCGCGGCCGTCCGCGGGGGAGCTCACGTCGTTGTCGGCGGTGCCGGCCGGGCCCGCGCTGCAAGCGAGCAGCGCGAGACATGCGAGGGACGAGGTGGCGGATCGCATCGCGCCCAACGTAGCGCGTCGTCACGACTTCGCCTACAAACTCGCGCGTGCGAGCGCCGCCGAGAGGAACCATCGAGCACGCCGCGTGGGCCTTCGTCACCACGCGCTCGCTCGCGGTCAAACTCCGAGGGCCAGCGCCGGCCAGCGCGTGGGAGCCGACGCCGAAAGCTCGCCGGCTCGAGGCGCCGGGGCGCCCCCCCGAGCTGACGGTGGTCGAGCGCGCCCCGCGCCTCGCGCACGGCGTGGCCGCGCTCGCGCATCCCCGCCGCCGCGCCGAGCTCTTCCACACCTTCTTGCACCACGAGCTGCAGGCCGCCGAGCTCATGTGTTGGGCGATCCTCGCCTTTCCGGACACGCCGCGGGCGTTTCGGCGCGGCCTGTGGGCGGTGTGCGCCGACGAGCTCCGCCACATGGCCCTCTACGCGGCCTATCTCGACGAGCTCGGCTTCCGCTTCGGCGACTTCCCGGTGCGCGACTGGTTTTGGCAGCGGGTCCCGAGCTGCGCGAGCGCGGGCGCGTTCGTCGCCACCCTCGGCGTCGGCTTCGAGGGCGGGAACCTCGACCACGCGCGGCGCTTCGCGGTCCGGCTGAGAGCGGCCGGCGACGACGCGGGGGCGGAGCTCCAAGAGCGCGTGGGTCGCGAGGAGATCGCGCACGTGCGCTTCGCGCTCAAGTGGCTCCGCGTCTTCTCGGGGAGCGACGACTTCGACACCTGGAGGGCTGCGCTCCCCGCTCCGCTGTCGCCGCTCGTGATGCGGGGACGTGAGCTGGATCGCGAGCGCCGTACCCAGGCGGGCCTGTCGGAGGCGTTCCTCGATGCGCTCGCGGCCTACGGCGAGGGGTCGCGATGAGGCCCGTCGCGTGGCTGCTCAACCTCGACGCCGATCACGAGCTCGCCCGTCCGCGCGGCTACACGCCGTCGGCGGCGCGGCGCGCGAGGGGGGCGGCGATGGCGGAGCGCCTCGTGGGTTTGGTGCGCGAAGACGACGTGGTGTTGAACCCGTGGGCGTCCGCCGAGCCGCGCCGGCTCGGCGCGGGCTGGGTGGGCCGCGCTTGGTGCCCGACCCCTTCGGCGCGGCGCCAGCTCGCCCGCGTGGGCGCGGAGCTCGGACCGGCGCCGGACTTCGAGGTGGTCAGGCGGGTGAACCACCGCCGCTTCGCCCACGAGCTCGGTGGGCAGCTCCCGGGGGCCGCTTGGCTCGAGGACGAGGCGAGCGTTCTCCGCGCCCTCGCGCGCGGCTCGACGACGGGCGCCTGGGTGCTCAAGCGTCCGTTCGGCATGGCGGGGAGCGGGCGGCGTGTGCTCCGCCACGCCGCGCTCTCGGCGCACGACGCGACCTGGCTGCGGGCTTCCATCGCGCGCGACGGGCTCTTGCTCGAGCCGTGGGTCGACATCGTCGACGAGCTGGCGCTGCACGGCTTCGTGGATCGCGACGGAGCGGTGACGCTGGGCGAGCCGTGCCGTCTGAAGGTGGACGCGCACGGTGCGTGGGTAGACACGCGCGTCCTTGGTGAGCCCGTGGCTCAGGCGCCGGGGCCGGCCTCTCAGCCGGGCGCCGACGCTCCTCCGGCAGCACCCAGCGAGCGTTCGGCTCTCGTGTGGCGAGCGCGTCAGGTGGCCGACGCGCTCGTGGTGGAGGGGTACTTCGGACCCTTCGGGATCGACGCCTATCGCTTCCGAGACGACGGCCGGGTGCTGCTCCACCCGCTCTCCGAGCTCAACGCCCGGTACACGATGGGTTGGGCCATCGGGATGGGAGCGCGGCGGCCCGACCTGCCGTGAACCCACCCCGTCAGTCGGCGTGTCTCTCCGCCCGCCGCGCGTTCTTCACCGCGGTGGTGCAGATGTCGGTGACCTTCTGCTCGAGGCTGTGTCGGTGGTGGCGGTGACGACAGGCGAGGCTCGCGAAACCGGCGGAGAACCCGCCCACGGTGCCGAGGGCGAGCGCGACGATGAGTAGCTTTCTCTTCATGACCTTCTTCCTTCTTTGGCTGGCGGTTCTTGGGGAGAGCGGCCTCAGCGGTGGGCGCCGCGATAGGGGCCCCCGAAGCCCGGTCCGCGCTCGAGCCAGCGCGCGAGCTGCTTGCGCTGATCCGGCTCGAGCGTGGCGTGGACGCGCGCGAGGCTCCCCACCGCCGAGCGTCGCAGCGCGTCGATGCGCTCGTCGTGGCGCGACAAGAGCGACGCCATCAGCTCCTCGTTGAAGTCGTCGCCGCGGAGGGCCTCGGCCACCTCACGGCGCGAGCCGCGCACGTCGTCCTTCAGGGCGCGGGCGGCGTCGATCACCTCCTCCACCGCGTGCTGGATCTCGCGCTCCTGACCCGGGCTCGTGTCGAGGCGCTCGAACAGCGGGCGCAGCCAGAAGCCGCGGCGCGGCGAGCCGCCCCACCGATCTCCCCAGCCCTCGTCGTCGAAGCCGCCGAAGCGTCCGCGGCGGCTCCACCGCCCGCCTCCGCCACACGAACCGCGGCCGCGAACGACCCGAATCAAACCCCACAGGCATGCGATGCCGATGACGAATCCAAACATGGCTCTGTCTCCTCGTGCTGATGTGACAGCGCCCAACATGCGGACCGGTCGTGAAGCGGCTGTGGCCTCCCCATGAAGAAGTGTGAAGCGGGGCGCTCGCAGCGCGGAGGCTTCAGCGCCGCTGAGAGAGCAGCCACGCGCGGAACGCCGTCACCTTCTGCGCGTAGTCGGCGTGCTCGCGGGGGGCCGCCCGAAAGCGCGCCCCCCAGTAGGCCTCCCACCGCGCCTGCGCCGCCGCGTCGGGCAGCCGGTAGCGGGCGCGGATCACCTCGGCGTCTTCGGGCGCCACCGACAGCTCCGCGTGCAGCGACGCGAGCTGGTCGAGGCTGAGCCCGTGGTTCGAGCTGCTCGCCACGTCTCTCGAAGGGGGCTCCTCCTCCTCTCCGAGCTCGAGCGCGACCGCGCCGAACAGCGTGGTGCTGTCGAGATCGTCCTCGTCCACCACCAGCGCCGGCATCATCGTCGTCTCGTCGAGGGGGTTCGACGGGGGAGCGGGGGGCGCGGCGCGCGGGGGGGGCGGCGATCGGGGCGCCGGCTGGGACGGGCCCAAACGAGGCGTGTCCACGCTGAACGGCAGCGGGTCGTCCACCTCGAGGGCCACGAAGTCGGCGGTGGTGTCGAGGGTGAGCACGTCGCCCTCGCCGAGGGTGATGACGAGCTGGGCGCTCGCGCCGAGGCCGAGCCCACTCGCAAACGAGGGCGCGCCGTCGCTCGTGCTCCACGATCGGCTCGCGTCCTCGCTGGCCGCGCCGTCGTCGAGCCGCGGCACCCTCATCGAGCCGGGGAGCACCGTCACGTCGCTCTCGGGAGGGCGACGGCTCGAGCCGGAGAACGGGAGGGGGTCGGCGTCGTCGAACGAGATCGCGCCGAGCATCATCGTCCCGTCCACGTCGTCGGCCGGCGCACCGCGCTGGGGCTCGAAGGGCAGCACCTCGCTGTCGAGGAGGGCGGGGATCACGTCGGTGGTGGCGTCCACGTCGCCCTCGCGCGCCGGGGGCCGCGGCGGCAAGCGCTCCGCGATCGGGGGCAGAGAGCGCACCGAGCCCTGAAAAGGGAGCACGTTGACGTGAGCCATCACCAACCCCGGCGCGGTCCCGGCTGGCGGCAGGGGGACGCTCTCGGGCGGCGCGCTGATGGGCAAAGGCGCCAAGAATCGGGCTATCGCGTGCGATGACGGCGCCGGCGGTGGTGCGGTGCGAGCCCGCGTCGGCGTGGGGGGCGCGGCCGCGGCGCGGCGGCGGCGTGTCGCGGTGTGCTCGTAGTGGCGCACGAGCACCCGGAAGTCGGCGAAGAGCTCCGCGTCGCTCTCGAGCCGCGCCCGCCACGCCGCGTCGAGCGAGATCGCGCCCCGGGCGTCGATGCCATAACGCGCGAGCACCGCCGATCGCTCTTGCTCCTTGGCGAGGCGGAGCGCCGCCGACAGCGCCGCATATTCGTCGAGCCCGAAGACGGGGGCGCTGCCGGGGCCAGGCTCCTCCGGGGGTGCGTGTAGCTCGGGCACCTCGAAGGTGCCGGCCGCCGAGGACGGGGTGAGCACCGAGGGCTTCACGGTGAGGACGGGGAGGCGCGCCGGATCGCCCTTGTGCGCGCGCCCCTCGAGCTTGAGCGACAGCTGCGCGGCGCGCTTGGCCAGCTTGTCGTCGGTCTCGAAGCGACGCGCCCACCGCCGCCCCAGCCGCGCCATGTCGTTGAGGCCGAGCCCCAGCGCGAGCAGCAGGTCGAAGGGATCCCGGGAATCTTGGTAGCTGCGGAGGAAGTGGATCCACGCCTCCAGCTCGGTCTCGAGCGGCTTCACCTGGCGGCCGAGCCGGTCCTGCTCGCCCGCGAGGAGCGCGTCGTAGCGCTCGAGGGCGGCCGCGTCCGACAAGAGGCGCGCCTTCCAGGTCACCTCCGCCTCGAACCACGCCGCGCGCGGCAGCGCCTCGACGGCCAGCACCTCCTCGAGGGGGAACCCTTCGGCGAGGGCCGCGTGCACCGCCGCCACTTGCACGAGGGGCACGCCGCGGAGGCGCGTGTCCGGTTCCAGGCTGGCGGCGGTCATGGCGAGGGCATTGTCGCAGTCTTTTCTAAGTCGTCGAAATGTGTAGCGACTCGCCGTCCGGATCCTGCTCTCCGCATTTTTCAGGCAACATTCGCGTTCCTCGTGCCGATAGGGGGCCGCTTCCAGCTGCGGAGGCCGTCACCCGAGGAGAGCCGGATGAGCCAACCAGGTGCCAAACAGGGCGACCACATCATCGCCATCGACACCCACGTGATCTTGATTCCATCCCCCGCGGGACCCGTCCCCACGCCGACGATGATGCCCTTCGACGGCGTGCTCGTCGACAATCTCGCGTCCTCGGTCCTCATCGAGGACAAGCCGGTGGCCACGGTGGGGAGCGTCGGCAAAAATCTCCCGCCCCACATCCCCTCCGGCGGGCCGTTCCAGAAGCCGCCCTCGAACGAGGGCACCGTGCAGCTGGGCAGCACCACCGTGCTCGTCGACGACAAGGGGGTGGCGCGCAACGGCGACGTCGCGGTCACGTGCAACGACCCCGCCGACGCCCCCCAGGGCACCGTCATCGCCACTGGAACCGTGTTGGTGGGCTGAGCGACCATGAGCAACGACGGCACAGACGACCAGGGCTTGCTCGGCGACGTGATCGGCGGCGCCGACGGGGTGAAAAACGTCCTCACCGGCGCGAAGCGTCAGGGCTTCGACTACTCGAAGGTCGACGTCGAGTTCCGCAACGCCGAGCACATCGACAACCCCGGCGGAGGGGCGACGATCGACGTCGACGCCAAGGCGGGCGACAACAAGGCCGCCGCCTCCGACGACATCGAGCTCATCCACTTCGGTCGGGTGTACCTCGACAGCGACGCGGTGTTCGCGGGCGACGAATACGATGACTACGTCACCATCGACATGGCCACCGTGACAGGGGGCCGCGGCGGCATGCACCGCGCCGCGCTCCAGCGGGAGCTGCTCTTGCAGTGCGGCTACCTCCACGCGCTCCACTGGTCGATGCTGGAGGGGGGCAAAGCGCCGCCCGACAACCCCGATCCCGATGGCGTCGCCATGCTCGGTCATCTCCTCGGCAAGGTGGGCGATCTCGTCGGCGGGGCGTCGGCCGGGCAGCTGCACACCACCACCCTCGATCTCAACCCGCTCATCAGCGAGGCCAACGCCATCGGCGCCCGCCTGCGCGGGAGCAGCGTCCGCTACGACCTCTTGCACAAGGCGGGCATCGATCTCCACGAGCTCCGCAAGAAGTATCGCGCGCTCCTCGAGGCGCAGCACGACACCACCCCGAAGACCGACGCCCCGCCGGCCGGATTGCTTGGAGGGCTGCCGCTCGTCGGCAAGGCCCTCATGAACATCCCGGGGGTGGGCGACGTGCTGAAGTGGGCCGACAAGATCCTCGGCTGCTCGATCCAGCTCGTGTCGCGCATCACCATCGAGATGCACCTCGGCATGGAGGCCAACATCAACGCGGCGGTGCGCGACCTCAGCATCCACGCGATCCGCACGCGCTTCGCGCCGGTGTTCAACCCGTGGTGGCCCCCCCCGCCTCCGACATCAGACAATCCTGGCGGTGGCGGTGGCGGTGGCGGCGGCGGTGGCGGCGGCAGCGGTGGCGACCTCTTGGCCCCGCTCACCGACAAGGTCGACCAGGCTCTGCAGAAAGCGGACGAAGCGATCGCCAAGGCCACGAACCTCTTCCACGTCGAGGACAAGACGACGCCGGGCGACGGCTTCCTCGATCGCGCCTTCGCCTTCGATCCCACGGACAACTCGCTCATCAGCCGCTCCGAGGCGATGGCGGAGTACGGGGCCCAGGCCCTGTGTCGGGCGGTGGACGAGGACGCGAGCCTCCTGCCCGACCTCGTCCGACAGATCGCGAACTACATTTTTCGGCTCGTGACCGAGTTCGTTCGCGCGGTGTATGAGAAGCTCCTCGTGGTGGGCCGCGGCGCGGTCACGCAAGCGCAGCTCGCGGAGGCGGGGCGCACGCACCTGGTCACCGCCCTCATCGACTGGCCACTCAAGGAGTTCGGCATCGACGGCTTCCTCGACAACGAGTTTACCAACATCCCATCGCTCAGCGGTGGTCCCGACACGGCGCTCAGCCTGCGCAAGCTGTTCGAGACGCTGCGGAAGCTCCTGATCGATCAGCTCGCGTTCATGGACGCCGCCGTGGCCTTCGCGATGGACTCGTTCTGGGGTCTGCTCTACACGGCGCGGACCCTCACCGACGACAGCTCGCGCAGCATGGAGCCGTACCTCGCGCTCATCCCGACGCTCCACGCCACCATGTTCCGAAACCTCTTGCTCCCGTTCTGGGACTGCATGCGGAACGCGGTGAAGGGCGCGCTCGCCGACCTGCTCGGCCCGGTGCTGGGCGAGCTCGGCGCAGGCGGCGTCATGGGAGACGTCTTCGACGCGGTGCACACCGCGCAGGAGGTGGCGAAGAAGGCGCAAGACGTGCAGAACGTGCTGAAGGACATGAGCACCGACAAGCTCGGCCGCTTCGCTTCGCTCGGCAGCCCGCTCGGCAAAGCCGACCTCGACGGTGCGTTTGGTGGCGAGGACCCGACCGTGACCTCGCTGTCACCCTTTCCCAACCGAGACTCGAAGGTGCGCGCGATCCCGGTGCAACAGAGCCACCGGGACGCCGTCGCCCCCAACCGCAAGTGGAAGGACGACGTGGGGCCCAACGAGCCCGAGCCCGACGACCCCTGGGGGACCGGCGCGGACGGTGGCACTGCGGCGGCTGACGCGAGCGGAGGTGCCCCATGAGCGACGCGCTGTTCGGACTCGTCAACGAGCATCTCCCCGCGGAGGCGGTCGAGGTGGTGTCGTTCACCGGCGTCGAGGCGATCAACGAGCCCTATCGGTTCGAGCTCGTCGCCCACGCCAAGCTCCCCATCGGCGCGCTCGCCGCGCTCGAGCTTCAGGTGCCGGGGAGCCGCGCCTCGCTCGAGCTCGCGGCCGGCGACGGCGGGCGGCGCTGGGTGCATGGGGTGGTGAGCGAGCTCGCCATCGAGCGTTCGCTGCATCGGAGCGACGTGGAGCTCCACCTTCGCCTCGAGCCTCGGCTGTCGCTGCTCGAGCTCACCGAGGGCAGCGCCATCTACCAAGACCTCACCGTGCCCGAGGTGGTGAAGGCGGTGCTCGACGCGTGGCACATCCCCCACGAGAGCCGCCTCCAGGGAATCTACCGGAAGCGCACGTTCCTCACCCAGTACCAGGAGACGGATCTCGCCTTTGTCCGGCGCATCCTCGCCGAGGAGGGGATCTTCTTCAGCTTCGCCCATCCCGACACGAGCGGAGACGAGCCCGCCGAGGAGCAGGTGGTGCTGTGCGACATGGCGGCGCTCTATCGACCCATCGCCGGCGACAGCCACCTCCGCTTCGTGGAGCCTGGCGGCGCCCTCGAGGCCTCCTCGCTCTTCGATCACGTGACGCGCTTTGGGCGGGTGCGCCGCTTGCGCACCCAGCGGGTGCTCTTGGGCGACTTCGACTTCCGCAACCCAGGGCTCCCGCTCACGGTGTCGGCGGCCGCCGGCGACGCGCCGGAGGCGGGGGTGGAGCCGCAGCAGCTCCGTGGCTACCACCACCACCCCCACGCGGAGATCGAGGGGAGCTCGGGCTCGGCGGAGCTTGACGCGGCGCGGGCTCGGACCACGCTCGAGCAGCACCGAGGCGCGGCGGTGGTCGCGAGCGGCGAGAGCCACTCGCGACGGCTCGAGCCCGGCGCGACCTTCATCCTCGAAGGCCACCCCGTCGATCACCTCAACGCAGGCTACGCCGTCACTCGCGTCGAGCACCGCGGGCGCGTGCCCGAGCGCGCCGGCGCGGAGACCACCGACTCGGTGTACGAGAACCGCTTCGAGTGCGTCCCCGACCACGTGCCCGCGCGGCCGGCGCCACGCCCACAGCGGCGGCGACAGAACGCGGAGACGGCGACCGTGGTAGGGGCGGGCGAGGACAGCATCCACACCGACGACCTCGGTCGCGTCAAGGTGCGCTTCCACTGGGATCTCTCGGGGAAGACCGACGACCGCGCGAGCTGCTGGCTCCGCGTGGCCCAGCCGTGGGCCGGCACCCACTTCGGGGCGCAGTTCATCCCGAGGGTGGGCGACGAGGTGGTCGTCACGTTCCTCGGCGGTGACGTGGATCGACCCATCGTGACCGGGAGCGTGTACAACGGCACCCACCCGAACCCGTTCGACCTGCCGAGCGAGAAGACGACGAGCGGGTTCCGCACCCAGTCGACCCCGGGAGGGGGAGGCTACAACGAGCTCTCGTTCTCGGACCGCGCGGGCGAGGAGCGCATCTTCCTCCGCGCCGAGCGCGATCTCGTCGAGGAGGTGCAGCGCGATCACAAGCTCCAGGTGAAAGCGGATCAGACGGTCTCGGTGCAGCGGGCGCAGCTCTTCGTGGTCGGCGCGGCGCAGACCATGCAGATCGGCGGGGCGCAGATCATGAACGTCGCTGGAAACCAGCAGCTCTTGGCCGGAGGGAGCGGGCTCCTCGCCTACGGCGGCGACGCCGACTTCCAGATCGGCCAGACCCTCACCACGCGCGTCGACGGGCGGGAGCACAAGGAGGTGCGCGGCCAGGCGAACGAGCTCTACCGAGACGACCTCGTCACCCGCGTGCTCGGCCACGCCACCACCATCGTGGGGCAGCACGACGCGCGAAGGGCACACAACCTCCACGTGGAGGGAAGCTCGAGCTCGTTCGCCACCGGGAGCATGCTCCTCGCTTCCGACAAGGCCATCGAGCTGCGGGTGGGGGAGACGGTGGTGCGCATCTCGGAGGAGGGCATCGAGCTCGAGGGGCCGAAGCTCGCCATGCGCGGCGACACCTTCACCCTCCGCGCCGCCGAGAACGCGGCGGTAGAGGCCGACGAGGGGGTGACGCTCAAGAGCAAGAAGGTGCTGATGGAGTCGGAGTCGGCGTTCCTCGGCCTGGCCAAGGTGGCCAAGCTCAAGGGAGAGCTGGTGAAGCTCAACTGCGAGGACGACCCGATCGACGCGCTCGAGCCACCGGAGCCGCCCAAGCTCACCACCATCACCCTGTGCGACGAGCAAGGGAAGCCGATCCCCAACCAGCGCTTCGTGCTCGTGCTCCCCGACGGGAGCGAGGTGACCGGTACGCTCGACGAGGCGGGAGAGGCCGAGATCGAAGTGGAGGCGTCGGGCGAGATCATCTTCCCCGACGTGTACAACCCGAGGCCGGCGTGAGCGCGAGGAGGCCAGCATGACCGCACCGATGAAGCCCTACGTCATCAAACAGGGGGACTACCTCACCCGCCTCGCCCACCGCCTCGGCTTCGTGCCCAAGGAGGTGTGGGATCACCCGAAGAACGCCGAGCTCAAGGCGGCGCGGAGCGACCCCGACACGCTCAAGGCGGGCGACATCCTGTTCATCCCCGACGTGCCGAAGAAGCGCAACCCCTTCACCAAAGAGACGACGAACGCCTACGTGGCCAAGGTGCCGAAGCTCCCGGTGGCGTTGACGCTCGATCACGTCGGCGAGCCGATCGCCAACGAGAAGTACGTGGTGCGTGGGCTCGACGCCGAGCTCGAGGGCACCACCGACGACGCTGGGCGGGTCGAGTTCGAGGTGGACGTGAACGTGAAAGAGGTGGTGGTGGAGCTCGTCGACAAGAAGAAGAGCTTCCGCATGTTGCTCGGCAACCTCGATCCGATCGACGAGCCATCGGGGGCGCGGCAGCGTCTCATGCAGCTCGGCATCTACAGCGCCACCCGCGAGGGCGAAGACCAGTACGTGGCGCACAGCCCCGCGCAGCTCGCGGCCGCGCTCCGCGCGTTCCAGCGACGCGAGGGGATCCCCATCACCGGCGAGCTCGACGAGGCGAGCGTCGAGGCCTTGCGCGCCGCCTACGGCGCGTGACCCCTCACGCGAGGAGGGGAGAGAGGAGCGGCTCGAGCATGTCGCGATCGGCGGCACAGAGCGCCGTGAGCTGCTCCTCGATCACCGCCTGCGCGTGCGACCGGTGCTCGGGTTGGGTGTCGAGCAGCCAGCGCGCGGTTCGAAAGGCGAGGGCCGCGTGGCGCGCCTCGTCCTCCGCGATGCGACGAAAATGCGCTCGCATGGCCGGGAGCGGCGCCTCGTGGGCGAGGACGAGCGCCTCGTGGGCCGCGCGCGTCTCCCCGACGCAGCCGCCTCGCAACACCTCGGCGAGGAGCTCGCGCGCGAGCGCCTGGGCCGCGAAGGGCGCCACCGCGGCCGGGAGGGCCCCGGGCACCACGGGCTCGCCTCCCAGCGCCTCGCACCAACGCAAGCACGCGTCGGCGTGGGCGATCTCGTCCCCGAGCGCGCGCTGAGTGTCGGCCAAGAGCCACGCCGGCGCTCCGAGGGCCATCAGCTCACACACGGTGCGGGCGAAGGCGGCGATGCTCGCGTGCTCCTCGACCGCCCACGTGGCGAAGAGCTCCGCGAGCCGCTGGCGGAGGGCCGGCTCGAGCGCGCCGACGTCGGCGCCGTCGTGCGCCCCGAGCTCTCCGAGCGCGATGGGGGCGCCGAGCGGCGCGATCGCTTGGGGTGCAACAACCTCCCCGAGCCCGCCCCTCGCTTCGAGCGCTGCCACGTGGCTCGCGCCGTCGACGGTGAGCGGCCGCCCCTTGTACACCGGCGGATCCTTCACACACTGCCCGGGCTTGATGAACTCGGCGCCGGTGAAGCCCAGCCGACAGTGGCCACTCTCGCACTCGCCGTTGTCGTTGCATTGGGCGCCGAGCGGCTTGCTCCCGGCGGCGGTCACGCTCGCGCTCGGCGCGGGCTCGCCGGTGCCCTCGGGTCCGGGCGCCGAGGTCGTCGCCGTCGCCGCCGGTGACGTCGGCTCGGCGGGTACCGGACCGGGGACCTCCGTCGTGGTGTCGGCGGTCGTGGTCGCCGTGGTCGGTGGCGGCGTGCCGTCGCCACACCCTGGCAAGAGGGCGCCGGTGGCGACGAGGTGAGCGAAGATCCAATGGCGAATGCAGCTGCGACTGTTCATGGTTTCCCGTGGGGTGAGTGGCTCTCGCCGACGTGGCCGCGCGAGCGTCCGGCTGGGTCAGGACGGCTCGAGGAGGCCCTGGAGGTGCTGGCGTCCGATCGCGTACTCGGTGCGGCAGTAGTCACACGTCAGCTCGATGGGACCCTTCTCCACCATCTCGGCCAGGTCTTCGCGCTGCAGCGTGGCGAGGCTCGCCACCACCGCTTGCCGCGAGCAGACGCAGCCGAAGCGGACCGCGCTCGCCGCGAGCTGGGCGTGGGGCATCTGATACAAGAGCTCATCCATGAGGCGCCGCGGCGAGCCCTCGATCTGCGCGAGCAGCGCGTCGATCGGCGGGAACCCCTCGAGCCGCTCGGTCATGATCATGAGCGGGCCCCGCTCCGCCCCGGGCAAGAGCTGCACCACGAAGCCGCCGGCGTGCTTCACGCGCCCATCCTCGACATGCACCCCGGTGGCGATCATCGTCACGATCTGCTCCGACTCCTGCATGTAGGTCATGAGCGCCCGGGAGACGTCGCCCCCGGCCGGTGCGTCGACGACGCTGCGATGTACGCCGCGGGCCATGCTCCGCATGATCTGGAGCTGGCTCCCCGCGTCGAGCGCAAACGGCTGACTGGGATCGGCGAGCTGCACCAGCCCCCGCGTCAGGCCGTCGGGGTGAGAGTCGGCGACCAGGCTCCCCATCTCCCCCGGACCCTTGAGGATCCCCTGCACGCGATGACCCGGCGACATCGTCTCCCGGATCAACACCACCCCCGTCAACAGATCGGCGAAGTGCTTGGTGAGGGCGGCGTGCTCGGGCCCGCTCACCCCCTGCGCGCCGAGCGCGCCGCGCACGGTCGCCGTGGTGTCGGCCGTGATCACGCGGAAATTGTCGTCCTCGGTCATCGCGCGGAGGACGTGGTCGCCAGCGGGTGTGTCCATTCCTTCCCCCTTCATATAACGGGAATCTTTTCACCGCGACGTTCGTCTATGGTGACCTGGTGAACATGCTCCGCCCCCTCGTCAGGTTTGGTCGGGTGTCCACCCTCGGGCTCGGCGTCGCGCTCGGTGCGTCGGTGCTGGGCTGTCCGGCGGGGGGGGCCCCCGTGGTCTCCGATGCTCGCGACGGCGCTGCCGCCAGCGGGCCGGCGAGCGAGGCCATGGCGCGCCTCGAGCGTGAGCTCGTCGAGACCGAGCGCGCCCTCGACGCCGGCGCCGACGAGGACGCCCGCGCCCTCCTCGCGCGGCGTCGCCTGGTGCTCACCATCGCCATCGCCCTGCTCTCGCGGCGCGCCCAAGCTGGCGACGTGACGGCCCCCGACGTGGAGGGGCTGATGGCCAGCATCGAGCAGCGCATGAAGCCGCTCGCGCGGCCCACGCCGAGCGAGCCCGCGCCGCCACCCGGCGGCGACGACGCGGATGGAGACGGCGACCTCGTCGCCGACGAGCCCGTGGAGGACCCGGGGGACAACAAGGAGCGCGCCGGCGACGAGAAGGACAGCGGCACATCGACGGCGCCGTCCAAGCACCGCGCCGACAAGCCGCGGAAGACGATTCGCTTGGAGGAGATCTCGCCCGAGGGGAACCCAAAGGACAAGGGCGGCGCCTTCGACGCGAAGACCCCCGACCGCGTGGAGAAGGCGGCGGTCGCCGACGAGGCGCGGCCGCGCGGTCTGATGAGCGCGGTGAGTCGGCAGCTCACGGCGATGGAAGGCTGCCTCGAGGAGGTGGACGGCGACGTGAAGCTCGACGTCACGGTGCGTCTCGACGCGGGCGGCTCGGTTCGCCTCGCCAAGGTGACCGGCGTGACCGGTGCGCCGGCGAGCTGCGTGGCCGGCGTGCTGCGTCGCGTGCGGGTGCACAAGCACGATGGCGGCGCCCGCGTCGTGCGCTTCCCCCTCTTCTTCCAGCGCGACTGACGGGCACCGAGCGGCGCGCCGCGCGCCGGAAGCGGCGAGCCCAGCGGCGTGGGCTCTCACCGATGGAAGCGGCGAGCCCGCGCTCCAAGCAAGCGCGGGCTCCGAACCGTGAGGTCAACGTCGTCGGCGTCGCGACGGGAGACGGAGGCTCACTGCACCCGCATGTCGACGGGGACGGAGGGCCAGGGGTAGCCGTCCTTCTTGCAGTAGGCGAACCACTGCGGCTGGCTGTTGAAGTACTTGTTGTAGGTCTTGGCTTCGGGGGTGCCTTCCCAGGAGCGCGTGGCCGGGCAGTGCTCTCGGATCAGATCCTTGAGATCGAGGAAGGTGTCGAGGTCCATCGAGATCGGCGTGTTCCACGAGAGGGGGACCGAGTCGCCCGACTCGATCTCCTCGCGCAGCTCGCGCAAGGGCTTCAGGTCGTCGCGGCGCCCGTAGTCGCGAACCATCTCGAAGTTTTTCACGTACTCGGCGACGAGGGGGGCGTGCTCGGCGCCCTGGAACACGAGCACGTTCTCGAACGTGTTGGTCTCGGCGTTCTCCGAGAAGTTGTAGCTGCCGGTGTAGAGCGTGTCGTCGTCGATGATGATGTACTTGTGGTGCATCTGCTTGGCGTACTTGTAGTGCCAGCGATACGTGTTGCACTTGTAGAGGATGGTGCCGCCCTTGGCCTCGATGGCGTCCTTGATGGAGCGGATGCCGCCGGCCTTCGACGTCTCCTGACAATCGAGCGCGATCTCGACCACGAGGTTGGGGTTTCGGTCGAGCGCGTCGAGGACGGCGTTGGCGAGGGGGAGGCTCACGAGGTGGCCGGAGGCCATCCGGATGGAGCGCTCCGCACGACCGACCGCCTCGACGAGCGCGTCCGCCACCACCGAGGTGCCGAGCACCGACCACCCCCCCCCGCTCGTGGGGGCGAAGTTGTACGACGTCAAGAGCGCGTCGGTGTTGGGGTCGTCGTACTGAGCGATGATCTCGTCGGTGATGTTGGCGCGGGTCGGATCGAAGGGGAGCGGGCTGTGCACCACGTCTTTGGACCCGGCCCACAGCGTGTCGAAATCGCGCTGCAACCGCAGGGCGAGCTCGGGATAGGCCGACATGAAGAGCGTGTTCTCGTCGTAGATGGTGCCTGCGCTGCTCGACCAGTTGCCGCTGCCGGAGATGATGTGCGCGGTCTCCGCGTTGGCGATCGAGGCGTCGTCGCGGGGGCCATCGATGATCGCGAACTTGTGATGCATGATCTTGGTGACGCGGCGCACGTCGATGCCGAGCTCTTCGATGCCGGCGAGCTTCGAGGCGAGATCGGTGTCGGCGAGGAAGCGCACCTTCACGCCGCGCGCCACCGCGCGCTCGAGCGCCCCGCGCACGGGGTTCGAGTGGCTGTAGCTGTACATCGCGATGTCGATCGAGGTGTCGGCCTCCTGATCGATCATCTCGGCGATCTTCACCAGATGGGTGGCTTCGCTGGCCTGCGGGGAGAACACCACCGAGATGCGGTCGTTGCCGCCGAAGCGCCCGTTGTCCTTGGCGTACTTCAGGATGCGCTCGAGGCAAGACTTCTTGCAGAAGCTGATGCCGTAGAGCTCGGTGAGCGTGTCGAAGGGGTTGTCGTCTTCGCGGCTGTCGGGGTCGGGACCGTCGCGATGGGCCACGATCCCTTTGGCCGCGCGGGCGTCGAGACCCATGTCATCGTCGTACACCGAGACCCCGAGGGTGGTGTCGTTCGCCACCGCGAGGATCGCCTTGGCTTCGGGGGAGCCCTCGGCCCAGGGGATTTCGTTGGCCTCGTCGACCGTGGTGCCGGTCTCGTCGCCACAAGCGACGAGCCCGAGGAGGCTGGTGAGTCCGAGGGTGATGAGGAAGCGGTGATGGGAGCGCATGGTGTCTCGCGTTGGTGGGTGGTTTCGCGCCAAGGCGGCGCGTCCAGCGTGAAAGCAGGAATCGCGCCATCGCGCACACTGAGGGGTGAGCTGTGTATGTGTAGGATAGTTCATTACCCTTGGGCGCCGACGGGGAACACACGAGGGGCGCAGCTGGGCGATTTCAGATCCAGGTGGATCACGAGCGAAGGCTCGCCCAAGGCCCCCCCGCGCGCATTCATGTGCACGGGACTCCCCACTTTGGTAGGCTTATGCGACTGGCTGGTGAACATCCGTCCCGCGGCGAGCCGGTGAGGGGCGGGCGAACGATGAGCGCGACGACCAACGATCAGGCCGACGGGGGCACCCCATCGAGGCCGGGGACGCAAGGTGCCGACAACGCCCGCGCGTACGTGCCTCCTCAATCGGTGCGCGCCAAGCCTCAACCCAGCGACATCGGCGAGACCCAGAAGGTGCAGATCAAGGAGCGGCCCGACCAAGGCTCGGAAGAGCCCTCGCGTGGCACCCTCCCAGCGGGTCAGCCGGTGCCTCCCGAGGCGCTGAACCACCCCTCCGCGGTTGGACACGTGGGGGGCCCCGCGACGCCCTTCGAGCAGCCGCCGCCTCGTGTCGATGACGCACTTCCGTTTCGAAGACCTGAGATGCTCACTGCAACCGCCACCAGTGCCGCTCCCGCGGCGGCGACCGCTCCCATGAACGGGGCCGTGGCCGGGGGAGGGTTCGTCCCCAAACGTCCACCGCGAGAGCTCACGAGCCCTGGCGTGTTGACCCCAGCGCACGGCAGCGTCCCGCTGGCCGCCGCACCGGCCGCGCTGCCATCACCGGTTGCGATGGCCGCGCCGGCAGGGCACGGTGCGCCGGCCGCCGTTGGGCCGGAGGCGGGTGTCGTCGCCCCCGCGATCGTCGCGCCGGCGATCGTCGCCCCGGCGATCGTCGCGCCTGCTCACGAGGCCCCGATCACCCCCGTCACGCCGCCGGTGGCGGCGCCGCCGGTGGTTCCACCCCCGGTCGGGTTGCCTGGAGCGGTGTCTTCGCCGGTGCCACCGCCGCCGATCACGCCGGTGTCACAAGTCTCGGATGAGCTCACCGCGGAGGTGGCGGTTCCGAGCCCCCAGCCCGCGCACGCAGCGAACCGCGACCACGGTCACCGTGAAGGGGGCGACGAGCACCCGCTCGCGGCCACCAACAGCCCCTGGACCGCGGCGGAGAAGGTCGACGCGGACGAGCTTCCGTCCGCCGACTTCCTGCCGTCGGCGCAGGTCCAGGTCTCGGCCGCGCCGCCGGCGCCCGCGGTCGCCGAGGAGCGCACGGGCGGCTCGCGCACCCTCATGACGATGGGCCTTTTGGTGGCTGCGCTCGCGCTGGTCGGTGCCGTGGTCTACTTCACCATGATCGATCGGAAGCGGAGTGGGCCCGAAGACCCCGCCAAGGTGAAGGTCGGCACCGAGCAGCGCGACTACGACATGGACACGGACGGGCCGGCCCCGGGGACCAGCAGCACGGTGGACGCCGCCCCCGAGCCGTCGCCGGCGCCGAGGCCCGTGATCGTCCCCAAGGTCATCCCGAAGAGCACGGCGCCGAAGCCGCCGCCGACGCGCAAGTCGGCCGAGGACATCTACGACGGGCTATGAACCCGCGTCGGGGTCCGCGGGGGCGTCTTTCGCGTTCGCGTCGTCGCCGTCGGGTTTCTCTTGGCGCTCGTCCGCCTCGGTCTTCTTGCCCTTGGCCGAGTCGACGGGTTTGGCAGGGTCGACGGGTTTGGCAGGGTCGACGGGGTCGGCCGGGTCGAGGGACTCCGCTGGCTCCGACCGCGGCGCCCCGCCGACCTGAGAGCGCTTTGCCTTCCGCCGTGCAGCGCGGCGGTCGCGTGGCGTGCTCTTCTTCGGGCGCTGTTTGCTGCCCTGCGTGGCGTCGTCGCGGGGATCCTCGTCGCCGGGGCCGCGCTTGTTCTGCTTGTTGGCGTAGATCGGCGCTTGCCCCGGCCGCGAGTAGTCCGTCCACTGTGACTTGTGCGTACGCACATCCATGTGGATGAAGCCGCTGTTGGGGTAGTGCCCGCAGCCCACCGCACGGAAGCCGCGACAGAAGTCGAACACCGCCCGGATGGGTACGCCCACGACGCGGAAGTCGATGGCCTGGCCGTGGTTGTGCTTCGAGTTCTTGGTGAACTGTTTCTCCCGGAAGGGCCGGTAGCCGCTCACGATCACGATCTCGCGACCGCCAAACCGATCGCTGACCGCGGCGAGCAGACGGTACAGCCGGCGATCCATCTCGTGTTTCTCCCCCGTGCGCCATGAGCGCATCAGCGTATCGATGCGCTTGGCGGCGGCCTCGGAGAGCTTGCCTCCGGCGTCCACGAGCTGACCGCGGTACGTGCCTCCAAAGCGCGAAAGGCGCAAAAACCCCGGCTTGCTCGGCTTCTTGGTGAAAGCGTCGGCGGGGTGGTCGTTGGGCTCGGGGTCGTCGCCCCGGCCGCGGGCGTCCACACCGCGCTTGGAACCTCCCCCTTTGCGCTTTGGCTGCGCGCTGCGTCGACCCTCGGCGGGAGCCGGATCCCCCGACGGGCCGGCGGCTTCGCGCTTGTCCTGGGCGCGCTTCTCTTGGGCGCGCTTCCCCTGGGCGCGCTTGTCCTGGGCGCGCTTGTCCTGGGCGCGCTTGTCCTGGGCGCGCTTCTCTTGGGCGCGCTTGCCCTGGGCGCGCTTCTCTTGGGCGGGTTTGTCCTGGGCGCGCTGCTTCGTTTTGTCCTTGGCCTTCGCCCCGTCCCCGTCCTTGGCCCCGCCTTCCTGGTTCTTCCCGCGGGTCTTGTCCTTGTCCTTTCCCTTCTCGTCGCCCTTGTCCTTGTCCTTGTCCTTGTCCTTGTCCTTGTCCTTGGGCGCGAGCTTCTCCGCGTAGAACTTCAGCCACTTCTCGTGCTCCGCGGTCACGACGATGCGGAGCTTCTGCCCAGGATGGATGTTGGCGTTCTTCAGGCCGTTCGTGTCGAGGATCGCCTTCGTCGACGTGTGGTAGCGCTTGGCGATCACGCCGAGGATCTGGCCCTTCTTCACCTCGTGCACGAGCTCTCGCGCCTCCACGGCGCGTCCTAGCGTCAAGAGCACGAGCAACGAGCCGAACGCGACGAGGAGACGAGCGCCAAGGGTCCGGCGGCGATACAGGGGGCTGAGGTAGGGCATGTCCGTTCGTCCTCCCGCCGCGGGGGCGGCGCCTGAGCGAGCACGCTGGATGTGATCCCAACGGCTCCGATGCACGTACCTGTAAACCCGATTTTTTCCCCTTGGTCCAATTGCGTGCCAAGCTTTCTCTGTCCTGATTCGCTACCCGTCCGCTCCATTGGACGCGTCGGCGAACTGGGGACAAAATGGAGAGTCCCCATGAGGAGAATCGTTCATGTCGGAAGGTAAGCCTCTGGTCGGTGTCGATATCGGGGCGACCTCGATCAAGGTGTGTCAGCTCAGGGAGTCCCGGAAGGGATACGGGCTGGTGCGCTTTGGTTTTCACCCGCTCGAGCCGCAGACCATCGTCGACCGCACGATCATGAACTCGGGCGCGGTCGTCGATGCGCTGCAGCGAACGTTCAACGCGAGCAAGATCAAGCAGCGCGAGATCGCGCTCTCGGTGAGCGGTCAGTCGGTGATCAGTCGCAAGATCACGGTTCCCATCATGACCACCTCCGAGCTCGACGAACA
This sequence comes from uncultured Polyangiaceae bacterium, assembly GCA_964401935.1. GTDB lineage: Bacteria > Myxococcota_A > Polyangia > Polyangiales > Polyangiaceae > JAPYTK01. The sequence continues at coordinate 54,790 of CAYOAL010000017.1, forward strand.
GATCCAGTGGGAGGCGGAGAACCACATCCCCTTCGACATCAAGGACGTGAACGTCGACTACGAGATCCTGCGCCGTCGCCCCGAGGCCGGCCAGATGGATCTCCTCTTGGTTGCGGCCAAACGCGACGAAATCAACGACTACGTCCAGATCGCACGGCAAGCCAAGCTGAAGCCGATCGTGGTAGACATCGACGCGTTCACCATCCAGAACCTGTTCGAGTACAACCGCGGCCTCCCCCCCGAACAGACCTTCGCGATCATCAACGTGGGGGCGACCCAGGCGTCGATCAACATCATCTCGCGCGGCACCAGCGCCTTCACGCGCGACATCGCGAACGGCGGCAACTACCTCACCGAGCAGATCATCAAGCAGGTGGGAGTTCCCTTCGAGCAGGCCGAAGACCTGAAGTGTCAGGCGGCGCAGGCTCACGCCGCGAGCGCCATCCCCCCCAAGCTGTTCCAGGTGATCGAGCAGGTGTGCGACACCATCGCTGGGGAGATCCAGCGGTCGCTCGACTTCTTCCTCGCCACCAGCGGAGAGGAGAAGATCGCGCGCGTGTATCTCACCGGTGGCACGGCCAACTTGCCCCAGCTCGCCGAGGCGATCGAGCGTCGCTCCAGGGTGGCCACCGAGGTGATCCAGCCGCTCGAGCGCATCGCCGTGGAGGCGAAAGAGGTCGACGCCAACACGCTGGGTCTGCGGGCAGCGCAGCTCTCCGTCGCCCTCGGTCTGGCCATGCGCAAGAGTAAGGAGAAGCGAGTTTGATACGCGTCAATCTGCTCCCGCATGCAGCGGAACGCCGCACGGCACCCGAGGCCAGCCAGGCGTGGCTGGTGTTCGTGCTGCTCGTCGTGTTGGTCGAGGTGGCCGGTTTGTTCCTGTTCCACGAGACCAAAGTGGATGAGCTCGAAGAGGTGACCGCGGAGGTCGCCCAGATCCAGACCCAGGTGGACGAGATCGGCGCCCGCATCAAGAACCACGACAAAGTGAAGAAGGAGCTCGAGGTGCTGCGAGCACGCGAGGACGCCATCGCCAAGCTTCAGGCCGGGCGCAGCGGTCCGACCGCCGTGCTCCTCGAGCTCGGCCGCATCCTCACGCCCAACAAGGGGCCCACGGTCGACGCCGACAAGCTCGAGAAGCTTCGTGCCGAGAACCCGCTGGCCGTGTTCAATCCGAGCTGGGACACCCGTCGCCTGTGGGTGACCCAGTACGCCGAGGACGAGCGCTCGGTGCGCGTGGAAGGGGTGGCGCGTGACGCGAGCGACGTGTCCGAGTTTGCCCAGCGTCTGCGGCTCTCGCAGTACTTCGACGAGGTGGAGCTCCGCGACGGCGGCGACTCCAGCGCGTCGCGAGAGGCGGAGCTGGTGCAGTTCGCTCTGAACGTGAAGGTGAGGTACTGATGGCTGCGTTGAAGAAGACGGGGTCGGGCCTCGAGAACCTCTCCCTCCCCGGCAAGCTCGCGGTCGGCATCGTGTTCACCTTGATGGTCGGCGCTGCCTACTTCGTCGTGTTCTACGGCGAGATCGACGGCAACATCGCGGCCCAAGTGCAGCTCAAGGAGACGAAGGAGCGCGAGCACGAAGACATGAAGGCGGCCGACCAGGCCTACAACCGAGATCTCACCGAGCTCGAGCGGCGCAAGGAGATCGCCAACAAGCAGAAGAAGATCCTCCCCGACGAGTCGGAGTGGGCGCCCTTCCTCGACACGCTGCAGCGGGCGGCGACCATCTCGGGGGTGACGCTCGCGAGCTGGGATCCGCAGGACGAGGTGTCGGAGTCGTTCTTCGTGAAGGTGCCGATGAAGGTGAAGCTCAAGGGGAGATATCACCAGATCGCGAAGTTCTGCAGCACCGTGGGTCAGTCGGACCGCATCATCAACATCGCGAACATCGCGATGAACATCGACTCGAGCGTGAAGGCGCGGCGCCAACAAGGCACCTCCGCGAGCGTGAACGAGGGTGAAGAGAGCATCCTCGTCGACGTATCGGCGATGGCCACCGCGTTCCGAGCGGTGCGAGCCGACGACGGCGACGCAGATGGCCGACGCCGCGGGCGTCGTGGGCGGACGGGAAGGTAGACGATGACGACGGACAAGCTCATCTGGGTGACCCTCGCGCTCGCTGTCGCTTCAGCGGGCTGCGAGGAAGAGGTGGTGACCGAGGGGGGAGCACCGCCCGTGACGCCGCAGGCCACGGCGACCGCGAGCGCTGGCGCCGACGGTGACGCCCTGCCACCGGTGCGAGAGTTCAGCGCCGACGACTTCGTGGAGTCGGAGGAGTCGCGAGATCCGTTCCGGGACTTCGTCCACCTGTTCGCGACCAAGTCTCCCGAGCGGGTGGTCGAGCGCCAGCGGCCGGTCAAGGCCTCGGAGTTTGCGCTCGATGAGCTCAAGCTCTCGGGCCTGCTCACCCGCGGTCACGCGAGCGTCATGCTCACCGATCCCAAGGGCTTCGGTTGGATCCTCCACATCGGGGACTACCTCGGCAAGGCGGAGATGGTGAACGTTGGGGGCACGGACGGCACGGAGGTGCCCCTCAACTGGAAGGTCGATCGCATCAACAGCGATCGCGTGGTGTTCATCCGCGAGGATCCCACGCGCCCCGAGATCCCTCCCACGACGCGCGTGATGCTGCTCTATCCCGCCGGTGAGCGCGGCTGAGCGCGGCTCGGTTTGACATCGTCACACGCCCCATGGCGCGTCGACGGCGGTGACGAGGGTCGGGGCAGAGCTCCGACCTTTGCGCGTTTTGTGGCCCGATTCCGCGCCCTACCGGCGTTGTTCGGGACGCCGCGGGGCGCCGTCGGGGCGAGGGCCTGCGCGCCAAACGCCCCCGGTTTTTGGCCCGTATTTTGGCGGACCACTAGCATCAGAAGCGTATGAATGCCTCAGCGCCGAAATGGGCCCGTGTGTGGCGTGTTTGGATGCTGTTCATGGTGTTGTGCTCCCTGGGCATGACCCGTGATGCAGCCGCCAAGCCGAGGAATGGTCGGGTGCTCGCCGTGAAGCTGTTCGCCCTCAACGACGGCGGCAGCGAGGTGTTCGTTCGAACCGACAAGCAGCCCGACTACACGGCGCGGGTCGCTCAGGATGGTCAGCGGATCATCCTCGATCTGCGCGACACGGTCTCGACGGTCAAGGAGCCGGCGATCACCGACGAGAAGGGCGTGGTGGGCGGCGTGATGACCCAGACCTTCCAGAGTCAGGGGCGCCGCACCACGCGCTTGCTCATCCAGCTCGCGAAGCCGGCCGCATATCGTATCTCCGCCAACGCCACCGGCATGCGCGTCGTGCTCCAGGAAGCGGAGAAGACCCACGCCATGGGCGCCAAGGTGGCGCCGGGCGCTCCCGCCAAGGCGGTGGAGAAGAAGGCGTCGAAGCCCGCGACCAAGGCCAAGGGCGCGGTCGTGAAAGACATCCGGTTCGTCCATGGCGAGTCGGGCGACCGCGTGATCGTCGAGCTCGGCGGTCCCGCCGCCTTCAGCGACCAGGCGCGCTCCTCGAAGCGCTCGATCTTGATGGTGCGCGACGCGACGCTGCCCAGCAAGCTCGAGCGCAAGCTCGACACGTCGGCCTTCGACGGCCACGTCAAGGGTGTGTCGAGCTACGCCACCAAGGATGGCACGGTCATGATCGACGTCGATCACGATCCGAGCGTGGCGGGGACCCCCGTGCGCGTGGGCAACGCCATCCACTACTGGTTCGGCGCCGGTGCCCCCCCGTCCACGCTCACTGGCGTGGGGCCCGACGGGGGTACGGCCCGCAAGCAGAAGAACCTCGGCACCGAGCCCGAGCTCAGCCCGCTCGATCAGGCCTTCGCGAGCGCGAGCGACGATGATGGCGGTGAGTGGTCGAGCGACCCCGACGTGGCCGGCGCCTTCATCCCGAGCACCACGGTGGGACAGGTGGCGCGCTACACCGGGCGCCGCGTGAACCTCGATCTCAAGGACGCCGACATCGACAACGTGCTCCGCATCCTCGCCGAGGCCGGACGCGTCAACGTCGTGGCCGCCGACAACGTCTCGGGGACGGTGACCATCAAGCTCGACAACGTGCCGTGGGATCAGGCGCTCGACACGATCTTGCAGGCCAAGAACCTCGGCATGGTTCGCCGCGGCAACATCATCCGCGTCGCGCTCATGAGCGATCTGAACAAGGAGCGCGAGCTCGCGATCGCTCGCCGCAAGAGCGAGCTCCAGCTCGCGCCGATCCAGACGCGGCTGATGCCCATCTCCTACGCCAACGCCCAAGACATGGCGGAGCGCGCGAAGGAGATGCTCTCACCCCGCGGATCGATCTCCGTCGACGAGCGCACCAACGTGCTCATCGTTCGGGACGTGGGCGGCAACCTCAACCAGATCGAGGAGCTCACGCGGGCCCTCGACACCCAGACCCCGCAGGTGCTCATCGAGGCCCGCATCGTCGAGGCCACGAGCCGCTTCCAGCGCGACGTGGGTATCCAGTGGGGTGGTGACGTCACCTTCGGCCCGGCCACCGGCAACGACACGGGCCTGGTGTTCCCCTCTTCGATCGGACTGGTCGGTGGCGCGAGCGATCAGCAGACCCCCACCGCAGGTTTGTCTCCCACCACCAACCAGGTGCCCAACCCGAACTTCGCGGTGAACCTCCCGGCCACCGTGGGTACCGGCGCCGGTGGCGCGCTCGGCCTCACCTTCGGCTCCATCGACAACACCGTGAACCTCAACGTGCGCCTCTCGGCGGCGGAGGCGACCGGTATGCTGCGCATCGTGTCGAGCCCGCGCATCCTCACCCTCGACAACCACGAGGCCCGCATCAACCAGGGTACGCTCATCCCGTTCTCTCAGGTGAGCGCCCAGGGCGTGCAGACCGTGTTCCAAGAGGCGAAGCTGCAGCTCTTGGTGGTGCCCCACGTCACCGCCGACGGCAGCGTGTCGATGCATGTCAAGATCAACCGCGACGAGCCCGACTTCAACCAGACCTCGGCGCGTGGCGACCCCACCATCCTCAAGCGCGAGGCGGAGACCGATCTGCTCGTGCGCGACGGCCACACGGCCGTCATCGGCGGCATCTACACCCGCAACACCGGCCGAAACCTCGACCAGGTGCCCCTCCTCGGCGACATTCCCGTCCTCGGCGTGCTCTTCCAGCGCCGCCGGTCCAGCGACACGCGCAGCGAGCTGGTGATCTTCCTCACCCCCCGCATCGTGAATCGGGCCGAGTCGCTCGGACGTTAGCCATCGAGCCCGCGCTGCACTAAGAGGCCAGTCGTTGTGAGCAGCGACTGGCCTCTTGGCGCGATCGATCTCTTTCACCTGAGCACCCACCGCGAGCTCGTGGCGCAGCGGCTGGGGCCCAACGCTTGTGCGATGGTCGCCGAGCTCGACGGCCGCGTGTCGCTCGAGCGGGTGCGTGAACGGGTTCGGGTGGCCGCCTCGGTGGTTCCGGAGCTTGGCTGGAGGCTGGGTCGCGACCGACGCTTCGAGCGGGTGTGGCGCGCGGGGGGACCTCCCATGACGGTGGAGGAGCGAAGGGTGACCGGCTCGGTCCTCGACGCGGCGGTCGCAGCCCTCGAGCTGCGCAGCGACGGCGACGCGCCGTGGCGGCTCTCGGTGCTCCGCGGGCCCGAGCGCGACGCGCTGGCGCTGACGTGGTTTCACCCCGCCACCGACGCGCGGGGGGCGACGCGGCTCCTCGCCTTCTTGGGCGACGAGGGGGCGGCGGTGCCTCAGAAGCGCTTCCTCACCGGCGACCGCCTCTTGTCCAAGCTCGACGCCAAGGAGCGGCGCGCGCTCACGCAGGCGTACGTCGCTCACGTGTTCGCGCTGGGCAAGAGCCCCATCCTCAGCCTCCAGCGCGCAGCCGGCGCGAGGCGTCCAGGGGCGCAGCGGGCGATCCGGGTGCGGTTCGACGCGGCAGCGACCCAGGCCTTCTATGGGTCGCTCCGCAAGCGCGCAGGGCTGGCCGACACCAGCCTGATGTTGTGGGCTGCGGGCAGGGTGGTCGACCGCCTGATGCGCGAGCGGGGGATGTGCCCACCTCGACAGCTGGTGCCGGTGCCGCTCTCCCTGGATCCGAAGAAGGGCTCGGAGCGCATGTTCGGCAACCACCTGACGATGATGATGCTCGCCCTGGACCGCGACGACTTGCTCGACGAGGCGCGGGCGGTGGCGCACCTCGCCGCGCAGCGACGGGACATCGTGCGCAACAAACTCGACGTAGGCATGCTGGCCGCGATCGTTGCGAGCCGTCACGTGCCGCGGTGGGTGGTCGACCACCTCTCGCGGCGGCCGTTCGCGGGGGAGCGGAGCTCCTACGTCTTGTCGAATCCAGGCGCCATCGAGCTCGAGCGACTGTTCGGGCTCACGGTGCGCGACGCCTATGCGGTGCCGACGCTGCTCCCGGCCCCGGGCTTTCAGGTGACGTTCGACGGCTTCGGAGGGCGCCTCAGCGCGATGTTCATGTTTCGAGAGGGGTACGTGAGCGAGCACGAGGTGCGGCGAGCGCTCCCCGCGTTCGAGCGCGACCTGGTGGCTGGCTGAGCGCCGCTCCGAGCCGACGGGCGGGTGGACGTCGCGAGCCACCTCGGAGCCACGGTGCTCTTTCGCGGGCTCCGCGGCCCGGCCGCGAACTGGCCCGGCACCGAACGCGCGTGCTACGCGGGAAGCGATGCGGATGTTGCAGCTCCTCGTCACGCTGACCCTTGGCACGAGCTTGTGGGCAGCGAACACGGCCGCCGAGCCGAAGCCTCACGACGAGGCCAAGCCCGAGGAGAAGGCCCCGGAGGAGAAGGGCCCGGAGGAGAAGGGCGAGCCGGAGGAGAAGACCCCGGAGGAGAAGCCGAAGCCGGACGAGAAGGCCAAGCCGGAGGAGAAGGCCCCGGAGGCGAAGCCGAAGCCGGACGAGAAGGCCAAGCCCGAGGAGAAGGCCCCGGAGGAGAAGCCGAAGAAGGCCCCGGAGGAGAAGGCCCCGGAGGCGAAGCCGAAGCCGGACGAGAAGGCCAAGCCCGAGGAGAAGGCCCCGGAGGAGAAGGCCCCGGAGGAGAAGCCGAAGCCGGAGGCGAAGGCTCCCGAGGTGAAGCTCGCCGAGCTCCAGCTCACCGGAGGGGAGGTGAAGCTCTTGGACCGGATGCTGGCCAAGACCCTGGACGAGGTCGCGGGCTGTGTGAAGCGGTCGGGCGGCCTCGACGGCGCGGTCGGCTTCTTCGAGGTCCAGTTCTTGGTGCGTGCCCGCGGCCGCGCGGAGGGCGTCGAGGTGCTGCGGCGACAGGGAACGAGCGCGAGCGCGGGACACTGCGTCCGCAAGCTGCTGAAGAACCGCTGGGTTGGGACGCCGTCCGAGGAACCTGTGGGCGTGACCTTCCGCTACCGGCTCGCGGCGAAGGGAGCGGCCGCCGCCGACGACAAGGCGAAGTCCGACAAGCCGGCGAAATCCGACAAGCCGGAAAAGGCGGGCAAGGCGGACAAGCCAGGGAGCTCCGGCAAGCGTGGGAAGTCCGGCAAGCCGGACAAGCCCGGCCGCCGCGCCGAGCGCTGAGCGTCGGCCCGCGTCACGACGCGAAGCGACCGCTGTCGCGGTGCGTGAAGATCATCGACGGGCGGATCCCCGGGGCGAGCGCGCTCGCTACCGTCTCGCTCGACGGGAACATCTGCACGAACTCCGGTCGACTCGGGACGGCGTCGACCACGGCGCGCTCGAGCATCATCGAGACGTACTGCTCGCCGCCGAGCTCGGGGGTGTTGGCGTTGAGCACCACGTCCACGTCGTAGGTGTCGGCGTAGCGGGCGAGCCCGGGGATCCTCGAGGCCCGTGGGCTCCAGCTGTCGGCGCTGGTGCCGTTCTCACAGCAGCCGAACACGCCCTCCTCGCCGTGGACGAAGAGGGTCTGGTTGCCGGTGGTGTGACCCGGCGTCCTCAGGACGAGCGCGCTCTCCCCGAGGGCCAGATCGCAGTCGGTGAGGATCACGCGGTCGCTGGCGAGGCCGTGTTTCCCCTCGGGGATGAACCAGGCGCGCTGCATCGGGTGGAGGCCATCCCAGTCTTCCCACTCGCGTCGTGGCGCGAGCAACAGCGCGTTGGGGAACCGCCCCGGGCGCCCGGCTGCGCCCAGCACAGAACGAAGGTCTTGGGTGTGAAAGTGGTCGAACGCGATCACGTCGATGTCGGCGGGGTCTACCCCGACGCCGCGGAGCTGCTCCTCGAGGGGGGGGAACTTCTTCTGCAAGAGCCGCTCGGCGAACGGGGCCACCCGGTTCACGCGTTCGGCGAGGTGCGAGAAGAAAGGCGTGGCTCGCGCCGCGTCCACGTCGGTGGGGTTCCACAACACGTTCTTGACGCCATCCTCGGTGTCGACCTGCACGAGGAGCGTGCGGTGGATCATGGTGATCATCGGCCACGGGAGCGGCACCACCCCGTTGAACGCGAAGCGCGTGGGATAGGGCAGGGTGCTCGCGTCCATCGTCTTGACCCCGTGGGCGCGGCGACTCGCTCTCAGCTCGTCGCCGAGCGCGCGACCGGCTCGGGTGAGGGCTTCGATGCGCGTCGCCGGGGTGAGGATGGCGCGCGCCTGCTCGAGCTGAACGAGCTTTCGAATCCACGGAACACGCTCGTCGATGGGGTCATGTCGCTGCACGAGCGCAGCTTGCTGTACGAGAGCGGATCGTGCAAGCCTGCGCTCTCAGAGATGGAACGGACGCCTCCCGAGCCCTCCTCCGAGCCCCCTTCGCACACGCCGTCGCGAACGATCGTGGAGATGAACCAGCTCGTGTTGCCGCAGCACACCAACGCGCACGGGACCGCCTTCGGGGGCACGATCATGGGCTGGATCGACATCTGCGCCGCGATGAGCGCCCAACGCTACGCGCGCCGCGCGGTGGTCACCGCGTCGATCGATCAGATCGACTTCCTCGAGCCCATACGGCTCGGGCAGCTGGTCAACCTGCGGAGCATGGTCAACTACGTGGGTCGCACGTCGATGGAGGTGGGGGTGCGGGTCGACGCGGAGGACACCCTCACCGGGGATCGGGTGCACGCGCTGAGCGCCTACGTGACGTTCGTGGCCCTCGATGGGCGCGGCAAGCCGGTGGAGGTGCCGCGGCTCTCGCTCGAGACGCCCACCGAGCGGCTGCGCTGGGACGAGGCCAAGGCGCGACGCGACCGGCGCCTCGCGCTCGCAGAAGAACGGCGACGTCTCGCCGCCCTCCACGAGGATCGAGACGAGCCATGAACGCGGCCGTCGTCTGCCTGGCGGCGCTCGCCGTGTTCGCGTTCGGCTACGTCGTCTACTCGAAGCACCTCGTGCGCGTGTTCGGCGTGCGGGACGACGAGGCGGTGCCGGCCAGGCAGCACGAAGACGGCATCGACTACGTGCCCACCCACAAGCACGTGCTCTTCGGTCACCACTACGCCTCGATCGCCGGCGCTGCCCCCATCATCGGGCCGGCCGTGGCGGTGGTGTACGGCTGGCTCCCGGCCCTTTTGTGGATCGTGATCGGCGTGGTCTTCATGGGCGCCATGCACGACTTCGCGACGTTGGTGATCAGCGTGCGGCACGGCGGCGACAGCGTGGGCACGATCAGCGCGAAGGTGCTCGGCGAGCGCACGCGGACGCTGTTTCTGCTCGTCATCTTCGCGCTCATTCTCCTCGTCATCGCGGTGTTCGCGCGCGCGATCGCCGGCCTCTTCGTGGCCCAACCGGGGACGGTGATCCCGATCAACTTCGAGATCCTCGTGGCGTTGGCGATCGGCTGGGCCTGCTATCGGCGCAAGGTCAAGCTCTTGTGGCCCTCGATCGCGGCGCTCATCGCGCTCTACGCCAGCGTCTACGTGGGGGTGAAGGTGCCGATCTCGCTCGCGGCGTGGGTGGGGGTCGAGCACGAGGCCACCACCTGGGTGGTGCTCCTGCTCCTCTACTCCTTCGTGGCGAGCGTGCTCCCAGTGTGGTCGCTGCTCCAGCCGCGCGACTACATCAACAGCCACCAGCTCATGGTGGGCCTCGCCGCGCTCCTCGTGGGGATCTTCGTGGCCCACCCACCGATGAGCGCTCCGGCGGTGAACACCGGGCTCCACGGGGCGGTGCCACCGCTCTTCCCGTTCCTCTTCGTCACCGTCGCTTGCGGCGCGATCTCCGGCTTCCACGGCCTGGTGTCCTCCGGCACCACGAGCAAGCAGCTCGCCTCCGCCGCCGACGCCCGCCCCATCGGCTACGGCGCGATGTTGGGGGAGGGAGTGCTCGCGCTCATCGCGACCCTCGCCGTCGCGGCCGGGCTGGGCGACTTCGCGGGGCACTATCACGGCGGGCTGCCCAGCGGGGCTCAGGGCGTGACCTACTTTGTGCAGGGCGCCGCCAATTTTCTCACTCCGCTCGGCGTGCCCAAGGGGGCCGCGCTGGTGGTGGTGGCGGTGCTCGTGATCTCCTTCGCCGCCACCAGCCTCGACACCGGCGTCCGCATCCAGCGCTTCATTGTCGCCGAGCTTGGGCGCATCTGGAAGGTGCGCGCGCTCGAGAACCGTTACGTCGGCGGGGCGCTCGCGGTGGGCCCGTCGCTCTTGCTCTACCTCGCGGGAAAAGACCGCACGCTCTGGCCACTGTTCGGGGCGTCGAACCAGATGCTGGCGGGCCTGTCGCTGGTGGTCGTGACGGTGTGGCTCTACCGCACCGGGCGGCGGCGCGCGTGGCTCTACGCCGCGATCCCGATGGCTCTGGTGTTGGTGGTGGCGGCGGCGGCGCTGAATCACCAGCTCCTGGAGTTTTATCACTCGGGGAGCTACGTGCTCGCCGCCGTCGGTGGGTTGCTCTTGGTGCTCGAGCTCTGGATCGTGATCGAAGGGGTGCTCGCGGTTCGCCGTCCGAGCGGCGCGGCGCGCGAGCAGGCGGCATGAGGGCGCGCGGACGATGGATGAGGCGGTGCCTCGGCGCGGTCGTCTTCGCGTCGGCGGCGGCCTGCGCGGTGCGGCCGGCCGGGCTCCCCCGCCGCGAGGTGAGCCTCGACGAGGTGGCGACCGCGCTCGAGAAGCTGAGCCCAGGGGAGGCCAACGTCCACCGGGCCCACTTCCGGGGGCTGTTGGCCGACGCCGTCGGCAAAGACCCTTACACGTGTCTGCCCCCGGTGGACGTGGCCCTCGGCCCCCCTCGGAACGACGTCGCCGAGCGTCGGATCGAGGGCAAGGTGCCCCACTACGACTTCTTCTTCGGGCCGATCAAGTACCGGATTCGGGGCGACCACGCGGCGAAGATGTGGCGGGTGTCGCTCCACGTGGCCCTCGCTCCGGAGACGCTGGAGGGCATGATCGAGCTCCCCGACTGCGCGCTCTCGGGTCGGCTCGACGGCCTCCGCTGCGACGGTGTGCCCTACGAGGACGATCCGGGGGTGAAGGCCTGTCCGGAGAGCGGCACCTTCGAAGCTCCGGCGAGCCGCAAGAACCTCGCGGCGGTGCTCGAGCGCTGGTCCCGCGACATCGAGGCCTATTGGAACCGCGACGCCGAGCGCTACGGGCTCTCGGTGAGCTACGATTTCGAGTTCTTCCTCGACGAGGGGCCGGCGAAGGCGCCGGTGGACGTGCACACGCCGCTCTGGCTGACGTGCGGACGCACCCCCTACTTCAGCGCGTTCAGGACCGGCTGGTCGATCCCCGTCCTCGCCCACGAGGTGGGGCACTACCTCGGGCTCCTCGACGAATACGAGGCCCTCAGCGGCATGCTCTACGACAAGACGCCGTTCGAAGGCTCCGAGAACAGCCGCATGGGCCTGTCGATGAAGACGTACACGCGCCTCTACCCCCTCCACCACTACCTGGTCGTCCGCCGCTTCCACTGCGATGGGCCCGCGGCCCACGACCCCTTCGGGAGGGTGCTTGCTTCGCCCGCCCCCTGATCGCGCCCGGCGGAGCGTCGCGGGCATGGGGGGCCGCCTCCTCGCGCTCCTCGCGCCTGCGCTCGCCTCGCTCCTCGGCTGTGCCGTGGTGCCGGCGGCCCCCACCCCGGGGGGCAGCGCCGCGCCAGCGGGGTCGGCGGCGCCCGCGCCGCGGCGAGCGGGCGACCCTCGCGCACAGCCCCCCGAAGCGGGGCACCGGCCCTTTCGCCTCGCTTTCACGCTCCAGACCAAGCCGCCGAGCCGCGCCCTCGCGCTCGACGCGAAGCACCTCGCCGTGCTCGGTGGAGGCCACGTCGCCCTCGTGCGGCTGCGCTCGGGGGAGCTCCTCGGCGAGCGGGCGGTGTGTGCGTCCGACGCCGCGGCGGCGGCCTTCGTCGACGGCGGGCGCCTCGCCGTGGTGTGCGACGACCGGCTCGAGCTCCTGAGCGTGCCAGCCCTCGAGCCGCTCTCCCAGCACGCGCTCGGCGCCACGGTGCTCGCCGCCGCGTTCACGCGCGCGGAGGTCGCCGTCGCGCTCGAGGGGGGGGCGGTGCGGATCGTTGCGCTCGCGACCGGGGCCGCCGAGGGGGAGATCGCCGTCAGCGAGGGCGTGCGCTCGCTGGCGCTGTCAGCCGACGGGAAGCAGCTCGCCATCGGGCTCGAGGGGGGCGACGTGATCGCGCGCGACCGAGCGACCCGGGCGACCCATCGGCTCCGGGTGAAGGTGGGCTTCCCGGTCGACGCGCTCGGCTTCGACGTCGGCGCCGAGCGGCTGTTCGCGGGGGCCGGGCCGGTGGCGTTGTCGTGGCGGCTCGACACCCAGGCGGTGGAGCGTCGGTTTCGGTCGGTGTCGAACGTGCTGGCCGCGACCTGGCTCCGCCCGGGCGAGCTCGGCAGCGCGGGGAGGGACGGGGTGCTCCTGCTCGACGTGGCCTCCGACGCGGTGAAGAGCCTGCCCGGGGGGCTCGACGGGCTCGAGCCCGCCGTCGCCATCGTCGCCACCGCCGATCACAAGGTGCTCTGCGCCGCCGAGCGCGATGGAAAGACGGCCTGCTACACGCGCGGGGGGATCCCCGCGCGAGGTGTCCCCATCTCCGACTATGGGGCGAGCGCGGCGAGAATGGCGGGGGTGGTGGTCGCGCTCGACAAGGGGCGCCTCACGGTTCGGGCTCACCAGAAGGCCAACCTGCCCGCGGCGGGGCTCGACGTCCGCGTCCTCCGTTATGTGGAGACGCAGGTCGGCACGGTGCGGAGCTCCCGCTGGGTCGAGGTGGCGACGGCGCGGGTGATCAAGCTCGATGGCGACGTCGTCCACCTGTTGCTCGACGCCGCGCCGAAAGAGGTCGAAGGGGGCTCGGCGCCGCTCGCCGCGGGGGCGCAGGTGAGGCTGGTCTTCGCTCGCGCCGCGGCGGGAGCGGCCGACGACGGCGTCCCCTCCGCGGACGCCGAGCCCGACGGCGAGACCCCGGCGCCCACCCCCTGAGCCAGCGTAGACCGGCTCCCGTCCCCTGATCCGGCGTAGCCAGAGGAGCCGGACTCGTCTACGGTGCGAGACCGTGCGCGCGCTTACGATCACGAGCCTGTTGGTGTTGGCGAGCGTCCCTGCGCTGGCCGCCGAGCCCGAGCCTTGGTCCGATCCCGATCCGGACGGCCCCGCCAAGCGCCATGAGCTCGGCGACGACTTCGGCGTCTCGGTCGAGGCCGAGTATCGCGCTCAATGGACGTACATCGATCCCATCGCGTTGAACTCCGAGTCGAACCGGCGCTTCAACAACGTGGAGCATCGCGGCCGGATCACGACCGAGGCCGACTATCGGGAGAAGATCAAAATCCACCTCTCGATGGATCTCCTCGACAGCGTGCTGTGGGGCGACAATGGCACCTTCGGCGGCGAGCCCCCCGACTCCGACAGCGGCCTTCAGGTCACCGCGCGCGATCCGAACATCGCCAAGGCGTGCATGCAGCTGCAGCGGCCGGAGCTCGCCCTCAAGGCCGACGGCTACGGCTTCGGGCTGTGCGAGGCGGATCCGGTGAAGGTGCGGCGCCTCTACACCCAGGTCACCACCCCGATCGGCGCCCTGCGCGTCGGGCGTCAGCCGGTGGGGATCGGCACGTCGGTCCAGACCGCCAACGGCGACGGCCGCCCCAACCGGTTCGGCGTCGCCTACGAGGGCGACAGCGTCGACCGCATCCTCTTCGCCACCAAGCCTCTCGAGGCCCTCAAGCCCAAGGACCTGCGCAACACCTCCGAGAACGAGGGCCTCCTCGTGGCCGCGATGTACGACCGCTGGGTGTCCGACAGCGTGGTCGTCGGCAGCGACGACATCCACCAGGTGGCGGCTGCCCTCCGCTACCTCGAGCCCGATTTCGTCATCGGTCGAAACCTCGAGGCCCAGGTGTTCTACGCCCACCGCTGGGACACGCAGTACGAGACGCGGGTGAACACGGTGGGGGGGCGAGCGCTCGCGCGTTTCGACGGCCTCTACCTCGGCGTCGACATGGCCGCCAACATCGGCACCACCCGCGAGGTCTCCACCTCGTACAGCCTCATCACCGGCGACGACGTGGTGGCGCAGGACATCCTGCAGTTCGGGGCGCGGGCCGTGGTGCGCTACGACTGGCGCCCCGATGGCGCCACGAACCGGCCGCCGATGATCACCGGTTACCTCGAGTTCGACTATGCCACCGGCGACGAGGACCCTCGGCCGGGGTCGCCCCTCACGCAGTTTCGGTTCTCCGAAGACACCAACGTGGGCTTGCTGATGTTCGAGCACGTGCTCGCGTTCCAGTCGGCGCGAGCGGCGGCGGCGGGGGTGGAGGTCACGCGGCGGCTCGGGGCGGTGACGTTCCCTGCCGAGCGCATCAACACCCGCGGCGCGTTCACGGGGGCGGCGGCGATCTTCCCCCAGCTCGACGTCCGTCCCATCGACGACATCCTCCTCCGCACCGGGGTGCTCGTGGCCTGGGCGCCGGAGGTGGTCAACGATCCGGTGGGGTCGCTGCAGGGCCGCGACGGGCTCGAGATCGAAGACGACCTCGTCAACTTCGTCGGCGGTCCGGCGGCGAGCTTCTACGGCGTGGAGATCGACGCGCGGGTGCAGTGGCGCTTCCTCGACCACTTCGCGCTCGATCTCGAGGGGGCGGTGTTGTTTCCCGGCGACGTGTTCGAGGACGTGAACGGGCAGGCGGTGCGAAGCTGGTTGGTGCAGGGCCGGAGCACCGCGTTCTTCTGATGCGCAGCGGAGATCCAACGATGGTTTCGAGTACCATGAACGGCATGACCCGGAACGCCATGACCCGCTTGTTGCTGGCGCTCTCCGTCGTCGTCGGGCTCTCCGCATCGGCGTGCCAGAAGTTCGATGCGCCGCCCCAGGCCACGCTCCTCGGCATCGTGGACGGCATCCTCCCCGATCCGTCGGCGCCGGTGTCCATCCAGTTCCACGAGCCGGTGATCCCGGAGACGTTGAAGGTTCGGATCGTGCTCGTGGAGACCACCACCGAAGGCGAGCTCATCCCCGACGCGAAGGTGTTCTTCGACTCCAGTGCGCCGGAGGGAGCGGTGACGAAGTTCTCTGCGGATCGTGCGCGCTTCACCATCGATCTCGAGCGGACCCTGCCGGTGGGGCCTCGGCTCGCGGTGGAGATCGCCCCCGGGCTCTCCGACGACGCGGGCAACGCGTGGGTGGCCACCCAGCTCATCGAGTTTGCGTTCGGGTTCGACTGTGACTCGAGCGTGGCGGTGCCGACCACGTTTCCCTCCGCCGCCCACTTCATGCTCGTGGAGGTGGAGGAGCCGATCGCGGCGCAGCTGCAGTTGTTGGCCGACATCCGGGTGGACGAGGCGACCGGAACGTTCCTCGGTCAGTTCACGAACGCCGATCGGGACCCCGCGATCGACTGCGCTGCGTTCGGGCTCAGCTGCGCCGCGGAGCAGGTGTGTCGCACGCTCCCCGAGCCGGCCTGCGTGGTGCCCTCCGAGCGCGCGGTGTCGAGCGACGAGTACCCCGACTTCATCCACAACAACACCCCCCCCGAGGGATACAGCTTCACGGTCACGGGCTGTGTTCGCGACCAGGACGACGGCACCTGGGCGTTCACGAACGAGCCGGTCGACGTGGAGGTGCAGAGCCCCGCGGTGACGGTGGTCGGGATCGGGTTCAACGCATCTTTCGAGCTCGACGGCGCCGGCGCCCTCCGAGGCAGCGGCACGTTTACCGCCATCGACATCTTGCTCGGCACCTTCTCGAGCGGCCCGGGCGCGGGCTCGGTGAGCATGCGGGACGTCCCCGCCGACGAGATCAAGCCGGGGTTGCCCCCACCCCCCGCCGAGCCGCCGCCCGCCGAGTGACGCCGCCCGGGGGGTGGCGCGCGCGCGCCGAGCCCGTCCGCTGTGACGCGGCCGCGCGCCCACGACCTCGAGCGCGGCACCTCGGGTGGGCCCGCCGCGTAACGCGGTGCGCAAATCGGTGACGAATTTTACACGCCTACGCGGTGTCGAAAATTTCGACAGTGGTCCGGCATGGTGTTCAAGTTATCGATATTATGTGACTAATATCGTCGTATTGATGTTGGATCGAAATTCGCTTATTCCCGACCTCGGTGATATGCGTGTTGGCGCATGTCCCCCCACCCGAGCGAAGCGCCGGGTGCGGGGCTCCGCGGCCCCCCGCCTCCCACCTCTCCCCCAGCCTGAAGCAAGAACGAGAAGGACCACCTGATGCGGACTTTCGTCGAGGTTCTCCGGGACAACAGCGTCTTCACCCACCACGCCCACACCTTCGTGCGCATGGACGGCAGCGAGCGGGAGGTCTCGTTCCCCGATCTCTGGCGGATCGCGTGTCAGCGCGCCCACCGCCTGCACGAGCTCGGGCTCCGCAAGGGGGATCGGGTCGCCATCATCTTGCCGGAGCCCGACAGCTTCGTGTTGACGTTCATGGGAGCGCTCACCGCGGGCCTGGTGCCGGTGCCGATGTACCCGCCGCTCACGCTCGCCAAGATGGAGGCCTACGGGGAGACCGTTCGCCACATCCTGAAGTCGTCGGGGGCCAAGGTGCTCATCACCGTGCCGGGGCTCCGCGACATGCTGGCGACCCACCTCGTGGCCGCGGTGGGCGAGCGCGAGGTGGAGGTGATCGTCGACGCCGATCTGGAGGGCGAGCCGATGGACCGCCCCGAGCCGCCTTGTGAGGTCTCCCTCGACGATCTCGCGTTCCTCCAGTTCACCTCGGGGAGCACGCAGAAGCCCAAGGGGGTGATGGTCACCCATCGCAACCTGAGCGTGAACTCTCACTGCATCATGTTCGACGGCTTGCGCTCCACGTCTCGAGACCGCGGGGTGACGTGGCTGCCGCTCTTCCACGACATGGGCCTCATCGGCTTCGTGATCGCGCCCCTCTTCGCGCAGGTGCAGGTGATGTTCCTGCCCACGATGAACTTCATCCGTCGGCCGGGGACGTGGCTCGACGCCATCCACCGCTTCCGTGGCACCATCACCTTCGCCCCCAACTTCGCCTACTCGCTGTCGACCCGCGCGGTGCGTGAGTCGGACGCCGAGAAGTGGGATCTGTCGTGCCTCAAGGCCATCGGCTGCGGCGCCGAGCCGATCCAGCCGGACGTGCTCCAGAGCTTCGTGGGGCGCTTCGCGCAGAACGGGCTGAACCCGCGCGCGATGCTCCCGTGTTACGGCCTCGCCGAGGCCACGCTCGCGGTCACGTTCATCGATCTCGAGGAGACGATCAAGACCGACCACGTGTGCCCGGAGGGCATGATGGCCGGCAAGGCGCGGCCGGCCAACGGGCACGGCTCGCTCGAGGTCGTGTCGTGCGGACGCCCCTTCCCGAACCACGAGCTTCGCATCGTGGACGACGCGGGCAACACGCTCCCCGAGCGCAGCGTGGGCAACGTGCTGTTGCGAGGCCCGAGCGTGACCGCCGGCTACTACGAGCATCCAGAGGAGACGGCGAAGTCGTTCGTCGATGGCTGGCTCCACACCGGCGACCTCGGCTACATCGCCGGCGGAGAGCTCTACGTGTGCGGCCGCGCCAAGGACCTCATCATCCTCAACGGCAAGAACTACTACCCTCAGGACGTCGAGCGCATCGCGTCCAAGACCCACGGCGTGCGCCCCGATCAGGTGGTGGCCTTCGCGGTTCGGGGGGAAGCGAGCGAGGACTGCGTGGTGGTCGCCGAGGCCAACAAGAGCTCGTTCGATGCGGAGCTCGTGTCGCGCACCATCAAACAGCGGGTGCGTGCCGAGCTCGGCATCACCGTCGCGGAGGTGGTGTTCATCAAGCGCAACACCATGCCCAAGACCTCGAGCGGCAAGGTGCGTCGGCGCGACACCAAGCAGCGCTTCGAGGCGGGGACGCTCGAGCGCGTCCACGGGACGACCTCCACCCCGCGCCCGCCCGAGGCGCGCGCCTCCGCCCCCGCGCACTGACGCTGGCGGCGACGTTCTTCCAGTGCTGGCCCGCCGGGCCGCTCCCCTCCACCGTGCGCGCCCTGCGCCCCAGCCACTTTCGACGAGACGATTCCGATGGGTTCGAACAAAGACGAAGTTCAGGTCAGCTACGACGTGTCCAACGAGTTCTTCCGGCTGTGGCTGGACGAGCGGATGAACTACACCTGCGCGGTCTTCGAGTCGGAGAACCAATCGCTGGAGGCTGCCCAGCTCAACAAGCTGAAGATCCTGAGCGACTTCGCCAAGGTGAGCTCGTCCTCGACGGTGCTCGACATCGGCTGCGGGTGGGGCGCTTGCCTCGAGTATCTGGCCACCGCGCGCAGCGTGAAGCGGGCGGTGGGGGTGACGCTGTCCAGCGCGCAAGCCGAAGAGGTGAACGCGCGCAAGCTCCCCGGCGTGCACTGCGTCGACGCCGACTTCATGAAGTGGGAGACCGACGAGAAGTTCGACGCGGTGATCTCGATCTGCATGATGGATCACCTGTGCTCCCCGGAGGAGGCGCGGAAGGGCAAGGCCGTCGACATCTACCGCGAGTATTTCCGCCGGGTGCACGCGCTGACCAAACCCGGCAGCTTCTTCGGGTTGCAGACCATCCTCCGCAACAAGACCCCGCGGCGGGGCAAAGATCTGGAGGATGTGTTCTTCGTGACCAAGGAGATCTTCCCCGGCGGGCTCAACCCGCGCCTCGAAGACGTGATCCAGGCCGTGAACCCCTACTGGGAGATCATGACCGTGTACCAACGCCGCGAAGACTACGGTCGCACCACCGGGGAGTGGCTGCGACGCCTCCGCCAGCACGAGGCCACCATCCGCGCCCAGTGGGGGGACAAGGTGTTCGTCGACTACGAGCGCTACCTCGACACTTGCGTCCGCTGCTTCGACAAGTTCTACAGCTCGCTCGCACAGTATGAGCTGCGACGGATCGACTAGCCCTCGATTCGCGATCCGAGAATCCGACCCCACTCACTCCGAGAAGAGCCATGGCTGATCAAGACCTGCTTCAGATGTTCAAGACCGTTGCCGAGCGCGTGGACAAGCGCAGCTTCACCGACGTGACCCGCGACTCGGTGATCACCGACCTCGGTGTGGACTCCCTCTCCATGATGCAGATCGTGGGGGAGATGGAGACCGAGCTCGACATCCAGATCCCCGACGAGGACTTGGTGGAGATCGTCACCGTCGGCGATCTGTGCAGCAAAGTGGAAGGCCGACTCCAGGCCTGAGCGAGCGGGCACAGAAGCGCAGACCAGAGCGGAGGACCGAGCGGTGAACAAGAGGCTGTTGCTCGAAGAGCGGCTCTACGCCGAGTATATGGACTTCTTCGAGAAGGCCGAGCGCGAACGGCGCTGGAACATCTTCACCGACGTGCCGTGGGATCAGGTGAACCCCGACGCGTCCGAGACGCTCGCCGACTGCGCGGAGACCTTCTGCTCGGTGGAGCTGTACCTCCCCGACTACGTGGCCGGCGGGATCAACGTCGTGCGCGACTACTTCGGGCGGGCGTGGTTTCAGGCCAACTGGGGTTACGAGGAGAGCAAACACTCGCTCGCCCTCGGCGAGTACCTGGTGAAGTCGGGCAAGCGCACCAAGCAACAGTGGCTGGAGCTCCAGCAGAAGATCCTCGCGAAGCGCTGGTCACCGCCGTTCGGCACGGCGCGACAGATGACCTGCTACGGGATGATCCAGGAGCAGGCCACCTTCGTCATCTACTGCAAGCACCGCGAGTTCGCGAAGCGCGAGAACGACGAGTGCTTGCGGACGATCTACGATTTCATCGCGCGCGACGAGATCGCCCACACGCGATTCTACCAGAGCGTGATCAAGGTGTTGCTCGAGGAGGATCGGGAGGGGACGCTCGCCGATCTGGCCCACGTGTATGCCAACTTCCAGATGCCGGGGGTGGCCCTCGTGCCCGACTACGACACGCGCATCCTCAAGATGCGCGGCGAAGGCGGCATCGATCGCAACGTCTTCATCCGCAAGGTGTACCTCCCCATCCTCAAGTATCTCGGCGTGAGCCGCCACGAGATGTTGGCAGCGCAGCGCCAGGCCATCGAGGAGCGACAGACGCGCGAGCAGGCCGCGCTGCCGGAGATGGGGGGCAGGCAAGGCACCGTGCCCGCGGCCGAGTGAGACGCGCGCACCGTGAGACGCTGCGCACCATGACGCGAGGCGCACCCAAGCCGGAGGCGCACGATGACGCGCGCCGCACCGTGACGCGAGGCGCGCCGTGAGGCGCGTGGTGGTCACTGGGCTCGGCATCGTGAGCCCGCTCGGCTGCGACGTGAGCTCGTTCTGGGAGGGCCTGTGCGCGGGGAGGAGCGGCGTCGGCTTCATCGACGAGTTTCCCACCGACAAGCTGCGCAGCGACATCCACGCGAAGGTGCGCGACTTCGACGCGAGCGCGCATTTCTCGAAGAAGGAGCTCGAGATCTACGGTCGCGGCACGCAGATGAGCCTCGTGGCTGCCAGCGAGGCGCTCGCTCACGCCGGGCTGGGCGGCTTCCTCGCCGGCGGGATGCCCGGGCACGACCCCGGCGAGCAGCGACCGCCAGTCGATCCGACGCGGATCGGTTGCCTGATGTCGACCGGTCAGGGCTCGGTCGACATCTTCGAGGAGCAGATCGAGAAGAGCCGCGTGCGCGGGCCCCGCGCGGTGTCGCCCTTCTTCATCCCCGGCGTGATGCCCAACAGCGCGGCTGCCCTCATCACCATGCGGTACGGCTTCATGGGACCGAGCTACAGCCTCGCGAGCGCCTGCGCCACCGGGACTCACTCGCTCGCGACGTCCGCGCTGATGATCGCCGCGGGAGAGGCGGAGGTGATGCTCGCGGGAGGGGCGGAGGCGGCCACGCGGCTGAACACGGTGGCGGGGTTCGGCAATGCCCGGGCGCTCACCAAGGCGTTCGACGGTGACCCCGCGAAGGCCAGCCGCCCGTTCGACGCCGATCGTCGCGGCTTCGTGATGGGAGAGGGAGCGGGCGCACTCGTGGTGGAGGAGCTCGAGCACGCGCGCGCCCGCGGCGCGACGCCGCTGTGCGAGCTGTCGGGCTGGGGCATGTCGAGCGACGCCCAGCACCTCACCAGCCCTCACGTGGAGGGAAAGGGCCTCTGCCTCGCGGTGGAGCGCGCGCTCGCGCGGGCGAAGCTCACCCCCGACGACGTGGACTACGTGAACCCTCACGCGACCTCCACCAAGCTCGGCGATGTCGCCGAGATCAAGGCGCTCGAGCAGATCTTTGGCGCGCGCCTCCGCGAGATCCCCATCTCGGCGACCAAGTCGATGGTCGGCCACATGCTCGGTGGGGCGGGGGCGGCAGAGTCGATCGCCGCGGTGTGCACGCTGGTGGAGCAGCGGGTGCATCCATCGATCAACGTCGACAGGTTGGACCCAGCCTTCTCCCTCCGCGTCATCACCGAGGCCACGGCGCTGCCCGTGCGCCACGTGTTGAAGGTGTCCGCCGGCTTTGGTGGACACAACTGCGCCTTGATCTTCTCCAAGCTCTGAGCGGAGCCGCGGCCCGCTCGAGCGGAGGCGCGCGCATCAACCCGCTACGAACTTGCGGAAAGGAGTATTAAGCTAGCGAACGACCCCGCGGAGACTCCCTCCCGGGACGTGGATGGAGGATCCGATGCGGCAGCTTGCTTTTGCTCTCACGATAGCCTCGGCGGTGGCGTTCGTCGCCGTCTCCTGTGGCTCGGACGTGGACACCAACCCTGGGTCTGGCGGCGCCGGGGGCAGCGGTGGTCAGGGAGGTGCGACGAGCACCACCACGACCACCTCCACCGGCATGGGCGGCACCTCCGACCCGTGCGACACCACGTTCGAGAACACGTGCGAAGAGGCATGCTGCAAGGTGGAGGTTACGTGCGGGCTCAACGGCGCTTGCGCCCAGGCCTTCGCGCTGATCGGGTTTACGTGTGGTGATCCGGAGGGCGAGTGCGTCGGCGCCGAGCTCCTCGAGCCCAGCGTGACGTGCGCCGACATCATCGGCCTCGCCACCGGCGAGGCGCCGCCAGCCCTCGAGCAGGGCATCCTCGCGTGCGTCAACGACAACCCTTGCCTCCAGTGCGGCATCGACAACTGCGAGATGCAGGCGCTCGACTGTCAGGCGGTGGACGCCTGCGCGGCCTTCATTCAGTGCGTCGTCTCCACCGATTGCAACGACGAGGCCTGTGTCGAGACCTGCGCCGCCGACAACGCGAGCCCGGAGACGACCGCGCTCCTCGCCTGCCTTCAGACGAGCTGCGTGGACGAGTGTCTCGGAGGCGGCACGGGCGGCGGCGGCGGCGCGGGCGGCGGCGGCGGCGCGGGCGGCAGCGGCGGTGGCGGCAGCGGCGGCGGGGGCGGCAACTGACGTGAGCTGAAGGAGCCCCCCTCGGTCACGGGGGAGGGCCGATGTGGCGATCGAGCTCGAGGTCTTCAGTCGTCGTCGGTCTTCTTCCGCTTCTTCTTGTCGGGTTTGTCGGGCCTGCCCCGACCCTTGTTGGGCGGTGGGCCGGGTTGTGGCTTGGGCTCTACGCTCGGCTTTGGGTCGCCCTTGGGTTGAGGCTCCGGCTCTGGCTTGGGCGAAGGGCGCGGGTCGGGCGACGGTGGCTCCGGCGCTGGCGAGGGCCCGCCGGAAGGCTCGGGTGCCGGAGGATCTGGCTCGGGGGCATCGGGGTCGGAGGATGGCCCGACGGGTGCCGGGTTGGGCAAGGCGGGGTAGCCCCCGCCGGCGCCGGGAGACGGGGCGCCGCTCGGGGTCGCGGGATCGTCGCTCGACCGCAGCGACGGCGTGCGGCGCCGGTCATCGTCGTCGGGGCGCGCGCGCCCGCCGTCGTCCTCGACCTCGGCGCTCGACTCGTCGTCGTCGGTCGCGAAGCGGAGCACGAGCGCGGTGGCGAGCGCTCCTACCAACGTCCCGAGGAGGATGATGGCCACGAGCGGCCGGCGCTGTCGCGAGGGCTCGTGCTCGGAGACGAACGCGGTCGACTGCGCGGCCGCGTGGCTGAGGGCCGGGTAAGACAATCCGCCAGCGCTCACCTCGGTCGGGTTCGCGGCCGGTGTGCTCACTGGCGCGCCGCTCACCGGCGGCCCGCTCACGGGCCCGAAGACGACGGCGGGGTCGCTCACGGGCCCGAAGGCGACGGC
>CAYOAL010000017.1:78313-99110 GCA_964401935.1 uncultured Polyangiaceae bacterium
CGACGGCGGGGTCGCTCACGGGCCCGAAGGCGACGGCGGGGTCGCTCACGGGCCCGAAGGCGACGGCGGGGTCGCTCACGGCAGCACGGCTCACGGCCGCGCTGCTCACGGGTCCCCCGCCCAGGATCGCCCCGCCGGTCGCGGGGAGGCTCGCCGGAGGTGCTCCCGACGCGGCGCCTTGGGTGGTGGAGATCGCCTGCGGCGACCGCGCCATCGTGGCGCGCTCGAAGATGGAGCGCGGGGCGGCCATCGCGAACGGCGGGAGGCGACCGGCACGCGCCTCCCGCAAGTCGGCTTGCATGGTGCGCGCGTCCGGGTAGCGGTCTTCGGCTTCGAACGCGAGCGCGCGGTCGACCACCCGAGCGAGCGGCTCTCCCACGTGAGGGGCGACGCTCATGAGCGGCGGCGCCGGCGTGGTGAGCATCATCATCATCAGCTGCTGGGTGGAGCTGGCCTCGTGGATGTCGCGTCCGGTGAGCAGCTCCCACAAGATCGCGCCGACCGCGAAGAGATCCGCGCGATGATCGACGTCGACCCCCTTGATCTGCTCCGGCGGCATGTAGTTTGGGGTGCCGAGCGCGGTGCCGGTTTGGGTGACCACCTTCATCGCGCTGCTCGCGCGCACGCGCGCGATGCCGAAGTCGAGCACCTTGAGCTTGTCGTCGCTGGTGATGAACAGGTTCTCGGGCTTGAGATCGCGGTGCACGATGCCCTCGTCGTGGGCCACCGCGAGCACGTCGAGGACCTCGTCGATGTGACCGAGGGCCGCCTCCGCGGTGAGCGAGCGTGCGAGCAACCGCTCGCCCAGCGAGTGCCCCTCGAGTAGCTCCATCACCAGAAACGGACAGCCGTCGTCGGTGACGCCCAGATCGCGGATCTGTACCACGCTGGGGTGCTCGAGTCGGTTGACGGCGTAGGCCTCCTGCTCGAAGCGCTTGCGGAGCTCGGGCTGGCGGGCCACCTCCGGATGCAACACCTTGATGGCTTCGCGCCGGCCGATCTCGTGGCGCGCCTCGTACACCGCGGCCATGCCGCCCACCCCGATGAGCCGCACGAGCGTCCACTTGCCGGCGAGCACGGTGCCGAGCCGTGCCTCGAACGGGTCGGGGCCCCCAGCGTTGACGAAGGTGTTCTTGCCCATCGCGCCTCGCTTCAGTCGAGCATGGGTTCGAGCTCTTCAGGAAGACAGGCGTGGGCGTCGGCCGCCTCGAGCAGCCGCGCGTTGTGCGACAGCGACAAGAAGGCGCGCTCGTACTCGGTGCCGCGGAGCCCTCGCACGCGTCGGAGCAGCGCGGGCATCCCCCGCTCGATCGCGCGGTCGGCGCCGACCAGATCGCCGAGGTCGACCCGAGCGCCGTGCAGCGCGAGGTAGATCACCGCCTCGTTGAGGAGACTCGGCGCGCCAGCCTCCACGAGATCGGCCGCCTCCTGCGCGATCTTGGCCGCCGTCTCGAGCTGCCCCAGCCGGCGCTCGGCCTCTGCCCAATAGCCGAGCGCCACGGGGAGCACGTCGCGGTTGTCGGTTTGGCGGTAGGCCTCCGCCGAGATCTGGAGGAGCGCGCGTGCGCGCCCAGTCGCCGCGCGGTCGCCGCGGTTGAGCAGCTCGCAGCCACGGTAGAACAACACGCCCAGCGTCACGCGGTCCTTGACGATCCACGCCCCCGTCGCTGCTTCGTCCGCGCTCTCGCGGGGCTCGGTCAGCGCGTCGTCGAGCGATGGGTCGGCCCCGAAATGGGCAGCCCAGCCGAGCAAGATCATGCGCCCGAGGCGCACCGTGCCGGCGCTGCCGATCTCCTCCGCCATGCGGATGCCTGCCTCGATCTCCCGCCGCGCCTCCTCCTTGGCGCCGATGGTGGTCAGGGCGAAGCCGAGGTTGATCGTCAACATCGCCTCGCGCTGCTTGAGACCGGCGGCGCGGGCGGCGCGGGCGGCGTTTCGGCGGGCGTCGAGCGCGTCGGCGAGCTCACCGCGGGTTTGTCGTACCACCGCCAGCGCTTGCCACGCGTCTACCGCCGCAGACTGCACGCCCTGACCGTCGGCGAGCTCGAGGAGCAGCTTCGCCTGCTGTTCGGCGCGCACGAGCTCCCCGGCGTAGGCGTAGCGCGTGGCGAGGGTGGCCAGGCAGCGCGCCTGCTCGTCGAGCATCCCGAGCTCCGCGCTCTTGTTCACCACCTCGATCAGCCGCTCCTCGACATCGTGGCCCGCGGAGCGCGCGTGGTCGTAGCGGGCGCGAGCCCCCAGGGTCCGCACCTGGCACGACTCGTCGTAGGCGTTGTCGGCCATGGCCTCGATGGCGTCCGCGCGCTCGGCCGCGCGCTCGTCGAGGCGCGAGTAGATCTCGTCGAGCAAGGTGGCGCGCGAGAAGGCGAAGCGCTCGTCTTGGGCGAAGGTGAGCGCTCGATCGGCCATCCTCATCGCGTCGGTGAGCGCGTTCGCGGCGAGCGCGCGGCGGGCCGCCACCTCCCAGTAGCCGGCCGCTCGTTGGCTCTGCCCTCCGAGCTCGAAGTGCTCTGCGATGGTGGCCGCGTCTTCTCCCACCCCTGCCAGCCACCGCGCCACGTTGGCGTGCAGCTCGGCGCGCATCGTGTCACTCGCCGACGCATAGGCGACGTCGCGCACCAGGGCGTGCTTGAACCACAGCTCGCGCGTGCCGCTGAAGCGGGAGAGCGCCTGCTCCACCACGAGATCTGCCTCGAGCAGCTTGTCGATGGTGGCGCCGACGGCCTCCAGGCCGGTGGCCGCGAGCCCCTTGTCCCAAGACGCGAGGCCGAACACGCTCATGTGCACCAGCGCGGAGCGGGCCGCGTCGTCGAGGGCATCGAGGCTCACCTGGATCGCGGCCTCGATGGTGGGCACGCTCGAGGCCGACTTGCCGGCCGCGATCACCCGCGCGAGCTCCTCGGCAAAGAGGGGCGAGCCGGCCGCCTGTTTGGCGATCTGGCCGAGCTTGGGGTCGTCCTTGTCGCAGCCGATGAGCGCGCGGGCGATCTCCATCGTCGCGCGCCGCGAGATCGGGCGGAGCTCGATCCGCACGTGATCGCGCTCGGTGAAGCGGCCGCGGTTGTCCTTCCAGAACGAGGGCCGGGCGAGCACGAGGACGAGGAGGCGGTGGCCCTGGGCGCGGCTGAGCAAGTGGTCGAACCACGCCACCGACTCGGGGTCGGACCACTGAAGGTCTTCGAGCACGAGCACGCAGGGCTCGGCGCGGGTGACGTTGAGCATCAGCTCGGTCATCGCCAGGTACAGGATGTCGCGCGCGCGGTGAGGGTCGACACCGGCCAGCTGCTCGCCGGCGAGGAGGTTGGCGAGCAGACCGCCTTCGTCGTGGACGAGGGCGAGCGGAGCGAGCGCGCTCGCGACCTGCTCCACGCTGGCGCCCTTGGGGATGCGGAGGAGATCGATGAGGGCGTCGGCGGCGGTGCCGAGCGCGCGGGCGCGGCCGTAGGCCTCACACCGAGCACGGACGATGCGGTAGGCGACGTCGGGGGCGCTGAGGGTCAGACCGTCTGCGTTCATGCCCGCCGAGGGCTCCGTCACCGGAGGGAGCGAGTGGCGGAACTCGGAGAGGCGGGTGAGAAACTCCCGCGCGAGTCGACTCTTGCCGATGCCGGGGGGACCGCTCACGCTCACCACGATCGGTTGGTTGTCCTCGAGGCAGCGCTCGTAGGCTGCAAAGAGCTTCTCGAGCTCGGCGCCGCGACCCACGAAGGGCGTCTGCTCCGTCTTGTGGCGTCGCTCGTGAATCTCGCTGTGCACCTCCCACGCGCTCGACGGTCCGCGCGAAAACTCGAAGCTCGAACGCGCGAGCTCGGCGGTGGTCTCGTCGGCCAAGAGCTGTCCCTCCCGCGCCTCGCGAGCCAGCGACGAGGCCTTGTCGACCACCTCGCCCACCGGCCGAGCGAGATCCACCAGCGCTCGCCCGGTCGCGACCCCGACGCTGGCGCCGAGGTGGCTGAGGCCCTGCCCGAGCTCGATGGCGAGGGCCGCCTCCCCGCCGTGAGCGCGGCGCGCGCCGAGGAACGCGACGATGCTGTCACGTCCGAGGCGCACCGCCTCCGCGCCACGCTCGCGCATGGTGGTGAGCTCCTGCTCTCGCACCTCGCTGTTCGCGACGTGGAGGGCGACGACGGCGGTGACGAGGCGGCTCACGCTCGAGTGCACCGACTCGTGCTGCTTGTCGATGGCGCTCGCGAGCTTGGGGAGCTCGGGATCTTCCCCGATTTCGTGGAGGCGCCGCTCCACGTCGCCCGCGCGCGGACGGGCGTCCGACTCCAGCGCGAGCATGTCGGCCACGAGCTCGTCGAGCGCGTCGGGCACGTCGAGGACCAGCTCACTCAGCCGCTGGGCGGGGGTGGAGACCAGCTTGGCGAGGGTGGCGATGGCGCTCGGCCCGATGTGCGGCGGTCGGCCGCTGATCAGCTCGAAGAGCGTCGCGCCGAGCGAGTACACGTCGCAGCGGGGATCGAGCGTGGTGTCGCCGCGCGCTTGCTCGGGGGCCATGTAGGCGGGCGTACCGACCACCGGGCCCAAGGTGGTGAACGTCTGGGCGTCACAGGCCACACCGAAGTCGACGAGCTTCACCTGGAGCGGCGCGCCGTTGTGGCTGAGCACGATGACGTTGGAGGGCTTGACGTCGCGATGGACGATGCCCCGCTGGTGGGCGGCGGCGAGGGCGCTCGCCACCTGCTCGGCGCACGCCAACGAGTCGGGCAGATCGAGGGGCTTGCGTTGCTGTCGCAGGTGCAGATCTTCCCCATCCAGCCACTCCATCGCGATGTACGGCGTCTCTGGCCGAAACACCTGGCCCGCGAGCTCCACCACCCGCGAGCCCAGCGTGCCGAAGTCGACGATCCTGACGATGCTCGGGTGCTGGATGTGTGTGAGCAGCTCTCCCTCGTCCAGGAACCGCGCGCGAGCATCCTCGTCCTCGTCGGGGCTGGCGATCACCTTGAGGGCCACCGGCTCGCCGCTCGTCCGATCGACGGCGCGAAAGACGATCCCAGCCGCACCGCGGCCGACCTCGCGCTCCACGTCGAAGCGCTCGAGCGGGCTCACGCCAGCGTGGTGGTCCATCGGAGCCCAGCGTACGCAACTGACCCCCCTCCGACAACGTGCGGGGGGCACAAAGCGCCCCGACGCGGCGGGGTAGCCGCCGGGCGCCGGCAGGCGCCGCCGACTTGACTGGGGCCCACTACCCACCTAGCTTCTGGCCCGGAATGAAGCGCCATCGCACCTTCATCATCTTGAGCATCGCCACCTGCGTCGCCGGCTTCCTGAGCTGGTTCTTCAACCCCGCGTGGACGGGCTGGGAGGAGATCTACAAGATGGTCAGCAAGGGCGACAACATGCCCATTGCTGGCCTCATCCCGCTGATCATCTTCTTCACGTATCTGTCCCTGTCGGAAGCCCTTCGTCACGATCGCCTGATCCGCCAGGGCCGTGAGGACGAGGTGCTCGACGAGATGTACAAGTAGGGCGCGGCCGCCTCGAAGCAGAGGAATCCGGTGCTAGACCGCGTCGCGCTGCATCAGACCCGGCTGCGCACACCGGGGATCAGCCTCGACGCCAAGGGGGTCGCGCTCGGCGCGAAGGGGCTCGTCTTGCTCCCGTCGCTCGACCGCCTCGTGGGGTTCCTCGCCCTCTACACCAGCGGCGCGCCCCTCGCCGACATCCTCGGCTCGCTCTCCATCGACATCGTGCGGAGCAAGCTCGGGCATCGGGAGGTGATCTTGTCGTTCGCCGCGGAGGGGTCCGACCGGATGGATCGCATCGCGGGGCTCGCCCGACTGAGCGGCGGCTACACGTTCACCGGCACCAACCGGCACTTCGTGCAGTACCGCGACGCGTCGGCCCCGTTTGGCTTCGACGTGCGGGAGATCACCCCCACCGACGCCCCCGTCGCCCTCTACCACACGCAGTTTTCGCAGCACTACGAGTTCGAGCGGAAGGTGGAGCTCGCGTCGTTGATCCTTCGACTCGAGCCGCGGGTCGCGCCGTCGACCGCGCTCGAGCCCGGGCCGCGGTGGATCTGCACGGAGGCGGGCCTCGGGCCCGCGCTCATCCACTACTTCGTGCGCAGCCTCGTGCACGCCGAGGTGGGGGTGGCCGAGTGGCCGCCGGCCTCCGAGTTCGACGAGGGGCCGCTGCGCCGCTACGTGTTTCGCCTCGAGGAGGTGCCCGAGCGCATGAAGCTCTTGCTCGGTTCCACCCCTGGCATCGACGTGTTCCTGCCTCAGGGGGCCAACGCCGCCGTCGAGGTGGGGTACGAGCACCCCATCCACCTGCGGGCCTGTCCGGTGTTCCCGCGCGATGGCCTCGTGCTCCTGCGCGGTGGGGGCCGGGCGCCGATCCTCATCGACAAGCTCCCCGCGCTCGGTCCGGTGACCGCCTTCGCGCGCATCGAGCTGCGCGACGCCTCGTCGGCTGCGGCGGGGCAGCCCACCAAGCTCGCGTCGATCGCGGTGCCGCTGAAGCTCGCGCCCGACACCGATCCCTGGCGCAACATCAGCGCGACCCGGGTGGGCCCCGAGCACCTGGGCCTGTTGCGGCAGCTCGCGTACCGCCTCGGGCGCCGCGCGCTCGAGGAGACCACGGTGGCGTTCACCGAGCATGGCGCGTTCCTCGTGCGCGACCTCGGTATCGAGACCATCCCGGTGGGCGACTTCTACCGCCGGCTGCACCCGAGCCTCTTCGTGAGCGCGGGGTACACGCCGGTGCCTGCGGTCGCCCCCGAGGTGCTCCATCAGGCGTTCGGGGCGCCGGAGCACGAGCTCCTCTTCTTGAACCGGGACGGCTCGCGGATCGGCGTACCGCGCAAGGCCTTCGTCCCGCTCGAGCGAGCGCTGCTCGACGCGCAGAGCTGGAGCGGCACGACCCACGAGGCGGTCATGGCCACGCTCGAGGTGACGCTCCCCGAGCTCTCCCTCGAGTCGCCGGGCTTCCGGCCGCTGCGTGACGTGGACGCGAGCGGAGGGGCCGAGGAGTGACGCGGTGACCATCGGTCAGCGCGCGGAGGCCTTGGCGCGGGGCATCCTCGGCCCCATCGTCGTCGGAGGGAAGCTCGAGCTCCAGCGCCCGTTCGGTCCCAAGCTCGCGCTCGCGATCGGCGACGGCCGCTCCATCGTGGACAACGATCTCCGGCACGAGGTCGACACGGCGCGGCTTCGGGTGGCCCGCACCGTCATTCCGACGGACGCCATCGCCCCCCCGAGCCCTGCCGAGTGGGCCCTCGCGGCAGCCTTCAACGATCTGTTGCAGGTGACCAACCACGAGCTCTCGAGCTTCGCCACGCGCGGTCGACACGCGACCCTCCTCGAGAGCGTCCACGCGCTCGTGGAGACGCTGCCCATTGGTCGCACGCTCGAGGACGCGGTCGGACGACACGCCACGTTCTCGCGGGCGCTCTTGACCTCGCGGACGGACACCGTGGTGGCGTGTTGGACCGGATCGTCGAGCTTCCGGGGACAGGCCCCCCCAGCGCGCCTGCTCGCGTGGCCGGAGCTGCGCAGGGTGCGTGTCGAGGCGACGAAGGTGCCGCTCGCGGAGATGGCGCGCGGCGCCGCCGTGGACGAGGGCGCCTTCGACACGGCGCTCGGCGGGTGGCTCGCGAGCTCGCCCCTCAGCGATCTCGCGTCGGCCCATCGGCTGGCGCCAACGTTCCACTGGTCACGGCACAGCGTCAGCTTGGTGACCACCGTGGAGGGCTCGAACCTCGCCCTGCGCGCGATCGGCTGGGCTACCAACGACGACCCCGACGCCGCCGAGCGGGCCGTGGACGCGTTGTCGCGGGCCGCCGACCAGCTGACCGCGCCGGCGCCCAAGAAGATCGCACAAGAGTTCTCTCGCGGGCTGCGCGAGGCGAAGGGCCACTGGGCCGAGACCGCGTGAGCGGCTCACCCTTGGACGGAGACCGCGTGAGCGGCTCACCTTGGACCGAGACCGCGCGAGCGGCTCACCTTGGACCGAGACCGCGCGAGCGGCTCACCTTGGACCGAGACCGCGCGAGCGGCTCACCTTGGACGGAGACCGCGCGAGCGGCTCACCTTGGACCGAGACCGCGCGAGCCGGGTCGTGGCGGGTCAACGCACGAGCTTCATGCGCGGATCGAGCGCCACGAGGAGCGCCTCCGAGGTCCCCGGGGGGGCGGGCTCGTCCTGCGACAAGATGTGGGTGAGGAACACGCCCGGCTGATCCTTGAGCGGATGGATCGACACCCTCACCGCCTGGTGATGGATCACGGTGGCAGCGCCGGCGTCGATGGGGGCGATGGTCGCGGGGGGAGGCTCCGGGCGAAACGCCTCGATCTCCTCACGCGCGAGCGGCTTCACGAGCGTCGCCCGATCGCCTGCGGACGCGGGCGGATCGCTCGGCGTGGGATCGTAAGGCGCCGTGTGGGGCGCGGGGATGCTGCTGTGGGGGGGCGTGCTCATGACGCTCGAGGAAGGGGCCGACTCCGGCCCGTCGCCCGGGGAGCTGGCGCCCGGGGAGCTGGCGCCCGGGGAGCTGGCGCCCGGGGAGCTCGCGCCAGCCTGGGCGCCTGCGGGTGAGCGGTGGCTCGGTGGCGTCTGAGCGATGCGCGTCGCGCTGTCGGGGGCGCTTGGCGCGCCGCGCTCCGACGTGGCGGTCGGTGCCTCGGCGTCGGCGCCCTCGGCCTCCGCGGCAGCCTCCGCGGTGGCCCGATCGATGAGCGCCGCCGCCTCCGGATCCGTCATCCGGAGCGTCTTGGCCTCGGCGCGCCGCCCCTTGGCGGCAGGTGGGCGGTTGCGGTTGGATCCCTTCGGGGGAGGCGCCTTGCCCGCCGGCGGCGCGGACACCTCGCCGCCGCCGGTGGGCGGCTTGCTCCGCGTCGGCGGGGCGGGGAGAGCTCGTCGGCCGGGTGGGGGCGCGGTCTTCGACGCGGTGGGTGGGGGCAGTGGGCGGCGGGCCGGCGCCGGAGCGGACGCGGCGTGGTCTTGCGGCTCCTCTGGTGTCGACGACTCGCTCGCGGCGCGGTGCGTCTCGGTCGCGGCTCCGCCTCCCTCGGGGGCGGCCTCGGGCATGATGCTCGCGCCAGCGTCACCGATGGCGTTGCGCAGCTCTGCCGCCGCCTTGGCGAGCATGAGCGAGCGCATGTCGGCGCCTTCTTCGGAGGCGGTCTCGGCCGCCTTCTTCAGCCACCGCAGCGCCTCCTTGGCGTCGCCTTGTCCCCACATCGCGCCCGCGGTCTCGAGCGCCCATCGAACGTCGTCCGAGTCGCTGTCGTCGGTGCCGGGGAACGCGATGTCCGGGGTGCTCATGGCCGAGATCGGTACCCTGAATCGAAGTGTGGGGCGAGCCCTTCCGCGCTTGACGCCCGGCGTCCACCGGCGGAAGTCGTCACCTCCAACAGTCGTGGCACCTCAGGTGTCGCGCATGAGAGGGAAGCCGGTGCGAAGCCGGCACGGCCCCCGCCACTGTAACCGGGGACGAAGGTGCCTCTCGTGGATCTCCGGATCCACGCCGACGGCAGTCACTGGGCTCACGCCTGGGAAGGCTCGCCAGCGGAGGAAGCACCCGAGGTTGAACCGGGAGTCAGGAAACCTGCTGTTGGAGCATTGACCGTTACTTCGGGGTTGGAGGCGCGGCAGCCGAGCTGCCTCGTCCTCTCGCCCCTCGACCGACGCGGGACGGCGTCCGGAGGTTCTCATGACAGCTCGAGGTTTTGTTCAGGTGGCCGCGCTCGCTTGCGCCGGCCTGCTCGTCGCGGCGTGCGACGACGACTCCAACGTTGATCCCACCGGCACCAGCGCCGCGACCGGCGGCCAGGCCACGAGCGCGGGCGGGACCGGTGGCGGCCCGAGCGGCGTCGGGGGCGCCGGCGGTGAGCCGAGCGGCGTCGGGGGCGGTGGTGGCACCTCGCCGTGCCTCGAGAGCGCGCGCTACGAAGCGGTGTTCACCCTCGAGCACGCCGAGCTCTGCGTGGAAGCGACGTTCACCGCGCCGTTCGAGGTTGGCTACGCGATCACCCCGAAGTGGGGACGTCACGGTGGGCCGGTGACGTTGGTGCAGATCTTCGACGGGGTGAATCCCACCGATGAGGTCACCATCACGCGCTGGAGCGTGCCGGTGTCCCCCGAGGACACGCTCGTCGCGCTCGAGACGCTCGGGCCCCTCAGCCTCGGCGTTGGCACCCAAGCGGTGGGGCCCTTCGTCAGCCCGGCGGTGATCGATCTGCCCCTCTCCTCGTGGAGCCTGGTGGGTTGGACCGGCGCGAGCTCGGTGGGAGAAATCGTGGCGCTCGACGGCGCGACGGTGGCCGATCGCTGGGCCAACGTCGGCTTCTTCGACGGCGCGACGGTGGACGACGGGACGGTGGCGCGCCTCGTGCACACCGGGCAGTCGGAGCTCGAGGACGGCGACGCGGGGGGCGCCGCGTGTGGGGTCTACGCGGCGGACTTCTGCAGTGGTCCGGCGCTGTGCGCCACCGAGCCCACCGTCACCGTCGCCACCTGGGGCCTCGCGAACGGGCCGCTCGCGCGCGACACGTCGGGCCACATCTTCGCGCTCAACACCGACTACCTCGAAGAGACGCAGGAGCTGCGCGCGTTCCACGCGAGCGACATGGCGCCCGGGCAGGCCGGCGAGTCGGGCACCGAGCTGTTCACGCTCGCGGGCTACGGCTCCACGCTCGCGGTCATCGACGCCGCGCCCGGTGAGGACGGCATCGTCCTGTTCCAGCCGGTGGAGGGGCTGACCCCGCAGGCCGTGATCGCGCAGCGCTTCAGGGTCACCGGCAACGCGGTCGCTGGCCAGGGGACGCCGTCGACGGCGCTCACGCTCGTCGGCGGTGAGGCCATCACGCTCATGAACGACGACTCGGGGCGAGTGTGGCTGGGCGTCCCGAGCTCGGGCCAGACTCGGTTCTTCGTCCTCACGCGACGCCCCTGAGGGGTTACGCGGGGAGCGCTTCGGTGGCGGCGAGAGACGCCGCCGCGCCGCGTTCCCCCGTTGCGTGCCGCTTCCGCGCCCACCCTCGAGCGTGGTCGTCCGTGGCGAGATCGCGACGCCTCCGCACGGATGTTCAGGGTGGCTTCCGCCACCTCGGCGAGGCCCTGGCTCGCCGGTATTGTTGTGGGCAGGGCGGCGAGTTCCACGCTAAGCTTCACGCATTAGAATGTTCTTATCTTGGAGTCGATGGAAGGCGGGCATGCTCGTGGGCGCCTGCCTGGGCGTCCTCGCCCTCTCGCCTGGTTGCACCGCGGGAGGCGACGAGCCCCAGGTCGTGCCCCCCCAGGGCGTGCCTGGTGTCGACGCGACGATCACGTTCGAGCACGAAGGGACGCTCAAGATGGCCCCTGGCGAGACCGTCGAGGTCGCGGTCGTCGGCAAGCCGGGGAAGCCCTACGCGATCAAGTTCTTGCTCGTGGGCGACTCGCTCGACGCGTCGCTCGACCGCACCGACGTCGTCGCGGACGCTGCGGGCCGCGCGACGGTACGGCTCCGCGCTCCCAACAGCGCCACCTACTTCGCGCTGCGCGCCACCGTCAAAGACGGTCCCTCGGCGAACCTCAACGTCGCCGTCAGCGATCAGGGCTTCGGCACCCTCACCTTGAATCCCGAATATTCGGGCAAGCGGAGCGTAGAGGAGTGGACCGCGAGCGTGGTCGCCGGCACCACCTGTCAGGCCCTCGCGTCCACGTTCCCCAACGATCCAGAGGGGCCGCCGCCGGTGACCGCGCTGCCGGGTGAGCCGCTCGTGATCGAGGACGTCCCGGTCGGACCCAACCTCGCCGTCTTCGTGCGCTCCGGTCACTACATGTGGGGCTGTGCCGACGAGTCGGATCTCGTGGCCGGCGAGAACGTCGATCTCAAGGTTCGGATCAAGGACAAGCCTCTCGACCTCCAAGGGGCCGAGCTCTCGATCGTGCTGTCGATGGCGCCGGACGAGGGGGCCTGGTCCAACCTCGTGGTGGCGCAACGAGCGGCGCTGATCGACGCGTTCTTCGGACGCGACACGCCGGCCGAGATGCTGCTCGCGGCCATGGGAGGGGTGTACGCAGGCGATCCGCAGGAGTTTGCGACGGCGAGCCTGGTCAACGACTGGCTCCTCGCCATCGACGAGCACCTCGCTCTCGGCGGCGTGGATCTCGCGGTCGACCTCGCCACCTTCGTCGACGAGGGGCTCTTGGTGGAGCCGCGCGAGGTCGTCGCCAACCTCGTGGGCGTCGACAGCGCGCCGGAGCACGCCGTGCTCACGCTGGTCAGGCTGGGGACGGCCACGCCCGCCGTGATGAACGTGCCGGGGGAGTACGTGGTGAGCTTCACCGCCGATCCCGACGACACGGTGCGCATGGGAGGCACGCTGTTCTGGATGCCCTCGCGGTACTTTGGCCACGTCGCCGCGCAGCACGCGCTCGACCAATACGACCAAGCGAGCGACTTCACCGACGTCCTCGCCGAGCTCACCGGCTGCAGCACACTCGAGCTGTCCGGGCTCGACGACTGCGACCAGGAGTGCGTCACCGAGCTCTGCGTGGCCGCGCTCGCCGCGCGCTGGAGTGCAGCCCTCGGGTCGTCGGCGCAGACGCTCGTGTGGGGTGAGCTGCCCTTCGAGTCGTCTGGGGGCGCCCGCTTCGACGATCACGCGACCGTCACCGGATACAGCGGGAGCTGGCTCGGCAAGCTCGTGGCCGGCGACAAAACCGTGAACGTGACGGGGTCGGTCCAGGCCAACGACCTGAGCGGGCAACCGCCGGCGGAATGACGCCGATGGCGGCTCGTGCCTGGCCATGCATAATAGGCCGGTGTTTCGGCCCTCCTTGGTTGCGTTCGCTTTCGCCCTCTCCGTCCCGAGCGTGCTCGGCTGCACCAGCACCGACGTCGACCCCCTGTTGACGGAGCCCGAGCTCGCGCTGGGGCCTGGCGAGCTGTGCTTCGATCCCGATCCCGCCCGCGTAAAGGCTCGCTTCGAGCCACGCTCGATGGTGCTCGCGCCGGGACAGCGGCGCTCTGCGCTCCTGGTCGTCGATCCCGACTTCTGCAAGCCGCAGCCGGTGCGGTTCCGGGCCGACGGGAGCGAGGTGACGAACCTCCCCAAGGACAGCTTCATCGAGTTTCGGCGGCCCTCGTTCACGGTGGAGATCGTCGCGCGTGAGGTGGGCGAGACCACCATCACCGCCGAGGTGCCGACCGGCCAAGGCGCCGACGTCGCCACCACCACGCTCTCGGTCGAGGTGAGAAACCCCACCCTCGCCGCCTGCGCGTCGGACGACGACGTCGGCCCGTCGCGTCTGCAAGGGGGCGGAACGGTGAACGGCGAAGGCACCCTCGCGGCAGCGAGCATCGCTCTCCCCGAAGGGGCCGACGCACCCAATCAGGGGAGCTTCGTCTGGAGCGTGGCTCCCTTCGACGCCTCGATCCAGTGTGGCGAGTCGGCGCTTCCGACGGGGTACCGCGCGCTCGGGCCGGCGGTGACCTTCGGCCCGACCGATCGAAGATTTCCCCGCGACCTGCCCCTGTCGATCCCGCTCAACCTCGCCCGCATGCCCGAGACGGCGCGGCTGCGGCACCTCGAGGTGGCCTACCGCGGTCCGGCCCATCGAGAGCCGCGGGTGGTCACGGTCACCGATCCGGTGGTGCAGCGAGTCGACGGCGAGTGGCGGTTGAGCTTCCGCGCGCCTCGCCTCGGCACCTATCAGGCGGTCGTGCACCCCAGCGCTGGCACCAAGAAGCGCGCGCGACGGCTCTCTCACCGGGCCGTGATCGGCGTGTCGATGGGAGGCGCGGGGGCGATGCACCTCGGGCTGCGTCATCATCACCTGTTCGACGTGGTCGCGGCGATGGGGGGGCCCGTCGACTGGACGTGGCTCATCCATCACGTGGAGTACAACCACCTCGGCGGTTTCCGAGCCATCGCGCCTGGAGCACAGCTCGAGGACATCGCCCTCGAGCGGTCGAGCTGTGTCGACGCGAGCGGCTGCGCGGTCGACGAGACCTGCCTGTCCGGGAAGTGCACGCGGCTCCCGGTGCCCGACGAGCCCTACGAGCACACCTCGACGTTCAACACCTGGTGGTTCGAGTTTCCCGCGCCGGTGCCCGGCCACGGCGGTGACTTCGACCGGCGTGACCACACGTACATGTTCCGCGACCTCACCCTCTTGTTCGGCAATCCGTTCGGCTACAACCCGGACGCGCCGCACCTGCCGGCAGGGGTCGATCCCGAGCACCCGGCGCAGAAGGGCAACCGCGCCGGCGACGAGTGCAAGCTGTACGTGGATCCGGTGGATGGGCCGGACAAGGACGCGCAGTCGGCGTTGTGGTCGAGCTGTCCGGCGGAGCGCTGCGCGACGCCGCAGGTGCTGAAGAACTACTTCGACGACGAGTTCAACCCCGACGGCACCTTCGACGTGATCACGTTCTGCGACGGGGCCCCCAAGATCCAAGAGAACTCGCCCTACGCCAACTGGTGGGTCCCGGGTCACGAGGTCGTCCCGGTCGAGGCGGGGCTGGCCGTCGACTACAACCAGAACGGCGTGCGCGACGAGCTCGAGCCGGTGATCCGCGCCGGGCACGAGGCGTGGGGCGACTGGGGAACGGACGCCCTGCCGAGCGTGGCCGAGCCGGGCTACGGTCCGGACAACCTCGATCCGAGCGGGGACGACTACGATCCGCGCTACAACCCCCACGGCACCGAAGGCAACACCCGCTACGAGCTGGGGGAGCCGTTCGCGGATCTCGGTCTCGACGGCGTCGCCGGCACCGCAGACAGCCCCTACGATCACGGGGAGGGCGACGGCCTGTTCACCGCGGCTCCGGGGCTCTGGCGCGTGTGGGACTACGACGCGCGCGGCATGGTGCGAGGTCTTGCCAACCACCTCCTCTCGTCGCCGCTCGACGACAACGCGCTCGCGCGCCTCGACATCTGGACCGATGGCGGCACCCGCGACCTCTTCAACTTCGCGGTGACCGCCGAGCACTTCGTGGGGAACTTCGTCGCGCGCGGCCGGGAGGCGGCCGTGTTCAGTCACCCGTCGTCGATGCCGGGGCTGGATCCGGCGGCTCCCGACTTCTTCAACCCCGCCCACATCGTGTATGCCGACATGCCGGGCGTGGTGAGCTACCGCTACGGCAAAGACGAGCCCACCGACCAAGACATCAAGAGCGGCAGCGGTCAACACGTGGGCACGCTCACCGAGTTTGCCAACCGGCTCCAGTCGGCGCTCTACTTCATCGACTCGCGCTGGCCGGCCGCACCGCGCACGCTGGTGGAGGACGCGCGCGACAAGCCGGCGCCCTCTGCCGAGGTGTGCGAGGTCGAAGGCAACTGCACCTTCGATTTCACGTCGAGCTTCGGTCGGCGCGGCCCGGTGCAGATCACGTTCCCTCCGGGTTACGCTCACGCCGATCAGCAACACACCCGCTACCCGGTGATCTACCTCTTGCACGGCTACGGCATGACGCCCGAAGATCTGGGCGCCGCCATCGTGTTCCTCGCCAACTGGATGAACGGCACCACCGACAGCCAGGCGAGCCGCCTCGGCAAGGCCATCCTCGTGTATGCGGACGGCCGCTGCCGCTGGCAGGACGGCAAACCCGAGTGCGTGAAGGGGAACTTCTTCGCCGACAGCGCGCGCCCCGACGGGGCGCAGCTCGACGCCTGGTTCCTCGAGCTCGTCGATCACATCGATCAGCGCTATCGGACGATGTCGGAGTCGACG
Source organism: uncultured Polyangiaceae bacterium (assembly GCA_964401935.1). Lineage (GTDB taxonomy): Bacteria > Myxococcota_A > Polyangia > Polyangiales > Polyangiaceae > JAPYTK01. The sequence continues at coordinate 93,988 of CAYOAL010000017.1, forward strand.
GTGACTTGGACCGAGTAGCGCACGACCTGCGCCGCCATCGTCGCGGGTGCAGGCGTGCTCACTGCGCGGTGCAGGTGAAGCCCCAGCGCCGGCCCGAGTAGCGCTCCCGCAGGGCGAGCGGCACCGCAGCGGTGGGGGGGCTCTGGGGCGTGGCGAAGGCGGCGGCGCCGACGTTGCTGGTCTTGGCCGCGATGCCTTCGATGCAGCGCTTGCCGGGGTCGAGGCGCAGGCGCACCCGCACCTCGTCGAGGTAGACGTTGGCGCCCGAGAGCTCGATGTCGGGCTTCACCGAGGGCGTGATGTCGAGCATCCAGCCGTCGTCGTGCTCGGCGCAGCGCCGCGGCACCTCACCGTCGAGATCGGCGGCACCGAGCAGGATCGGAGCGCCGAGGGTCTTGGTCGTCGGATCGATAGGGAGCACCACGAGGTCTTCGGACGGGGCGCCCGCCGCGGGATCCGAGGGCTGGGTGAACATGAGGCCGATGTCGGCCCCGATGGAGCGGCGCACCAGCTGAGGGGTCGTGAAGCCATCGGTGTGAACCCGATCGTAGAGGCGGCGGAAGGTGGCAAACTCGTCGATCGTCCCCAGCTCGGCGCGCCACAAGGTGAGCGCCCCGCCCGCGTGCGACTCGGTGAGGAGGTACCAGCTCTCGCCTACCCGGGCGACGCCGCTCGACACCGGCCGCAGGTAGTTGCTGACGTTGTTGCTCGATTTCAGCTCCAGGATCGACCGCCCCTCGCTCACCGCGTAGTGATCGCAACGCGAGCCGGTGCAGAGGCTCGTGAGCGCCGCGCGGCCCGAGGGGTCGAGGGCTGCCTCCCACCGCCAATAGCTCCCGTGGTGCCGCGCCCCGATCGCCTCCGACGCGGTCATCTCGTCGCTCCACGGCGAGCGCGTGAGCGCGCTCGACCGCACGGCGTCGGCGACTGCGAACGGGTCCTCGAAGCGGATCTGCCACCACCCAGTGCGCGTCCAGTCGGCTCCCTTGGCTCCCCACACGTACACGTGGGTGCCCACGTCGCTGTAATATTGGCTGGGCTTGTCGACGCCGAGCTCGTCCTTGGCGAGCCCCGGTGGCGGCGTATCGAGGAACGCCGTCCACGAGCTGAACGGGGCCTGGGCGCCCACCGGTTTGTGGGCGATGGCGTCGGCCGGGGCGCTCACCGGTTGGCAATCGAGCTTCATGCTCTTTCGGAGCGTCGGAGGGATGACCACGGCCTTGGGGCTCGCGACCGCCTCGAGGTCGTCCTCGGTGGCGAGCTTGCCCCAGCCCACGCGCAACCAGCCGCGGAACGCACAGCCGAGCGGGCTGCACCCGCGGCTCTTTGCGTCGCCCGGGGCCTCGGGGAGCCGCGGCAGCTCGAACTCCGACCACGTCTTGCCGCCGTCGATCGACTCGAGGCCGGTCTCTGCGTCCGAGGTGGCGACGGCGAGCTTGCCTGCCACGAGGACCTGCCCCCCCTCGTCGTACACCTTCCCCGGCACCACCTTGCCATCGAGGGAGACGGTGACGCCCACCGCGGGGCCCCCCGCTTCCACCCAGCCCCCGATCTCGTTCTTGCCGCGCTCCTCGAACCCCTCGAGCCAAAGGCCGCGCCGCGCGACCTTCACCGCCCGGCGCGGCTCCTCGGGGTACGACAGCTCGCTGCTCTTGATCGCGCTGCCGTCGATCACGGTGATGCGCCCGGCGCGGCCGAAGCGTGGCGGGATCAGCACCACCACGCGTCCGTCCTTCAGCGCCACCACGCGCTCGGCTCCGATCTCACCGCGTACGGCGATCTCGCGCTGCGTGCCATCGGCGTGGAGAATGCAGTAGGTGCGCATCTCGGCAGCGTCGGCGCCATCCCCGACGCAGCCGCCCCGCACCACCAACGAGCCGTTCCCGCTCGAGGCCACGAAGCGTGGCGTCTCGAAGCTGGCGAAGGGCGCGAGCCCGAAGGGGCGGGTCGCGCGGTAGATGGTGGTGGGGCCGTCTTCCTCACCACAGATGAAGCCGTAGCCCTTGCCGATCAGCGCGCCTTGGCACGAGGCGTCTTTGGGGATGCTCGTGTTCGTGCGCGCGAGCACCTCGGTGCTCGGCACGGCCACGCGGAAGAGCTTCCCCTCGTGAACCATCACCGCGCTCTTGTTGGAGTCTGGCCAGCCGCCGAGGAGGATGGCGCGCAGCGGTCGCTCTCCGAGCGGGTGGCGCGGCGGGGCGGTCAGCGGCTCGTTGTCGTCCTCTGGCGGAGCGTCGCCCAAGTCGTAAGGGATCAACTGCACGTGGCCAGCCGCGTCGATTCGATAGGCCGCGCTCGCTCCGTTGAGCACCGGATCGCCGTCGATGACCGTCGCGCTGTTGAGCGGCTCGCCGATCCCAAGCGGCCGCCAGCTCATGCCGGCGTCGAAGGTGACCAGGGGGCCTCGCAGATCGGTGTCCACCACCGCTCGCCAACCGTCGGCGAACACCATCCGGCCCCAGCGAGGCGCCTCCGGGAGCCGCCCTCGCGACATCACCGCCCCCGTCTCCACGTCGAGGGCGAGCATCGCGTTCGAGCGGTACCGCACGAAGATGCGATCGAAGCCAGCGACGATCTCCTGGCTCGAGGAGCTGAGCGAGGCGAGCGGGGTGAGCTTGCCGGTCCAGCTCTCGGCCCGCCAGATCTTGGTGCCGCGGCTGTCGGACTGATGAAACAGAAAGCCGCCGCCCAAGCGCTCGGGCAACGGCAGGGCCTGGATGTTGCCGCTCGGGAACCGCTCGCTGGCCCGCTCGACAGCGCCATCGTCGTGCAACACCACCCGCATGCCGCCGACGAGGTGGCGCTCCACGCCGGGCTCGCTGAACCACGCAGCGAGATGGTCGGTGTCGAGCTCGGGGACGAGCCGCGCGGGCTCGAGCATCTTCACGGAGAGCGCGGCCGACTCGGCCCCCGACTCGGTGCTCGGGCTGGGGAGGGCGGCGCCACAGCCCGAGGCGCCGAGCGTCAGCGACGCCAGCGCGAGGGCGGCCAACCCGAAGCGGTGCGGCGCGCGTCGACCCAACGTGAGGTGACTCCGTGCCTGCGCGCACGGGGCCCGGTCGGGAGGTCGCGGATTCACGTCTGAATACTTGCGTGGCCGAGGTTGCCGTGCAAGCTGTTCGAGCTATGGCATCCGTTGTTGCTGTGGTCGGTGCGACCGGTCTGGTCGGGCGCGCCATGCTCGCCATCCTCGAAGAGCGCTCGTTTCCCGTCGAGCGCCTGGTCCCGCTCGCGTCCAAGCGCTCGGCGGGCACCACGGTGCGGTTTCGCGGTGAGGACGTCGTCGTGGAAGAGGCGACGGGGGAGCGCTTCGAGGGGGTGCACATCGCGCTGTTCAGCGCCGGCCGCCAGACGGCGCGCGAGCTCGGCCCCCAGGCCGCCGCACGTGGCGCGGTGGTCATCGACAACTCGAGCGCGTGGCGCATGGATCCGGAGGTGCCGCTGGTGGTGCCGGAGGTGAACCCTTCGGCCGCGAGCGCGCGCCCGAAGGGCATCATCGCCAACCCGAACTGCAGCACCATTCAGATGGTGGTGGCGCTCAAGCCGATCCACGATCTGTCCCCCATCCAACACGTGACGGTGTCCACCTACCAAGCGGCCAGCGGGAAGGGCAACGACGCGGTGAACGAGCTCTACGCGCAGGAGCGCGCGCTCGCGCTCGGCGAGTCGGTGCCGGTGGCGGTGTTTCCGTCTCAGATCGCGAGGAACCTCGTGATGGACTGGCCGGCAGGCGTCGACGGCTACTCCGAGGAGGAGCTGAAGATGGTGCACGAGACGCGCAAGATCCTCGGGGATGAGACCATCGGCGTGTCACCCACCTGCGTCAGAGTGCCTGTCGCCACCTCCCACAGCGAGTCGATCCTGGTGCGTTGTCGCGAGCCGCTCAGCGCCGAGCGCGTGCGGCAGGCCCTCGCGGCCGCGCCGGGGGTTGTGGTGCAGGACGAGGGCTACGTGCCCGGCAAAGAGCCGCAGCCGCTCGCGGCGGCCGGACGCGACGCGGTCTACGTCGGCCGGATCCGCAACGACGTGGGTGTTCCTGGCGCGGTGAGCCTCTGGGTGGTGGCCGACAACCTCCGCAAAGGGGCCGCCCTCAACGCCGTGCAGATCGCCGAGATCTTGTAAGCGTGAGCAGGGACGCGACAAGTCAGCCGAGGAGTCGTGAGCCGGGGAGCCAATCGGTGGGGAGGGGGCCCGGTCCGGCGCGCTGCCAGCCGTGACAGAGGAGCCAGGTCGCGGGGGCGGCGACCGGGCAAGCGGGGGTGAGTGGCCGCGCCTCGATGGGGCGTGGACGGGAGCGCGGCGCGCCCGGCGCCACCCAGCCGGGGAAGTAGGGCGCAGAGCTGCACCCGCGGTCGAGCCAGTCCCGCGCGAGGTGCTTCTGCACGAGGAGCTCCGCGTTGTGCTTGCGGGTGTTGTTGAGCACGTAGCCGAGAGCCCAGCGCACCTCCTTCGGGCTCTTCAAGATCCGGTGGTGGTAGCGGTCGTCGAACACCTTCCCCCGACGCGACAGGTGACGGTTAACGCCCTTGGCCACGCGGATGGCCAGCCCCTGGAGCCCGCGCGCCAGCGACGTCGCGTCGCTCGCCTCGCAGAGCAAGTGCACGTGGCTCCGCTGCACGCTGAAGTGCACCAGCCGAAACCCCGCGCGTGACGCGGCCCCCGCGCGTGACGCGGCCCCCGCGCGTGACGCGGCCCCCGCGCGCGACGCCGCAACCTCGAACGCGCCCGACCCCGCGTCATGGGGATAGAGCTTTCCCGCCACGAACCGGCTCCGGAGGACTCGCATCACCTCGGCCGTCCTCAAGCTCGGTAGCCCTGCGCAGAAGCGCCACGTCACGTGCACGGGATGCGTGGCCGCGAGCGCTGGCCTCGGCCCGTGCCGCAGCCGCGCCCCCTGCTTGGGCGGACGCCCCGGACGACGCCCCCGCGCGAACGTCGCCACCCGCCTCCGCCGCCCCGTCCCTGCTTTCGTGAACAAGCTTGGCTGCCGAGGGTTCGCCACCGAACGCGCCCGCCGCCGGTCCCGCGAGGTCGTGGGGCCCTCAGCGGAACGAGCCCCCGCGCCTCCAGCCCCCGCGCCTCCAGCCCCCGCGCCTCCAGCCCCCGCGCCTCCAGCCCCCGCG
>CAYOAL010000018.1:0-76564 GCA_964401935.1 uncultured Polyangiaceae bacterium
ATCGAGCCCGGCGAGGAGCGGGCCTGCGAAGTGCTTGACGTGTTCGTCGCCTGGGGATAGTCTGGCTCTCGATGAGACGCTGGCATCGTTGGCCTTTGTGGATGGGTTTCGTGGCGCTGCTCGCCTACGCGGGATGCGACGACACGACCACGCTCGTTCAGCCCCCCGGCACCGGTGGGGCGGGCGGCGCCGGTACCGGTGGGGACGCGGGCGGCAGCGGGGGCAACCTCACGGTGGGGCCGGGGTCGGGAGGCGCGGCCGGCGGCACCAACGACGACTGCGAGGAGCCGTGTGATCCGCTGACCGAGATCTGTTCGCACGGCGTGTGCGTGCCCCTCTTGCCGTGCTCCGACGACAACGACTGCGAGAACGACACCTACTGCGACCCCGCGGTGGGCTGCCTCCCCTGGAACGACGCGGAGCCGCCTCACGACGACAACTGCATCCAGGTGATCCCACCGGGTGTGCTCGCGCCGACGGTGATGTGCGAGTTCGCGACCGCGCCCGCTGGCGACGCGTTCCCCGGTCACGTCGACGTGCAGGGCACCCCGGTGGTGGTGAGCTTCGATCCGGCGAACAACGCGCCACCGAGCATCGCCGCCACCTTCACCGCCACCGTGCCCGACAACTACACCGAAGGTCGCGGGGTGATCCGCGTGTTGAACGGGGCGGACTGCGCGCTTCAGGCGAACCTCGGCGGAACGGATCTCGATGGCAACTCCACCGTCGACTGGATCGTGTCGTCCGCGTCGCTGGCGGCGGGAGATCTCGACGGTGACGGCGCCGCCGAGCTCGTGGCCTACGGCGCCGATGGCTCGACGTGGGCCTTCACGTTCAAGGCCAACGTGTGGAGCTTCCTCTGGCGTGCTCCGCTCCCCGTCGGCGCGCCGTGGGCCGCGTGCGACGCCGCCGGCAGTCGCTGCCCGCTCGGCTGGGCCGGCGTGTCGATCCACGACGTGGACAACGACGGCGTGCCCGAGGTGTTCCGCGAAGGCGTCGTGTTCTCGAACACCGGCGTTCTTCTCTCCATGCAGCCGGCGGGCTTCGCCAGCTACTCGGCAGGGCTATTTCCGGTGCTCGCCAACCTCGACGCCGACGCCAACATCGAGATGACGAACGGCGACGCCATCTGGGAGTGGAACGCGGGAGCTTGGGTGCTCGAGACGTATTACCCCAACGACGGCACCACCAACCCCAGCCGCGTCGCGGTGGCCGACTTCGGCGACTACGGGACGAGCGGTGTGGCCACCCATCCGGAGATCGTCACCGTGCGCGGCGGCCTCGTGAGCATCCGCGCCACCACCGGCGAGGTGGTCCTCGGCCCGCGCGTGCTGCCCGGCGGCGGCAACGGTGGCGATCCCACCATCGCCGACTTCGACGGCGACGGGCTCGTGGAGGTGGGCGTCGCCGGAGCCACTGCCTACTCGATGCTCGACATCGACTGCGGCCCCAACCCGCGGCCGGGGGGCGTGTGCTCGGCCGGCCCGTGCGACACCGAGCCGGGTCAGGTGTGTCCGTCCGAGATCGCCTGGTCGCGCCGCACGCAGGACGGCTCGTCCAACGTCACCGGCTCGAGCGTGTTCGACTTCGAGGCCGACGGCAGCGCCGAGGTGGTCTACGCCGACGAGTGCTTCGTGCGCGTGTACGAGGGCAGCACCGGCGACGTGCTCTTCAGCCAGTACCGCTCCTCGTGCACCTGGTACGAGAACCCGATCATCGCCGACGTCGACGGCGACTTCCGCGCCGAGCTCGTCACGCCGTCCAACAAGGCCTGCTCCCCCGGTGGCGTGGGCATCGCCTGCGCCGGCTCGCTCAACGCCGACGGGGTCGATCCGCAGTTCAACGGGCTGCGCTGTTTCACCAACACCGACTGCGTGTCCGGCGTTTGCGACCAAGGCCTCTGTCGCTGCACCAGCGGCGCCCAGTGCTGCGGTGCGCTCGACACGGCCGCGTGTCTCGAAGAGGGCTACACCTGCGTGGCGCCGGAAGCGGGAACTCCTGGCACCGGCAACACGTGTCGGGCAGCACGTCCTCACGGCGTGTCGGGGATCCGCGTCTACGGCGACGCCAACGATCTGTGGGTGCGCTCGCGCCAGATCTGGAACCAGCACGCCTACGCGGTCACCCACGTGAACGAGGACGGCACCATCCCGATGACGAGCGGGTGGCTCAACAACTGGGAGGACCCGCTGCTCAACAACTTCCGCCAGAACGTGCCGGGAAATCCCAATGGGGATGCGCTCGGCGACATGACCGCGGGCCCCTCGGAAGACTTCGTCTGCGCGGGTGACACCGCCACGCTGCGCGTCGAGGTTTGCAACCGCGGGGCCGCCGCGGTGCCGTCGGGCATCAACGTAGGGTTTTACGACGGGACCACGCTCGTGTGCAGCGCCCAGACCGCGGACGTGCTCTTGCCCGAGGAGTGCGAGCTCGTCGGCTGTGCCTGGTCGGGGGCGCCTCCGGCTGCGCCGGGCCGCGACGTGCGGGTCGTCGCCGACGACGGCGGTGGCGTCACCGAGTGCAAGGAAGGCAACAACGCGGGCTGGATCTACGGCGTCTTCTGCCAACCCCCGAGCTGACCGCCACACACACCCTCGCCTCGACGTTCCGCACCTCGCCTCCGCGCTGCGGAGCGACGGAGCACGGCACGACTTGTGGTACTGCGCTTGCATCGTCTCTCCGCCCGAATCCGCTTGAGCCAACGAGCCACACCACGAGGACACGCGCATGACCAAGAGCTACTCCATGGATGTCACTCTCGAGACCACCTTCGACGACGCGATCGCCCGCGTCACCGAGGCCCTCAAGGCGGAGGGGTTCGGCGTGCTCACCGAGATCGACGTGAAGGCCACCCTCAAGAAGAAGATCGACGTCGAGCACCACCCCTACACGATCCTCGGGGCCTGCAACCCCAAGCTCGCCCACCAGGCACTCCAGGCCGACTCGAAGGTGGGCCTCCTCTTGCCGTGCAACGTGGTGGTGGAGGCAGTGGAGGGGGGCACCAAGGTGATGATCCTCGATCCACGCGCGATGTTTCAGGTGGCCGACGTGCCCGCCATCGAGCCGGTGATGAAGGAGGCCTCCGAGCGCCTCGATCGTGTCCTCGCCGCGCTGTCGGCTCCCGCTCGTTGAAGCTCCTCCCGCGCCGGACAGCTCAGCGTCGGCGCCATCGACCGAGCCACTCCTTGCCCCTGCGGTCGGGGTGGCTCAAGACGACCGGCTCGAGGCTGAGCGCGGCGAACCTCGGTGCGAGGAGGTCGTGCACCAGCTCGGGGGTCATCGGATACGGCGGCCCTCCCGGGTTCATCGGCACCGGATCCACGGGGAAGATGAGCGTCCAAAGCTCCCCGTCGTCGGCGAGCAGCTCGTCGACGCGACGGGCCCAGTCGTCGCGCCGTTGGGGCTCGAGCGCACAGAGGAACGTGTAGTCCCAGATGAGATCGAACCGCTCGTCGGGCTCGAAGTCGAAGAAGTCGGCGACCCGGAGCTCCGCGCGGGCCGGGTCCACGCCGAGCTCGCGCCGCAGCGCCTCGAAGCGCTCGGCGGCGGTAGGCGCCACGTCGAGCCCGATCACGCGCTCGGCGAGGGCGCTGAGGGTGAACACGTCGTAGCCCGACCCGCATCCGGGCACGAGCGCGCGTGCCACCTTTGGATGGGAAGCCACCAGCGACGCGAGCACGGGCGGCGAAGCGCCTGCATCCCAGCGCGTGCGTCCCTCACGCCATGCGAGCTCCCACGACATGCTCAACCCTCAGAGCCACCACCGCGGTGACACCCACGACGACGGCGCGCTCACCTCGCTCGAGCTTGCCACACTCAAGGCTTCGCTCGAATGGTGAACGCACCACGGATGTCGCCGACCGCGTAGCCCCTCGCCGTGTCTTCCGGATAGAGCGCGTCGAGCGCCTTCACGACGTCGCTCGCGAGCTCGGCGCCGTGGCAGTTGAGGCAGAGCGCGTCGGTGCCGATCGCCTTGAGGTAGCGGAACTCGCCGTCGACCAGCTCCGAGATCTCGAGGTCGCCGACGGGGGTGCCCTCCGCCTTCTGTGCCTCGAGCTTCTCCAACATCTTGCGCTCCCACGCATCGGGTGCGTTTTTCGGGTTGCGCGCCTTCAGCGACGTGCGGCGGATGCTCCACCCTTGTTTCACCTCGAGCGACGCGGCGATGGTGGGGGCCTTCTCGCTGCAGACGGTGATGGCGTTGGTTGGCCCGCCCGCGCTCATCCCTTGCATGAGCTCCTGCTTGAGCGCCGGGCCGAACTGGCCCACGAGGCTGCGCGCATAGGACACGTTGGCCTCCACCGTGGTCGCCGACGGGGCGGCGGCCGCGGACGGGGCGACGGCCGCGGTGCCGGCTGCGGAGGGCGCCCCCGAAGCGGAGCTCTTGGGTGCCGTCGCCGCCGCGGGCTGGCCGGTCGCCGCCGCGGGGCCCTCGCTCGCTGCGTCGCAGCCAAGCGACGCCACGAGGAGCAGCGCCAACGACGGACGCCTCACACGTCCTCCTCCTCGGGAGACCGCCTCTTCGACCAGCGCTTGTAGAGCCCCATGCCGAGCATCGTCGGCGCCGCCACCACGCACAACGGACAGGTCGCGCCGAGGGCGAGCGCGCTCACCGCACCGAAGGCACCCAAGCCAAGCCCCATGCCGATGAGTTGGTTCGACTCGCGGCGGTCCTCGGCAGGCAAGCTCGCGGCGTCGGCGGGTGGGGGGACACTCGCGGGGATCGACGCGTCGAGGGTAGAAGTCTTCGACATCACCCCCAAGAGTGCACCAGCCGTGCCGCGATGACCACCCGCCTGGAGCTCGCCACGCACGCGGAATGGTTGGGCGCGCTCCACCCACGCGTCGCGAGGACGTCTCGACGTCGTCGCGACGGCGCGAATCGCACAAGCTGCTTGCGCCACACCCCCGAAAGCTCCTACCAGTGTCGGGTGAGCTGCTCCATTCGGACGATTCTTTACGCTACCGATCTGCAGCCCGATGCGGCGCGGGCGTGCGAGCTGGTGGTGCACCTCGCGTCGGCGCTCCACGCCGAGGTCCACGTCGTCCACGTAATCGAGCCAACGTTTCCGCAGAGTGATGTGCTCGAGCTCGACCTCAACGCCGCGCCCGACATTCGGCGCGAGGTGTCCGAAGAGGTGCGAAGCCGCCTCGCCCAGGTGCGCGACGGCTGGGGGCGTCCGGAGGGGCTCGTGGTGCCCTTCCAGCACATTCGCGTGCTCGTGGGAGTCGCGACCGACACAATCCTCCTCGAAGCGGAGCGCGTCGGCGCCGACATGCTCATCGTCGGCACGCACCAGCGGGGGCTCCTCGGCCGGCTCCTCCACGGCTCGACGGCACGGTCCGTGCTAACCCACTCCCCCATCCCGGTGCTCGTCGTGCCCCTCGGCACCGACGACGCCACGTTCCCTCGCGGGGCTCGAGAGCGCCCATGAAACGAGCCGCCCGCCGGGAGGCGCCCGCGGCGTACGACGAAGCCACGACGAGTCGAGTGTGACACAGAAGCAGGAGAGACCATGAAGATCGACATCGGTATCAACGCGGGCAATCGCGAAAAACTCGCTGGTGAGCTGAGCAAGCTCTTGGCCGACAGCTACACGCTCTACCTCAAGACCCACAACTTCCACTGGAACGTGACCGGGCCGATGTTCCAGACGCTGCACCTCATGTTCGAGCAGCACTACACCGAGCTGGCCTTGGCCGTCGACGCGGTGGCGGAGCGGATCCGTTCGCTCGGCTTCCCCGCTCCCGGCAGCTACAACGCCTTCAGCCGCCTGTCCTCGGTGAAAGACACCGAGGGCATCCCCAAGGCCCTCGACATGGTGCGAGAGCTCGTCGACGGCCACGAGGCAGTGATCCGCACCGCTCGCAACGTGGTGCAAGCCGCCGACGAAGCGGGCGACGCGGTCAGCGCCGATCTCGCCACCCAGCGCCTCCAGATCCACGAGAAGACGGCGTGGATGCTGCGTAGCCTCCTCGAGTAACCACGCCCGTGCCAGCACGGTGCCTGAGACGAAGCGCTCCACCGCGCTTTGTCGCGGGGCACCCGCTGGGCATCAACGCACGCGCATGCCGAGCCCCCGTTCGCCGAGATTGGTGTCTGCATGAGCTGGCTCAACAGCTTGCTCGGGCGGCTCGACGACGTGCTCTTCACGATCGGCTCGACGCCCGTCACGCCCACGTCCGTCCTCGTGTTCATCGCCACCATCGTGGTGGCGGTGATCCTCGCGAACGTGGCGCGCCGCTTCATCCGCCGCTACTTCGTGCGGAAAGGCGAGAACGAGGGCATCGCCTACGCCCTCGAGCGCATCGTCCAGATCCTCGCCATCGCGCTCGGCGTCGTCGTCGGACTCGAGAACGTCGGCATCGATCTCACCACCCTCGCGGCCCTGGGCGCCCTGCTCAGCGTCGGCATCGGCTTCGGGCTTCAGGGCGTCGTCCAGAACTTCATCAGCGGCGTCGCCATCCTCATCGAACGCCCGGTGCAGAAGGGCGACTTCGTCGTGGTGGGCGACACCGTGGGGGTGGTGGAGGAGATCGCGATCCGAGCCACGCGCATCGTCACCCGCGACGCGGTGAGCATCATCGTGCCCAACCACGAGCTCATGACCATGCGCGTCATCAACATGAGCCGCCCCAACAGCGTGTACCGCACGCGGATCGCGGTGGGAGTGGCCTACGGCAGCGACACCGAGCTCGTAAAGCAGACCCTCCTCGGCGTGGCCGGTGAGCACCCCGACGTGCTCGAGGAGCCGGCGCCCCGCGTGTTCTTTCGTGACTTCGGCGACAGCTCCCTCGACTTCGAGCACGGCGTGTGGCTCACGAGCCCGGAGCGCGAGCCCGCCATCGCCAGCGATCTCCGCTTCGCGATCGATCGCGCCTTCCGGGACAACGGCATCCACATCCCCTTCCCCCAGCGCGACCTCCACCTCAAGTCGGGCCTCGAGCCCAAGCCCGAGCCCTAGCCTCGCCAGCCCCGCCGCTCCCAAGGCGGGTCAACTCAGGCGCTTGGTGCGGCGACGAAGGCGCGGATCGCTTCGCTAGCGGTGGGTCGGTCGAGAAAGCTCACGAGCAGCGCGATGTCGAGCCCGGGCAGCACGGCGCTCGCCACCTGCTCCTCGTAGTGAGCGTCGCGGAGCACGTGGGGCGTGAGCGTGCCGCGCTTCCAGAACCACACCTCGGTGACCCCGAGCTTGCGGTAGATGGCGAGCTTGTCGATGCGTCCGGACGTCCACACCACCTCGATGGCGAGATCGGGCACGTCGGCCTGCTTGCCCCCGAAGATGTAGCACTCGTCGGGCTCGCCCCCACGGTCTTCCTTTCGCTCCTTCAGCGTCCAAGAGCCCAAGGGCACGAAGTCGATGCCGGCGTGGAGGCAGTACGCCTCCACGAGACGACCGAGGTACGACTTCACACGCTCGTGATCCTTGGACGGCGACATGATCTCGATGAGGCCTTCCAGGTAGCTGATGCGCGGCGCCGAGCGTTCGCCACGGAGCTCGAGCAGCCGCTCGTAGTCGTCCCACGTGGCGCCATCGAGAAACACGACGTGATCCTCGGTGGGCGCGTCGGCGCGCGAGACATCGAGCCAAGGGGCCGTCGCCATGCCGTGAGTCTACCATGAGCGCCTCTTCGCGCCGCCGGAGCCGGTGGCCGCCGTCCGCTCGCTTGGCAAGCCCGCGCGACCGCTGAAGAGCGAGGTCGTGCCTCGAGAGGCAACGCTCGGGTCGAGTGGGCCGCGCCCGCGCCTCGATCGGCAAGACGGTGATGGCGCCGTTCAACGACCCCGGCGGCACACAACGCGTCGTCCGCGGCGGCGGCACGCGCTATCCTCGGCGCGTGGTGCCGGGGCGCGTGAGACTCGAGGGTGGGGAGGTGTTCGCTGGCCATTATCGCGTGGAGCGGCCGCTGTCGATGGGAGGGATGGGCGCGGTCTACGTCGTCACCGATCTCGACACCGAGCGGCGCCGCGCGCTGAAGGTGATGCTCCCGGAGCTCGCACAGAGCCCCGAGGCCCGTGAGCGCTTTCGTCGGGAGGCGCAGGTCGGGGCAGCCATCCAGAGCGACCACGTGGTGGAGGTGCTCGCGGCGGGGGTAGACGAGGCCTCGGGCACTCCCTACCTCGTGATGGAGCTCCTCGAGGGCGACGATCTCGCCGACGTCGTCTCGCGCCGTGGGGCGCTGCCGCCGGCCGAGGTGGCCGCCCTCTTCGAGCAGCTCGGCCACGCGCTCGCCGCCGCCCACCGCGCGGGCGTGGTGCATCGCGACCTCAAGCCGGAGAACCTGTTTCTGGCGCGCTCGCGCCGCTCGGACGCCGAGCTCACCCTGAAGATCCTCGATTTCGGCATCGCCAAGATCGTGGCCGAGGCCCACAGCGGCAAGGCCACCCAGTCGATCGGCTCACCGATGTGGATGGCGCCCGAGCAGACCGTGGCCGGGAGCCGCATCTCTCCCGCCACCGACATCTGGGCGTTGGGCTTGATCGCCTTCTGCTTGCTCACCGGTCGCCCGTACTGGCGCGCGGCCAACACGAAGGAGAGAGAGGCGATGATGATCCTCCGCGAGGTGGCGTTCGAGCCCATCGAGCGGGCAAGCGAGCGTGCTGCCGAGCTCGGCGTCGGAGATCGCCTCCCCGCCGGCTTCGACGACTGGTTCGCGCAGACGGTGACGCGTGATCCCGACGCGCGCTTCGCCAGCGTCGACGCGCTGTGCGCTGCGCTCCTCCCCTTGCTCGACCCCGGGCGCGTGCCGCGTCCGCGCGCGGGCGAGGGCGACGCCTTCCACCTGACGGGCAGCGAGCGCGCCGACTCGTCGATGGCCACCCACGAGTTCGCGCCCCACCTGCTGACGGATCCCTCGGCCGCGACGCTCCTTCACCCCGCCACCCACGACCCCTCGCCCCACCCGCCATCCGGCGCCGACGTCGCCCGCGGGCAGACGCCGCCGCGCGCGGAGGCGAGCACCACCAACGTCCCCGTGACGGCGCTCGACACCACGCCGCGGCCCACACCGCGCAAGGCTCCCATCGCCATCGCAGTCGTCGCGGTGGCCGCGCTCGCCGGGGTCTTCGCGCTGCGCGCCGAGCTGCGCCCACCGTCAGCCTCCACTGCCCCCGCCGAGGTGTCCACCGAGGTGAACGCAGCGCCCTCCGCCGCGTCCCTCGCGAGCCCCGAGCTCGGGCTCGATGCGCTGGCGGTGTTCGTGTCGCCGCGCGGCGCACGCAGCGACGAGCTCATGTCGGCGAGCTTCTGGATGGGCGCCGCCAGAGACTTCGAGCGCGCCGCCGCGCAACCCGGAGCGCCGCCTCGCTGGGGCGCCGCCGAGCGCTTCTGCAGCGGAAAGGTGGCGCTCATCGAGGGGAAGCTCGAGGCCGCCGCGGGCGCGTTTCGAGAGGCGATCGCGCTCGACGAGGCCTGGGCCGCCCCCTACACCGGCCTGGCCCTCGCGCTGTCGCGACTCGACCGCACCGACGAGGCGCTCGACGCCGCGCTCGCCGCGCAGCAGCGCGATCGCGACTGGTACGTTCCACTCTCGGTGGCCGCCAACGTTTACGCGCGCGCGGGCAAGCTCGAGGAGGCGCTGCAGGAGCACCGGCGGGCCCTCGCGAAGCACCCCGACGACGCCGGGCTCTTGGCCAACGTGGCGCTCGGCTGCCACGCCGTGCGTCTCGACAGCGAGGCGGATCGCTTCGCCCAGGCCGCGCTCGACAAAGATCCAAACCTGGTCGCGCCACGCCTGCTCCTGGCCGAGCGCGCGCTCGAAGACAACGACGCGAAGACCGCGCTCGAGCAAGCGACGCGCGCCGCCTCGATCGCGCCGCGCAACGCCGCCGCCCATCTGGCTCGCGGCGACGCCTTGTCGCTCCTCGGCAGCTGGGACGAGGCCAAGCTCGCCTACGAGCGCGCCCTCGCGCTCGCGGACGCCGCCGGCGGCGCCGAAGCGCGGAGCGGCCGCATCCAGGCGGTGCGTGAGAAGCTGGCCAGAGGCCTGCGGCCCGCCCCGCGCAAGCCCGCCGAGCCGGGGCGGACGGCCGCCTCGCCCACCCCCCAGAAGCCCCCACCGCGCACGGCCTGCTCCCCCGCCGATCCCCTGTGCTCGGGGTTCTAGCCGCCCTTGCCACGGTCGCGGGGTCGTTCCTTGGCCGCCGCGAAGTCGCGGATTCTGCGCCCACGGGGGCCGTTGGTGCTCGGGGTAAGTATCTGGAACGGCTTAAGTTGTCGTCGCTCAAACCCGGGGCCCTGAGGCGTTGACATTCATCTGGATGATGGTAAGTTCTTATCTGCGAATCAGTCGCAGATAGGAATCAATCTTGAGAGTCGACGAAGTAGAAGTGACGCGGCGCCTGGAGCACTTCAAGGCCGCCGCCCGAGAAGCAGGGGTCAAGCTCACCCACCAGCGCCTCGAGATCTTTCGGGCGGTCGCGTCGAGCCTCGAGCACCCGAGCGCCGAGGCGGTGCACCGCGCGGTGCTCGCCACCACGCCGACCGTGTCCCTCGACACGGTGTACCGAACGCTGTGGTTGCTCACGGATCTCGGCCTCCTGACCACGCTCGGTCCACGGCAAGACAGCGTGCGCTTCGACGCCAACGTGGCGAACCACCACCACTACGTCTGCACCCGCTGTGGCCTCGTGCGCGACTTCGAGAGCGACGACCTCAACGCGCTGGCGATCCCGGCCACGGTGAGTCGGTTCGGTGAGGTGCTGAGCGCACACGTGGAGATCCGCGGCGTCTGCGACCGCTGCGCGAAGGAGCCGCCGGGGCCCAGCCGCGCGAAGAACATCATCCGCCAAGAGGCGAGAAGAGGAGCAAGCGATGAGTAACGAAAAGAAGGACGCAGCGACCCCCCATGGCGGCAGCGCCGGCAAGTGCCCCGTGATGCATGGGGGCAACACGACGCTCGGCGCCACGGTGACGGAGTGGTGGCCGAAGGCGCTCAACCTCGACATCCTCCATCAACACGACGACAAGACCAACCCCCTCGGGGCCGGCTTCAACTACCGCGAGGAGGTGAAGAAGCTCGACGTCGACGCGCTGAAGAAGGATCTGCACGCGCTGATGACCGACAGCCAGCCGTGGTGGCCGGCGGACTGGGGGCACTACGGCGGCCTCATGATCCGCATGGCCTGGCACGCCGCAGGCACCTATCGCATCGCCGACGGTCGCGGCGGCGGCGGCACCGGCAACCAGCGGTTTTCCCCGATCAACTCGTGGCCCGACAACGTCAACCTCGACAAGGCGCGTCGCTTGCTCTGGCCGATCAAGAAGAAGTACGGGAACCGCCTCAGCTGGGCCGACCTGATCATCCTCGCTGGCAACATCGCCTACGAGTCGATGGGCCTCACGACCTTCGGCTTTGGGTTCGGTCGCGAAGACATCTGGCACCCGGAGAAAGACACCTACTGGGGCTCGGAGAAAGAGTGGCTCGGCGCGACGCGCTACGACGACGGCGGCGACCGTGCGTCGCTCGAGAACCCGCTGGCCGCGGTGCAGATGGGCCTCATCTACGTCAACCCCGAGGGTGTGGGTGGCAAGCCCGATCCGCTCCGCACGGCACAAGACGTGCGCCTCACCTTCGCGCGCATGGCGATGAACGACGAGGAGACGGTCGCGCTCACCGCCGGCGGTCACACGGTGGGCAAGTGCCACGGCAACGGGGACGCGAGCGCGCTGGGGCCGAACCCGGAGGCGGCCGATGTCGCCGCGCAAGGGTTCGGGTGGCACAACCCCAAGGGCAAGGGCGTCGGGCGCGACACGGTCTCGAGTGGCCTCGAGGGGGCGTGGACCACGCACCCCACGCGCTGGGACAACGGCTACTTCCACATGCTCTTCACCTATGAATGGGAGCTGAAGAAGAGCCCCGCCGGGGCCTGGCAGTGGGAGCCGGTGAACATCAAGGAGGAAGACAAGCCCGTCGACGTCGAGGATCCCTCGATTCGCCACAACCCGATCATGACGGACGCCGACATGGCCATGATCAAAGACCCCGTCTACCGGAAGATCTCGGAGCGCTTCTACAAAGACCCGGCGTACTTCTCCGAGGTGTTCGCGCGTGCCTGGTTCAAGCTCACCCACCGCGACATGGGTCCGAAGGTGCGCTACCTCGGCCCCGATGTGCCCAAGGAAGATCTGCTCTGGCAAGACCCCGTGCCGCTGGGCAAGACCGACTACGACGTGGCGGCCGTGAAGGCGAAGGTGGCGGCGAGCGGCCTGACGGTGAGCGAGCTGGTCGCCACCGCCTGGGACAGCGCCCGCACCTTCCGTGGCTCGGACATGCGCGGTGGCGCGAACGGCGCGCGGATCCGTCTCGCCCCGCAGAAGGACTGGGTGGGCAACGAGCCGGAGCGCCTCGCCAAGGTGCTCGGGGTGCTCGAAGGCATCGCCGCGAAGGCGGGCGCGAGCGTCGCGGACGTGATCGTGCTCGCGGGCAACGTTGGTGTGGAGCAAGCTGCGAAGGCGGCGGGCTTCGACGTCACCGTGCCGTTCAGCCCGGGACGCGGTGACGCGACCGACGAGATGACCGACGCGGAGTCGTTCGAGCCGCTCGAGCCGATTCATGACGGCTACCGCAACTGGCTCAAGAAAGACTATTCGGTCAGCGCCGAAGAGCTGATGCTCGATCGCACCCAGCTCATGGGGCTCACCGCCCCGGAGATGACGGTGCTCGTCGGCGGGATGCGTGTGCTCGGTACCAACCACGGCGGCACGAGGCACGGCGTGTTCACCGATCGGGTCGGCGTTCTCACCAACGACTTCTTCGTCCACCTGACCGACATGAGCAACGCGTGGGTGCCGCGGGCCGACGGACACTACGAGCTCCGTGACCGCAGCACCGGCGCCGTGAAGCACACCGCCACCCGCGTCGACCTGGTGTTCGGCTCCAACGCGATCCTACGCGCCTACGCCGAGCTCTACGCCCAGGACGACAGCAAAGAGAAGTTCGTGAACGACTTCGTCGCCGCGTGGACCAAGGTCATGAACGCCGATCGGTTCGACCTCGCGGACAAGGCCTGACCCCCCCGGGCCAAGGGAGGGGACCAACCCCTCCCCTCGGAGCGCGAGGTCGCAGCGCAGCCCGATCAGCAGCACGCGCTCATGCCGGGCGAGCAGCAGCCGAGAGCGCCGCCCTGGAGGGCGTTGCTCTTGCACACGCCGGTCTCGGGCAGGTCGAGCTCGACGCGAAGCGCCGCCGCGCGGTCCCCGGCGATCATCGCGGCGACCGAGCGTGCCTGCTCGTAGCCCGTCGCGAGGAGGAACGTCGGCGCGCGGCCGTAGCTCTTGCTCCCCACGATGTAGAAGTTTGGCTCGGGGTGCGAGAGCTCCACGGCGCCGTGGGGCCGCACGCTCCCGCAGCTGTGGACGTTGGGATCGATCAGCGGACCGAGCGCCTCGGTGCACTCCAACGCCGAGTCGATGCCGAGCCGCAGCTCGCGATCGATCGACAGGTCTGGCCGCTGACCGGTGGCGGCGATGATCGCGTCGATGCCGCGCACGACGTGCGGGACGCCGTCCCGTCTCCCGGCGACCTCGAGCTTGCCCTCGATCTCGCGCAGCGACTCGATCTGGAACCGCTCCACGAGCTCGAGCGCGCCGGCCTCGGTGAGCGCACGCAGCTCGGCGCCGAGGCGCCCGCGCGCCGGCAGGCCGTCGGCGTCACCGCCGCCGAACACGCGCGAGAGGTCGGCGCTCCGCGTGGCCCAGAACACCGCTGTCCCCGGGCTCGTCTTCGCCAGCTCGACGAGCGGTAGGATGCTGTTCGCCGCCGAGTGACCGGCGCCGACGACCAAGGTCGTCTTGCCCGCGTAGCGGCTGCGATGGGCACCGAGCACATCGGGGATGCCGTAGTGGATGCGGGACGCGAGCGCCGCCTCGCCTCGCGCCGGGAGGCCGGCGGCCCCGAGCGGGTTCGGCGTCCACCAGGTGCCCGTCGCGTCGATCACCGCGCGCGCGAGGATGTCCTCGGCGTCGGTGCGCACCACGAAGGGTACGTCCCCGCGGCCCTCGGTGCGGGTCTTGTCGATGCCGACGCGGGTGATCCCGGTGACCCGTCGGTTGAGCCGGATCCGCTCGCGAAGCTGGGGCAGCGCAGCGAGCGGTCGCAGGTAGCGTTGGTAGAGGTCGTCGCCGGTGGGCATCTCCTCCGCCGGCGGCGGGGTCCAACCGGCCGCTTCGAGGTAGCGCGCCGCCGTCTTGTCGACGTTGTAGCGCCACGGCGAGAACAGCCTGACGTGACCCCAGTCGCGCTGGCTCGCGCCGACGTCGTCGGCCGCTTCGAGCACGACGACGTCGATGTCGCGATCGAGGAGCGCCACGGCGGCTGCCATCCCGATGGGACCGGCGCCGATCACGACGACGGGCAGCTCATGCGTCGACATCAGCAGCACCCCTTCTTCGTCGTGGAGGCCGTCTTCGGGCCGCAGCCACAGCCGGCGCCGCCGGTCGCCTTCACCTCGGCGTCGAGCGCGCAGCACGCGCCGGACTCCGTCGGGGCCGGACCGCCGCAGCAGCCGGCCGACGTGGCTTGGGGGTTGGAGGGAGGGGTCTCGGGGGTGTTGGGTTGGTTCGCGTTCTTCATGTGGATGGAGTCGTTGGAGCCCGGCGAAGGACGCAGCCGCTGCTCACAATCGCAACTCCCACGGATCGCCCCGAGCCCGCGCCGGCGCCCAGCGGTCCCGCACAACCCACCTGACGGACGCGGCCGCTCGACGCGGGCCCCGCTCCCAGGCCGAACGGTGGTCACGGAGCGCGACGAGCGGCGCGTTGTCGCTCGTGCTACCGCACGACGGCGTCGGTCGTGTCGTCGGCGGGGCGCCTCGCCATCGCGAGCGCGTCGCGCTCCAGTCCCTCGAGGGTGTTGAGGCTCTCGCGAAGGCGGGCGCCAAAAATGTCCCGCAGGTGCTCGCCGTCGGGGAATCGAGCGACGACGGCGTCGAGCGCGGCGGCCCGGCGCCGGAGGAGGTCGCGGACGCGCTCGATCACCGCCGGGAAGCGGTCGTACTCCGCGGCGGCGAGGAAGAGGCTCTCGAGCATGTTCACACGGCTGCCGAATCCGCGCGGCAGGTCGAGGTCGCGCCCGAGGGCGGCGATGTCGCTCCTCGTGACGAAGGTGCCGGCGTGGCACGCGGTGGTGAGGAAGCGGGCGATGCGGCGCAAGCTCGTGCCCTCGTCATCGAGCAGGGCCACGGGCGCGGGCAGCGAGAGTGGCTCGCCGAATGGACCGCCGAGCGACCGCCGGTGATCGGCCACCACCGCGAGGGTGAGCTCGATCACGGTGTGCCAGAACCCGTGGCTGTGCTCGAGGGCGACCGCGGCGTAGGCGGGGAGCCAGGCGAGGAGGTGTCGATCGAGGAGCGTGCGCTGGTGGGCGCGGATGCTCTCGAGCCTTTGTCTCTGTCCGTCGTCGATGGCGTCGGCTTCGGCGCCGGTGAGGAAAGAGAGCGCGCCCGCGATCACGCCGAGGTGATCGAAGGCGGTGTCGCGCCGCGACGGAGTGAAGCCACAGGCGAGGAAGGCGTCGAGCAAGCCCGCCGCCGCGCCGCCCCCCACCAGGCCGTCCGCGTCGACGAAGACCCCCTCGAAAGGTGGCACCTCCAAACCGAACACGCGGAAGTGCTCGGCCGCCACTGCCTCGAGCTCGCCAGCCGCTGCCCACGCCTCGGCGAGCACGGGGAGCTCGGGGAGGCGGGTCGCCGTGTCACGGTCGACGCCGTCGAGGAGGAGGCGCGAGAGGAGCGCGTAGGCGCGGCTGTGGGCGCGTTGTGTGCTCATCGGCCAAAGGGGTGCTCGGGGAGCTTCCAGGCGTCGGGGACCGGGGCGAGGGGCCGCTTGATCCATCCCGGGCGGCGGTTGCCGTCGGGGCTGTGATCTACGGCCGAGCGCGCGAGGGCCAGCCACTCGCGGTAGACGGCCATCGAGCGTTTGGTGTCGACGAAGACATCGCCGTGTTTCTCACCGGGCGCCGCCTTCCGCACGCTAACCGCGCGCTGCAGCCAGCAGTGCGCACCGCTCACCGGATCGGGATGGACGGCGTGGGTGAGGTTCTGGTGAACGCCCACGTCTTTCCACCACACGCGGCTGGTGTCGGGGTCGAACGTCTTCCACGGGCCGCCACCTTTGGTGATCGAGAGGCGATGCTCGCCGCTCCCGTCCTCGTCGAGCGCTACGAGCGCGCTCATGCCCGGGTTCACGCCCATCCCGTCTTGCAGGCGCCAGCGTCCGAGGTGGTGGCTCATCGCCACGATGCCCGGCTTGATGGCCTCGGTCACCCACACCAAGTCGACGAACCAGCCGATCTCGGTCTCCACGCGCACGAGCTCGCCGGTCGCGAGGCCCAGACGTTCGGCGTCCGACGGGTGCATCCACACCGGGTTCTTGTGGCTGAGCTCATAGAGCCACTTGGCGTTGGCGGAGCGTGTGTGGATGAGGGTGGGGAGGCGGAAGTTGGGCAGGAGCACCATCTCGCCGGCGTCGCGATCGATCGCGCGGGGGCTCACGTGGCTCTCGAGGGGCCACGGCACCACATACTCCTTCTCCGGCCAGCCCCAGTCGCGCATCGTGGTGCTGAACAGCTCGAGCTTGCCGCTCGGCGTGTGGAAGCCTTCTTTCTCGTAAGGCTTGTAGACCTCGCGCTTCACCTCGAACGCGCCGTACTTCCGCATGAAGGCCAGCGGGGTGAGGCCCTCGGCGGCCGCCGCCTCGGGGAGGCCGGGCACGCTGTGCTCGAAGATCCAACCCCAATACTCGTCTTGTGAGATGAGCTCGCCCGGTCGCTCGGGGCTCTCGAACCACGGTCGCACCCCGAGCTCGCCGTCGGGGTCCATCCGTCCCGACAGCTCCACCCAGAACTCCGACTCCTCCCACACCTCACCGGGGTTGGCCTCGTAGCTGAAACGCACCTTCTCTCCCGCGCGCTCCATCGCGACCCGTCGCACCGGCTGACGGAAGCCGATCCACTGCCCGGCGTGGGTCTCCTGGCTCATCACGTCGTGGCGCTCGCCCGCGTGGCCCATCGGGAGCACGTAGTCGGCGAACCAGGCCGACTCGTTCCAGGTCGGGGTGAGCGCGACGTGGCACTTGATCTTGTCCTCGTCGCGCAGCGCCTCGAGCCACATGAAGCCGTCGGGGTTGATCCACATCGGGTTGTACACCCGCGTGAAGTACACATCGATGTCGCCCCGCCCCTCGGCGAGGAAGTGGGGCAAGAGGAAGCTCATCTCGTAGTGCGAGAGCGGCCACTCGTGGGGGAGGAGCAGCTCCGACCAAGCGTCGAACTTGGGCGGCTGCTTGAAAGGTTTCGGCACGAATTTATTCCAGCTGTTCAGCGAGGTGCCGCCCTTGGTGCCGATGCTGCCGGTGAGCACGTTGATGAAGAACAGGGCCCGCATCACCTGCCAGCCGCCGCGGTTGCCGATGGAGGCGGCGCGCCAGTTGTGCACGGCCACCCGGTCGCCGGCCGCCTCGATGTAGCGCGCCGCTTCCCGGATGCGTTCGATGGGCACGTCGGCCTCTTCCGCCGCGCGCTCGAAGGTGAACTCGGCGTAGAGGGCGCGGAGGCAGGCCTCGAAGTCTTCGAAGGTGCCTTCGCCGAAGGGGAGATGCTCGAGGCCGGCGGTGGCGGGGGCCTCCTTCATGAAGGTGGGCCAGTCGACCCACCGTCGCATGAACTCTCGGTTGTAGGTGCCCTGTTCGAGCAGGTGGCGGGCGATGGAGAGGAGCACCGTCGTCTCCGAGCCAGGCCAGGTAGGGAGCCACACGTCGCTCTTGGCGGCGGTGTTCGACAGGCGCGGATCGAAGGTGATGAGCTTCGCCCCCGACATCTTGCCCTCCATGATGCGTTGGGCGTGGGGGTTGAAGTAGTGGCCGGTCTCGAGGTGGCTCGAGATGAGGAGGATGACGCGCGCGTGCGCGAAATCGGGGCTGAGGCGGTCGCCGCCCGACCACAAGGCGAGGCCGGCGCGGGCGGCGGCCGAGCAGATGTTGGTGTGGCTGTTGTGACCGTCGACGCCCCACGCGCTGATGCAGCGGTTGGTGTAGTGGTCTTCGCCGGGCCGGCCCACGTGATACATGATGCCGTCACGGCGGCGCTGCCGGCTCTCGCGCATCTTCTGGCCGATCTCCTCGAGCGCCTCGTCCCAGCTGATGCGCTTCCACGCCCCCGCGCCGCGGGGCCCCACGCGCTTGAGTGGGTGGAGGATGCGCTCGGAGTCGTAGGTTTGGTTGTGGGTGGCCGGTCCCTTGGCGCAGTTGCGGCCGCGGCTGCCGGGGTGAGCCGGGTTGCCCTCGAACTTCTTCACCTCGTAGGTGGTCTTGTCGACGTAGGCGAGGAGGCCGCACGCGCTCTCGCAGTTGAAGCAGATGGTGGGCACCAGCGTGTAGCGGCGCGCCACCTTGCGGGGCCAAGCCTTGGGATCCCACTCCACCCAGTCTTC
Organism: uncultured Polyangiaceae bacterium; assembly: GCA_964401935.1. Classification (GTDB taxonomy): domain Bacteria; phylum Myxococcota_A; class Polyangia; order Polyangiales; family Polyangiaceae; genus JAPYTK01. The sequence goes on from CAYOAL010000018.1 coordinate 18,428, forward strand.
CCAGCGGTCGGAGGGCGGATACTGCGACAGACGGCCGTCGGGTTGCTCGACGGTGAGCAGCTTCACCGGCTGCTCGTTGGTCTTGCCGAAGGTGGGGAGGGCCTTGCCGGCGGCGTTGGTCTTGCCGACGGGAGCCTTGGCCACGCGGGCCGCCGGCGCCTCGGTCTCGGCGCCGAGGCGGAGGAGGCTCTGGAGAAAGGCCGGGAGTCGCTCGGCGACGGAGCTCATGAGTTGGGTACCTCTTGGGGAGCCATGACGAAGACGTGTTCGTAGAGATAGAGGCCGATGGTGGCGGCCACCGCGCCGAGCGCGAGCGCTGCCGCGCCGCCGATCCACACGAGCGCGAGGGGCACCACGTGGCCGAGGCCGATCACGCCCCACCAGAAGACGTTCTTGTAGCGGCCTCCGGTGATCTCGTGGGCGGCGCGGGCGGCCACCTCGCTCGCGTGAGGGATGCCCAGCTCGCCGGCGAGGGTGATGAAGAGATCGACGATGAGGCCGGCCGTGAAGGTGGTCTTGGCGGTGACGACGAGCGCCGGCGTCAGCTCGACGAGGCCCGACAACAAGAGCAGCGTGCCCGCGCCGAGGTAGAGGGCCTGCACCACGAGGTGGATGGGGAGGAGCGGGCTCTGCCACAGGTCGCGGCCCTCCGCCTGAGCGAACAGGAAAGCGGTGTAGATCGCGGTGCCCACCGCGAGCGGCACGGTGAGCCAGCCGAGCACGCCACGGACCGCCGGCGAGGCGTCGACCCAACCGAAGTACGCGGCGGTCTCGAGGGCCCACCAGGCGCCAGCCACCAACGAGAAGCCGATGAGGATGAACGCGCCCCGGGTGAGCCAGCTGCGCCACTGGGGGCGGGTGAGGATGGTGAGGAACATCGTGGGCCGGTCGAGGTCGTACACGAGCAGCCCGGTGGTGGCGGCGAGGGCCACGAGCGCCACGAGACCGCCCACCACCATCGCCAGCGAGTCGAAGGCGAAGAGGCCGAGGCCGGTGCCGAGCGCGAGGATGAGGAGGATCCCGGCCGCGATGCCCTTGGTGACGAGATAGGCGGGCACGGGCCAGTGCCATGGGATCTTGTGTTGCGCGGTGTAGGCCACCTGCACCATCTGCTCGGCCATAGTGCCGCCGCCGATGTGGATGGGACCGCGCGGGGGTTGTCCTTGGGGAGCGCCGCCGCTCACCGACTGGCCCACGATGGGGAGTCGTCGGGGGCTCCCGCCCTGCTCGGTGATCACGTCGGTGGCCGCGAAGCTCTCTTGCCGGCCTGCCACCACGGTGGGGTGCAGCACCACGTCGTCGCCGTCGATGTAGAAGAGCTTGGGGGCCGTGCCCTGCTCGGGCTTGCGCACGGTGGTGTGGTGCTGGGCGAGGGCGTGGCTGATCTCGGTGTTGGGATCGTCCATGTCGCCGAAGAGGATCGCGTGCTCGGGGCACACGACGACGCAGGCGGGCTCGAGGCCCACGTCGACGCGGTGCGAGCACATGTGGCACTTGGCCGCGGTGTGGCTCTCGGGATCGATGTAGATCGCGTCGTAGGGGCAGGCCTGCATGCACGCCTTGCAGCCGATGCAGAGGTCGGCCGCGAACTCGACGATGCCGTTCTGCCGCTGGAACATCGCCCCCACCGGACAGATCCGCACACAGGGCGGATTCGCGCAGTGGTTGCAGCGGGTCACCTGGAAGCTCCGCGTCACGTTGGGGAACTTGCCGTGCTCGACGGTCTTCACCCACGTGCGGCTCACCCCGAGCGGCACCTCGTTCTCGCTCTTGCACGCGGTCGAGCACGCATGGCACCCGATGCACTTGCGGTTGTCGACCACGAAGCCGTAGTTCATCGCGGCCCCGTGGTGCACCATGTGTGCCAGCCGTGACGCGCTCACAAGTGTCGCGAAGGCGACCGCTCTGTCGCGCCAACGGTGCGGCGGCGCGCAACGATGTCGCGACGCGCTGCGACGGATCCGCTGCCGTGGCTGTTTCGGCACATTGTTTCGCATCACGCGCGGTGCGTCGTGCTAAGGCAGCGGAGGATGTTGGAGGCCGCAGCGTGAAGGTAGCCGTCATCGTGGCCCTGGTGGCCCTCGTGTTCTTTTTCGTGTTCCGCTCGCGCGCCGATCTGGGCGACGGCGAAGCGCGCAAACTGCTCGCAGAAGGGGCCGCGCTCATCGACGTGCGCTCGCCGTCGGAGTTTGCCTCCGGGCACGTGAGCGGCGCGAAGAACGTGCCGGTAGACCAGCTCGGCGCACGGCTCGACGAGATCCCGCGCGACAAGCCGGTGCTCTTGTACTGCCGGAGTGGAGCGCGGAGCGCGCGCGCGGTGGACATCCTCCGCAAGGCCGGGTTCGACCAGGTGCACAACATCGGCTCGATGCCGAGCTGGTGATGTCGAGCTGGTGAGCGCAGTCACGAGGCGCGAGGCTCCCTCGTCTCGCCTGGCCCGTCTCTTGCCGTCCGTTCGTGCGGAACACGAACGAACCAAGGAGAACGAGTCATGGCTTCGAACATCACGTCTCTCAGGGCCGCCACCCAAGACAAGACCGGCGAGCTCGAAGTGCCTGCGCGCTGGGTGGCAGCTCACCGCGACGCGGTGCGCCTCATCGACGTGCGCGAACCGCACGAGCTCACCGGCCCGCTCGGCGCCGTGGCCGACGCGGAGAACATCCCGCTGCTCGCGTTGCTCGCAGAGGCCCGAACCCTCGATCCGCAGCAACCGACGGTGTTGATCTGCCGCTCGGGCCGGCGTTCGGCGGAGGCGGCGCGGCGCCTGCGCGAGGCGGGCCTCGAGGAGGTGGCCTCCGTTGAGGGCGGGATGATCGCGTGGAACTTGGAGGTGCTCGGCAACGACTCCATCCTCTCGTCCGAGAAGGCGGCCAACACCGCCACGCTACGGGAGGCGGTGAACCGCCAGAACGGCCTGCCGGAGGTGTCGGCGCAGTGGGTAGCGGCCAACATCGGTCGCTTCCGCCTGATCGACGTGCGCGAGGCCCCCGAGCTCGCCTCCCACGGCAAGGTGCCGCAGTCGGAGCACATCCCGCTCGAGACCTTCATGGCGCGCGCCCAGGGGCTCGATCGCGAGGGCCCGCTCGTGGTGATGTGTGCGTCGGGGGGGCGCAGCGGGCGTGTCGTGCGTGCGCTGGAGAGCGCAGGATTCCAGGCGGTTGCGTCGCTCGAAGGCGGGATGATGGGCTGGAAGGCGAGCGCCCTCCCAGTGCTCTGACGCGCTGCGCCGCGGAGCCGCGCGAGCGGAGCGCGCCCACGGCCCGCGACTTTCTGCGGCCGCCGGGGAAGACCGGCGACGACCACCTCGTACCACCGCCTTGGGTAGGGGCCCTCGGGCTCCGTGAGAGGAGATCGGGTGTGATGGGATCAGCGGACAGCGCGAGCTCGAGCGACTCGAGCCCCGTGTCGGCCATGCGGCCGTCCCACCCCGAAGAGGACGGGCACGACTTCTGGGACGAGGAGGAGCCGACGCGGGTGCGGCGGCCCGAGTCTTCGTTCCCGCCACCGCCGCCGAGCGAGCGCACGCAGGTGGCCTCGCCGGTAGCGAGACGCAAGACCGCGCACGCGAACGCCACCAAGAGCGCGAGCACGCTGCCGGCCTTCGAGCCCATCGAGCGACGCGCGCTCCCTTTTCGTGCGCCTGAGGTGGAGCGACGAACGCTCGACTCCGAGCCCCCCGTCTCGAGCTCCGAGCCCCCCGTCGCGGGCTCCGAGCCCCCCGTCTCGAGCTCCGAGCCCCCGGTCGCGGGCTCTCCGCCCGTCTCGGGCCCCACCGGAGAACACGCGTCGTTCTCGCGCTCCGACCCGCCGGTCACGAACACGCCGCCTCACGCGCAGTGGGCACAACGAGCGAGGGTCGATCCCGAGGCGCTCCCGAGCTCGCTCATGCCGCTCGAGTCGGAGGCGCCGTCTCCGCCCGCGAGCGTGATCGCGGCGCGGCGCCGCGCCAGCGCCACCGTGGTCTTCGCGGTGTTGATGCTCGCGGCGCTCGCCATCGTCGCGGTGTGGCTCACGCGGCACTGACCGCGCGCGCCCCAGTCGACCGCGGCGAGCTCACGCCGAGCTCGATGGTGCGCTCGATGCCGATGTCGCGCAGCAAGCCGCGGTCGTGGCTGGCGATGACGACGCCTCCGCGGTAGGCGCGGAGGCTGGCGGTGAGCGCCGACGCGCCGACGAAGTCGAGGCTGTACGTGGGTTCGTCGAGGACGAGCACGTCCACCGCGGGAGCGCACTGGAACAGGCAGATGAGCGCGGCGCGCACCCGCTCTCCCGCGCTCAGGGTGGCGAGCGGTCGCTCCGAGAGGGCGAGCGGAAACCGGTGGGCGACCACGACCTCGGCGGCTTGTTCGGGCGTCGCGCCGCGCGCGGACAGCTGCTCGAGGAGGCTCGTGTCGAGCAACCAATTGGCGGCGCCTTGCTCGATGCGCCCGATGCGCGCCCCGTCGAGCCGCACCGTCCCTGCGGTGGGCGGGTGGGCTCCCGTCATCATCGCGAGGAGCGTGGACTTGCCAGCGCCGTTGGGCCCCACGACCGCCACCCGGTCGCGGCCGATGCGGACATCGAGCCCGTGGAAGAGTGTGCGCTCACCCACCGCGCGGCTCACCCCGTCGAGCACGATGGCGGGTGCGCCGTGGTCGGGGGGGAGCTCGGGCACCACCAGCTCGAGCGGGAGGTTCACCCCCACCGCCCGCCGCGCCGCGTGTGCCCAGGCGCGCACCCCTTCGATGCGCGCCTCACGGATCTTGGCCGCCTTGGCCTGGCTCACCTGCGCGTACCGCTTCTTCTCCTGCAGCCGTGAGCGCGAGACGCCGCGGCGCTCCTCGTGGAGGCGGCCGAGGTTTTTCTTGCGGGCGCGCCGGCGCGTCACCCGCTCGTTGTGGCGCTCCCGCTCGGCGAGCAAGCTCAGCTTGCGCAGAAAGCGGCCCTGCTCGACGACGTTGTGTTGATGGAGCTCGCGTTCGAGCGTGTCGAGCGTGCCTCGGAGGTAGCGGCACCCCGACTCGGCCACGATGAAGAAGTGCTCGAAACACGAGAGCAGCTGCCGGTCGTGCGAGGCCACCACGAGCCCGCCTTGGTGAGCGGAGATCCACGACACGAGCCAGTCGACGCCGCGCATGTCGAGGTCTTGGCTCGGTTCGTCGAGCAAGAGCAGGCCGGGCGCGGCCGCACGCGCCGCGAGCAGCGTGAGCTTGCGCCGCTCGCCGAGGCTCACCCCCTCGGCCGCCGCCAGCGCCGCCGCGGGAGGGAGTCCGGCCGCCGCCAGCTGCGCCTCCAGCACGTGCGCTGCCACATGCCGACCGATCGCGCGCACGAGCTCGCGCGGCGAGCGCTCCGTGCTCAGCTCCTGCGGTACCAACCGGCGACTGGTGTGCGCCACCACGCGGCCGCCCGCGGGGCGGCCGCCCGGAGCGAGCGCGTGGAGCAGCGTCGATTTGCCCACGCCATTGCGTCCGATGAGCGCCACGCGCTCCGCCTCGAGCACCATGCTCAGATCGGACAAGAGCGTGCGGCCGGTGGGGCTCGTGAGGCTCAAGCCCTCCACTTCCAACAGCGCGCTCATCGGGTGCGCCCCTCTCCGAGCGCGCGAACGCGCTCCAGGACGCGCTGCTCGCCCGACAGCGTGATTCGCAGCCCGTGCGGCTTGTCCTCGGTGCACAGCACGCGACAGCGCCCATATGCGAGCGACAGCGCCTCGGTGGCGTCGTAGGGGAGGAACAGTCGCACCACCTGGTGGTCGTCGCGCAGTCGCTCGATCAGCTGTGTGCGGAGCTCGGACACCGCGCGCTCATCGTGTGCGCTCAGGCTGGTGAATGAGTGCTCGCCCACCCAAGGGGCGAGCTCGCGAGCGCTCGGCGGCGCCGCCCGGTCGCACTTGTTGAACACATAGGAGCGGGGGAGGGTGTCCGCGCCGAGCTTGGCCAGCATCGTGTGGGTGGTCTCGAGGTGGAGCGGCCACTCCTCGTCGGAGGCGTCCACCACGACCACCACCAGCGAGGCGTGGCGGATCTCCGCGAGCGTAGACTCGAAGCTGGCGAGCAAGCGCTCCGGCAGCCGGCGAATGAAGCCGACGGTGTCGCTCACGATCACGTCGCCCCCGTGCCGCGTGAGGCAACGCGAGGTGGTGTCGAGCGTCTCGAAGGGCATGTCGCGAGCGGACAGCCCCGCGTCGGTGAGCGCGTTCATGAGCGAGGTCTTCCCCGCGTTGGTGTAGCCAACGAGCGCGATCTGCGCCGCGCGGGCGCGCCCGTCCCGCTGGATCTCGCCCGATTGCTCCAGGCGACGGAGCGCCTTCCTCAAGTCGGCCATGCGTCCGTCGAGCTGCCGCGCCATCAGCTCGGACTTCTTCTCCCCGGGGCCGCGCGCGTACATCACGCCCCCCGCCTGTTGGTCCATGTCGAGGCCGAGGCCGCGGATGCGCGGCCGCAGATACTCGAGGTGGGCGATTTCCACCTGAATGCGTGCTCGTGGGGTGCGCGCGTGACGCAAGAACACGTTGAGGATCACCGCTTCGCGGTCGCACACGGCGATGCCCGCGGCGTCTTCCAGGTTGCGCAGCTGCGACGGCGACAGCTCCGCGTCCAGCACCAACATGGTCGCTCCCGCAGCGCGCGCTTCGTCCCCGAGACGGGCGCACACGCCCGGTCCGACGAACGTGCGCGGCTCGGGCTTGGCGAGGCGGTGTTTGCGCGAGCCCACGATGGCATCGCCCACGGCGGTGACCAGACCGCGGATCTCGGCGAGCTTGCGGTCGGCGTTCGCCGCTTCGTCGCCCACGCAGACGGACACCACGAAACAGCGGTTGCCTTCCGTGTCGTGGGGCACCACTTCGTGCCGCGCGCCCCAGTGGGCGACGATGTCTTCGAGGCGACCGTCGTCGGGTTTGGGGGCTTCGGCGTGCTCTTCGATCGAACGTGACGTGAATTTCAAAACAATCTCCAGTGCCAGCAAGTGGCTGGGCTTCAGCAGGGGGCGACACACACGACCGCGTGTCGACGGATCTCGGGCCGACGCTTCACCGAGTGGTGACGCTGCGTCGGGGAGACGAACTAGCTGAAGTGGAGAATGCGCATGTCACGAGCTCCCGAGGGGAGACCTCGTCAGACTAAGTCCAGAGCGCACGATGTCAAGCGCGTGATCCGAACGAGCAACACGCCACGTGCTGGCGCAGTCACGGGAGCCGGACGGGGGCTACGAGGCTCCGGAGCTCACCACCAGTGCACTTCGTCGAGCTCGATGTCGTTTTGCTCGGCGGCGCCCCACGGTCGCGTGGGCAGGTACTTCCAACCGCCGTCGCTGAACATCACCACGATGTTTCCCTGCTCGAGGCGCTCCGCCTCGCGCATGGCCGCGCTCAGGGTGGCCCCCGACGACACGCCGACGACGATCCCTTCGCGCTCGCCGACGAGGCGCATCATCATGAGCGACTTGGCGGCGGTGACCCGCAAGCGCCGGCTGAGCAGGCTGATGTCGAAGAGCGGTGGGGCATAGGCGTCCTCGATACACTGCAAGCCTTGGAGGCGTTCGCCGGTGGCCGGCTCCACCCCCACGATGCGCACCTCGGGGTTGTCTTCGCGCAGCCGCCGACCCACGCCGGTGATGGTGCCGCCGGTACCGATGCCGGAGACGAACACGTCGACGCGGTCGAGCGACCGCGCGATCTCGGCGCCCGTCGTCTCGTAGTGGATGCGCACGTTGGCCGGGTCGCTGAACTGTCGCAGCGCGTAGCCGCCGATGCGCTCCGCCTCCCGGCGCGCGTAGTCGATCGCGCCACGCATCCCAGCGCAGGGCTTGCACCACTCGATCTGAGCGTCGAGGAGCTCGAGGGTGTCCCAGATCGACGGCGGCACGCCCTCGGGGAGCATCACCTTGATGCGGTAGCCGCGCTGGCGGGCCACCATGGCGAGGGCGATGGCGGTGTTGCCGGTGCTCGCCTCCACCAGCGTCATGCCGGGGCGGAGGTCGCCGCGCCGCTCCGCCTCGCGCACCAGCCCGAGGGCGATGCGGTCTTTGATGCTGCCCGAGGGATTGCAGCCCTCGAGCTTGGCGAAGATCCGCACCCGCGGGTTGGGGCTGAGGTGGCGGAGCTCCACGAGGGGCGTGTCGCCCACCCGGCCGAGCACACCGTCGGCGAGGCCCGGATTGCTGTCGACGGCGCTGATCTGCGCGTCGGCCGAGGGGGCGCGTCGGCCCGGCCACAGACAGGCCGAGGGCGGGAGCTCCCAGAGGGCGGAGTGGGGAGCAGCCTCGTGGATGCGGTCGTCGCCGAGGCCGGCGGTGGCCGCGTTGCCCGCGAACACGTGATCTCCGATCCGGTAGCTGACGCCGTCGCCCGTCTCATCGGGGGTGGCGATGACGTCGATCCGCAGCCGCTCGAGCTCGAGGTGGTCACCGCCGCGCACCACGACGTCGGCGCACGCGGTTCCGAGGTCGGAGGCCACGACGCGCGCCCCGGTGGCCTCGCGCACGAGCTCGGAGGCGCTCATGCCCGAGGCGTCGGCGTGGGTCTCGAGCACGTAGAGCAGCGTGAGGTGACGCTCTCCAAGCAAGGCGACATCGCGCGCGAGCTGCCCTTCGACCGGATCGATGAGCACCGCCTCGCGGGTGCGGTCGTCGGCGACGAGATACGTGAGGCGCCCGGTGGGCTCATCGACCAACTGTGTGACTTGCATGCTCGCTCCTCTGTTCGCGGACACGCGCGGAACGCGCCCCCGCTCTTGGTCGCTCAGATATCGATCGCGCTCATCGAGTAGGGGGTTGCTTCTTCGAGCACGACCTCGGGGGCACCGACGCTGCGGCCGCAGCAACACAGCTCGCCGAGGCTGTCCTTCACGGCCACCCGCATGCCCGGCCACGCATACCAGCGCGCGGTGATGAAGGCCTCGAGGGTGGCCGCCGCGTGCGGCCCCCACGCGAGCTGGCCCTGGAGGTGCACGCAGCCCTGACTCTCGGGCGCGGTGAGGGCGGCCTTGAAGCGTTGGCGTCCCTCCTCGGGCGCCTGTCGGAAGGCGTGCTCGAGCTCGCCTTCGCTCATGTCGAGCGACGTCGCGAGGCGCGCGAAGGCAGCCGGCGACGTCTCGAGCACCACCATCCGCCCCGCGCGGCGCAGCTTCCCCAACACGAGGAGCATGCGCTCCGCGGTGGCCTCCTCCGCGGGCACGAGCGCCTCGAGCACCGCGACGAGATCCGTGAGGCGCACCGTGGAGGCGGCCGTCGGTCTCACGCCGACCTCGCGGTGGAGCGGCCGCTGTCGCGGTGATAGCGCTGCATCCCGCCGCGCAGCGAGGCCACGTGAGAGAAGCCGAGGCTCTCCAGGAGGTGCGCAGCCTTGCCCGAGCGGCCGCCAGAGCGGCACACCAGCACGATGGGTTCGGTGCGCGACCAGGCGCGGGCGGCGAGCTCGAGGTCGGGGAGCGGCGCGAGCTCGGCGTCGGGGAGGTGCCCGTCGCCGTGAAACTCCTCCGGGCTGCGCACGTCGATCACGCGCACGCTGCCGAGCGCGCCGGCGAGCCACGTCGGGGTCACCTCCGGCACGCCCGTCACGGTGCGCTCGATCGGCGCCCAGAGCTCCGACGCTGGCTTCACCTCGTTGGCGGGCGCGGCGGAGACGGGCAGGCCGCACTCGAGGTTGGCGGGCACCGCCTCGTCGATGTGCTTGGGACGCGCGAGGTGGAGGCCGGCCATGATGGCCACGAACTCGTCGCGGCTCTTGCCCCCGCCGAGGCGCGGGTTGAAGAGCTTCTCCTCGCGCACCGTGGTCACCGTGCGGCCCTTGTAGTCGTGGCCGGGGTAGAGCTCGCAGCTCTCGGGCAGCGAGAAGATCTTGTCGTGCACGGAGGCGTAGAGCTTCTCCGCCGAGCCCTGCTGAAAGTCGGTGCGACCGCAGCCACGGATGAGCACCGTGTCTCCGGTGAAGGCCTTGCTCTCGTCTTCGAGCACGTAGGTGAGACAGCCGTCGGTGTGGCCGGGCGTGGTGCGCACCTCGAGCGCGTGGCTGCCGAAGCGGATCACGTCACCGTCGCGGACGGGGAGGTCCACGCAGCTCGCGCCTCCGTCGGCGGCTCCCACCGACTGGCTCCCACGCTGTTGTCGGAAGAGCCCTGCCGCGGTCACGTGATCGGCGTGCACGTGGGTCTCGAGCGTGTACCGCAGCGTGAGACCGAGCTCATCGAGGAGCCCGGCGTCGCGCTCGAACTGCTCGCGCACCGAGTCGATCAGCACCGCCTCCCGCGTCTGCTCGTCGGCGAGCAGATAGGTGAAGGTGGAGGTCTCGGGGTCCATGAGCTGCCGAAAGATCATGAGACTCCCTTACGCAGGAGGCGTGCCGACGCCGCGGACGACGCAAGTGCACGACTCCGGGCGCGCCGATGCTGCGGGTGTTGCAGCGTGTGACGACACGGTTGCGACAACACGGCGAGAGAGGCCGCGTTGCCGCACCGCGTCACGTGTCAGCGGCTCAGCTCGGCTGGGCGCGGAACGCGTAGTACTCCACACCGAGATCTTGGAACGCGGGCTCGTGGCGCTCCCCCACGCGCGTCACCACGAAGCGGTCGTCGGCCACCGGCGCGATACTGCTCGTGTCGTGGCGATCGTGGAGCGCCTCGTACTGCGCTTGGGTGAGCACCACCGCGTCGCGGAGGGCCTCGGCGAGCTTGATGCGCTCGGCCGCGCTCTTCCAGCGAGGCGACACCCGCAGGGTGAGGGCCTCGGCCGCGTCGCCGCTGCCGTAGCCGATGGCCAGCAACGTCTCACCGGCGAGCTCCACGCCGCGGGCTGTCGCCTCCTCGAGGCCGGCCGCGATCCAAGCCGGCAACGCGGCCGTGTAGAGGTTGCCGAGATCGGCGGTCAGCTCGGCGCCGAGCTCCATCTTCTCGGCTACGAAGGCCTCGAACGCGGGGAGCTTGCGCACCACCGCCGCCACCGCGCTGGTCACCGGTTGCGGATCGGGAGCGCTCGGATCGCGCTCCACGGTGGCGAACAGATCCGGGCGCAGCGCGCACTCGGCGCGGAGCGTGGCGAGGCTCACGCCGGCTTGCTCGCAGGCGGCCGCGAGCTCGGCCTCGTGGGCCGGCGAGGTGGCCAGGGCGCGGGTGTAGAGCGTCGCCATCGCGCGGAGCGGCATGTGGCGATAGGGACGATGAAAGAACACGGCCCCCGTCGCGTCGAAGAGCTCCATCGCGGTCACCCCCGTCCGCTCGACGAGCGCGTCGATCACCGCGCAGGTCTGATCGAGGTAGGCATGCGTCGAGTACTTCCCGCTGAACACCGGGAAGTCGTGCAGGCGCTCCACGCCCTCTGCGTAGCCGGGGCGGAAGTGGCGGGCGAAGGGCTTGCGGAAGTCGGGCCCCCGATAGTCCGACGAGCTGGCGCTCGCGCCGAGATCCACCGTGAACAGCTGGGCCTCGTCATCGACGAGCATCGCCACCGCGCCCGCGCCCTGTGTCTGTTCGCCGCTCGAGCCGCGTTCATACTCGGCGATGTCGGCACACACCACGATGGCCTTCCTCCCGCGACCGTCGCACGAGAGGTAGCGGAGCGCCCCCTTCAGCGCGTAGATCCCGCCGAGACAGGCGTGCTTGTACTCCGGCACCTCGCAGTCGCGGGCGAGCCGCGGCAGGCCCCGCGTCTCGAGTGCGCGGTCGAGCATCCCGCGTACGATCACCGCGCCCGCCGCGTTGTCGGTGCTCGACTCGGTGCCGAGGGCGAGGAAACCCACGCTGGCTGGATCGATGCCGTAGCGCTCGATGAGCCGGAGGGCGGCGGTGGCCGCCATCGTGTACACGTTCTCGTCGGGCGTGGGATAGCGGAAGCTCCGGCCTACCACCGAGCGCACTTTGTCCCACGGCTGGCCGTTCCACTCGCACCAGTCTCGAAGCCGAACGCAGAGCGGGGGCACGTAGAGGCTCATGCCGCTCACGCCCACCTGGGTGCCCACCTGGGCCGTCGTCGATTCGTTCATGGCTCGCCGTGTACCACGGTCCCGTCGCGTGAACACTGTTCACGGTGAACAATGTTCACGGTGTTTCAGAGAGGTTTCCGGGAGCGCTTTCGCTAAGCTCCGCCGGTGCGTGAACGCGACAACACCGGCTCGGTCGCGCGCGATCAGCTCGCGAACGAGCGGACCTTTCTGTCTTGGGTGCGAACCGGCCTCGGCCTCGTCGGCGTAGGGGTCCTCCTGGCCAAATGGGTGGAGGAGGGCCGCACCGCCCAACTCGGGGGCATCGGCTTTATCCTGTGGGGCGCGGTCTTGCTCGTCTATGGAATCGTGCGCTACCGACAGGTGGCGGAGCTGCTCGACCGCGGGAAGTACCGCACCGCCGAATACGGGCCCCTCTTCGTGACGGTGGCCGGGCTCATCGCCGCGTCGGTCGCGGCGGCGATGGTGCTCTTGTGAGCCCACCGCCGCACGGCGCGCGCTCGCTCGCGCGCGGTCTCTCGGGTGTCTCCAAAGGTCTTCTCAGACGGACTTCTTCGAGAAGTACCAGTCGGTCACCTCGAGCGACTTGTCCGCCAAGCGCTCGGCGGCGGCCAAGGTGGTGACGGGCGGCGGAACGATCACCTTGTCGCCGGGCCGCCAGTTGGCGGGACAGGCCACCCCGTGCTCGTCGACGGTCTGGAGCGCGTCGACCACCCGCACGATCTCGTCAAAGTTACGACCGAGGTTCAGCGGGTAGTAGATCATTGCGCGCAGCTTGCGCGCCGGATCGATGAAGAACACCGCGCGCACCGCCGCGGTCGCCGAGCTCGCCTCGTGCAGCATCCCGTAGAGCCGCGCCACCTTCATGTCGAGATCCGCGATGATGGGGAAGGTGATGTCGACGTCCCAGTTCTGCTTGATGCTGCGCACCCACCCGATGTGGCTGTAGATGCTGTCGATGGAGTTGCCGAGCAGCGCCACGTTGCGCTTCTCGAGCTCATCCGTGAGCCCCGCGAACGCCATGAACTCGGTGGTACACACCGGCGTGAAATCGGCGGGGTGGGAGAAGAGGATCACCCACTTGTCGGGGTTCCAGGTAGAGAGGCGAATGGGGCCGTGGGTCGTGTTGGCCTCGAAGTCGGGGACGGGCCCGTTGAGCTCGAGGCGGGGGGCGGCGGCGGGTGCTTGCGATTCAGTCATGATCGGGTTCTCACTCGTGGTTGCGGGTTCTGATCGGTTGTCGACCGTGAGCGAAGCAACATCGGTGCCCGGCAGCAACTGCTTGCATCGTCGACCCGAAACCCAACGGCTGCGCACCACCGTAGACCCCCACCCGAGCTCGGCCGCGGAAGCCAGCCAACCCAAGAATCGCGCGAGCGCCTACCTCTCGGGATCCCGCGTGACCTCTTCGTAGACTTGGTCGAGCACCTTGGCTCGGAGGTACTCGAGGACTTCCTTGTCGGCGAAGACGCGGTCGATGAAGGCGCCGTGTTTGGCGTGGCGCTCGATGAGGGCGTCGTCGAAGGCGTCTTTGCCGACGAAGTCGAAGTTGGCGCGGTCGTTGACCTGAGCCGCCTTGCGGACGGTGTCGTCGGCGATGAGCTGGCTCTTGACCCCGTCGATGAGATCTTGGGCGTCGAAGTCGGTGGCGAACCGGTCGTTGACGAGGTCGATGATGGTGGAGAGCTTGACCTTGTCGTCCTTGCTCTCGCGGGTGCCGGTGGCGGTGGCCCCATAGAGAGGCTGCTCGCCCTCGGCGGCGAGGAGGAGATCGCCTTCGGCCTCCTTCTGGAGCCGGTAATAGTGGAGGGCCACGTCTTCGCCGAGCTCGACGGCCGGCGAGGTCTCGCCCTTGGCCGGGATCTTCCGAAGGAGCATCTTGGCGAACGCGTAGAGCTTCTCGAGGCCGATGTCGTGGAAGGGGACCACCTGGCCGAGGAAGGCGTAGAGGTTCACGTAGGCCTGGAGCTTGCCGCGGAAGTCGTCTTGCTCCTCCGGCGACAGGCTGCGGAAGCGGTCGACGGCGGGGTCGAGGGCGGCGTTCATGCGCGCGTTGTCGGCCGGCCTCTGGTCCTTCTGGGGCTTGAAGAAGAGGCGGGCGAAGCCGTCCACCTCGGCCTGGTGGTAGATCTGCGTCGCGTCGAGCTCGGCCGACAGCTCGTAGAGGCGCTGGGGATCGATCGCGTCGCCGACGACGGCGCCCTCGTAATAGGTCTGGAAGCTCTCGAGGATTTCCTCGCGCTCGTTCACGAAGTCGAGCACGAAGGTCTGCTCCTTGCCGCGCGTGGTGCGGTTCAAGCGCGACAGGGTCTGCACCGCCTGGATCCCCGCGAGGCGCTTGTCGACGTACATCGCGCAGAGCAGCGGCTCGTCGAAGCCGGTCTGGTACTTGTTGGCGACGATGAGCACGTTGTAACGGTCGCCGCCGAAGGCCGCCGGCAGCTCCTTCTCCTTGAGGGGCTTGCCCGTCACCGGATCGCGGTTCATCTGCGGCTCCGTGTAAGGCTTGTCCTTCGTGGTCGGATCATCGGGATCGCGCACCTCGCCCGAGAAGGCCACGAGCGCCGCGACGTCGGTGTAGCTCTTCTCGCCGAGATAGCGGTCGAACGCCTGTTTGTACTTCACCGCGTGGAGGCGCGAGCCGGTGACCACCATCGCCTTCGCGCGCCCGCGGAGCTGATTCATCACGCAGGCCCGGAAGTGCTCGACGATGACCTCCGTCTTCTGCGCCACGTTCACCGGGTGCAAGCTCACGAACCGCGCCAGGGCGCGGCTCGCCTTGCGCTTGTCGAGCTCGGGATCGTCGGCCACCGATTTCACGAGCTTGAAGTAGCGCTTGTAGGTGGTGTACCCCTTCAGCACGTCGAGGATGAACCCCTCTTCGATGGCCTGGCGCATCGAGTAGAGGTGGAAGGCGGCGGCCTTGCCGTCGGGCCCCTTGTGACCGAAGAGCTCGAGCGTCTTGTGCTTCGGCGTCGCCGTGAAGGCGAAGAAGCTGATGTTCGCCTGGTGGCCGCGCGTGATGGCCGCGCGGAGGGCGGCCTGATCGGGCACGTCGACGTCGTCGGCCTCCTCCTCGAACTTCTTGGCGATGCTCGAGCTGGCGAGGATCGACTTCATGTTCGTGGCCATGTCGCCCGACTGCGAGCTGTGCGCCTCGTCCACGATCACGGCGTAGCGCTTGTCTTTCAGCTTGCCGGCCACCTCGGTCACGAAGCCAAACTTGTGAATGGTCGTGATGACGATGGAGACCCCGGTCGAGAGCGCCTCGGCGAGCTGCCGCGAGTGCTCGTCGATCTTCTGCACCACCCCCTGTTTGTGATCGAACTGGTAGATGGTGTCCTGAAGCTGGCTGTCGAGCACGCGGCGATCGCTGATGACGACCACGCCGTCGTAGATCTTCCGGTCGGCCTCGTCGTGCAGCGAGGCGAGGCGGTAGGCGAGCCAGGCGATGGTGTTGGTCTTGCCCGAGCCGGCCGAGTGCTGCACCAGGTAGTTCTTCCCCGCCCCGTGCACCTTGGCGGCGCCGACGATCTTCCGCACGCAGTCGAGCTGGTGATAGCGCGGAAAGATCAGCCGCTCGCTCCGCCGCGTGCGCCCGTCGGCTCCGACCTTCTCCTCGATCTGCAGGTGCAAGAACCGCGCGATGACGTCGAGCAGGCTGTCGCGTTGCCACACCTCTTCCCAGAGGTAATGCGTGCGGTGCTTGCCCTCGGCCGGCGGGTTGCCGGCCCCGGTGCCGTGCCCGCGGTTGAACGGAAGAAAATGTGTGCTCGACCGCTCGAGCTGCGTCGTCATGTACACCTCGTCGCTCCCCACCGCGAAGTGCACCAGCGCCCGGCGCTTGAACTGAAAGAGCGGCGCGTCCGGATCGCGCTCACGATACTGCTGCCGCGCGTGGCTCGCGGTCTGGCTCGTCATCGCGTTCTTGAGCTCGGCGGTCACCACCGGGATCCCGTTCAGGAACAGCACGAGATCCGTCGAGTCTTTCGGCAGCTTCGGATCGTGGTGCACCTGCCGCACCACGCGCAGCACGTTCGCCCGATAGGCCTCCTCCACCTCGGGGTTGAGCCCATGCGCCGGCTGAAACGCCGCCACCCGCACCGTCGCCCCGTAGAACTTGAAGCCGTGCCGGATCACGTCGAGCACGCCCTTCGGCCCCTTCGTCGCCTTGTCGAACGCCGCCAGCAGCGTCTTGCCAAGCGCACCGCCATGAATCGCGGCCTGCTTGTCCCACAGCTTCGGCTGCGTCCGCTGCACGAAGGCCAGCAAATCCTCCGGCATCAGCGCGAGCGCCTGGTCATACGCCCCCGGCGACCCCTTCTCGTACCCGCCCTGCGCAACGAGGTGCTCCTCGATCAGCGCCTCGTAGGCTTCCTCGGAGTGTCCCTTCATCGCGAAGGCAGTGTGCCACGGTAGCGCGCCAGCGGGCACACTTCACACTTTACTTCACGTCGGGACCGACGCACATTAGTGCTGCCCTGGGCAACGATGACCACGCGCCGCCGGAAGCAAGCTGAGAATCCGCTCTTCGGGCCCCCTCCTGCCGAGGTGCCGCTTCGCGACGCGCCGCTCGTCAAGGTGATCGCGCAGGTGCGGTTCCCGCTGATCGCGTCGATCGAGAAGGCGGCGTTCATCGGGGGCTTTCAAGAGGCGATCCGTGGCCGTTATCCCTTCCTCCAACAGGCGCAGGCCCAGCATTTGTTGGTGGGCGCCGACGCCGTTCAGCACGCCCGTGGGCCGATCCTCTGGCGCTTTCACGATGAGGCCAATTCCTGGCGCGTCTCCCTCGCACCGAGCTTCCTCGCGCTCGAGACGACGCGCTACGAGAGCCGCGTCGATCTCCTCGAGCGGCTCGCGGAGATCGTGGCCGCCCTTCACGAGCACGTCGATCCCGGGTTCGTCGAGCGGCTGGGTCTGCGCTACATCGATCACGTGGTGGGAGATTCCGTGGTCGCCGAGCTGCCCGAGCTCGTGAGGCCAGAGGTCGCGGGCGTGGTGGCGACGCCGCTCGCCGCCGCCACCCGGGTGGCCCTTTCGGAGCATGCCTTCGAGCTGCCCGACGAGCGAGGCGAGGCCACCGTCCGTTGGGGCATCGTTCCTGGAGGGAGCACGGTCGACCCTGCCGCGCTCCCTCCGGTGGAGCATCCGAGCTGGGTCCTCGACATCGACGCCTTCGTTGCACGCCAGCAACCGTTCGAGCCCGAACCGGTGATGGCACAAGCCAAGAGCCTCGCCGAGCGGGTCTACAGCATCTTTCGCTGGGTGGTTACCGACGGCTTCCTGCGTCGATACGGAGGTGACGCATGAGCCCTCCTCCGCTCGAGCTGCTCGCAACGGGCGACGTCACGCGCTCCACGCCGGCGGGTTTTTCCACCGCGCCGCAACCGCCCATCATTTCGCCGGCACGAGCTGTCATCCTCACGTGGACGTCGTCGGACTGGGCGGCCAACGCGCTTCCGTCCTGGCGCGTCGCAACCGAGAGCGGTGGCCTTCTCGCCGACGAGATGACGATCGACCCCGGTGGCCGCCAGGGCGACGACATTCGCCGTGCCGTCGCCGAGCTGCGCCGCGTGTCGGGACTCACCTGGGACGAGCTCGCCAAGCTCCTCGGCGTGTCGCGCAGAAGCGTCCACTTCTGGGCGAGCGGCAAACCACTGAACGCCGCCAACACACGCCGGCTGTTTCAGCTGGTCGACGTCCTTCGAGGAGCCGATCGCGGCTCCAGCCAGAGCAACCGCGCCGCATTGTTCACGGTCGAAGAGGGCAGCACGGCCTTCGATCTGCTCGTCGCCCAGAAGTTCGAAGCGGCTCGATCCCGACTCGGCAAGGGCTCGGGGCGCACCCGACCGCGGCTCCGCGAGCTCAGCTCCGACGCCAAGCAGGCGCGGCGCCCCCTTTCGCCGGCGGCGCGGGTCGAGATCGTCAGCGAGGAGCGACCCGCAACACCCCGTCCCGCCCGAGCCGTTCGCACCCTGAGGAACACGCCCCGTGAGTCGTCGGAATGAGCAGCCGACCGCCGACATCGACGAGGCGCTCGCCGAGTGGCGACAAGGAGACTGCTCCCTCGAGACCGTGTGGTTTCTCTTCCGCTTCGACCCGACGACGCCCTTGACCCCGGAGGCGCGAACCGCGGCTGCCGAAGGCCTGGACGCCGCCGAGTCGGAGGAGCGCGGCTTCATGGTCGTCACGCAGACCTGCGATCTCGTTCGCTCCTGCGAGTCCCGACCCTTCGTCGAGATCGCGCCGTTGGTCGTGGTCGATGAGAAGGTCGCGCACGACGTCGTGCGCGGCCGAACCCCTCGCTTCGCATCGGTGCCGGGTCTCAGGGACCGTCGCCTCGTGGCCGACCTCGATCGGATCATGACCGTCGAGAAGGCCGTGATCGCTCACCTCGAGCGCATCCGCGGCTGTCGCGACGACCACGAGGCCCGCCTGCTCATGCTCTCGCTCGCCCGCAAACGCGCGCGCGTCGCCTTTCCCGACGACTTCGTTACCCTGGCGCAACCCTTGGTGAAGCGCCTCGTGGGCAAGCACGACAAGAACAGCCCGGAAGGGGCCGCTCTCCGCGCGCTGCGCGAGATCCGCGTTCGCGCCGCCCCTTCGTGGGACGCCGCCGACGTCGAGGTCATGTTCTGGTTCATCCACGACGAAGACGAGCCCTCCTTCGGTGGCAAGCCGTGGAGCGAGCACCTCCGTGGGTGGCTCGATTTGGTCCAACCCGCGAGTCGCTTCACTGCTATCGAAGGTGCGGCCATCACGCTCGACGACCTCACCGCGCGGGAATATGTGGACAGCGACCCGCTCGACCTCGAGCACCTCTCCCGCGGCAAGTGAACGGCGAGCGCGCGCCGCTCTCCGACGCTTCCATCGCGCTTCCGATCGAGGAGCTGGGCCTCGTCCCGCCGGAGGAAGGCGTGACGTCGAGCTCGCTCATCCGCTCCGTGCCTCCGCCGCAGCGAGATGGCACTTCACCCTCGGGGCGAGGGCCGCGTGGAGGCGGTTCATCTGGGAGACGGCGTCGAGGACGATGGCGTCCCAGCAGGACTCGCTCAGGAGACCGCCGTCGATGGTGCTGAAGATCTTGCACGCCTTGTTGCCGTCCATGCGGTCCCACTCGAGGGGCGCGGCGAAGGCTTCCTCGACCGCGCCGCGCTCGGCGTGGAGCGCGTCGAACAAGGGCTCGCTGGGCTCTGACGAACGACCGTGGATCCAGAGCTGCACGCGAATGCGATCTTGAAGTGCCACCCACGACCACCAGCAAGGGCCCGCTTGCGCGATCATCCAGGGGTGACGGCGCGGGAAGCAGCTCTGGTGCAGATCGCTCGCTTTCTTCGCCGCGACGAGCAGGCGCTCCCAGAAGCGGAGGAGGAGCGTGTGCTTCTCCGTCGTCGGCATCGGTGCCTCCTCGTCCTCGTCAGGCACTTCGATGGGCTCGGGCTGGGGCGGTTTGAGGCCGTCGAGATCGAGGCGGGAGGGGTTCCAGACCCACTCAGCGAGGCGGATGTAGAGCTCCTGGCGCTGGCGCTGGGCTTCGAGATCGAAGCGGTCGTGGGGCTCGAAAGGGAGGCCCGTTTCGCGGATCAATGCGGCGAGGGCGGGGTTGTTGTCGTAGGCCTTGGGGTGGAGGCTCTTGGCGAGGAGGTTCTCGCCGTGGGCGAGGTAGGCGTCGCGTTTGTTCTCGTAAGGGGTGTCGCCGACGCTCTGGTTCGGGCCGCGCTGAAGCAGCAACAGGCCGCCGAGGCGGTTTCTCGCGTGCTCGAAATCGCGTGGGTGGTCGAACAGATCGGCGAAACGGTCGGGGTGGTTGGGCCAGATGTGCTCGATCTCGAAGGGGCGCTTGCGACCCTGGGAGACGAGATCTTCGAATGACAGGGGGAGGCCGCAGCGGTCGTTCACCCAGTGGGTGAGGCGGGCGAGGATGTGGCGGACCTGCCGGGCGTTCTGGTTGTGCATCCCGAAGGTGGGGCGCGATGCGAAGGTCTCCTGGCCGGGGGCGTCGAGCTGGGCGCGGAGGTAGGCGGAGAGCTCGGGGACGCTCTTGTTGCGCAGCTCCTTGGTGAGCACGAACATCGTGTACTTCACCGACGAATAGGCGGTGGTGCGGTAGTTCCACACGCGGCGGGCGATCCAGATGTCGAGGAAGTCGGCCACGAGCCGGAGCTTGTCGGCGATCACCTGCGCCCCGTCGCCGGGCTCGAGCGCCGCGAGGAGCACCTGGGTCTGCAGGGTGAAGCCGCGGTCGTCGTTGTAGAAGATCGACTCGAGCCCCGGCGTGAGCTTGCGCGCGGCGTTGCGGATCCGCAGCGTCTGCTTGGCGTAGAAGTCGAGCTCCTCGAGCACGAAGGGGACGAAGGCGTCGGGCGCGGTCAGGCCCACGAGCTCCTTCTGATCGCGGACCCAGCGGTGGAACTCGGAGCCGATGCGCTCGAAGTCCTTGTTCTCGGCGCCTCGCTTGCCCGGACGAATGCTGTCGGCATAGCGCGCGCGGAGCCAGTTCTTGAAGAAGTCGACGTCTTCCTCTTCGCCGAGGTCGCGGAAGGCCTGCATGTGGCTCTTCCAGAGCTGGTTCACCTTCCGCTGGTCGTCTTCGTGGCCGATGTTCGCGAGAACGTAGCCCTTGAACATCTCCGGCAGGCTCAGCGACAGCCCCCGGTCGTTCATCGTCTCGAAGATGGTGTAGGCGTCCTCGTCGGAGTAGGCCTCGATCTCGACGAGGTGCACGTTGTCGAGCAGCCAGTCGGCGAAATACGGGAGCGCCGCCGGGTCGAGCTCGTCGTCGGGGAAGTGGTCGCCGATGTTGGCGAAGCGCGCGGCGATGTTCTGGGCCGACTCGTCCATTCCCTCGGCGTCGACCACCTCGCCCTCGCAAAGCGGCGCGTTGAGGAGCCGCGTCATCACCATCTCGCGCGCCGGCACCTCGAGGTTGAAGCTCTTCCGCCCGTAGCGCTCGCTGTAGATGAGGGGCCGCACGTCGACCGCGCCCTCGAGATCCTCCTGGCGGTGGTGGAGGTAAATCAGGAGGAGCGTCAGGGTGGTGAGCCGCTGCTGGCCGTCGACGATGAAGCGCTGGCCGCGCTTGTGGCTGACGACGATCGAGCCCAGGAAGTAATGCCCATACGACTCGACCTGATGGCGCCCGTGCTCGGGGCTGTAGAAGTCGAGGAACTTCCCGGTCAGGTCGTCGACGAGCTCCCGCACCTGGCGCTCGTGCCAGGCGTACTCCCGCTGGTAGAAGTCGATCGTGTACTTGGCGCTCGTGAGGAGCGCTCGCACCGATTTCGCCGCCCCCTCGATGCGCTTCACGCCGCCGCCTCGGGGATCTCGAGTTGGCCGGTCACCGCCGCCGTGATGAGCGCCTGCCGATACTCTCGGAGACGAGCAACTTGGGACACAACGTGTGATATACACGCATCGAGTCGTTTTGCGTGTGCCCGCGAGAATGCAACGATGCGCGTCTGTTCTGCAAGCGGCGGCACTGCGAGCCTGAGCTCTCCAAGGATCACGAGATTGAGGCCATCCATCGTCGAGCCCTGCGCGGCTTCCAGGAGCGCAGCTTGGCATCCGTGACTCATCAAGGAGAGCTGTGCGAAGCGTGACGATGTCACCTCGGCCCGGAGGCGATAGAGCACTAACCGAGGGTTGATGATCCCGGGCTCGACGTTGGCAGGCACCACTGCGACCCTCCCGATCGTTCCCATTACGCTAACCAAAAGGTCGCCCGGGCGAACCTCATACCGCCGCATGGTCTCGAACTTGTCGGGCGATATGTAGTAGTCGCCAACGGTAAAGTCGTCAGGGATCACTTGCTGCTGGCCATATACGCGAAACCCCGATTCCACATACATGGCCTTTGTTAGGGACGATCCATACGGTCCAGCCACGGCCTCTCGGACACACGTCTTCAGGCGCAAGACTTGCCAGTGGGCGGGGATGTCGCCGATCCAGGGGATGCCGGAGGGCTTCATGGGGACGGTGGGGTCGAGACCCTTCGTGACCGCCTGGTGGATGAGCGCGGCGCGCTTCTCGGCCAGGAGCGCGATCAGGCGCTCCTTTTTCTCGATGAGGGCGTCGATGGCGCCGGTCTTCCGGTCCAGGAAGTCCGCAATAGCACGCTGGTGCTCTGCTGGGGCGAGCGGCAACGGGAACTCCGCGAGTGTCTCACGGTTCACTTTGGGCATCGCGACGCGATCCGACGCGAGAACGGCCGCTTCGTTGAAGCCGTCTGTGAGCATGGCCCAGAACAAGTATCCCGCGTCGACTCCAACGGACGGGCGAATTGCATACATGTCAGCGCTGCACATTCCGTCTTCGGGGGCGCGGAAGATCTTCCGCAGCGCGGGGCGGATCTTGCTGTAGACGATGTCGCCTTTCCGCACGAGATACTTCCCGCTCTCGGCACCTTGGTCGGCGGCCGAGCTATATTCGAGGAGACGTCCCGTGGACGACTCGACGTGGTTTGGTGCGAAGAGCGGAAGATCTGCGAATCGCTCAAGAGTCGGATCGATTTGCCCATTCGTAATACGAGCCAATCGCTTGAACCGAAGTATCCTCCAGCCTCTCGGGAGTCCGCGGTACCACGAGAAGGTCATCCTACGACCTCTTGGAGCATGCCCTGGATCTTGTCCTCCAGCGCGCGGATCTCGGCTTCGATTTCCGCGAGCGGGCGGGGCGGGGTGTACTCGTAGAAGTGGCGAGTGAAGGGGATCTCGTAGCCGATCTTGGTCTTGCTCTCGTCGATCCAGGCGTCGGGGACGTGGGGGAGCACCTCGCGCTCGAGGTAGGCGGCGATGTCGTCCTTGAGGGGGACGTTCTCGTAGTCGCGGAGCTCGGTGTCGGGCTCGGGGTTTCCCTGTTTGTCGCGGCAGACTTCGGCTTCCTCGTTGCGCTCCGAGAGCGCGCTGAGGATGGCTTTGGCTACCGCCGTCGGGATCGTCACGTCTTCGGCCTTGGCGTGGGCCTTGAGGTCCTTCTTGAAGGCGCTGCGGCTGAGGTAGACGCGCTCGGGGTCGAAGCGGGCGAGGACGCGGCGCACGGCCTCTTGCAGGGCCTGGCCCTCCTCGATTTCCTTCGCGGCGGCGGCGCCCTTCTTCTTGCTGGTGAGGAGGGCCTGCCAGGGCTTTTCGTCTTCGAGGCGGGCGAGGCGCTCGGGGCTGGCCTGGAAATCGAGCTTGAGGGGGCGCTCGACGGTGATGCGCTGGAAGCCGAAGTCTTCGTTGTCGAAGATCTTCACGTGGGGGCCCTCTTCGAAGGCGTTGAAGAGGCGCACGATCGTGGCGATGTCTTGCTCGCCGAGCTCCTTGCGCTTGTCGCCGAGGGACTTGCGCATCTTGCGGAAGAAGCTCACGCCATTGATGAGCTGCACCTTGCCGCGGCGCGGCTTCGGCTTCCGGTTCGTCACCACCCAGATGTAGGTGTTGATGCCGGTGTTGTAGAACATCTGATCGGGCAGCGCGACGATGGCCTCGAGCAGATCGTTTTCGAGGAGATACCGGCGGATTTCACTCTCGCCCGAGCCCGCCGCGCCGGTGAAGAGCGGCGAGCCGTTGAAGACGATGGCGAGGCGCGAGCCGCCCTCGCTGACCGGCTTCATCTTGCTCATCATGTGCAGCAAGAAGAGGAGCGAGCCGTCGTTCTTGCGCGGCAGGCCCGGGCCGAAGCGGCCGGCGAAGCCGAGGTTCTCGTGCTCGGCGCGCACCACCTTCTCGGCCTTGGTCCAGTCGACGCCGAAGGGGGGGTTGCTGATGAGGTAGTCGGCCTTCACGCCCTGTAGCCCGTCCTCGGAGAAGCTGTTGCCGTATTTGATGTTGTCGGCGTTTTGCCCCTTGATGAGCATGTCGGCCTTGCAGATCGCGTAGGACTCGCCGTTGAGCTCCTGGCCGAACACCTGCAGGCCCTCGGCGTCGGGGTTGAGCTCGGCGAGGTAGTCCTCCGCCACCGAGAGCATGCCGCCGGTGCCGCAGGCCGGATCGAGCATGCTCTTCACGATGCCGGGCTTGGTGAGGACGACGCTGTCTTCGACGAAGAGGAGATCGACCATGAGGCGGATGACCTCGCGCGGGGTGAAATGCTCTCCCGCCGTCTCGTTCGATTGCTCCGCGAATTTCCGGATGAGCTCCTCGAAGATGCTGCCCATCTGCTCGTTGCTCACCCGGCTCGGGTGGAGATCGATCGCCGCGAACTTCTGCACCACCAAAAACAAGAGGTTCGCGCGGTCGAGCCGCTCGATCTGCACCTCGAAGCGGAAGTGGTCGACGATGTCGCGCGCGTTCGGCGAGAAGCCGTTCACGAAGGCGGTCATGTTCTGCGCGATGAGGCCCGGATCGTCGAGCAGCTTCGGAAAGTCGAGCCGGCTCGTGTTGTAGAAGCCGTGACCGCTCGCCTTGCGGAGCATCTTGTCGCGGATCGCCTCCGGCGAGCCCTCGTACTTTTCGGCCGCGGCCAAGACCTTGTCGCGCGTGGGCGCGAGCACCTGGTCGAGCCGGCGCAGCACCGTGAGCGGCAAGATGACCCGGCCGTATTCCGACTGCTTGTAGTCGCCGCGCAACAGATCGGCGACCGACCAGATGAAGGAGGTGATCTCCGAGAAGCCCTCGAAGGTGCGGGCCGTGGCGTGGGGCGACGGGAGCGCGGGGGAGGGCTGAGAGCCGGCGGGCTGAGAGCCAGCGGGCTGGGCCCCCGCGGGCGAGGTGGGGTGGGCGACGTCGTTCATGCGTTTCTTCTCGGCGGCCTGGGCGTGGGGGTGCGCGTGGCCGTTCGCGCGCGGGGTCTTCGGGGCGGCTGGGCGCGCTGCCGGTTCGGAGGCGACCGCTCTGCCGCCGAGAATGCGATCGATGATGGCGTCCTTGGCGCGGCCGCCGTCGTCGAGCTCGAGTGTGCGGCAGAGCGACTTGAGCTCGTCGCGCGAGAGGCGCTCGAGCACCACCCCGAAGTCGATGCGCCGCCCGTCGGCCAGCGCCTTCACGAGCTGCTCGCGGCTGCGCCGGTCGTCGACGTGGAGGTAGAGATCCCAGGCGAGCTCGCGGAGCCGGTCGACCTTCAGGGCTTCGAGCGCCCGCTTCTTGTTCGCCGCGGTGAGAGACACGTGCTCGTTGGTTGCTTCGCCGGCTCGGAACGCGCCGGCCGGCCCGCCGCGCGAGGTGATGAAGCCCCGCGCGCGGTCGGCGATCCTGCAACGAAACGGCCGGGGATGGCAGCCCGACGTGAGTGAGGCCACGCACGGGTGGGGGGACCGCCCGACGGCGGCGGCTCGATCAGGGGGCGGCCGCAACAACACGCGACCACGAGGCGTACAAAGGAAGACACCCCGATCTGCGGCGCGATCTGTCGGATCGAGTGTGAGCCCGCCCGGCGCGTTCTGCGACGCCGGTACTTGCCGCATGGGTTTGCCCCGAGCTCCGTGGAGGGTCTTCGACACCTCGATGGAGGGGGCTCCGACACCTGGTCAGGTGCGCATGCGAGCTTCGACGTCGGCTGGGTTGCCGCCGAGGAGGGCTACCCGGAAGCCAGCCTGCTCGAGCTCTTTGGTGGCGCGGTGGTGAGGGACGTCGCCATCGCCAAGCGGCTCGCGCGGTCGCCGCGCTGGCTCGGCGCGACAACGAGCGGCCGCTAACGGGTGTTTCGTCTGCGAGCCGCGAGCGCGGCGAACGCCGCGAACAGCCAGAGGGTTCCCTTTGGGGAGACGGGGCCGCCCGCGGTGCGACAGCTGCAGCCCTCGTCGGTGTCGGCGCCATCGCCCGCTCCAGCGCCGGTGCCGTTGCCGCCGGTGGCGTCGCCCCCCGCGCCGCCTGGACCGCCGCCGCCCGCGCCGCCTCCCTGGCCGCCCTGGCCGCCCGCTCCCCCGCCGCCGTTGCCACCCATCGGGATGGGGTCGCACGTCCCGGCGGCGTCGCACTCGCCGTCGCCGCCGTCGCACGGGGTGCCCGCGCTCTCGAACCCGTTGTCGGTGCACACCCCGCTGCCATCGCAGCTGTCGTCCACCGAGCACTCGAGGCCCTGATCGCCGCATGGCGCGCCGCTCGCCGCGTGGTTGACCGCGCAGGTCCCGCTGCCGTCGCAGCTGTCGGGATCGGTGCAGTCGTCGTCGGTCGCGTCGCCGCAGGGAGTCCCCGCGCTCTCGAAGCCGTTGTCGGTGCACGCGCCGCCGCCGTCGCAGGTGTCGTCCACCAAGCACGGCACCGCCTGATCGCCGCACGGCGCACCGGCGCTGACGAAATTGTCCTCGCAGGTCCCCGCGCCGTCGCACGTGTCGGCGCCGTCACACGCCGTGTCCGAGGGATCGCCGCAGCTCGTGCCTTGGGGCTCCGGGGAGCAGGTGCCCACCAGGCCGGCGAGGTTGCACGCCTGGCAGTCTCCGGCGGCGCTGCCGCCGCACGCGGTGTCGCAGCACACGCCGTCCGCGCAGGCGGCGGTGGCGCATTGGTCGTCGTCGATGCAGTCTTCTCCCAGCTCGAGGCAGCGGTTGGACGCGCCTGGCGAGTCGGGGTTCGCGGCCGCGCTCAGCACCCAGTCACCGCCCACATCCGGGCAGCGATGCCCGTGCGATGGTGCGACCCCAACCGCCACCGGATCGAGGAACCTCTCGGTGTAGCGACACCCCGAGGGGCCGCCTTCGCTGAGAAACGCGACCGCGTCGTGCAGCACCGCCCAGGGCGTCGTGTCGAGCACGCAGTCGTCGTTGGTGTCGAGGTCGTCGTTCACCGCGCCCGTGAAGCCATCCACCACCAAGAACGTCAGGTTGGTGTCGTCCTCGAGATCGAAGCCCAGCTCGGCGTCGGGTACGCCGAGCGTGAAGCCGGGCTTGGCGAGCACGTAAGGACGATCCGGGAGCTGCCCGGTGAGGCTCTGCACGTGCATCACCGCGCCGAACGAGCTCCCGCTCTGCCCGAGCACCACCAGCGTCAAACCATCGAGGTCGACCCCCTCCGGCCCCGCGAGCTCGATGAGCTCGTCTTCGTCGGGCTCGGGACCCGGCTGATTCGTCCGGAGCTCGTTCAGCACCACCCACCCGAAGAGCTCGGCGGTGCGCACCCAGAACTCGCTCCCTCCGGGCTCGAGCCCACCGACCACCAACACCCGGCCGTCCGGCAGCGTGCTCGCGGTGGGAGAGATCCGGCCTACCGCCAGCGTGCCCGCCGACCGCCACGCCCCTTCGACGTCATCGTAGAGCTCGGCGCTGTCGAGCGACGACGCGAAGTCGAGGGTGCCGCCGACGACGAGGGCGCGCCCCCCGGCCAGCGCCACCGCCGCTGCGAACTTCCGCGGTGAGCTCATGGGCGCCGCCGGGAGCCACGTCTCGGACGACACGTCGAAGATCTCCGCGGTCGCCACCGTCGTATTTCCCGTCGTGGTGGCTCCTCCGGCCACCAGCGTGTTGCCATCCGCGAGCCGCACCGCGCCGTGACCTCCCCGTGGCGCGCTCAGCGCGTCGGTGCTCGACCACGTCTCCGCCATCGGATCATAGAGCTCGGCGCTCGCGACCCCGTCCGTGATGTTGAAGCCGCCAGCCACCAGCACGCGCCCATCTTCGAGCAGGGTCGCGGTGTGGTGGTAGCGCGCCCCATCGAGCGAGTCCGTGCTCGACCACGTCTCGGCGATCGGATCATAGAGCTCCACGCTCCCGAGCGTACCGTCGTCGGATCCCCCGGCCACCAGCACGCGCCCATCCGCGAGCCGCGTCGTGGTGTGGAAGCGACGCGCTTCTGCGAGATCGTCGGTGGCGCTCCATGTCCCGGCGATCGGGTCGTAACGCTCCGCGCTGGCGAGGATGCCCGTCGAACCGTTGCCACCCACCACGAGCACGGAGCCGTCGGCGAGCAAGGCTCCACCATGCTGGTCGCGCGCCGTGACCAGGTCACCGGTCGCCGCCCAGGTGCCCGACATCGGATCGTAGAGCACGCAGCTCACAACCTCACCCGCCGATGAGCGCCCTCCGGCCACCAGCACGCGCCCATCCGCGAGCACCGTGCTCGTGTGGTAGAAACGTCCCGTCGCGAGCTCGTCGGTCGTCGACCACGTCGGATCGAGCAGCGCCGGATAGGCCACCGCCTCGCCGTCCCAACCCACGAGCACGCGGCATGGGGTGCCGTGCGCCCCAGGCGCCAGCACCGGGCGACCCCACGGCGCGGCCGGGCTCTCGTCTACCGCGCAGCCCTCCACGCGCACCGTCGCGCCGTGTCGCGTCCCCTCCGCATCCAAGAGGTGCGGCGGCGCCATGCGCAGTCGCGGCGCGCCCTCCGCGTCGAGCACCTCGAGCGTACCGCCCACGAGGCGCAACCCGGCGGCGCCTTCGGAGAGCGTCATCTCGTACGCCACGAGCGCCTCCTGCGGCGCCTCCTCGAACAGCACGAAGTCCTCGGTCCCGTGCGCGCTCACGCGCTGCAGCCAGTCGTTGCCCGCGAGCGCGCCTCGGTACACCACGTAGCCCGCGGCCACCTCCCCGGGGCTCGAGGCCGCTCCGCCGAGCGCCACTCGGACCGCGACGCCCGAGGCGATGTCGCGGAGCTCGAACGGCACGCTCGCCACCGCAGGGAGCACCACCCCCGCCCCGCGCTCGCCCGTCGCGTCGCTCGGCAGCACGGCCGTCAGCCCGCCCGCTCGTGCCTCGAAGCCCTCCGCCACCGCGTCCCCCAGCGCCCCCGGGAAACGCTCCTGCACCCGCGCCACCACCCCTTCGGCCGACTGCGAGCGCGGCGCGACGTCGCCGCCGGTGCACGAGAGGACACTCCCCAAAACGATGACCACCCACAACCCTGGCCGCATGTTCCTCCTGGCTTCACGCGGCCACCGCGCCGGTGTGTCAAGCCGGTCCCGCTTCTACACCACCGCCGCGAAGGCCACCATCGCGACCGCGGGGGGCCTGGCAACGCGCGCGTCGGCGTGGTCGTCGCGCTGTCCTTCGTGAAGCTCCCCTCACCGTGCGCCATCGAACCCTCGCCCTTCCGATTGCGCCGCTGGCACGTGCGCTGCAACGTGTCATGCAGGTGATGCCCATGGACTTCGTCACGGTGCTCGTGTTCTTCGCGATCTGGATCGCGCTCCAGCAATGGATCCTGCCGCGGTTCGGCGTGTCGACGTGAGCGGTGCCGAATCCACGCCGGTCGGCGTGTCCCCCTTCGAAGCCCTCGGACGCGGCCAGCGGCCCCCCCGCCGAGAACGGCGACGTCACGCCGTGACGCAACGGCTGCGCGACATGCTGCAACCTTCGCTCGTTGCGGGCCGCCGAGGCGCCGCCGAAATCACAAGATCGCCAGGGCGTGGGTGAGGTCGCGCTTGAGATCCGAGAGGTGCTCGATGCCCACGCTCATGCGGATCATGCCCTCCGTCACGCCGATCGCCTCGAGCTCGGCGGCGGCGACGTCGGCGTGGGTCATGCTGCGGGGGTGCTCCACGAGCGACTCGGTGCCCCCGAGCGAGACCGCGAGTCGCATCACCTCGAACCGATCGAGCACCGCGAAGGCAGCCGCCTCGCCGCCCTCCACCTCGAAGGAGATGAGGGAGCCCGGGCCGGTGCACTGTTTCTCGAAGATGGCGCGCTGCGGGTCGCCCTCCGCGAGCAGCGTGGGGTAGTGCACGTTGCGCACCTTCGGGTGCTCGGCGAGGAGCTGGGCCAGCTTCAAGGCACTCTTCGCCTGGCGGCGCATGCGGATGCTCACCGTCTCCAGCGAGCGCAGCAAGAGCCAGCCCGAGAACGGTGGCGCCACGGTCCCGAGGATGGTGCGCAGGAGCTTGATGCGATCGATGCGGACGCCGTCGCCGGAGGTCACCCCTGCGATGAGATCGCTGTGGCCGCCGATGAACTTGGTGGCGGAGTAGATCACCAGATCCGCGCCGAAGGCGGCGGGCCGTTGAAACACCGGGCCCAGGAACGTGTTGTCGACGACGGTGGTCACCTCCTGGCCGCTTTCACGTAGCTCCGCGGCGAGCGCGGCCACGGCCGCGATGTCGACGAGCATGTTCGACGGGTTGGCGGGGGTCTCGACGAAGAGCACCCGCACCTTGTCTCTCCCCACCGCCTCGGCGATGCGGCGCATGGCGGCCGGGGTGTCGTCTCCCGCCGGCGCCCAGTGCACCGTGATGCCGTACTGCGGGAGCACGTGCGCGAACAGGAAGTGCGTGCCCCCGTACACCGGGGCCGAGGAGATCACGTGGTCGCCGGGGGTGAGCAGCGCGAGCATCGAGGTGGAGATGGCGGCCATGCCCGACGCGAACACCGCCGCTTGTTCGGTGCGATCCCAGGCCGCGATGCGCCGCTCGAACATCTCGAGGTTGGGGTTGTTGAGGCGGCTGTAGATGAGACCGGTCGCCTCCCCTGGCTTCTTGTCGCGAAGGCCGTAGGCGAGCTCGAAGAAGCGCTTTCCCTCCGCGGCCGACGCGAACTCAAACGTCGACGTGAGGAACACCGGGGGCTTGAGGGCGCCTTCGCTCAGCTTGGGGTCGTAGGCGTAGCCGAGGGCGAGCGTCTCGGGGTTGAACTCGCGCCCGCCAAGGGAGTGCTTCCGGTCCATGGGTGTCTTCACGTCGCGTTTCGGCATGTCGCATGCCGGTTGCAACGGCAGAGAACCATCATGTCGACCGCGCCGCAAACCGATGGTTCATCTCCTCGGAATGCGGACCGTCACGTGGGTGGCATGCCCGATGCGTAGGGGGTGCTCATGGAGAGTTTCACACCTGTCGCATCCGCCATCGGCGGCGGCCTCATCGGGCTCAGCGCGGCCGTGCTCATGCTGCTCAACGGCAAGATCGCCGGGATCAGCGGCATCGCCGGCGGTCTGCTCGGCCCCGCGGCCAAAGGAGACGGAGCCTGGAGGGTCGCCTTCCTCGCGGGTCTCGCCCTCGCCGGTCTCGTCGCGGCCCTGTTCGTTCCCTCCGCGGTGGCCGTCACCGTGGTTCGCTCACCGGTCGCGGTCGCGGCCGCCGGCCTCCTCGTGGGGCTCGGCACGCGCATCGGCAACGGCTGCACGAGCGGCCACGGCGTGTGTGGCCTGAGCCGCCTCTCCGGCCGCTCGCTCGTGGCCACCGCCACGTTCATGACCACCGCGGTGATCACCGTCTTCGTGACCCAACGCGTGTTCGGAGGAGTGCTGTGATGAGTTTCATGACGCGTGAGCGCAAGGCCACCGTCGCCGCTCTCGGCGCGGGCCTGTTGTTCGGTGCCGGCCTCGTGGTGGGGGGCATGACCCAACCCTCCAAGGTGATCGGGTTCCTCGACGTCACCGGCGCCTGGGATCCCAGCCTGGCGTTCGTGATGGGCGGCGCCATCGCGGTGTTCATGCCGCTGCTCCGGCTGATCACGCGGCGGGCCGGTCCCCTGTTCGGGGGTGGCTTCGGGATCCCGACCCGCCGCGACATCGACGGCAAGCTGGTGCTCGGAGGCGCGCTCTTCGGCGTCGGCTGGGGACTCGCCGGCTACTGTCCGGGGCCGGGGATCACCTCGCTCGCGAGCCTCGCGCCGTCGGCCTGGCTCTTCGTGGCCGCGATGGTCGTCGGTTTCGGCTTGATGCGCGGCTACGACTACCTCGTGGCGCGTCGTGCAGAGGTGCGCGCGCCCGTGCTGGAGAAGTGACATGACACACCTGTCCCGCGCCATCCCGCTCCTCGGAACCCTCAAGACCTACGACGCCGAGAAGGCGCGCGGTGATCTCGCAGCCGGGCTCACCACCGCCGTGATGCTCATCCCGCAGGGCATGGCCTACGCGATGCTCGCCGGGCTCCCCCCGATCTACGGTCTGTACGCCTCGCTGGTGCCGCTCGTGATCTACGCGGTGTTCGGCACCTCGCGGCAGCTCGCGGTGGGGCCGGTGGCGATGGTGTCGCTCTTGGTGGCGGCCGGGGTGGGCGGGCTGGCCGCGAGCGGCTCCGACGCGTTCATCGCCTACAGCATCATGCTCGCGGTGATGGTGGGCGCGCTGCAGCTCGGGATGGGCGTGCTCCGCCTCGGCTTCGTGGTGAACTTCCTGTCGCACCCGGTCATCAGCGGCTTCACCTCGGCGGCCGCGATCATCATCGGCCTCAGCCAGCTCAAACATGTGCTGGGCTTCGACATCCCCGGCGGCGAGCAGGTTCACGCGATCCTGTTCGCGGCCGCCGCCGGCATCGGCAAGACGCACCTCGTCACCCTCGGTATCGGCGCCGCTGCGGTGGCGGTGCTCGTCGCGTTGAAGCGCTTCGCGCCGAAGTTTCCGCGGGCGCTCGCGGTGGTGGTGGTCTCCACCGTGCTCGTGTGGGCCCTTGGCCTCGCGGAGCAGGGCGTGGCCATCGTGGGCACCGTGCCCGCCGGCTTGCCTCCCCTCGCGCTCCCCACGTTCGAGCTTGCCGCGGCGCGTGAGCTCGTCGGGGTGGCCGTCGCTATCGCGCTCGTCGGCTTCATGGAGTCGATCGCGGTGGCGAAGAAGTATGCCCGCGACAACAAGTACGACGTCGACGCGAACCAGGAGCTCGTGGGGCTCGGTCTCGCCAACCTCGTCGGCTCGGTGGCTGGCGGCACGCCGGTGACCGGCGGCTTCTCCCGCACCGCGGTCAACGCGCAGGCCGGCGCGCAGACCAACGTGGCCGGTCTCGTCACCGCGCTCATCGTGGGCCTCGCCCTGTTGGTGCTCACCCCGCTCTTCCACTTCCTCCCCAAGGCGGTGCTCGCCGCCATCATCATGACCGCAGTGTTCGGCCTCATCGACGTGAAGGAAGCCAAGCACCTCGCGCGCGTGAAGAAGAGCGACCTCGGGATGCTCGCCCTCACCTTCGTGGCAACCCTCGCGGTGGGCATCGAGGCCGGCATCATCACCGGCGTGGTGGCCTCGCTCGCGGTGCTCGTGCTGAAGACCACGCGCCCGCACGTGGCGGTGCTCGGTCGTATCCCCGGCACCACCGCCTACCGCAACGTGGAGCGGTTCCCCGAGGCCGAGACCATCGCCACGGTGCTCGCGGTTCGGCTCGACGCGCAGATCTACTTCGGCAACGTCAACTTCCTCAAGGAGATGCTCGACGCCCTCGAGAGCCGGCACCCCGGCGCCCAGGCGGTGGTGCTCGACGCGAGCGGCATCAACCAGATCGACGCCTCCGGTGAGCAGGCGTTCCGAGAGCTGCTCGAGGGTCACCGGAGCCGCGGGGTCGAGCTGTTGCTCGCCAACGTGAAGGGCCCCGTGCGCGACGTGTTCGAGCGCTCCGGCTTCACCGACGAGCTCGGCAAGGAGCGGTTGTTCTTCTCGGTGCACGACGCGGTGGAGTATGCGCGGAGCCGCACGACGAAGGACAAGCCCGAATCGGCCGCAGAGCCTGCGCCCACCGATCGCCCGTCGAGCGCCCTCCGGCTCGTGTGGAGGGCGTCATGAGCGCGAGCGTGCTCGCCCCTGGCACCGAGCGGCCCACCATCGTGCTCTTCTGCACCGAGCACCCCAGCACGGACGCGCTCCGGGACGCGTTCCAGCGGGTGAGCTGGCCCGCTGGTTACCGGGTGTCGCTGGTGGAGGTGGGCACTCAGCCGGTAGAGCGACGCTGGTTTCCGTTGCACGAGCCGCCGGTGGTGGCGGTGGTGCTCGACGGCGCGGTTCTTGCTCTCGAGTATGAGTGCTCCGCCGACGCCTGCCGACGATTGGTGCGGGTTGCCGAGCAACAGCGCCACCGGCTCACCGAGCTCTGAGATTTCAAAGGAGAATGAAAATGGCACAAGTTAAGGCACTCTACGACCCGGCGACGTTCACCCTCACCTACGTGGTCTACGACGAGCAGAGCCGGGACGCGGTGGTGATCGATCCCGTGCTCGACTACGACCCGCTGGCGTCGCAGACCTCGGTCGAGTCGGCGGAGAAGCTCCTCGCCTTCGTGAAGGACAAGGGGCTCAACGTGCGCTGGATCCTCGAGACCCACGCCCACGCGGATCACCTGTCGAGCGCGCAGCTGCTCAAGAAGCGCCTCGAGGCTCCGCTCGCCATTGGGGAGAAGATCACCGTGGTGCAGGAGACGTTCAAGAAGCTGTTCGACCTCCCCGAGCTCGCCACCGACGGCAGCCAGTTCGACAAGCTCATCACCGATGGCGAGGTGCTGAAGGCCGGCACGCTACAGGTGAAGGCCATCGCCACCCCCGGCCACACGCCGGCGTGTATGAGCTTCCTGATCGACGACGCGGTCTTCACCGGCGACGCGCTGTTCATGCCCGACTATGGCACCGGTCGCTGCGACTTCCCCCGCGGCAGCGCCCGAGACCTCTACACGTCGGTGCACGAGAAGCTCTACGCGCTCGACGACGCCACCCGCGTCTTCGTGGGCCACGACTACCAACCCGGCGGACGCGAGGTGAAGTGGGAGACCACCATCGGCGAGTCGAAGCGAAAGAACCCGCAGCTCCGGGCCGACACCACGCGTGAGCAGTTCGTGGAGTTCCGCAACGCGCGCGACGCCACGTTGAAGCCCCCGCGCCTCATCTTCCAGAGCGTGCAGGTGAACATCGACGCGGGGAGACTGCCCACGCCCCACGCGAACGAGGTACGCTACCTGCGGCTCCCACTGAACCTGTTCAAGCCCACCGACGACCTGGGGACCCCCTCATCATGAGCACCGTGACCATCGCCCATGCCACCCAGTTTACGCCCGAGGAGCAGCCCGTGTTCGAGCACGCGCTCGCGCTCGCGTGCGCCACGGGGGGGCGCCTGTTCTCGGTGAACGCCCACGACGGGAGCCACACGATGGCGGACGCGCCGGATCCACAGCCCCTGCTCGACGCGTGGGGGCACTCGTCCGCCGACATCGATCACCGCGCCATGATCCACAGCTGCTGCGACGACCCCGTCGACACCTTGCTCGACGCGCTGCGCCGGGTCGCTCCGGATCTGGTGGTGGCGGGGACGCATCAGCGCACGGGGGCCTCGCGCCTCTTCGCCGGGAGTCAGTGCGAGGCCATCCTGCGCAACGTCGATCGGCCGACGCTGGTGTTTCCCTTCGGCGCTCGACCCTTCGTCAAGCCCGACGGCACCTTCGACCTGCGTCGCGTCGTGATCCCCATCGGCGACGCCGACGCTGCACGCGCTGCGCTCGAGAAGGCGACCTGGCTCGCCGACATCACCGACACCAAGGCGCTCGAGCTCGTGTTGGTGTTCGTGGGAGAGCACGAACAGGCGCCTCCGGTGATCTTGCCGCGGCGCGACGGCTGGACGGTGCGCATGCTTCATCCCAAGGGCACCGTCGCCGACGCCGTCTTGGAGGCGGGGGAGCCGTGCCTCATCGTGATGGCGACGCGGGGCCCCGACTCGCTCAAGGACTCGCTCCTCGGCACCAACACCGAACAGGTGCTGCGTCGCGCGCACTGCCCGGTGCTCGTCACCCCCATTCATTGAGGCAGACTTCGTCTGCGACGACCGCTCGCGCGAGGCACCCGTCCTTGGTCTGCACCCTCCCCGCGCGGCGCGCTTGTTGCGAGCTCGACGGGGGGTGGGCAGCTCCTCCCGCCTCGCGTCGTCCTCGCCGCGCGTCCTCCCGCCGCGCGTCCTCCCGCCGCGTGTCCTCCTCGCCGCGTGTCGAGCGTGGGCACGGCGGGGGGCACGCAGCGCGGGTCATGCGAGGCGATATTCGCGAAGCTTGCGCCAGAGCGTGGAGCGGCTCATGCCGAGCGCGTCCGCCGCCTTGCCTTTGCGTCCGCCCGCCTTCTTGAGGGCGTCGGCGATGCGGTGTTTCTCCGCGGCGCGCGGGTCCTCGCCGTCGCCGTTCTGGGGCGGGGGCTCCCCGCGGAGCTCGGGGGTGAGGTCGTCCATGGTGAAGAGCGAGCCCTCCCCTACCGCGAACGCATACTCCACCACGTTGTGGAGCTCGCGGATGTTGCCGGGCCAGCGGTACTCGAGGAGCGCCTCCATGGCGTGGGCGTCGATGGCGTCGATGGTGCGTTCGCCGCGCGCGTTGCGCAGCTCGATGAAGTGCCACAAGAGGGCCTCGATGTCGCCATCGCGCTCGGCGAGCGGTGGCAGAAAGAGGGGCACCACGCGCACGCGATACATGAGGTCTTCGCGAAACTTCCCGCGTGCGACGAGGCGGCGGAGGGCCTTGTTGGTGGCCGAGATGAGCCGCACATCGACGGTGACGCCGTCGGTGGTGCCGAGCGGCGTGAAGGTGCGCTCCTGCAGCACGCGCAACAGGCGCGCCTGGATGTCGAGGGGGAGCTCCGCGATTTCGTCGAGGAAGATGGTGCCGTGATCGGCCACCTCGAACAGGCCCTTGCGGTCGCGAATGGCGCCGGTGAAGGCACCCTTCACGTGGCCGAACAGCTCGGAGGCGAGCAGCTCACCGCTGAGGGTCGCGCAGTTGACGGCGCGGAACGCTTGGGCGCGACGCGGGCTCAGCTCGTGGAGGGCGCGGGCGATGAGCTCCTTGCCGGTGCCGGTCTCACCGCGCACCAGCACCGTGGCGCCGCTCTTGGCCACCCGCTCGACGATCCCGAACAGCTCCTTCATCTGCGGCGACACGGTGATGATCCCGTGAAAGTTCGTCAGCTCGAGCTCGGGGCGTCGATACGGCGCAGTCATCGGGCCCATCGTCACGCAACCGGTGTGCCATGTCAGCTCCCAAGTATCGGCCGCGTGGTGCCCGATGCCCCACTGGCCCAAGCCAACCCCAACGCCAACAACGTCGCATGAGCGCGGCAACAGCCAAGCGCGCGCGGCAGCATCTCGGGCGCCTCCGAGCCTGTCGCCCGAGGCACTCGTCCGAGGAGTGCATATCCGCCCTGGGTGGAAGTTCCACTGCGGGCACTTCCGAAAGGATCGCCACGGAGGCACGGAGATGCTGTTGGAAGAGAGAGCCTAACAGAGCAGATTATCGGCGCAGCGATCTCCACTCGTGCCGATCCTGAACAAGGACATCGACGTTCCGTGCGGGGATCGCGCGGACGTGATCGTGGAGCGCTCGGTTCTGCTCGAATCGAAGGGCCGTAGACCGAGTCCTTGGCGTGCACGAAGCCCAGCTCCTCCCTATCTTCGACGGGCGCCCCGACCGAGAGCGCGCTGCGGTGCAGCGCCGCTCTCGAGATGAGGGTGGTCGGCGATCGACACGCGCGCTGGATGTTCTATCGTGCTGCAACAGTGAGGCGACCATCTGCGACGACGAGGGCTACCGTGCGTGGCTGAGGCCGAAGACATGGGGGGTGAAGGTGGCACGAGGGTTGCGGGGCCCGAGCCCATGGCGCCCTCCGGTTCGCGTGGCCCGCTGCGAGGCCCGTCCTTGGCGGGGTGGGCCCGCAGGTTTCGAGCCGATCTCACGGCCGCGCTCACGGTGGCGCTGGTGGGGCTGCCGCAGTGTCTCGCTTACGCGCTGATGTCTGGCTTGCCGCCCGCCTATGGTCTCGCGACGGCGGCGGTGCCGGGCTTCGTGGCGGCGGTGGTGGGCAAGAGCCCGTACGTGGTCACCGGTCCCACCAACACCACCGGGCTCCTCATCCTGGCCGCGCTCGGGCCGTTCCTCGGCGACAACGGCTTGATCGGGCCCGAGGGGCTCGGTGCCCTCGCGACGCTCGCGCTGATGGCCGGCGTCATTCGCCTCCTCGCCGCCTACGCGGGCGGCGCGGTGCTCGTCGACTTCATCCCCGAGTCGGTGCTGGCTGGGTTCACGGCCGGCGCGGGGCTGCTCATCGCGGCGATGCAGCTCGACGAGGCGCTCGGTCTGCGAGGCGTGCGCGGGGGGGAGCTCCTGGGCGAGGTGCAGCAGGTGATCGCCCACGTCGCCACCGAAGGGGCGGCGTGGCCGGCGGTGCTCGTGACGGTGGGCACCGCGGCCTCGATCGCGCTCGCTCAGCGTTTCCGGCCGCGGTTTCCGATGGCGCTCCTGTCGGTGGTGATCGCCACCGGCGTGGCCTTCGGCTTGGGGCTCGACGCCGCGAGCGGGCTCCCCATCGTGTCCGACCGGGCCCTCGTGCCTACCGGCTGGCCGCCGGGAGCGCTGCCGGTGCTCGCGCCGGAGCTCGTGAGGAGCTTCATCGGACCGGCCGCCGCGATCGCCTTGCTGGGCACGATGGAGCTCGCGGTGTCGGCGCGTCGTGATGGCGCGCGGCCCGACATGCGGCGCGAGCTCGTGGCCCAGGGAGTGGCCAACATCGCAGGCGCGTTCGCGAGCTCGTTTCCGGCGTCGGCGAGCCTCACGCGCTCCGCGTTGCTCAAGCTCGGCGGCGCCGAGACCCGCGTGGCGGCTGCCGCGGCGGCCCTCGTGGTGGTGCCCATCCTCCTGTTCGGCGGCGCCTTCGTGGCCGCGATGCCGCAGGCGAGCCTGGCCGGGGTGCTCTTCGTCACCTCCGCCGGCATGATCGACGTCGCGCGCATTCGCCGGATGTGGGTGGCCTCGCGCGTCACGCGCACGCTGCTCGCGGTCACCTTCGTGGCGACGCTCGTCTTGCCGCTGGAGTGGGCCATCTTCACCGGCGTCGGCCTCGGCATCGCACAGTATCTGGCCGCCGGGCGCCGCCCGCGGCTCGCGCTCCTCGAGCCGCAGGGAGAGCGGCTCGTGCCCATCGAGACGAGAGACGAGGCCGACGTGGTGGTGATGGAGGTGAGCGGCGACTGTCACTTCGCGGCGGCGGGCTCGTTCATGGACGCAGCGCAAGCGGCGCTCCCCAACAAGGTTCGCCACGTGGTCGTCGATCTGTCGCACGCGCACGCGCTCCGCTTCGCCGCGCTCTTGGCGTTCGAGCGCCTCTCGCTCCTGGTGCAGGCGCGGGGGGGCAAGCTGTGGCTCGCGGGCGTCGATCGCGACTTCTGCACGCTCCTCACCGACACCGGCTCGCGCCTCGACGCGGAGCCGCATCGAGCGGAGCCGCTCGCGAGCGTGCGCGCGGTGCTCGCCCGGATCGCTGGCGCCGAAGACGAGCCGTCACCGCGCTCGTCGTGAGCCGGAGGAGCGTGCGCCCTTGTCGTCGCGTGGTGGGTGTCCGTCGTGTGGTGGGTGTCCGTCGTGTGGTGGGTGTCCGTCGTGTGATGCGCCGATGGACGCGCTCCGAGTACGAGCGCGCCACGCGTCGCCGTGGCGTCTGCCGGCGCGGGGTCAGGGGGCGTGCTGCTCGAGCAGCGCCTCCATCTCCGCCTCGGTGACGGGATCGCCTTCGGCGCTGGCGTCGCGCATCACCTCGAGCGCCTCGTCGCGGTCGAGGAGACGGTTTTCGTAGAGGATCGCCGCCACCTCCACGTAGCCCTCGTGCAGATGCAGGCCGGTAACGCGGTGGGGCGACACGGTGGCGTTCACCTTGTGAATGAAGCCGAGCGCGATGCGCTCGCCATAGGCGGCGAGGATCTTCTTGTACACCTCGGGATCGCGATGCGACGAGTCGCCGAACAAGACGAAGCGTTGCTCCCCAGTGGCGTCGAGGACGGCCGACACGTCGCGCACTTTCTCGGCCTCGGCCACCCAAGGCACCCCCGAGATCCCCGTCTCGATGGGACCTGTGGGCACCCCATGCGTCTCGAGATAGGCGGGGATGTCGACCACGCCCTCGGGCGTGCGCGCGGTGACATAGTACACGTCACCCGGCTCGCCGCCGCCGCGGTGCTCCAAGATCCGAAACAGCGTGGCCACGCCCGGATAAGGGGCCGCCGCGAGATCCGGATCGGAGGCCGGGATCACCGTCTTGTCGAGATCCGACACGACGCCCAGCTCCACCCGGTGTTCGGCCTCGCAGGCCGCGACGAGGCCCTCGTCCTCGGCGTAGACGAGCAACTTCCCGAGCGCCGAGGTGCCCACGTAGCTCACCGCGTCGAGCTCGGCGTAGGTCGCGAGCGGTCGCGCCGCGACGATGTTCCGGGCCGCGCGGGAGTCGAGGCCCACCACGTGATCGAGCTCGTCTTCGCTGAGCGTGTTGGCCACGTGCAAGGTGGCGCGTGCCTCACACGACTGCTCGCTGTGCGCGGCCACCTCCGTCCCCAGCGGTTGGGAGCACCCGGAAGCAGTCGACACGAGCAGCGCTGCGCAGAGTGCAACGTGCCTCATCGGGCCAATGTAGGCGATTGTCTTACATAAGTCCAGCGCCAAGAGCGCGCTCGGGGCGTCAGGGCATGGGGACGCGCTCGCCAGGGGTGCCCTCCGCGACCTGCTCGGTGGGATCGGGCGGGGGTGGCGGTGGCGGCGGCACGCCGGGAGCGGCGCCCGCGACGAGGAGGAACACGACACGCACCACGCGCCACGAGGCGCGGGCGAGGCGCGCGCCGACGGAGGGCGGGCGCGGAGGAGGAGGGCCCGCTCGGAGGTGAGGGTTCTCTGCACGCATGATCACGTCCTGGCTGGAGGGGAAGAGACCGCTTGGGGAGGCGGCGCTTCGGGTCAGCACAGGAAGCGACAGAGTCGGACGTGGACGCGGCGTCTCTCGCCGGGAACGTGGGGCTCGCACGTCGGAGCGAGCGTGGCCCGCGCGGCGGGCGGTGGGGCCGGGGGGTGGCGCCAGCTCGGCGGTGGGGCGCACCGAGCGCGACGCGCCGTCGCGCTCGCCGGCGTGGTCGGTGCCGCTCGGGTGCTCTCGGCGCTGGCGACCGCTACGGGACGCTCGTACAGCCACGCGCCGCCGCTCGCCGGCGCGGCGAGGGTGAGGATCGCGAGCGCCAACATCCCGCGCACGACCGCGGCCGCGAGGCGAGGGATGCGAAGGTGGACGCGCGGCATGGCTCCTCTCGAGCATGACATGCGCGCTGGCTTGGCGTCATCCCCGGGGCAAGGATGGTTGCACGTCGTGCAATGACTTGTTGAACAGATTCGGTTCGACGAAACCATGCGGGCGACCCATCCTGGCTGTCGAGGAAACAGCCATGAGCGGAAACATCAACGTCAGCAACCCCAAAGCACCGAAACGCATCCTCTTCGTCGTCGCCAACCCCGGCACGTCGGAGACCACCGGCTGGCCCATCGGGTTCTGGTGGGCGGAGCTCACCCATCCCTACTGGACGTTCGTCGAGGCCGGTTACGAGGTCGAGATCCGGAGCCCCAAGGGGGGCCGCCTCGAGGCCGACGGCTTCTCCGATCCCGAGCACGAGAGCGGCTACTCCGCCGACGACTTCGTGAGCCTCGGCTTCAAACACTCGGCCCGCCACGCGGCGCTCCTCGCCGACACCAAGCCCATCGCCGACGTGAGACCCGACGGCTACGACGGCCTCTTCCTCGTGGGCGGGCAGTCGCCGATGTTCACCTTCCGCCACGACGAGACCCTGAAGCGGCTGGTGGCCGCCTTCTACGAGGCAGGGAAGGTGACGGCGCTGGTGTGCCACGGCACCTGTGTGCTCCTCGACACGAAGCTGTCGAACGGCGAGCTCTTGGTGAAGGGCAAGACCTGGACGGGCTTCGCCAACAGCGAGGAGAAGTTCGCCGACGCCGCGGTGGGCCAGCGCATCCAGCCGTTCTGGATCGAAGACGAGGCGCGCAAGCTCGAAGACACGAACTTCGTCGTGGGCCCCGCGTTCCGCTCTTTTGCCGTCCGTGATGGCCTGCTCGTCACCGGTCAGCAGCAGAACTCTGGCGCGGAGGCGGCCGCGCTCGTGATAGAGGCATTGGGACGATGACCCAGCAAAGCTCACCCCGCATCGCCATCATCGGCGCAGGCAACGTTGGCAGCGCGCTCGGCGCGCGCTTGGCCGCCACCGGCCACACGGTCGTGTTCGGGCACCGCCCGGGGAGCAACGCCGACGCGGCGGTCGAGCGAGCCGCGTCGGCCAACGCCACCCAAGCCCCCTCCGAGGAGGCGGCCGCGGGAGCAGACGTGATCTTCCTCGCCGTGCCGGCGAGCGCGGCCATCGAAGCGGCCAAGGCCCTCGGGCCGCTCGACGGCAAGGTGCTCGTCGACTGCAACAACCCCATCCGTTGGGACGACGGCCCGGTGTGGAACCCTCCGCCTGCCGGCTCGCTCGCCGCCGAGCTCGCGGCCGCCGTCCCCGGCGCGCGGGTCGTGAAGGCGTTCAACACCTTCGGCGCCGAGTTCCACGCCGATCCGAGCTTGGGCGAGCTCAGCGCCGACGTGCTCGTCGCGAGCGAC
The DNA here is from genome assembly GCA_964401935.1 of uncultured Polyangiaceae bacterium. Classification (GTDB taxonomy): domain Bacteria; phylum Myxococcota_A; class Polyangia; order Polyangiales; family Polyangiaceae; genus JAPYTK01. Next base: position 60,313 of record CAYOAL010000018.1, read on the forward strand.
GACCAGGGGGCCAAAGAGCTGGTGAGCGGCGTCGCCGAACGCGCGGGCTTCACGCCCATCGACTGCGGCCCGCTGCGCAACGCTGCGGTGCTCGAGAACGCTGCCGTGTTGTGGATCCACCTCGCGCTGCGCGCGGGTCGTGGGCGCAACATCGCGTTCAAGCTCCTCACGCGCTAGGTCGCGCGCAGCAGCCCGGGGGGGGGGCGACGCGGCGTTCGGGAGGCGGCGCGCGTGGAGCAGGCGCTCGCGGCGTTCGGGTGCCCGTGGGTCTGGCGCTCGAAGCGGTCAGGCGCTCGAGGCCAGCGCGACGAGGGGCGGTGCAGCGCTCGGGCGGTAGATCACGCTGCGGTTTCGCCCGCCGGCTTTGGCGCGGTAGAGGGCCTGATCGGCGCAGGAGAGGAGGGTGCTCGGCTCGCTGATCTCGGGGCCGAGCTCGGCGATGCCGAAGGAGCCGGTGATCCCGTACGGCGTACCGTCCTGGGCGCGGAGCGCGAGCGCAGCGAGGGTCGTCCTCACGTTCTCGACGGCGACGAGGGCGTCGGCGGCGCCGGTCTCGGGGAACAGGATGCAGAGCTCGTCGCCGCCGAAGCGTCCGACCACGTCCGACCGCCGCAGCCGCTCGCGAAGGAGTCGCGCGAAGGCGACGAGAGCGGCGTCCCCGGCGTGATGACCGTAGGTGTCGTTCACCGTCTTGAACCAATCGATGTCGCAGAGGCAGAAGCTGAGCCGGCGCCGATGGCGCCGCGCTTGGGAGAGCTGGGCGCCCACCTGCTCCATGATGTAGCGCCGGTTGAAGATGCCGGTGAGGGCGTCCACCATGGCCAGCTGCCGCAGCTCGAGGCGAGCCCGTCGGAGCGCGACGAGGTTGTGGACGCGCACGAGGGTGACGTCGGGATCGAGCGGCTTGGCGATGACGTCGTTCGCGCCACGGTCGAAGGCCCGCACGATCTCCTGCGACTCACTGCGCGACGACATGAGCACGACGGGCAGATCCGGCATCGCGTGGCGTGCCCGCACCTGCCGCAGGATCTGGAGGCCGGTGGCGTCCGGGAACGCCCAGGCGAGGAGCACCACGTCGACGTCTTGGGCGTCGAGAAGGGCGAGGGTGCCGGCTCCCGTGGCCGCAGTCACCACCTCGTAGCCGCGGCCGCCGAGGATGTGCGACAACAGCTCCGTCGTGTGCGCGTCGGGATCGCCCACGAGGACGCGCAGCGGGGCGAGGGCGGGGTCATCCTCCTCCAGGGGAAACGCATCGATGCCGCTCGGCGCGAAGCCGCTCGGCGCGGTGCCGCTCGGCGCGAGGCCGTGCGGGTCGGGTCGCTCATCCATCGGAGGGGCGAACGGTCGGCGGGCGTCGAGCTTGAGCGCACGGCGAGCATCTTCAGGGCTCGTCGCGTGGATCGTGGTGGAAGCTCAGGGCTTCTTGTGGCCGTGCTTGCCGAGGTGGGGCTTGGGCCGGCGGGGGCCGGCGGGCCGGGCCCCGTGGCCTTGGCGGCCGTGCTTCTTGCTCGGCCGCGGGGGGGGCGCTCGACGTTCGTCCTCGGGCCGATCGTGGGCGAGGCGGATGGGCACGACGGTGCCGCGCAAGCTGGTGCTGGGCAACACCTGGAGCACGCGCTCGGCCTCGGCCTTGGGCAGGCCCACGAAGCTCTTGTGCGGCAACACGGTGATGCGCCCGATCCGTGCCACGGGCACGTTGGCCTCGTTGGCGAGCATGCCGACCAGATCGCTGGCCTTGATGCCGCGGCTGAAGCCGACGGGGAAGAAGAGGAACACCTCGTCTTCGATGCGCTCGCGCACCGGACGAGGGCCGCGCGCGCGATCGGTGGTGCGCGCCCACATCGGTGCTCCTTCGTCGGGCGGCGCGCCGAGGGTGACGCGCTCCCGCGCGGCGAGGAGCTTCACCGCGGCCCCTGCCAGCTGATGCGCGTCGATCCCCGAGCTCGCGGCCAGCGCCTCGAGCCAGTCGAGGGCGGCGGTCGACTCGCTGCGAGCCGCGTCGAGCAGCGTCTCGCGCAGCTGCGCTTGCTCGGTGCGCATGATGTCTGCGTCGCTCGGCACCGTCAGCTCGGCGATCGAGACGCGGAGGCGGCGCTCGAGCTGCTTGAGCTTGTGCATCTCGGTGGGCGTGACGAAGCTGATGGCTGTGCCCACGCGCCCCATGCGACCGGTTCGGCCGATGCGGTGCACGTAGGTCTCGACGCTGTCGGGCATGTCCACGTTCACCACGTGGGTGATGTGATCCACGTCGAGCCCGCGCGCGGCCACGTCGGTGGCGATCACGGTGCTGAGCTGGCGCGAGCGCATGCGGGCGAGCACCCGCTCTCGGGCCGGCTGCGTGAGCGCGCCGTGGAGCGCGTCCACGTCCATCCCCTGCGCCACGAGCCGCTCGGCGAGCTCGGAGCAGGTGGTGCGGGTGCGGGTGAACACCAGGGTCGCGCCGTCGCTGATGCCGCGGAGCACGCGCACCAACGCGTCGGCCTTGAAGCGTGGCGGCACCCGGATCCACTTCTGCTCGATGTGCTCCACGCTGAGCGCGCGCTCTTCCACCGAAATCTCCACCGGCTCGCGCAAATGCTTCTGCGCCACCGCGCGGATGGGCTCGGGCATCGTCGCCGAGAACAGCGCGATTTGCCGCTGGGGCGGCGCGCCGCTCAGGATCTTCTCGACGTCGTCGATGAAGCCCATGCGCAGCATCTCGTCCGCCTCGTCGAGCACGAAGTAGTCGAGCGCCCCGAGGCTCAGCGTGCCGCGGTCGATGTGATCGAGCACCCGGCCGGGGGTGCCCACCACCACCGTCGCGCCGCGGGCGAGCGCCTTCAGCTGAGGCTCGTAGGAGGCGCCGCCATACACGGTGACGATCCGTACGGCCTCCAGCCGCTTGGCGAACGTGCGGAGCGCGGCCGACACCTGGAGAGCGAGCTCGCGGGTGGGAGTGAGCACGAGCGCGCGGGCCGGTCCGCCCTGCTTCACCTTCTCCAACAGGGGCAGGCCGAAGGCGGCCGTCTTGCCCGAGCCGGTGCGCGCTCGACCGATCATGTCGTTGCCGTCGAGCAGGGCAGGGATAGCCGCCGCCTGGATGGGCGTCGCGTTCTCGAACCCGAGCGAGGTCACCGCCTCGACCAGCAACGGGTCGAGCGCGAAGGACGCGAATGGTGTTGTGGGGCCGTCGGTCACGATGTAGCGCCCGACCCTTCCTCGCCGCGCGTGGGCCCCACATAGCGCGAAACCAAGCGCTTGCCTAGCGAACGTTCGCCGCTCGCTCCGTTGCGACTCGACGCCGTGTGCTACTTCGCGCGGAGGAGGCCATCGGGGCTGGCGATCCAGAGCCGACCTTGGTGTTGGGCGAGGGAGAGGATGGTGGCGCGCGGAGGGAGAGGGAGCGTTTCGGGCGAGACGTAGGTGAAGGCCCCTTGCGGATCGCGTCGGATGAGGGTGCGGTCATCGCCCCCGATCCACACCTCGGGCGCCTGGGGAGCACCCGACACGACGACCGCGTGGAGGCGCGCGGCGGTGCTCGGCTGGTAACGCTCGAGCACGCCCTGGTCGACACGCACGACGACACCGCCGGTGCCCACCGCGAAGGCGCGGCCGCGACCGCTCGTGGCCACCGCGAGCAGCGGGCCGCCGGGGATGCGGTGCACGGTGACCCCACGCGGCGTGCGATGTACGAGCACGCCCTCGCCGTCCGGCCACGGCGCCCAGTCGCCGGCGACGCAGCGCCGCCCACCGGCGAGCCAGGTCTCGTCGTCGGCGGTGGCGATGGCGGTGTAGCAGCCCTCCGGGACATCCCAGCCGTAGGTGCCTTCGTCGAGCCACCGTGCGGCGGGGAGCTCCGGGTGCAAGGGGCCTCCTCCGACCCGGAGCGGCAGCGGTGCGCGGCCGAGCGGATCGAGCGCGATGGAGAGCATGCGGTCGAGCCCCTCGTCCAGGCGTCGAGGGCGCCCGTCTTTCACCTCGAAGAGCGCGCCGCCGAGGAGGTAACCGGCGGTGGAAGAGTGCGGCGCGAGGCAGCGACGACACGCGAAGCCACCGACGTCCTCGCGGCGAGCGATCGAGCGCGTGGTGACGCCGTCGTGGGCGATCACGCCGGCGTGGTCGCGGATCCACAGCGTCGCGTCGCTCGCCGCGAGCTCGTGGGCACGATCGACGGTGCGACCGCCGGCGCGGAGCGTCACCCTCGAGGTGGCGAGCGTCGTGGCGGCGGGCTCCACGACGGTGGTCGTCTGGACGGTCTTGGCGACCTTGGCCTTGGGGCCGGCGGCGCCGCGTCGTTCGTGCGCGCGTGCGCTCTTCACGCGGAACAAACCGTCGTCCCCGGCGAGCCAGAGCGCGTCGCCGTGCGCCGCCACGATGGAGAGCTTGGGCGTCCCTGCGCTCACCACGCGCGCCCAGCGCTCGCCGTCGAAGTGGGCCACGCCATCGTCGCCGACGAGCCACACGTCGTTCGCGGCGGTGCCACCGATCCCGCGCGGACGCTTCAGCGGCACCGCCACGGTCGTCGTCGGGACGTTGGCCCCCGTCGGGGTCGCAGCGTTGGCCGCTGGGTTGGTGAGGGCGGTCGTGTCCACGCGGCGCACCGCGCCATCCAACAGCCAGAGCGCCTTGGCATCGCGGCCCCACAGCGTCTGCACCGCCGGCTTCCCGTTCGTCGTCATCGCCTTCACCCCAAGCGAGACGAGCTCGTTCCCCTCCACGCGTGCGAGCGTCGGGCCGAGCACCCACGCGACACCGTCCACTCGAGCGAGCGCCGTCGTGAACCAGTTGGACGGGGTAGCGATCGGCGCGGCCGTGCCGTCTACGATGCGTTGGCACCAATTGTCGTGGCACACGAGGGTGTCGTCCGCACCGGGGAGCACGTGGGTGGCGGGTGGGCCTCCGTCGACGCCGTAGGTCAACGTCGCCGACGTGGCGAACGTCGCGCTCATCGCGGCGACCTCCGCGAAGCGGTGGCCCTTCTGCTCGAGCAGCGCCGGCTGCCACCCCTCTCGATAGGCGACGCCCCCGCTGAGCGGAGAGGGCGTGGTGGACACCTCGCTCCCCGCGGTGACGAAGAGCGCGCCATGGCCGGCAGCGAGCCCGTGCGCTTCGAGGGGCCCGTAGGTGATGCCCTCGCGCCGAGGGAGCTTCACCGTCGCGCGAAGAGGGCCCGTGTCGCGCCACCGCTTGCCGTCGAAGCGAAACAGGCGCCCTCGCGACAGGGCCGCGGCGTCGTTGGGCCCGGTCGCGACGAAGGCGCTCACGGGGACGTCGAGCTCACGCTCGAGGACGGCCCCCATCGCGTCCCAGCTCACCACGTCATCGACGCGCGGGACGAGGGAGGGCAGCGGCACCTCGGCGCCCGTCGCGCAGACACGCATGAAGGCGCGACCGCGTTCGAGCACCGGTTGCTGGTGGGAAGGCGAGCCCCCGATGTCGGTGCGAAAGAGGAAGCGCCCGCGCTTGTCGTAGGCCACCGCGAGACCGTAAACCGGCTCGCCAAGCGTTCCGGCCACGACCACCGCGGCGTCGTCGCTCGTGACGCTGACGCTCTCCTCGCAGCGCGCGTCCGGCGTCGTCTGGAGCGGGCGGGTCCACACGAGCTCCCCCGCTCTGTCGAGCAGCGTCAGCTCGCAGCGCGCGGTGACGAGCGCGACCCCTCCCCACGCCGTGCCCTCGGCTGCGATCACGTCGGCCGTCGCGCCAAACGACCACACGGGTCTCGACGTCTTGTCCACCGCGAGCACCCCGTCACCGCTCACCAACACGTCGAGGGACGCGACCGAGGGGCCACCGGTGAGGAACGTGGAGGCTTGTGAAGCGGTGCGCGCGAGCGCCGCGTGGGGCGCCACCGTGGCGCTGGTGACATGGCCGCCGTCGAGGCCGAAGATCTCGACAGCGGCGGCGTCGTGGCGCTGCACATACACCGCGTTCGCGCCCAAGAAGGCGTCGATCGTGCCGTCGAAGGTGCGCCGCCGCCGCGCGAGGAAGCTCCCGTCCCCGCCAAAGGTCCACACGTCGAGGCCCTCCCCAAAGCCGCTCACGTTGCGGTCTTCGAACCAGAACGCGAGCTCCTCGCCAACGAAAGTCAGGCCGATGAACGTGGCCGGATCCGGCCCCAAGGTGCGCCGCGACGGCCCCGCGTGGGTCGACTCGGGGCTGGGCCAGCGGTGCGCCCAGAGGATGCGGCCGTCCGGCGACAGCCGCAGCGACGTCGGCTGCGCCGTCCACCCGTCCACGAACGCGAGCCCTCCCCCGTCGGCGAGCGTGGCCACCGCGCCAGGGGTGTTGTGGCGGAACACCCAAGCCACGCTCCCGTCCGCCGCCACGCCCTCGAGGGTGGGAGGAGAGGTGAACCGCACGCGCCCGCACGCGTCCTCGGTGGTGCGGTAGCGCACGAGCGTGGACGGCGGCTCGACCCGGTCGGCAGGCCCTCGTGCCGCCGGAGGCGAGGGGGGCGGCGTGGTGACGGGCGCAGCCCCCGAACAGCCGAGCGCCGCACCCAACGCGAGGCCCGCGAGACCGCAGAGGGGCCCTCGGCGTCGCGCGCTCACGGCGGGCCCTGCTTCCGGGTGACGACCACCACCTCCCCGACCGGCGGTGGCTCCACCTCGAAGTCGGGCGGCTCGCCCCCGCCCACCCAGAGGCCGCTGCCCGCCACGTGATGGATGGCGCCGAGCTTGGTCACCGGCGCCTGGGCGCGCGCGAGCGAGGAGCCATCGAAGTGGTAGAGCCAGGCTTCGTTCGCGAACCAGACATCGTTCGGCGCGCTGCCGCTGACCGCGTGGGTCGTCACCGGCGCTGGCACCACGAGGCGGTGCCAACGCCCCTCGCGAAAGAACGCCATGCCGGTGCCGGCCACCCACACCGTGGCTTCTTCGTCCACCCAGGCGTCGCTCACCTCGAGGCCCTCGGGGAGCGATGGGCGACGCATCCACCCCGCGCCGCGCAGCTCCCAGGCAGAGCCGTCGTTGAGGAACAGCCACCCGTGATCACGGTCGACCATGTGCCAGTGCCGCTCCACGAACACGAGATCCCCACGCGGGAAGGGGAAGGTGCCGCCGTCCTCGGTCAGGAGCAGCTGCTCCTCCTCGCCGCCCGCGCGGTCGGGCCCGACCGCCCAGTAGCCCCCCGGCACGAGCGCCGCGAGCACCTCCGTCGCGTACGTGTTGCCGGGGAAGGCGTCGCACCGAAAGGCCCCGCCCGACAGCGGACGCCGCGCGAACATCGCCGGAGTGAAGGGCAGCCCTGCCGTGTCGAACATGCCGGTGCCCATCACGACCACCTGCGTCGCCGACACGCGCACCTCGGCGATGGCGAGTTTGGTCGTCGGGCACGGATCGGGCTGCCGCGCGAGCGTCGCGCCGCGGCTCCGATAGAGGCGACCGCGCTCATCGGCGAGCCACACCTCGTTGGGCCCGCTCGAGCTGATGCTCCGAACGCGGGTGGCGGTGGTGGTGCCGATGGCACGGCGGTCGAGCATGAGCTCGGGGAGCGGATGGGCAACGGCGACCTCCACGGTGACCGCCCCGAACTGAAGGAGCTCCGGCGTCGGGTTCGCCTTCACCGAGTCGAGCACGCCGGGGAGAGACACCTCTCGTGGCGCCGTCGAGGCGGGCGACGCGGTGGGGCTCGGGGGGCGCGGAGCTCGCACGACCTCCGCAGAGGGCGCCGCGGGGACACACCCCGCGAGGCACGCGAGCCACATGAGCGCCCTCATCCCCGGACAACGCCTCGCATGACCGCGAGCTTCCCACGGCGACGGCGCGCTGCCTATGGCGTCGATGAGGTCAGAACGAGCCGGTGAGCGCGAAGGCGCCGAGGCCCACGTTCACCCGCAGCGGCGCTGCGGCACCGCGCTTGTCGTCGCCCCCCACGATCAACCCCACCACGCCGAGCACCGCGCCCACGCCGGCGAGCGTGAACGACGCGGTCGAAGCGTGGGCCAACGCGAGCGCCGACTCCGCGTCCGGCCGCGCCTCCTCGGGGCAGCGGTCGGCCGAGCACAGCGCCTCCGCGTCGGCAGCGAGCGAGAGCGACAGGCCGCCGGTGATGCTCCCCACCAACACGCCGGCCACCGCGACCGAGAAGCCGATGTAGACGAGCGGCGAGGAGCCCTCGCGCCCGGTGTCTTCGGGGCCGGGGGGGGGAAGCGGTGGGGGCGGGGGAGGAGGCAGCGCCGCTGGCTGCGGCGGCGGTGCGTCGGCCACCGAGAGCGACACCTCTTTGCGCTCGCGCTCGGCGACGGTGAAGCTCGCGCGCTGCTTCACGGCTCCGTCCACGGAGATCTCGACGACGTGCGCGCCAGGATCCACCACCCGGGGCAAGCCCACCGTCTGAGGCGGCAGCACCAGGCCGTCGATGGCGACCGTGACCGCCGCGCCGGCGGGGGCGTCGGTCACGCGGACGACCACCGTCGGCGTGCGCTCCGCGAGCTCTCCGGCCAGGGTCTTGGCGTCGCTCCGCGCCGTCGCGAAGCGGGCAGGCTCGCCGTCCGTCGCCGGCAAGGAGCCAGCCTTCTGCGCCGCCTCCTGGGCCTCGATCAAGCGCCCGAGCGCCGCGAGCGCGCGCGCGCGGCCAAGGCTCGTCGTGGGGCTCGAGGCCATCGCGTCGGCCTTGGTGAACGCGGCGAGCGCGGCTTCGGCGCTGCCCTCGGCGAGCTTCTTGGCGCCAAGGGCCTCGAGCTCGGCGGCGCTCTCCGTCGCGTCTGGGCTCGGCTGCGCGTAGGCCACCCCCTGGTCGCCCACGCCAGCTAGCGTCACCAGCAAGAGCGCCGCGAGGAGGCTCGCGACCCGAACCAGCGTTCTTCCCGAGCTCACTGTGGGCCACGTTACCGGGCGCGTCGCCCGACCACAATCCAGACCGTAGGCGCGCGTGCTCTGGTAGATTCTCAGGGTGAGCTCTCGAGTCCGCCTCCGCCGCTTCGGCGCCCCCCACATCGCGGCCGCCTCGCTGCTGATGGGGGTGGGCTGCCACCTCATCTCCGGCGTCGGCGACCTCCCCTTCGACGATGGCGGGCGAGGGGGCGCGGGCGCCGCTTCGGTGGGAGGGATGGCTCAAGGCGGCGCGCCCGTCGGCGGGAGCGCGAGCGCCGGCGAGGGTGGGATCCCGTCTGGCGGCGCGGGTGGGATCGCGCCGGCAGGACCCGGAGGGAGCGGCGGCAGCGGTGGGAGCGGTGGCCTCGGTGGTGCGGGCGGCGGCGCGGGCCTCGCCCCGGGCACCCTCGGCGGCGAGTGTCTCGGGGGCAACCTGTGCAACGAAGGCACGTGCTGCACCGACGACGCGTGCGACACGACGTGCATGACCCCCTGCTCCTCGGTGGGCGACTGCCCCGGCACCGGGGGGCCCTGGATCTGCGAGCACAATTACTGCCTCTACAGCTGCACGGTCGACGCCGAGTGCGAGCAGCCCGGCTTCGTGTGCCACCACAGCTGCACTGCGTGCGAGAGCAAGACCACGCAGGGCTGCATCTGACGCGAACGACCGCGCGAGCGCTTGCCGCCGACGGCTGGCGCCCGTATCGAGCAGGTCTCGACCGCAGCGGCGTCGAGCGGAGCGCGGCGAACTCATGACCCTCGAGCAACAACGCATCTTGGTGACCGGCGGCGCCGGCTTTCTGGGGAGTCACCTCTGTGAGCGGCTCCTCGAGCATGGCCACGAGGTGTTGTGCGTCGACAACTTCTACACCGGCCAGAAGCGCCACATCAGCCACCTGCTCGACAACGCGCGCTTCGAGCTGATCCGACACGACATCACCTTCCCGCTCTATCTGGAGGTCGACCGCATCTACAACCTCGCCTGTCCGGCGAGCCCGGTCCACTATCAGTTCGATCCGGTGCAGACCACCAAGACGAGCGTGCACGGGAGCATCAACATGCTCGGCCTCGCCAAGCGGGTGAAGGCGGCCATCCTCCAGGCCTCCACCTCCGAGGTGTACGGCGACCCGTCGATCCACCCCCAAACCGAGGACTACTGGGGCAACGTGAACCCCATCGGGCCGCGCTCCTGCTACGACGAAGGCAAGCGCTGCGCGGAGACCCTGTTCTTCGACTACCACCGCCAGCATCGGCTCGTGATCAAGGTGGTGCGCATCTTCAACACCTACGGCCCGCGCATGAGCCCCAACGACGGCCGCGTGGTGTCGAACTTCATCGTGCAGGCCCTCCGCGGCGAAGACATCACCGTCTACGGCGACGGCAGCCAAACCCGCAGCTTCTGCTACGTGGACGACCTCGTGACCGGCTTCGTCGCGATGATGGCCACCCCCGACGAGGTGACCGGGCCCATCAACCTCGGCAACCCAGACGAGCGCAGCATCCTCGAGGTCGCGGAGCTGATCATCGATCTCACCGGCAGCAAGAGCCGCGTCGTGCACAAGGCCCTGCCCCAAGACGATCCGGTGCGCCGTCGTCCCGACATCACCCGCGCCAAGGACACCCTCGGGTGGCAGCCCACGGTGTCGCTCCGTGACGGCCTCACCCAAGCGGTCGCATACTTCGAAGCGCTCCTTCGCGACGGTTGAGCCGGACACCGGGTCCACCAAGCCGACGGGAGGGCTCGTCCATCGAGTGGTCGCGTCACTCGTCTCGGCCCTGTAGAGTCGAGGCCTCGTGAGCACGACGACCGATCCCCACAGCTACGCCGACGTTTCCCAAGGACGCACCACCGAGCTCGCCCTCGTGTGGACCGTCGACTTCACGGAGCGACGACTGCGCGGCTCGGTGACGCTCACCCTCGACGCAGCCGCGGCGGGGCCGCTCGATCTCGACACCCGTGACCTCCAGATCGACTCGGTGGTGGCCGAGGACGGGACCTCGCTCCGGTTCGAGCTCGGCCAGGCCGACGCGGTGCTCGGCCAGCGCCTGCGCATCACCCGCGACCAACCCACGCGCGCGGTGACGATTCGCTACGCCACCTCGCCCCGCGCCTCGGGCTTGATGTGGCTCGAGCCCTCGCAGACCGATGGCGGGGAGCACCCGTTCGTGCTGAGCCAGTGTCAGCCTATCCACGCGCGCTCCCTCGTCCCGGTGCAAGACACGCCGGCAGTGCGTGTCACCTACACCGCCGACGTCACCGTGCCGTCCGCGCTGTCGGCGGTGATGTCGGCCGCCCCCGGCGTGGAGGATCCCGGCGCCGACGCCGGCACGCGCCGCCTGCGGTTTCACATGCCACAGCCCATACCGTCCTATCTCCTCGCGCTGGCGGTGGGCCACCTCGAGAGCCGCGATCTCGGGCCACGCACGCGCGTGTACGCCGAGCCGGAGGTGGTGGAGGGGGCGGCCTGGGAGTTCGCAGAGGTGGAGCAGATGCTCGAGGCGGCGGAGGCGCTCTTCGGCCCCTACGCCTGGGATCGCTACGACTTCATCGTGTTGCCGGCGGCCTTCCCGATGGGCGGGATGGAGAACCCCCGCATGACCTTCCTCACCCCCACCCTGCTCGCCAAAGATCGCTCGCTGGTGTCGGTGCTCGCGCACGAGCTCGCCCACTCGTGGACCGGCAACCTGGTCACCAACGCCACCAACCAAGACTTCTGGCTCAACGAGGGGTGGACCGTGTACGCCGAGCGCCGCATCCTCGAGGTGGTGTACGGCGCCGAGGACGCCGCCCAGCAAGCTCGCCTCGGGCGCGCGATGTTGGAGCAGGCGCTCGTGGAGCGCGAGAAGGCGGATCAGAAGACCGCGCTCTGGTACCCGCAAGAGGGCCTCGATCCCGACCGCGAGTTCTCACGAATCCCCTATGAGAAGGGGTTCCTGTTCATCACCGCGCTCGAGCGAGCGGTCACCCGCGAAGTGTTCGACCACTTCATCCGGCGGTACCTCGAGCGCTTTCGCTTCCAGTCGCTCACCACCGAGGCCTTCGCGGCGTTCGTGCGGGCCGAGCTCCCGCTCGCTGCCGAGCGCGTCGATCTCGAGCGCTGGCTCTACGCCGAGGGCCTCGAAGAAGACGCTCCGACCTTCGTGTCCGAGCGCCTCGGGCGCATCGCGGAGCTCGCGACGACGTGGACGCCGGCAGCGCACCCCCCCTGCGACGACTGGTCGGTCACCGAGATCTTGTTCTTCCTCTCGCAGCTCGCGCCCCAAGACGCGCAGGCCACCGAAGCGCTCGGCGCCTGGCTCGGCCTCCGCGCGACGAGCAACGCCGAGCTGCAGTGCGCGTGGCTGTCCCGGGCCGCGGAGGCGGGCGTGCCCGGCATCGAGCCCGAGCTCACCGCCTTCGTGCGGCAGGTAGGGCGCACCAAGCTGCTCAAGCCGGTGGTGGCGGCCATGGCCGCTCAGCCCGCGCTGCGTCCGCTCGTCGACTCGCTCGTCGCCGAAAACCGCGCCCGCTGGCACGCCTCCACCCGCATGTCCATCGACACCGTCTTCGCCTGACGCGGAGCACGGCAGGGCGCGGCGACGGTCATCGCGTGGCCGGGGGCGCGTTGGGGGTGACCGCGTCGATGAGCGGGCTGGGGGTGAGCGCCACCGTGAACCGGGAGCGGCTCCCGAGCAGCGACGGCTCATTGCTTCGCAGCCAGGTCGCGAGGCACGCCTCGACGCTGTCGACGGTGGCGCCAAGCGCGGTGACGAGCGGCTCGGGTCGGTGGGCCGCATATTCGAGCTCCACCGCGAAGCGCAGGCTCGTGCCCGGCTTCTTCACGAGCGCGTGGTCGAAGCAGCGGCTGACGCCCGCGCGATCCGCCTCGAGCACCTTCCGCGCAGTGTCCAGCGTGCCTCCGCCGCGCACCGTCAGGCTCTCGAACTTCACGCGCGAGAGCCACGCGTCGTACTTGGTCAGCGCTGCCTCGTAGGTGGACGCGTCGGTCGTGAGCTCCGCGAAGCCCCACAGCTCGAGGGGCACGAGGAGCCTCCCCGAACCGTCCGGCGCGCGGTTCAGATCGCCGACGACCAAGGCTCGATCGACGACGCGACCGATCTGCGGGCCGCCGCTCGCGGGATGGAGCGGGTCGCCCGGCCAGAGGTAGCGGAGCGCGCCGCGAGACAAGCCGATGCCGCGCGCCGAGCGATGGAAGAACCCCCACGCGCCAGATGTCGGCTCCATAGGAGCCACCGCGCTCGCGGGAGCAAAGCCCGTGATGACGACATCCCTGTCGTACACCGTCACACGCTGTGCGCCTCCACGGGCAGGGCCCTGCTGGCAGTTCCAGCGCGCCTCCTCGATCGCCGCCACCACCTTACCCCGGGGGCCGTCACGGAGCAGCACCGGACCCGCGAGAGTGCAGTCGAAGAGCCGCCGCCGGCTCGCCGTCGGAGCCGCGCGAAACACGCGATCGACGCTGCTCGGCGACAACACACCCTTGGCCGTGAACTGCTTGGTACGGAGCTCCACGCGGCGAAAGTCCGCGTGCGTCGCGCCGAGCTCGAGCTCGGTGCCGCCAGGCACGGTGACCCCACAGTCGTCGGCGAAGGGCACCCCGCCGTTGGCGAGGAGGGTGACCGTGTCCGTTGTCACTTCCCGAAACTCGCTCTCCCGCAGATAGAGAGCGACGCGCACCCCACGCCCCTCGTGGACGACGCGCAGATGCCGTGGGTGACGCTCGACCACCACCACCTCGCGCGCCGCGTCGAACGACTCCCTCGTCGACGCGGGGACGTCCACCTCGCCCGCCTCTGCGCGCGTAAGGTCCCAGAAGCCGTCGCCGGCACGATCGAGCCGCGCGCGGCGCGGCTCGACCGACTTCAGATCGTCGGCGAGGATGACGTCGATCGCCCGCACCGCGTCGTAGGCGGGGGGTGGCTTCGGCGCGGCGTCCTCGGCCGCGGTGGGGGGCACCTCGAGCGTTGGCGCCGCGGCCGAAGGCGCGGTGGCCGGCGCGCTCGTGCACCGGCCCAGCGCAAAGAGCAGCGCGGCGAGGGCCGCGGTGCGAGCGATGCCGGGCGCGGCGAGCGTCATCGCGTGGCCGGGGGCGGGTTGGGGGTGACCGCGTCGATGAGCGAGTTGGGGGTGAGCTCCAACGTGAACCGGGAGCGGCTCCCGAGCAGCGCCTGCACGTCGCCCCTCAGCCGGTTCGTGAGGCAGTCCTCGAGGCCCACCGCAGAAGCGCCGAGCGCGCTGAGCTTGGGCGCGGGCCGCGCCACCGCGTGGTCCACCTCCACCTCGTAGCGGAAGGTGACGCCGGGCTGCTCCTCGAGCGCCTCATCGAAGCATTGCGTCACTTGGTCGCGCTCGTCCTCGAGCCACGCGCGGACCGCCTCTACCGTGGCGCCGCCGGTCACCTTCAGCCGAGCGAACGTCACGCGCGCGAGCCACGCGTCGTACTTGGTCGCCGCCGCCTCGTAGGTGGCGCGGTCGATGGACAGCTCCGTGAAGCCCCACGGCGCTACCGGAAACGAGATCACGCGCGCGCCGTCGTTCTCCTCGCGCTCCACGATCGCGCGCATCGCTCGCGTGTTGACGCGGCCGATCTGCGCACCACCCTCCGCCGGGTAGAGCGCGTCGCCCGGCCAGAGATAGAGGAAGGTGGCGTGAGACACTCCCCACAGGCCCAACCCCCTCGCGCCGAGCTCGTCGAAGTAGTCGCCGGGGCTCACCGGTGTGACCGCGCTCGCTGGCACGAAGCCCACCAGCGTGGCGTCTTCGCCGAAGACGGTGACCTTCTGCGCGCCACCGCGCACGACCCCCTGCTTGCAGTACCACGCCTGGTCGTTGACGAGCTCGGCGACCACCTGCCCGCGAGGGGCATCGCGGATCACGATCGGGCTCTTCACCGTGCAGTCGTGCACCCTCTCCTCGGGGGCGGGAGGGGGCGCCACGAACACGCGATCGAGGCTGCTCGGCGGCAAGACGCCCTTGGCGCGGAGCCGCTCGTTATCGAGCTTCGCCCGCCGAAAGCCGACGCGCGTGGGCCCGAGCTCGAGCACGGTGCCGCCAGGGAGGGTGACACCGCAGCCGTCTGCGAAGGGCTCGCCCCCGTCGTCGAGCAGCGTGACCGCGCTCTTGGTCACCTCGTGAAACTCGCTCTCGGGCACGTAGAACGCGAGCCGTGCGTCGCGCACCTCGTACACCACGCGGAGGTGCTGCGGGTGGCGCTCCACCACGATCACCTCCTCGTCGAGCCGGTAGGGCTCGCCGTCGGGCGCGCGCAGGCCCACCTTCTTCGCCTCCGCGCTCGCGAGATCCCAATAAACGTGGCCCGCGTAGGCGAGGAGCGCGCGGCGTGGCTCTCGCGCGCGCAGCCCGTCGGCGAGCACCACGAGGGGCTCCTTCACCGCGTCGTAGGTCAACGGCGCCGGCGGGGGCACGTCCTCGGCCACCGCGGTGGGCACCTCGAGCGGCGCGGTGGGGGGCGGCGCGACGGGTGTGCTCGCGCAGCCGCCGAGCCACGTGGCCAGCGCGGCGATGGCAGCCGAGCGGGTGATGGCGGAGGAGCGGGTGATGGGGGACGATCGCACGTAGGCCTCACATCGCGCCGAGGGGCGCCGCAGTCAACGGCGCGTCGACGAAGGAACCCGAGCCACGAGCGCGTCGGGCGCCACGCCTCGAGCGTGGCACGCGCCGGCCTCGGGCGCTGCGCTCATCGGCCTGGCGACTCCGCCCCGGGGTGCCGCCGTGCAAGCGACGACTTGGGCAGAGCGTTCCGCGTGATGCTGAGAGCGCGATGACGAGGCCTGCCATCCGCCTGAACTACGTCGCCCACGATCGACGGCAGCTCACCGTGCACTCCCGCCAGGGCTCGCAGTGGGTCGTGAGGGAGGTCGGGCCTGGTCGGGCCGCCGCGCTCCCCGCCGTCGACTGCTCCCTCGACGTCGACGAGCTCAACCGCGATCCGCTCGCCTAGAACCCAAGCCCCTCACTTCGTGGCGGGGGGTGCCAGGACGAGCGGCGCGTCCACGAGCGGGCTCGGGGTGAGCACCAGCTCGAACGTAGCGCGGTTCCCGTGGAGCTGCGGCGCGTTCGTTCGAAAGCGGCCTTGAAGGCACGTGGCCAGACCGAAGACCATGGGCCCGAGCGCGGTCACCTTCGGCTCGGGGCTGCTCGCCCCAACTCGAGCTCCACACTGAATCGGAACTTGCCGAGCTGCTTCTCGGTCGCGGCGAGATCGTCGGCGAGCACGACGGCAGGGGCCTTGACGCTGTCGTAGGCCAACGGTGGCGGCGCCGGGGTCGCCTCAGCCACCGCCGTGGGCACCTCGAGCGCGGTCGGAGGCGGCGCGACGGTTGGGCTCGTGCAGCCGCCAAGCGACGCGGCCAACGTGGCGGCCAACGTGGCGTGCAACGAGGCGTGCAACGAGGCGTGCAACGAGGCGTGCAACGAGGCGTGCAACGAGGCGTGC